>NZ_JBMAWR010000002.1:0-550987 GCF_048586865.1 Pseudomonas bharatica | reverse complement strand
CCCCCCCCCCCCCCCCCCCCCCCCCCCCCCCCCCCCCCCCCCCCCCCCCCCCCCCCCCCCCCCCCCCCCCCCCCCCCCCCCCCCCCCCCCCCCCCCCCCCCCCCCCCCCCCCCCCCCCCCCCCCCCCCCCCCCACATTGTTTTGCGGTGCTCTTACGAGCGCTGATGTACGCAAACACCCGCTGCAAAGGTCTGGCTGATGGTGCGGTCATCGCCCAAGGTGGTCAGCACGAACAGCGTCTCCTCGATGCTGTTTGACTGCTGCAGGCGGTAATCCAGCAGCGGCGTGGCCTTGTAGTCCAGCACCACGAAGTCGGCATCGTTGCCGGCCTTCAGGCTGCCAATCCGGTCATCCAGGCTCAGCGCCCGCGCGCCACCCAGGGTCGCCAGGTACAGCGACTTGAACGGATGCAAGCGAGCATCCTGCAACTGCATCACCTTGTACGCCTCGTTCAGCGTATTGAGCAGCGAGAAGCTGGTGCCGGCTCCCACGTCGGTACCCAGCCCGACCTTGACCTTGAACTGCTCCGCCTGCGGCAGGTTGAACAGGCCGCTGCCGAGGAACAGGTTGGATGTCGGGCAGAACGCCACGGCCGAACCGGTCTCCGCCAGGCGCTGGCATTCGGCATCGCACAGGTGCACGCCGTGGGCGAACACCGAGCGCTCGCCGAGCAGCTTGAAGTGGTCGTACACATCCAGGTAGCCACTGCGCTCGGGGAACAGCGACTTCACCCAGTCGATTTCCTTGAGGTTTTCGCTCAGGTGGGTGTGCATGTACAGGCCGTCGTATTCGCCCAGCAGTTGCCCGGCCAGTTGCAGCTGTTCCGGGGTGCTGGTGGGGGCGAAGCGCGGGGTGACCGCGTAGTGCAGGCGGCCCTTGCCGTGCCAGCGTTCGATCAGCGCCTTGCTTTCGGCATAGCCGGATTCGGCGGTGTCGGTCAGGTAGTCCGGGGCATTGCGGTCCATCATCACCTTGCCGGCGATCATGCGCAGGTCGAGGCGTTCGGCCTCTTCGAAGAAGGCGTTCACCGACTCCGGGTGCACGCTGCCGAACACCAGGGCGGTGGTGGTGCCGTTGCGCAGCAGTTCCTCGATGAAGATCCTGGCCACCTTGTCGGCATGGGCCTTGTCGGCGAACTGCTTCTCGCACGGGAAGGTGTAGGTGTTCAGCCAGTCCAGCAGTTGTTCGCCGTAGGAGCCGATCATGCCGGTCTGCGGGAAGTGAATGTGGGTGTCGATGAAGCCCGGGGTGATCAGCTTATCCTGGTAATGCACCACTTCGATATCGGCGGGCAGGGTCGGCAGCAGGTCGCCGGCATGGCCGACACGGCTGATCCTGCCGTTTTCCACCACCAGCAGGCCATCCTCGAAATACTCGAAGGAGGCGTCGATGCCGACGTCCGCAGGGTCGGCGATGCTGTGCAGGATGGCGGAACGGTAGGCTTTGCGGGTTGCACTCATAACGGTCTCGTCAAATGGCTTGGCTGCGCCGTGAGGGCGGCAGCAATTGAGCAATGGGTTCGGCGTTCGCGGCCGGGTTGTGCTGGCCGAAACTGGCGTTGTAGGTGGCGATGATCTCGGCGGCGATGGACACGGCGATCTCGATCGGCAGCTTGCCCTTGACCTCGGCCAGGCCCATCGGGCAACGCATGCGCTGCAGGCGCTGGGCATCGAAGCCGCGGTCGCGCAGGCGGTGTTCGAATTTGGCGCGCTTGGTCTTCGAGCCGATCAGGCCGAACCAGGTGAAGTCGTTGCGCTTGAGGATAGCGGCGGTGAGTTCCAGGTCGAGCTGATGGTTGTGGGTCATGACGATGCAGTAGCTGCCCGGGGGCAGTTCATCGACCTCGTCCACCGGCTCGTCGGCGACGATCTTGCTGACACCGGCGGGCAGGGTCGCGGGGAATTCCTGCTCGCGCGAGTCGATCCAGCGCACCCGGCAGGGCAGGGCGGCGAGCAAGGGTACCAGAGCGCGGCCGACATGGCCTGCGCCGAACACGGCAATCTGCGCCTGCACCGCGCCCATGGGTTCGAACAGCAGCACGGTGGCGCCGCCACAGCATTGGCCGAGGCTGGCGCCCAGGCTGAAGCGTTCGAGGTGGGGCGCTTCGCGGCCTTCGGCGAGCATCTGGCGGGCGATGTGCATGGCCTTGAACTCCAGATGGCCGCCGCCGATGGTGTCGTACAGCTGGAAGGCGCTGACCACCATTTTCGAACCGGCGTTGCGCGGGGTGGAGCCGCGCTCCTCGATGATGGTCACCAGGACACAGGGCTCGCCCTGGGCCTGCAACTCGGCGAGGGCGTTGATCCATTGGTGCATGATTGATGTCCTCTCAAGGAATCTTGTGGTGCTTGTGCCGGCCTCATCGCTGGCAACGCCAGCTCCCACAGGTATCGCGTACACCGCCGAACCCTGTGGGAGCCGGCGTTGCCGGCGATGAGGCCGGCAGCCTTCACAAACAGGCCAGCCCGTTACTCGGTGACCGCCTCGACCTCGACCGAAGCCTGTCGCTGCGCCATCTTCTTCCTCATCTGCTCGCAACCCCACAACACCCGCTCCGGTGTCGCCGGGGCGTCGATATTCGGCTGTTCGCGATAATCGGCCAGGCTCGCCACCGCATCCTTGATCGCGCACCACGCGGCGATCCCCAGCATGAACGGCGGCTCGCCCACGGCCTTGGAGTGGAACACCGTGTCCTCCGGGTTCTTGCGGTTCTCCACCAGCTTCACCCGCAGGTCGATCGGCATGTCCGCCACCGCCGGGATCTTGTAGCTGGCCGGGCCGTTGGTCATCAGCTTGCCCTTGGCGTTCCACACCAGTTCCTCGGTGGTCAGCCAGCCCATGCCCTGGACGAAGCCGCCCTCGACCTGGCCGATGTCGATGGCCGGGTTCAGCGAGGCGCCGACGTCATGCAGGATGTCGGTGCGCAGCATCTTGTACTCGCCGGTCAGGGTATCGACGATCACTTCGCAGCACGCCGCGCCGAAGGCGAAGTAGTAGAACGGCCGGCCACGTGCCTGGTTGCGGTCGTAGAAGATCTTCGGCGTACGGTAGAAGCCGGTGCTGGACAGCGACACCTGGGCGAAGTACGCCTGCTGGATCAGCGCTTCGAAGGTGATGATCTCGTCGCGCACCCGTACATGGTTGTTGCGGAACTCGACGTCTTCCTCGGTAACCTTGAAGTGCCGTGCGGCGAATTCCACCAGGCGCTTCTTGATGGTCTCGGCCGCGTTCTGCGCCGCCTTGCCGTTCAGGTCGGCACCGCTGGAGGCGGCGGTCGGCGAGGTGTTGGGCACCTTGTCGGTGTTGGTCGCGGTGATCTGGATGCGCTCGATGTCCACCTGGAACACCTGGGCCACCACCTGCGCCACCTTGGTGTTCAGACCCTGGCCCATCTCGGTGCCGCCATGGTTCAGGTGGATGCTGCCGTCGGTGTAGATATGGATCAGCGCACCGGCCTGGTTGAGGAAGCTGGCGGTGAAGGAAATGCCGAACTTCACCGGGGTCAGCGCCAGGCCTTTCTTCAGGATCGGGCTGTTGGCGTTGAAGCGCCGGATCGATTCGCGGCGCTCGGCGTAGTCGGCGCTGGCCTCCAGCTCGGCGGTCATTTCTTCGAGCAGGTTGTGCTCGACGGTCTGGTAGTAGTGGGTGACGTTGCGCTCGGTCTTGCCGTAGTAGTTGGCCTTGCGCACCGCCAGCGGGTCGAGCCCCAGGTGCCGGGCGATGCGGTCCATCACTTCCTCGATGGCGACCATCCCCTGCGGCCCGCCGAAGCCGCGGTAGGCGGTGTTCGACGCGGTGTTGGTCTTGCAGCGATGGCCGTGCACCGTGGCATCGCCCAGGTAGTAGGCGTTGTCGGAGTGGAACATCGCGCGGTCGACGATCGAGCCCGACAGGTCGGGCGAGTAACCGCAGTTGCCGGCCAGGTCGAAGTTGATCCCGTGCAGGCGGCCGTTGTCGTCGAAGCCCACGTCGTACTCGACATAGAACGGGTGGCGCTTGCCGGTCATGGTCATGTCCTCGACCCGCGGCAGGCGCATCTTGGTCGGCTGGCCGGTGAGGCGAGCGATCACCGCGCACAGGCAGGCCGGGCTGGCCGCCTGGGTTTCCTTGCCGCCGAAACCGCCGCCCATGCGGCGCATGTCGAGGACGATCTTGTTCATCGGCACGTCCAGCACCTCGGCCACCAGCTTCTGCACTTCGGTGGGGTTCTGGGTGGAGCAGTAGACGATCATCCCGCCATCTTCGGTGGGCATCACCGAGGACACCTGGGTTTCCAGGTAGAAGTGTTCCTGGCCGCCGATGTGCAGCGTGCCCTGCAGGCGGTGCGGGGCGCTGGCCAGGGCGCTGGCCGAGTCGCCGCGCCGGTGGGTGTGGCTATCGAGCACGAAGTGCTTCTTGCGCAGGGCCTCGACCACATCGAGCACCGGCTCCAGGTCCTCGTACTCGATGATTGCCGCCATTGCCGCACGGCGCGCGGTGTCGAGGTCGCGAGCGGCCACGGCGATCACCGGCTGGCCGAAGAACTCCACCTTGTCGATGGCCAGCAGCGGGTCGCCGGCCACCACCGGGCCGATGTCCTTGAGGCCGGGAATGTCCTCGTGGGTGATGGCGATGCGCACGCCCTCGAAGGCGTAGCACGGGCTGGTATCGATCTTCAGAATGCGCGCATGGGCGCGGTCCGCGGTGCGGGCATACACATGCAACTGGTTAGGGAATTCCAGGCGGTCATCGATATACACCGCTTCACCGGACACCTGCTTGTCGGCGCTGTCGTGCTTGACGCTGCGACCGACCCCGGTGGTCAGGTCCTGGCTGAACAGTTCGGCCAGTTCGGCCTGGCTCTTGGCCACGTGATGATGGTTAGACATAAGCGGTCACCCGGGTCTCGATGTGCGGTGTTTGCAGTTCGATGAAGTACTTGCGCAGCAGGTTCTGCGCGCCCAGCAGGCGGTATTCCTTGCTGGCGCGGAAGTCCGAGAGCGGGGTGAAGTCTTCGCCCAGGGCCTGGCAGGCCTTCTCCAGGGTGGCCTGGTTGAACGGCTTGTCGGTCAGCGCCGCCTCGCAGGCACGGGCGCGTTTCGGGATCGCCGCCATGCCGCCGAACGCCACCCGGGCCTGCTCGATCACGCCATTCTCGATGCGCAGGTTGAAGGCCGCGCACACCGCCGAGATATCGTCGTCCAGGCGCTTGGACACCTTGTAGGCGCGGAACGCCCAGTGGCTGCGCGCCTTGGGCACGATGATGCGCTCGATGAACTCGCTGTCCTGACGCGCGGTGATGCGGTAGTCGATGAAATAGTCTTCCAGCTTCAGGGTGCGGGTGCTCTCGCCCTTGCGCAGCACCAGCTGCGCGCCGAGGGCGATCAGCAAGGGTGGCGAGTCGCCGATCGGCGAAGCGTTGCCGATATTGCCGCCCAGGGTGCCCTGGTTGCGGATCTGCAGCGAGGCGAAGCGGTGCAGCAGTTCGCCGAAGTCCGGGTACTCGGCGCTGAGGGCGTCGTAGCAATCGGTCAGCGGGGTGGCGGCGCCGATCTCGATGCGGTCGTCGAAGTGCTCGATGCGCTTGAGTTCGGCGACGTTACCCACATAGATCATCACCGGCAGGGTCTTGTGGAACTGGGTCACTTCCAGCGCCAGGTCGGTACCGCCGGCCAGCAGCCGGGCTTCCGGGTGCGAGCCATAGAGGTCGGCCAGGTCGGCCACGGTCAGCGGCACCAGGCAGCGCTTGTCGCCGCTGTTCAGCTCGCCGGTTTCGCTCGGGGCGATGGCTTTCAGACGCTCGATGGTCTGCGCCTGGGCGGCATCGAACTGGTCAGGCTTGGCCTGGCAGCAGGATTGCTCGGCGGCGGCGAGGATAGGGCGGTAGCCGGTGCAGCGGCAGAGGTTACCGGCCAGGGCTTCCTGGGCCTTGTGCAGGTCCGGCGCGTCGCTGTTCTTCTGCAGGGCGAACAGCGACATGACGAAGCCCGGGGTGCAGAAGCCGCATTGCGAACCATGGCAATCGGCCAGGGCCTGTTGCACGCTGTGCAGCTTGCCCTGGTGCTTGAGGCCCTCGACGCTGATCAACTGCTTGCCGTGCAGCGAGGAAACGAAGGTCAGGCAGGAGTTCAGGCTGCGGTAGCGCAGGCTTTCCTTGCCCTGGGCATCGGTATCGAGCTCGGCCACCACCACCGAGCAGGCACCACAGTCACCGCTGGCGCAGCCCTCCTTGGTACCGGTTTTGCCCAGGTGCACGCGCAGGTAGTCGAGCACCGTCATGTTGGGGTCCAGGGCATGCTCACTGCGCAATTCCTGGTTCAAGAGAAACTGGATCACGGAAGGGCCTCACAAGCGAATTTATTGTTGTTGAGCGGACTGAGGCGGAATGTATTCAGCCTTGACTTTCCGGTCAATGATTTTCTGACTTAAGGGTCAGGAAATTTTCCGCGCACGGTCATCCGCAGCACTTTTCCCTGTCTTCAGTTAAGCACCGATCACGTAGGAAAACGCTGAGATGGATGAGTGAACGTTTGCAAGCAGCATGCCCGATCCTCGACTAGCCTTGACTGAATTCTTCGCGGGGAGTCGGGCGTACGCTGAGGAATGCCCTCGGACCCATGAAAAGTCGTACGCCAGGCACGAAAAGCTCGTGCAGGTTGACGGCGTCTTTCATGCTGGCAAAGGGCATTTGCGGTACACTTCCGGGTTTTTAGCCGTTCAACGATTGCGAAGGACAACCATGACGTTCAAGGCGCCGGACAGCCTCTCCGAGCAAATTGCCCACTACCTGGCCGAGCGGATCATCCGGGGCGAACTCAAGCCTGCCGAACGCATCCAGGAACAGAAGGTCACCCAGGCGCTGAATGTCAGCCGCGGTTCGGTGCGCGAAGCGCTGCTGATCCTCGAACGCCGTCACCTGGTGACCATCCTGCCGCGCCGTGGCGCCCACGTGACCGAACTCAACGAGCACAACCTGCGCAGCCTCTGCGCGCTGATGGGCGAGCTGTACATCCTGCTGGGCAACTCGGTCGCCACCGGGCACCAGAGCCAGGCCGACCTGGCGCCGTTCCTCGGCATCCAGCAACGGCTCACCGAGGCCTGCGCGCGCAAGGACATCCAGACCTTCGTCGAGGAAAGCTTCGCGGTGATGCGCGCCGCCTATCCCTTCGCCAACAACCCCTACCTGCAGGAAACCGTCGAGAACCTGCAGCCGGCCATGAGCCGTGCCTATTACCTGGCGCTGGACCGGCGCAAGGCGCAGATGAACGACTTCCTGGTGCTGTTTGCCCAGTTGCTGCAGGCCGTGGTCGCCCGTGACCTGGCCAAGGTCCGCGAGGTGTTGAGTACCTACTGCAGCCGCAGCTGCGAACTGGTGCTCTCGGCCCTGGTGGCCGACTGACCATGCGCCTCAAGTGCATCCGCCTGGCGGGCTTCAAGTCGTTCGTCGACCCGACCACGGTCAACTTCCCCAGCAACATGGCCGCCGTGGTCGGGCCCAACGGCTGCGGCAAGTCCAACATCATCGACGCGGTGCGTTGGGTGATGGGCGAAAGCTCGGCGAAGAACCTGCGCGGCGAATCGATGACCGACGTCATCTTCAATGGCTCCACCAGCCGCAAGCCGGTAAGCCAGGCGAGCATCGAGCTGGTCTTCGACAACAGCGACAACACCCTGGTGGGTGAATACGCCGCCTATGCCGAGATCTCGATCCGCCGCAAGGTGACCCGCGACGGGCAGAACACCTATTACCTCAATGGCACCAAATGCCGGCGCCGGGACATCACCGACATCTTCCTCGGCACCGGCCTGGGGCCGCGCAGCTACTCGATCATCGAGCAGGGCATGATCTCCAAGCTGATCGAGGCCAAGCCGGAAGAGCTGCGCAACTTCATCGAGGAAGCCGCGGGCATCTCCAAGTACAAGGAGCGCCGCCGCGAAACCGAGAACCGCATCCGCCGCACCCAGGAAAACCTCGAGCGCCTGACCGACCTGCGCGAAGAGCTGGAGCGCCAGTTGGAGCGCCTGCATCGCCAGGCCCAGGCGGCGGAAAAATACACCGAATACAAGGCCGAGGAACGCCAGCTCAAGGCGCAACTGGCGGCCCTGCGCTGGCGTGCGCTGGACGAGCAGGTACGCCAGCGCGAAAGCGTGATCGGCGACCAGGAAGTGTCCTTCGAGGCGCTGGTGGCGGACCAGCGCAATGCCGACGCCAGCATCGAAAGGCTGCGTGACGGGCACCATGAATTGTCCGAGCGCTTCAATCTGGTGCAGGGGCGCTTCTATTCGGTAGGCGGCGATATCGCGCGCATCGAGCAAAGCATCCAGCACGGCCAGCAGCGCCTGCGCCAGTTGCAGGACGACCTCAAGGAAGCCGAGCGCTCGCGCCAGGAAACCGAATCCCACCTCGGCCACGACCGCACCTTGCTGGCGACCCTCGGCGAAGAGCTGGAAATGCTCGAGCCGGAACAGGAAATGACCCTGGCCGCCGCCGAGGAAGCTGCCGCGACCCTCGAGGAAGCGGAAACCACCATGCACGGCTGGCAGGAACAGTGGGACGCCTTCAACGCCCGCTCCGCCGAGCCACGGCGCCAGGCCGAGGTGCAGCAGTCGCGGATCCAGCAACTGGAGCACAGCATCGAACGCCTCTCCGAGCGCCAGCGCAAGCTGGGCGAAGAGCGCGATCAGCTCAGCGCCGACCCGGAAGACGCGGCCATTCTCGAACTGGCCGAACAGGTCGCCGGCAGCGAGCTGGCGCTGGAAGACCTGCAACTGGAAGAACAACAGGCCGCGGAGCGTCTCGACACGCTGCGCGAGCAACTGCAACAGGCGACCCAGGCCCAGCAGCAGGCCCAGGGCGAATTGCAGCGCCTCGGCGGCCGGCTGGCCTCGCTGGAGGCCTTGCAGCAGGCGGCCCTGGAACCGGGCAAAGGCGCCGCCGAATGGCTGCGTGAGCAGGGGCTGGAGCAGCGTCCGCGCCTGGCCGAGGGCCTGCGGGTCGAAAACGGTTGGGAGCTGGCGGTGGAAACCGTGCTCGGCGCCGATCTGCAAGCGGTGCTGGTGGACGGTTTCGACACTCTGGCCTTCGACGGCTTCGACCAGGGCGAACTGCGCCTGCTCGACGCCCAGGCCGGCGCGACCCGCCTGCCCGGCAGCCTGCTGGACAAGGTCGAAGGCGCGGTGGACCTGGCGCCATGGCTGGGCCGGGTACGCCCGGTGGAAACCCTGGACCAGGCCCTGGCCCAGCGCGGGCAACTGGGCGAGGGCGAAAGCCTGGTCAGCCGTGACGGCTACTGGGTGGGGCGGCACTTCCTGCGGGTCAGCCGGGCCAGCGATGCCCAGGGCGGTGTGCTTGCCCGTGGCCAGGAACTGGAGCGCCTGGGGCTGGAGCAAGAGGAGCAGGAGGCGCGCCTGGCCCAGCTTGACGAGCAGCTCGGGGAACTGCGCGAGCAGCAGCGTCACCTGGAAGACAGCCGCGAGCAACTGCGCCGTCGTGCCCAGGAAGAAGCCCGCCAGCAAGGTGAATTGAAAGCGAAGTTGTCCGCCGGCAAGGCCCGCGCCGAACAGCTCAACCTGCGTCGCCAGCGTCTTGAAGACGAACTGGCCGAGGCTGCCGGGCAACGCGCGATCGAACAGGAGCAACTGGGTGAGTCGCGCCTGATCCTGCAGGAATCCCTGGAGCTCATGGCTCAGGACACCGAGCAGCGCGAGCTGCTGCTGGCCCAGCGCGACGGCCTGCGCGAGCACCTCGACCGGGTTCGCCAGGAAGCCCGTCAGCACAAGGATCATGCCCACCAGCTGGCCGTGCGCCTCGGCTCCCTGCGCGCCCAGCACGATTCCACGCGCCAGGCCCTGGAACGCCTGGAACTGCAATCCGAACGCCTCACTGAAAAGCGCGAACAGCTCAGCCTCAACCTGGAAGAGGGCGAGGCGCCGCTGGAAGAGCTGCGCCTGAAGCTGGAAGAGCTGCTGGAAAAACGCATGAGCGTCGACGAGGAAATGCGTCAGGCGCGCCTGCACATGGACGACGCCGACCGCCAGCTGCGCGACGCCGAAAAACGCCGCAGCCAGGCCGAGCAGCAGTCGCAACTGCTGCGCGGCCAGCTCGAACAGCACCGCCTGGAATGGCAGGGCCTCAGCGTGCGGCGCAAGACCCTGCAGGAACAACTGCACGCCGACGGCTACGACCTCGACGGCGTGATCGCCACCCTGACCCCGGAGGCCAGCGAACAGGAGGCCGAAGCCGAACTGGAGCGCCTCGACGGGCGCATCCAGCGCCTGGGCGCGATCAACCTCGCGGCCATCGAGGAATACCAGCAGCAATCCGAGCGCAAACGCTACCTCGATGCCCAGGACGCCGACCTGGTGGAAGCCCTGGACACCCTCGAGAACGTCATCCGCAAGATCGACAAGGAAACCCGCAATCGCTTCAAGGATACCTTCGATCAGATAAATGCCGGATTGCAGGCACTTTTCCCGAAAGTTTTCGGTGGCGGCAGCGCTTACTTGGAACTGACGGGCGAAGATTTACTCGATACAGGGGTAACGATCATGGCGCGGCCGCCAGGCAAGAAGAACAGCACCATTCATTTGCTCTCCGGCGGTGAAAAAGCGCTGACCGCCCTGGCCCTGGTATTTGCCATTTTCAAATTGAACCCGGCACCGTTCTGCATGCTCGATGAAGTCGATGCGCCGCTGGACGATGCCAACGTCGGCCGCTATGCGCGGCTGGTCAAGGAGATGAGCCAGACCGTCCAGTTCATCTATATCACCCACAACAAGATCGCCATGGAGATGGCCGATCAACTGATGGGGGTGACCATGCATGAACCCGGCTGTTCGCGGCTGGTGGCGGTGGATGTGGAGGAGGCGATGGCCATGGTCGACGCCTGAAACGGGAGTTTATGCACGATCTTTGGGCAAATGCGCCGGTCAAGTGGCCTAGACGGTGTAAAGTTATCTTTGGTCGTGCTAGCTTAATGTCAATTTTTCGTGCGTGGGTAAAACGTCAGTCAGAACATAGAGTTGGCGCCACGTTTTAAAGGGTTTTAACCCTTTTATTTTTCAGCATTTTTTACAGAGGCACGGGATTACATGGAAATCGGTCTGCGCGAATGGCTGATCGTCATCGGCATCATAGTTATCGCCGGTATTCTCTTCGACGGCTGGCGCCGCATGCGCGGTGGCAAGGGCAAGTTGAAATTCCGTCTGGACCGCAGCTTCTCCAATCTTCCTGACGACGACAGCAACGCCGAAGTGCTCGGCCCGTCCCGCGTGCTGGACACGCACCAGGAACCGCAACTCGACGAGGACGACCTGCCTTCGATGAGCGCCCCGGCGCGCGAGCCCAAGGCGGGCAAGGCCGGCAAGCGTGGCAAGCGCGGCGAGCCGCTGCAGGGCGACCTCGCCCTCAGCGCCGAACCGCGCGAGCCTGACCTGTTCGCCGATGCCGAAGACGACTTCCCGGCGGAAAACACCCGCACCACCACGACCACCGGCTACGGTACTGCCGCTGAAGGCAAGGAACTGCCACCGGTCGAGGAAGTGCTGGTGATCAGCGTCATCTCCCGCGATGAAGGCGGCTTCAAGGGCCCGGCCCTGCTGCAGAACATCCTCGAAAGCGGCCTGCGCTTCGGCGAAATGGACATCTTCCACCGTCACGAAAGCATGGCCGGTAACGGCGAGGTCCTGTTCTCCATGGCCAACGCCGTCAAGCCGGGCGTCTTCGACCTGGATGACATCGACCACTTCAGCACCCGCGCCGTCAGCTTCTTCCTCGGCCTGCCGGGCCCGCGTCATCCGAAGCAGGCCTTCGACGTGATGGTGGCTGCCGCACGCAAGCTGGCCCACGAACTCAATGGCGAACTCAAGGATGACCAGCGCAGCGTCATGACCGCGCAGACCATCGAACACTACCGCCAGCGCATCGTCGAATTCGAGCGCCGCGCGCTGACCCAGAAACGCTGAAACACTTAGTTGATACCACAGGGGCCGCTTAGCGGCCCTTGTGCTTACAGAGATCGAGAGCCCGTCGCGAACCCTGTGGGAGTGGCTTGCCAGCGATAGCGATAGTGAAGCCACTACTGAACCCTGTGGGAGCGGGTTCACCCGCGATTGCGATGCTGGATTCACCACCGCAATCGCGGGTAAACCCGCTCCCACAAGGTCCGCGCTGCCCCAAGGCTCTCCTTTCCAGCAGACCATCGCCCGACTGCTCTTCATAGCAAGAGACCCAGAACCATGAATGCCGAAACCCGAATCCTCGAACTGCGCGCCGAACTCGACCAGCACAACTACCGCTACTATGTGCTCGACGAACCCAGCATCCCCGACGCCGAGTACGACCGCCTGTTCCGCGAGCTCCAGGCCCTGGAAGCCGAGCATCCGGAGCTGGTCACCGAGGACTCCCCGACCCGGCGCGTCGGTGGCGCCGCGCTCTCGGCCTTCACCCAGGTTCGCCATGAAATCCCCATGCTCAGCCTCGGCAACGCCTTCGAGGAAACCGACCTGCGCGAATTCGACCGCCGCGTCGTCGAAGGCCTCGACCTGCCGGCCGGCGACCTTTTCGGTGGCGGCGCCCCGGTCGACTACAGCTGCGAACCCAAGCTCGACGGCCTGGCCGTAAGCCTGCTCTACCGCAACGGCCAGCTCGTCCAGGGCGCCACCCGTGGCGACGGCACCACCGGCGAAGACATCAGCGTCAACGTCCGCACCATCCGCAACGTCCCGCTCAAGCTGCACGGCGAGGGCTGGCCGGAGGTGCTGGAAGTGCGCGGCGAAGTCTTCATGAGCAAGGCCGGCTTCGAAAAGCTCAACGCGTCCCAGGCCGAGATCGGCGGCAAGACCTTCGCCAACCCGCGCAACGCCGCCGCCGGCAGCCTGCGCCAGCTCGACTCGAAGATCACCGCCAGCCGCCCGCTGGAATTCTGCTGCTACGGCATCGGCCAGGTGTCCGCACCGGTGGGCGACACCCATATCGGCATCCTCGAACAGCTCAAGGCCTGGGGCATGCCCATCAGCCGCGAGCTCAAGCACGCCGCCGGCATCGAAGAATGCCTGGCCTACTACCACGACATCGGCGCCCGGCGTAACGACCTGCCGTACGAAATCGACGGCGTGGTATTCAAGGTCAACAGCCTCGCCTCGCAGCGCGAACTCGGCTTCCGCGCCCGTGAACCACGCTGGGCCATCGCCCACAAATTCCCGGCCATGGAAGAGCTCACCGAAGTCCTCGACGTCGAATTCCAGGTCGGCCGCACCGGCGCCGTTACCCCGGTGGCGCGGCTCAAGCCGGTCAAGGTCGCCGGCGTCACCGTCGCCAACGCCACCCTGCACAACATGGACGAAGTCGCGCGCCTGGGCGTGATGATTGGCGACACCGTGATCATCCGCCGCGCCGGCGACGTCATCCCGCAGGTCATGCAAGTGGTACTGGAACGCCGCGACCCGAACATCGTGCGCCCGGTGCAGATCCCCACCGAATGCCCGGTATGCGGCTCGCAGGTCGAACGCACCCAACTGGTCAAGCGCAGCAAGGGCAAGGAAACCGTCAGCGAGGGTGCCGTGTACCGCTGCGTCGGCCGCCTGGCCTGTGCCGCGCAGCTCAAGCAAGCGATCATCCACTACGTCTCGCGCCGGGCCATGGACATCGACGGCCTGGGTGAAAAGAGCGTCGAGCAACTGGTGGACGAAGGCCTGATCGCCTCCCCGGCAGACCTCTACCGCCTCACCTACGAGCAGGTAGTCGAGCTCGAAGGCTTCGCCGAAGTCTCCAGCAACAAGCTCCTCGCCGCCATCGAAGCCAGCAAGCGCCCGAGCCTGGCGCGCTTCGTCTACGCCCTCGGCATCCCGGATGTCGGCGAAGAAACCGCCAAGGTCCTCGCCCGCTCGCTAGGCTCGCTGCAACGGGTGATGAAGGCCTTGCCGCAAGTGCTCACCTACCTGCCGGACATCGGCCTGGAAGTGGCGTACGAAATCCACAACTTCTTCGAAGACGAGCACAACCGCAACGTCATCCAGCAACTGCTCGACTGCGGCATGCAACTGCAGGACGAAGGCGAACTCAGCCCCGAATTCGCGGCCAGCACCACCCTGGCCGGCATGATCGCCAAGCTCGACATCTCCTCGGTCGGGCCTACCGGCGCCGAAAAGCTGGTCGCCAAGCTCGGCAGCCTGGACAAGATCATCGAAGCCGACGGCATCGACCTGCGCCAGGCCCTGGCGACCAAGCAGGCGGATGCCGTGCGTGAATTCTTCCTCGTCGAAGCCAACCGTGACCTCGCCCGGGCCATCGAAGCGCAGTTGCTGGAATTCGGCATGCACTGGGCCAGCGAAAAGAAAACGGCGGAAGGCTTGCCGCTGGCAGGCCAGACCTGGGTCCTCACCGGCACCCTGGAGCGCATGAACCGCGACATCGCCAAGGACAAACTGGAAAGCCTCGGCGCCAAGGTAGCCGGATCCGTCTCCGGCAAAACCCACTGCGTAGTGGCCGGACCGGGTGCCGGCTCCAAGCTCACCAAGGCCAACGAACTGGGGGTCAAGGTAATGGACGAAGACGCCTTCATAGAATTTCTGACAGGGCAGGGCATCGCCATCTAGGATCCGCGGACCCTGTGGGAGTCCGCCCAGCCTTTCAGGCTGCGCTGTCGCGCAGAGAACAGTTTCCAACATCCGGGGCGCAGCTCAATACCCTGTGGGAGCGGGTTCACCCGCGATTGCGGTAGTGAATTCACAATAGCAATCGCGGCGGTTCGGCGCTCCGATGAACCCGCTCCCACAAGGGCCCTGCAAATCAAAGAGTTATGTTTTGTTCTATGAGAGCTGGCTTGCCAGCGATTGCGTCAATGAATTCAGCCTCCTGATCGCAGCGGCTCGCCGCCCTCACAGCCAGCCCCATTCCGGTATGCCTCACACAACTGGCGCCCAGGCCCCCCGACAGCGTCACGCAGCGAGCCCCTCGCTTCGGACAAGTCCTTGAGAAATGATGATTTTTTCTCACCCAAAGGTTGTAACTCTGCCTCAGACCGGTACAATGGCGCGGCTCGTCACCAGATGGCGAGCTGCGTAATGGTGGCCCCATCGGTCCCCCCGCAACGATTACCCGTAAACCTGGTCAGGCCCGGAAGGGAGCAGCCATAGCGGGAACATTGTGTGCCGGGGTGTGGCTGGTGGGGCCGCCTCCATTTCTGGGGTCTGACTGTATCCCAAGTCAAGTACCTCTTTCCGCGGTCCTCGTCTCACGCCGGCGTCTCTCCCTCCGCCTCTTCCCTCTCTCCTTTTGACTGATATCTACCGAAGCCCATTGTACTCTTCGGTCGTTACCATTATGTTGGATACTGGCAAAAGGATGGCTTGGTTCTAGGCCTATGGCTCAGCATAACCTTGGAAATGGATTTGTTCGCTCTTCGACACGCAAAGTGTTGATGATTATCCGCTATAGACCTCATTTTCTGAGCTTTTGCTATCTCCTATTCGTTCAGTTGAAATGGTGAGGTATGAGGAAGTTATATAAAAGATTCTCCAAGCTAGCGGTTAGATTTCAGTCTGACATAAACTGTGTTGGGTTGAAAAAAGATCCATATCATTTGACGTATGAAAATGGTGCTTATCGGCAGGATGAACTAATTAAGGTCATACGTGGTGCTCTTCCCCATTTTGCGCTTACTCCGGAGGAATATGAGCGACTTAAAATGGATGACGACGTTGATGAGATGTATAGGCTTGCGTTTTCAAGAATATCAAAGGCTAAAAAAGATAAAAAAGGGGATTACGGAGAGCTCCTGCTGTTCTTGATTTTAAAAACTTTTTATGGGGCAGACAGGCTGGTCACGAAAGTTAAACTTCGGAGTTCTGTTAAGGACCAAATCAAAGGATTCGACTGCGCGCACTTTGTAGTAAACGAGAGCGATGAGGTTGAGTTATGGCTTGGTGAGGTTAAGTTTTATAAAAGTTTCTCGTCGGCGCTGGATGATGTTGTTGAGGAGATTGAGAGGCATACGCAGGGGGAATATCTGAAAGATGAGTTTTCTATCCTCTGTCCAAATATTGAGGTGAATGGCGAGCTTCCTGTGTCTGAAAAGATAATCGAGATGCTGGATGGCACTGTCTCTCTTGATGATGTTCGTATTGTAATACCTGCATTGATTACATATGAAACCGCGCTTTTTAAGGGTTTTAGCAGATTAGATGAGGCGTTCCGCGCGGGAATGCTAAAGCAAGTGACAGATAAATTTAACTTGATTGATAGGCGGTCGATTACAAAAAAGCTGAATATCGAAGTTTTTTTTATTTTGCTGCCTTTGGCAGATGTCGGCAGTATTAAGGATAAGCTAGAGGCGATGGAGGCCGTGTTTGTATGAGTTTGCATCAGTCGTTAGCTGATAAGGCCTATAAGCGTCTGGTTGAGTCTGACGTAGAAGCTATACGAAGGTCTGTAGGGTTTGAATACATAAGGTATCTAGAGGATATATATAAGCTGCTTCAGTCAGAGAGGTACTACTCTCTAGCTGTACGAGAGCTGTGCTTT
Organism: Pseudomonas bharatica; assembly: GCF_048586865.1. Lineage (NCBI taxonomy): Bacteria > Pseudomonadati > Pseudomonadota > Gammaproteobacteria > Pseudomonadales > Pseudomonadaceae > Pseudomonas > Pseudomonas bharatica. The sequence goes on along the minus strand of NZ_JBMAWR010000002.1, from coordinate 534,486 downwards.
GCGTGCGAGTATGCTGTAGATGAAGACGGGCTTGCCAAAAGTATTCTTCAGCAGTGTATTAGATCTTCAAGGATATTTCTATATGAAGAGATGCTTAGGCGTCGAGGGCTCAGTATCACTGAAGAAAATGGCTTGTTGGACTTGGCCCAGCAGGCATTTTACTCTGTAGATGGAGATGTCCTTTTAACTAAGGAGCAAAAGGATTTATTCGATCTTTTTATGTTGAGGCGGCGCTTAGTTGTGAGCGCTCCTACATCGTTTGGAAAGTCTAGAATCGTTAGGGAGATAATTTCACATTGTGCCTATAATTCTATTGCTGTGGTGGTCCCAACAAATGCGTTGCTCAGTGAAACCTACTTGGCCTTCCGTGAGGATGCTCGACTCTCCGAGTATCGGTTAGTTTTCTCCACTCATATTGAACCGGGTGATGGAAAATCGATCTATATATTTACTCCTGAGAAGTTTGATGTATATACAGATGAATACAAGATTTTATACGATTTTTTCGTCTTTGATGAGGTCTACAAGGTAGATTCCGAAGATGGAAGGTCTTCGGTGTTTTCGAGTTGCCTATATAAGGCGTATTTGAGCGGGTGTGATTATTATCTGATTGGTCCTTATTTTGATGGATTTAGTAAGGAGTATCTTAGCCGTACAGGAGGTCACTTTGTAAAGTTTGAAACAGATATTGTTCAAAAACATACTATCAATTATTACAGTGGTAGTGCTGTTTATGAGGGGAAAGCGCTTCCTGCAAGAGAGAGTAAGGATGCAAGGCTTAAGCAAACCCTTGTAAAAATCGATGGGCAGTCGATCGTTTATGTTTGTAGGAAGGACTCAGCAGAAACTCGTGCAAAATTCATCGCTAGTTTTAAGTCGGCCAGAAGGCCTGATAGCTCGGTTTCTGAGCTGATTGACTACATCAAGAAAAATATATCTTCTGAGTGGCATTTGATAGATTTTCTTAAGGTTGGTGTGGCGTTTCATCACGCCGGAGTGCCAAAGTATATACAAACTGAAATCGTTGATTTGTTCAATTCTGGAATTTTGGATGTAATTGTTTGTACTCCAACTCTGACGGAAGGTGTGAATACAAGCGCAAAGAATGTAATTTTTTATGATACCACCAAGGCATCAATTGGGTTGACGGGTTTTGAAGTAAAAAATGTCGTCGGACGTTCAGGGCGCTTTGGTCAACACTTCGTTGGGCGAGCTATTTTCCTAGAGCAACATAACGATCAGAAAGATATGGGTGAAATCTTATTTCCCGTATTTGATTATGACAGGCTTCGTCCTGAAGACAGCATTCAGATTAATTTTGGTGATTTAAATACTAAGGCCCAAGAGCAGCGTGAAAAAATTCATGAAATAGCTAATTCGTGGAATGTTCCTGTAGAGGTACTTAAGAAAAATAAATATGTGCCATTTGATAATCAATTGCAGCTCATTCGTTATCTTCGAGATAATCCAAGTGTGCGATTGGAGTTGAAAGGTGCTTTAAATCCGCCTAATAAGCGCCAGGTGGATCTCATAATTGAATTGGTTCATGATGTTTTGTTTTCCGATTCTGACAAGAAAACTGGCTGGTCGACGGGAAATATTGCAAGGTTCGTAAAGTACTATATATATTATAATCCCTCCATTAAGCAGATGATTAAAGAGCACTCGGCAGTTAAGGAGGATACTAGGATAAGGAATGTTCTTGATTTGGTTTACAGTTATTTTGAATATGCGTTGCCTAAATACATTAAGGCGTTAGAGAACTTGTATAATTTCGTGTACGGTGAGCGAGCAAGTTTTTCTCTGTTTATTACTAGGCTGCAGTATGGAAGTACTGAGCCGCAAGATATTTTGTTGGCGGATGCAGGTGTTCCTCGCTCAATCATATCAGCGCTATCTGAGAGTCTTGCCGGTGTGAAAGACATTGAGGAGATTAGGAGGAGAATTAAAAGCGGAGGAGCGTTGGAAAAGCTGAGCAATATAGAGAAGCGAATGCTGAGCCGGCGTCTCTGAATATTTTGAATTGTAAATTAATTTTTGGAATTTCAATGAGTTCAATACCTGGCTATCTATATCGCATTGTAAAGTTTGAGCATGCAGTGGAGGTCTTGAAGGGAAGTTTGCATTTTTCACATCCATCTTCATGGGAGGATCCTTATGAGACTCATATAAAGCATGAGTACGATCATGCTATTTTCGCTCAATGTTGGTCAAGGGTGAGTGTTTCAGATGCGATGTGGCGGATCTACTCCCCAAATATGCTAGGTGTTAGGTTACGGACGACGAGGGAAGCGCTGATTTCTGCAATGCGGTCTTACACGCAAAATAATGCAGGATTCAAGAGGCGTCTTGCTGATGTTGTGTATCTATCGCCCTCTAAGTTTCGAAAGGAGGTTTCTGACTTAGAAGGCATTATGCAGGCGGAAGACTTTAGTAATCCTTCTACTGCGGCTGATATCTTGTGCGTTAAGCGGCGAGCTTTCAATTTCGAAAATGAGGTTCGAGCTATTCTCTACAATCCGGATGCGGAGCGTAAGGAAGGTGCAAAGGTTAAACCCATTAAAGTTACAGTCGATGGTCACTCTTTAATTGATTCTGTCATGTTTGATCCTAGGGCGCCGATAGAGTTGTGTGAGGCTATGACTAATTATTTTAGGGATGTTCTGCAGTTTAAAGGGGAAGTCGGCAGATCGAAGCTTTATACGTTGAAGTAAAGGTGGGTGGTGGCTGTTTAATTCATGCTGTGTTACTGTTGTTGTGAGCAGGCAAGATGTTTTTTTTCTTGTTTTTCAACAGTTTACTTATGGGGGTGAGGCGAATTTATTGATTTTTCCGTACAAGGTGATAAGAAATTATTTTATGGGGTGGATATTGAGTGGAGAATAAAAGTTTTCTATTGGCAGTTTGTGTGTGATCAATGATCGCTCCCTAGAGTGTTTGCACTTCCAGCGTGCCAGATATCGATAAGAAGACTACGAAGTGGGATTCAGTCTTTGTTCATACTGCTGAGCCTAAAGGCGAAGTCGCCTCAACAAGATGCAGCAAAGTCCTTAGCATCCTCATGTTTACCACCACGTCGCAGATCATCTCCTTGGGTGGCGCGTCGGGAGGGGCAGACAGATATGAGCTTTCGGAGGATCGCTATATGCAGATTTTTTTAGCGCTTGATCGTTTCTTCATGGGATAGCCCTGGTACGACGCAGAGCGTACCCAGTGGATTAGGTACGAGCTTTTTCAATGGTGAATCTCCATGCTGGTGGATGGATGCACCACAGATCGCGGCTAAACGAAGGGTGGCGACTGTGCGTGGGTTAGCAGATCGGAACATGGAAACCGGCGCACTTGAAGGTGCCCACACGTACAGCCGCCATGGCAGGCGTGCTGCTGCGCCCACATTACGGACTGCTATCCGTGTCGTCGATGAGCGAAGACCGACGCAGACTGACCGAAATGAGGACGGCGTAAAGTGAATGTTTTGTTGTGCAAGAAGGCCGCGAAGCTTGGCTCCGCGGCCTTTTTCATACCGCTACCGTTAGTGGCGACGCGGCCACCGCAAGCGCCAACAACGCCTTGGAAATCCTCATGTTCAGCACCGCATCACTGAGCATTTCCCGATGCCGTGCATCGGGCGGGTCGGGCAGATAGGCAGCTCTGAGTATCGCTCTGTTGAGATGTTCTGTAGCCCGCTTGATGGCTTCTTCATGAGAGAGCCCAGGACCTACGCAAAGAGTGGGTGGCGGATCGGGAACAAGCTTTTTCATCGTATTTCCTCAAGTAGTGAAGCGATTGAAAACCTGCTGTCAAACAGGAGGGTGGCAACTGTGCGCGGGTTGACAGACCAGGACTTGAGGACAACCTGGCGCGCACGAAGGCGCCCACACGCACAGCCGCCATAACGACTAGCGATCCTCAAGAAACCCGGCCTGTCACAACCGGTCGTTGTGTTCAACGACCGACGCAGACTAGGTGTGGATTTCTAGGAGCGCAACGGCTGATAAGGCAGAAAAGTATGCTTGGGAAATTGCCTACAAGAAAGTCGGAAATAGGCGAAGTTTCAGTGCTATACGTGACACGTGTCGTGGGAAATTGGCTTTTAAAACGAGAATGTTGGTCCGGCCAGGATCAGGTTTAGGTTGCGAAACTAAAAGGCCGCAGAGACAAACTCTACGGCCTTTTTTCATACCGCTACCGTCAACGGCGACTCCGCCACCGCAAGCGCCAACAACGCCTTGGAAATCCTCATATTCAGCAACGCATCACTGAGCATTTCCCTATGCCTCGCATCAGGCGGATCGGGCAGGTAGGCAGCCCTGAGTATCGCTCTATTGAGATGCTCCGCCGCGCGCTTGATGGCTTCTTCGTGTGAAAGGCCAGGCCCTACGCAAAGGGCGGCCGGTGGATCAGGTACCAGCTTTTTCATGGTGAAACTCCAATGTAGGGATCGGAGTCGCCACGCGGCGCTGCTAGACGAAGGGTGGCGACCGTACGTGAGTTAGCAGACCAGGACATTGGGAACCCGGCGCACCCGAAGGTGCCCACACGCACAGCCGCCATAACTGGTTGCTGGTGGTTACCAATGTCGGACTGCTAATCCGGTCGCCGAATTTGCGACGACCGTCGCAGACTAGGCACCGTTTCCACGGGACGCAACCACCAGGCGGGGTCGGGGAGTATGCTTGGGAAATTGCCTACAGGAAAGTCGGAAATCGAAGAAGTTTTGCCGCTAAATGCGACATCTTTAGCGATGCGAAACAGCCCGGGATATCAGCGGTTCAAAAAGCCCTCCGCCAGTTTCCCGGAGAACAACATTTCCACCGGGCCAGTCAGCATCACGGCGCCAACCCCATCCCACTGAACCGTGACACTCCCGCCATCACATTCGACCCGGACCACGTCATCCAGCAACCCACGGCGAATGCCATTCACCGCAGCGCCACACGAGCAGGAACCTGAACCCTGAGGCACACCTCCGCCTCGCTCCCAGATACGCAGACGAATGTGCTGTCGGTTGATGACCTGGACGAAGTGCACATTTGTCCTGGCGGGAAACAGCAGGTTCTTTTCCAGCGCTGGCCCAACGGCGGCAACGTCCACCGCCGCCAGGTCATCCACGAAATAGGTGCAGTGCGGGTTGCCCATGCTCACGGCGGCGGGATTGCCGGCAATGGGCAGGGAGGCGGTGTCCAGTTCTCGCGCCAAAGGGATTTCGGCCCAGTCGAGCATCGGTTGCCCCATGCTGACCGAGATCTCGCCGGTGGCGGTTCGCGTGCAGGTGAGGCGGCCACGGTTGGTTCGCAAGACTACGGACGAGGTGTCGCTTTCGCGCATGAGGATATCGGCGGCACCGCGGGTTGCGCTTCCGCAGGTGTCCAGGGGGGAGCCGTCGGCATTCCAGAACAGCAGCTGCGCATCGGCGTCATCACAGGCACGCAGTAGCGCCAGTTGATTGAAGCCGACACCCCGGTTGCGGTCACCCATTTTGCGGGCGAGGTGTTCGGTGATCGGGACTTGGGCGGTTCTGGCGTCGACGATTACAAAGTCGTCGCCGTTGGCGTGCATCTTGTAAAAACTCAGGGGCATTCGCTGAACCTGCATCAAGAGGAGGGGGAAACTCGGAAAAGCATCGTTGATGTCAGTGAGTCGGTGCAAGTCGCTTTGCTTGGCGGGCAACGTACCGCTGCCGTCCTCGCTTGAAATAACAAAGGGGTCGATCCATTTGCCGGCGGGACTGCGCAGCGGCAATGGATCTGCCCCTTTTCGTGCTTGTAAAGATGAAGCGCCCTCAAGATCAGATTTGCGCCTGGCCACCATCAACGAACAGTTCTGCCCCATTCACAAAGCTGGCATCGCTGGACGCCAGGAACAGTGCGGCCTTGGCGATTTCTTCCGGTTCGCCGACGCGACCCAGCGGGATCTGCGAAGCCAGGTAGTCCAGCAGGCCTTGCTGTTGCGCAGCATCGGGGCCGGCGAGTTCCACCAGGCCCGGGGTACGGGTGGCGCCCGGGCTGATGGTGTTGACCCGAACATTCCGGTCTTTCAGATCAAGAATCCAGTTGCGGGCAAAGGCTCGTACGGCGGCCTTGGACGCCGCGTACACGCTGAACGCCGGGGTGCCGGAACTGCCTGCGGTGGAACCGGTGAGAATCACCGAGGCATTTTGTGCCAACAGCGGCAGCGCCTGCTGCACGGTGAACAGCGTGCCCTTGACGTTGCGGTCGAAGGTGTCGTGGTAGTGCGCCTCGGTGATTTCGCCCAGCGGCAGCATCGAGCCGCCACCGGCATTGGCGAACAGCACGTCGATGCGACCGTGTTGCGCTTTTACCCGCTGGTAGAACGCGTCCAGTTGCTCCACCTTCGAGGAGTCGACCTGCACGCCGGTCGCGTTGCCGATCAGCGCCACGGCGGCGTCCAGTTCCGCCTGGCGACGGCCCGTGATGTAGACGGTTGCGCCTTCGCTGGCGAAGAGCTTTGCGGTGGCCAGGCCGATGCCGCTGGTGCCACCGGTGACGATTGCGATTTTGCCTTCAAGCTTGCCGTTCATGATGCTTCTCCAAGAGGGTGTTTGTTTCGGTGGGAGAAGCGTATCGACGATCAGATAAAACCAAAATAGAATCGTTTGAAACTCATCGTTGCAGAAATGAAATGAGCAAACTTCCGGATTTTGAAGGCCTGGCCATGTTCGCCAAGGTGGCTGAAGAAGGCTCGTTCGCGGCGGCGGCGCGGGTCATGGGCGTCTCGGTGCCGACGGTGTCACGTGCGGTTGCCCGCCTCGAAGAGCGCTTGGGCGGGCGGCTGTTCAACCGCACGTCACGGCAACTGTCGTTGACCGAGTTCGGGCATGGCATGGTCGGCAAGGCGAGCGAGATCTATCGACAGGCCGAGGAGGTCGAAGGGCAGGCCATGGAGCTGTCGGTGCAACCCCGCGGGCAGGTGCGGCTGGCGGTGCCGATGTCGTTCGGGTTGCGTTGGGTGGCGCCATTGCTGCCGAAATTGATCCGCCAGTACCCCGGGCTGTCCATCGACCTGCATCTCTCCGATGCCTCGGTAGACCTGGTTGCAGAAGGTTTCGACGCGGCACTGCGGATTGCCGCGTTGCCCGATTCCTCCCTGGTAGCCAGGCGCCTCTGCGCCGTCACGCAGGTGCTGGTGGCGGCGCCGGCCTATCTGCAGCGGCACGGTCATCCGCAACATCCAAGGGATCTGGCTGATGCCCCCTGTCTCAGCTACGCCTACCGCGCCCGGAGCCAGGTGTGGCGCTTTACTGACGCGTCGGGGAGGGAAGAAGACGTGTTGCCCACAGGGCCGCTGCGGGTCACCAACTCCGATGCGCTGTTGCCGGTCTTGCTCGAAGGGCTCGCCATCGCGGAACTGCCCGAGTTCATCGCCAGCGAGTACCTGGCCGATGGGCGTCTGGAGCGAATCCTTCCGCAGTGGAGCATGACGCGGGGAGGGTTGTACTTCGTCACGCCGTCTGCACGGACGCGGCCAGCGAAGATCAGGGCGCTGTCCGACTTTTTCCATGAGCATCTTTCCGCGCCTGCCTGGCGTTGCGCGGAGTAAAACGAGGGGCCGGTTTTCAGTTGAACAGCACGGGAAGCCGGACCGTTTCCCTTTTCAAAACGGAGAGGCAGGTAGAAGCTCGCCGAATTGCAGAATGCGCTCTGCAGTCAGCACGCCCATCATGATCAGGGCGAGAAACGTCAGGCTGCACAGCACCAGTGGCAGCTTGGTAAGCGCAAACCGAATGCCACCGAGAACACCGGGATACTGCTTCAGGTACGCCTTGGCGATTCGACGATAAGCGCCGCCCGAGAGAAACGCCCAGAGGAAGAACAAGGCCGTGACGATCATGGCGAAAGGTCGTGGGTCCTGGAATTGCAGGCAGGTCAGGCCGGCACTGATCGCGAACAGCGAGCCGACGTCCTGGGATGAGCGGAAGTAGCGTTCGGCGATGGCTTCGTCATCGGACTTGAAGATCATGCGGGGTCCTTAGGCTGTTGGCATGTGGATGAACAGTGGCGTGGCGAATCCGGCGGCGCACTCTCGCTCCTCATAGCTCGCCAATCCGGTCCAGCTCCCGTTTGAGCTGCTCTCGGTCAAGCCGGTCGAACGGCAACCCGAAGAAGGCCCGGCAGCGAACATCGATGCGGGCCAGCGTGGCGCGGAAAGCGGCATCGATCAGCGCCTCGTCCGCGTTGATATCCGAAGGATCCTCCAGCCCCCAGTGCGACTTCACGGCAGGCCCGAAATACACCGGGCAGGCTTCGCCGGCGGCCTTGTCGCAGACGGTAATCACGATGTCCGGCGGGTTGCCTTCGAACGCGTCGTTGCCCTTGCTGCTCAGGCCCGCAGTGGAAATACCGGCCTGGCGCAGCGCACCGAGCGTGCGGGGCAATACCTGCCCGCGGGGGAAGCTGCCCGAACTGATCGCCTCGAACCCCGGCGGCGCCAGGTGGTTGAACAGCGCTTCGCAGAGGATGCTGCGACAACTGTTGGCGGTGCACATGAACAAGACTCGCATGGGAAGCTCCTTCGCCTGGCGGCGGACGTCAGAGGCTCAGGCGCAGAGCCAGGGCCGAGAGGGTGACCAGCAATACCGGCAGTGTCAGCACAATGCCGACCCTGAAGTAGTAACCCCAGGTGATGCGCATGCCCTTGCGCTCCAGCACGTGGAGCCAGAGCAGCGTGGCGAGGCTGCCGATGGGGGTGATTTTCGGGCCGAGGTCGCAGCCGATGACGTTGGCGTAGATCATCGCTTCACGCACCACACCTTCTGCACCGCTGGCCTGGATCGACAGGGCGCCGACCAGCACGCTGGGCATGTTGTTCATTACCGAGGACAGCAGTGCGGAAATCACGCCGGTACCGAGCGTGGCGCTCCACAGCCCGTGTTCTGCAAGCCGGTCAAGAAGATGGGTGAGCAAATCGGTGAGACCGGCATTCTTCAGGCCGTACACCACCAGGTACATGCCGAGGGAGAACACCACTACCTGCCATGGTGCTTCGCGCAGCACCCGGCGGGTGGAGATGCGCCGGCCACGTGCTGCGACGGCGAAAAGGATCAGTGCGCAGAGCGCAGCCACGGCACTGATGGGGATGCCCAAGGGTTCAAGGACAAACAGGCCGGCCAGCAGCGCCAGCAGCACCCACCAACCGATGTTGAAGGTGTCGTGGTCGTGGATGGCTTCGCCGGGCTGTTTCAAGGCAGCAACCGGGTAATGCCTGGGGATATCGCGGCGGAAGAACAGGAACAGCACCAGCAGGGTGGTGGCCACGCTGGCCAGGTTCACCGGCAGCATGACCGAGGCGTACTCTGCGAAACCGAGGCTGAAGTAGTCGGCCGAGACGATGTTCACCAGGTTGGAAACCACCAGCGGCAGGCTTGCCGTGTCGGCAATGAAGCCGGCGGCCATCACGAACGCCAGGGTGGCTGGAGGCGAGAAGCGCAGTGCCAGGAGCATGGACATGACAATGGGCGTCAGTATCAGCGCCGCGCCATCGTTGGCGAACAGTGCCGATACGGCGGCGCCGAGCAGTATGCAGAAGGCGAACAGACGGTAGCCGCTGCCCTTCGCCCATCGTGCGACATGCAGCGCAGCCCATTCGAAGAAGCCGGCCTCGTCCAGCAGCAGGCTGATGACGATAACCGCAATGAACGTGGCGGTGGCGTTCCAAACGATGGCCCATACACTCGGGATGTCGTGCAGGGAAACCGTCCCTGCCGCCAGGGCAATGATCGCCCCCAGCGAGGCGCTCCAGCCCACACCGAGTCCTTTGGGCTGCCAGATGACCAGCACAAGGGTAAAAACGAAGACGGCAATGGCGACCAGCATTGAGGTTTCTCGCTTGGTGATCAGCAGCAGGCGGCATCACGGACGGGGCGACCGTCCATGTTCTTGAGTCGGAGGGCGTTATCGGCGAGCCACGACGTGTTGGCCTGCAAGGTCACCTGCAGCATTTCGTGCACCCAGGCCGGAAGCTCCGGGTTGAGGCGGTAATACACCCATTGCCCTTGCCGGCGGTCCAGCAACAGGCCGTTGCTGCGCAACTGGGCGAGGTGGCGGCTGATCTTGGGTTGGCTATCGTCCAGCGCGCACATCAGTTCGCACACACAAAGCTCGCCCAGGCTGGCGATCAACAGGGTCGCGCGAGCGCGGGTTTCGTCGGAGAGGCACTTGAAGACGTCGGGCGGGGAAATCATGGGGGCGCCTATACATATGGAAAATCGAATATACGTATTTCCATATGTTTCTGGCAAGACTGCTTTGACCGACCTCGCCAGCCACTAGCGTTTCAGCAACGACACCTTCATCAACCGCCGAAACGTCGGACACGCCAGGTGATCCTTCTCCGGACACTGCGCCGCATGCCGCAGCCCCTTGCTCATCGCCTGCAAGCGCTTGACCTGCGCATCGATCTCGTCGGCCCTGGCCACCAGCATGTGCCGGTCCACCTGCAGGTCCACCAGCATCGCGCCCACCTCATCCAGGGAAAAACCCGCCGCCTGGCCCAGGGCGATCAGGGCCAGGCGGTCTTCCACGTCCGCCGCGAACTGGCGCCGCTGGCCGTGGCCGGCGAGGGACTGGAGCAGGCCGATCTTCTGGTAGTAGCGCAGCGTCGAGGCTGGTACTCCGGTGCGTTTGGCGACGTCGGCAATGTCCATTGGCGAACCCTTGACTTGAAGTTGACTTCAACTTCTATCCTGCGCGGCATGTTTCGATTTCGTCAACGTGCCGAGGGGATTTGCCATGTTTTCCATTGTGTTGATCGGGGTGGGTGCCACGCTGGTCATGGACCTGTGGACGCTGTTGCTCAAGCGGCTTGGGGTCGCCACCCTGAATTACGCCATGCTCGGGCGCTGGGCCGGGCATTTGTTGAAGGGGCGCGTGCATCATCAGGGGATTGCCAAGAGTGAACCGGTGGCCCACGAACTGGCCTGGGGCTGGGTGCTGCATTATGCGATAGGGCTGCTGTTCGCGGCCGGGTTGGTGGGGCTGGTGGGAGAAGGGTGGTTGCGCCAGCCGACACTGGCTCCGGCCTTGCTCTTCGGGATTGCGACGGTGCTGGCGCCGTGGTGCGTGATGCAGCCGGCGATGGGGGCGGGGTTCTTTGCCAGTAAAACGCCGACGCCGTGGCGGAACCGGGGGCGGAGTTTGATGACGCATGTGGTGTTCGGCTGCGGGCTGTTCCTGGCCGCTTGGGCGGTTGCAGGCCTCCTCTAACTAAAGAGCACCGCGAACCCTGTGGGAGCGGGTTCACCCGCGATTGCTATTGTGAACCCACTATCGCAATCGCGGGTGAACCCGCTCCCACAGAGTACGCGTCGTGCTTTGGAAACTGTTCTCTGCGCGACAGCCCAGCCTGAAAGGCTGGGCGGACTCCCACAGGGTTCGCGGCGCTAATGAATGGCAGGATGCAATTTTGCCCCCGCTCCGCTAGCATTAGCGGTCTCTCCCCGCTCGTTCAGGTTGCGACGTTTTTCATGAGTTATCAGGTCCTTGCACGTAAATGGCGTCCGCGCTCGTTCCGCGAAATGGTCGGCCAGACCCACGTGCTCAAGGCCTTGATCAACGCACTCGATAACCAGCGCCTGCACCATGCCTATCTGTTCACCGGCACCCGCGGGGTCGGCAAGACCACCATCGCGCGGATCATCGCCAAGTGCGTGAACTGCGAAACCGGCATCACCTCGACCCCCTGCGGCACCTGCTCGGTGTGCCGGGAGATCGACGAGGGCCGCTTCGTCGACCTGATCGAGATCGACGCCGCGAGCCGGACCAAGGTCGAGGACACCCGCGAACTGCTGGATAACGTGCAGTACGCGCCGAGCCGCGGGCGCTTTAAGGTCTACCTGATCGACGAAGTGCACATGCTTTCCAGCCATTCCTTCAACGCCCTGCTGAAGACCCTGGAAGAGCCGCCGCCCTACGTCAAGTTCATCCTGGCCACCACCGACCCGCAGAAACTGCCGGCGACCATCCTGTCCCGCTGCCTGCAGTTCTCCCTGAAGAACATGACCCCCGAACGGGTGGTCGAGCACCTGAGCCATGTGCTCGGTGTGGAGAACGTGCCCTTCGAGGACGATGCCCTGTGGTTGCTCGGCCGCGCTGCCGACGGGTCGATGCGCGACGCCATGAGCCTGACCGACCAGGCCATCGCCTTTGGCGAGGGCAAGGTCCTGGCCGCCGATGTGCGGGCGATGCTCGGGACCCTCGACCATGGCCAGGTCTACGGCGTGCTCCAGGCCTTGCTGGAAGGCGATGCCCGGGCGCTGCTGGAGGCCGTGCGCCATCTGGCCGAGCAGGGGCCGGACTGGAACGGTGTGTTGTCGGAAATGCTCAACGTGCTGCACCGCGTGGCCATCGCCCAGGCGCTGCCCGAGGCGGTGGACAACGGCCAGGGCGACCGCGACAAGGTACTGGCGCTGGCCCAGGCCCTGCCGGCCGAGGATGTGCAGTTCTACTACCAGATGGGCCTGATCGGCCGGCGTGACCTGCCCCTGGCGCCGGATCCGCGTGGCGGCTTCGAGATGGTGTTGCTGCGCATGCTGGCGTTCCGTCCGGCCGACAGTGGCGATGCCCCGGGCACGACGCTAAAGCCAGTGGGGATCAGCCAGGCCACGACTGATTCCCCGGCACCGGTGGCCCCGGTTGCGATCGCCGCACCCGCCCCGGAGCCTGTCAGTGCTCCCGCTCCGGTCGTCGAGGCGGTGCTCGAGCCTGAGCCCGAGCCCGAGCCAGCGCCGCAACCCGAACCGCAACCCGAGCCCGTCGTCGCAGCCGAGCCCGAGCCGGAAATCGAGGAAGTCACCGACCTGCCCTGGGAAGACCCGATTCCCGAGCCTGTCGCTGCACCTGAACCCGAGCCAGCCCCGGCCCCTGTCGCCGCCGCACTGCCTGTCGCCCCGCGCGAAGAACCGCCCCACGACGACCAGGCCTACGCCCCCGCCGGCATGGACCGCGACGACGAGCCGCCGCCGGACGACGATTACTACATGGGCGAAGTGGACCCGGCCGGCTACAGCTACCTGGACGAACTGGCCACCGAGCACGCCGCCGAACTCAGCGCCGAGCCGGCCCCGGAGCCGGAGCCCGAGCCCGCTGCGCAACCGGCCACGGGCCTGGCCTTGCAATGGCTGGAGCTGTTCCCGCACCTGCCGATTTCCGGCATGACCGGGAGCATCGCGGCCAACTGCACCCTGGTCAGCGCCGAAGGCGACAACTGGCTGCTGCACCTGGACCCGAACCACAGTGCCCTGTTCAACGCCACCCAGCAGCGCCGCCTGAACGAGGCGCTGAACCAGCACCTGGGCCGCACCCTGAACCTGAGCATCGAACTGATCCGCCCCGAGCAGGAAACCCCGGCCCAGGCCGCGGCACGCAAGCGCGCCAACCGCCAGCGCGAGGCCGAGCAGTCGATCGAGAACGACCCGTTCATCCAGCAGATGATCCAGAAGTTCGGTGCCAGCGTGCGCCACGATACTATTGAACCTGTCGACGCCGTGGTGACCCAAGGCGAATAACCCCTATCCAGCGCCGCGCCCGGTGCGCGGTGAGTCATACAACTACCGAGGTGATTTCTCATGATGAAAGGTGGCATGGCCGGCCTGATGAAGCAGGCGCAGCAGATGCAGGAAAAGATGGCCAAGATGCAGGAAGAACTGGCCAACGCCGAAGTGACCGGTCAATCCGGCGCCGGCCTGGTCAGCGTGGTCATGACCGGTCGTCATGACGTCAAGCGCATCAGCCTGGACGACAGCCTGATGCAGGAAGACAAGGAAGTGCTGGAAGACCTGATCGCCGCCGCCGTGAACGACGCCGTGCGCAAGGTCGAGCAGAACAGCCAGGACAAGATGAGCGGCATGACTGCCGGGATGCAGTTGCCTCCTGGTTTCAAGATGCCCTTCTAAGACGGCATCCGCTGTACCCACGGTGGGAGCACGGCCTTGAGGTCGTCGCTCCCACCGTCGTTTCTCCCATTCGATGATTTGCCGGGCCTTTTACCATGAGCTTCAGTCCCCTGATTCGCCAGTTGATCGACGCCTTGCGCACCCTGCCGGGCGTGGGCCAGAAAACCGCCCAGCGCATGGCCTTGCAACTGCTGGAGCGCGACCGCAGCGGCGGTACGCGCCTGGCCGAGGCGTTGACCAAGGCCATGGAAGGGGTCGGCCATTGCCGTCAGTGCCGCACCCTGACCGAGCAGGAGTTGTGCCCGCAATGCGCTGATCCGCGCCGTGACGACACGCTGCTGTGCGTGGTGGAAGGGCCGATGGACGTCTACGCGGTGGAGCAGACCGGCTATCGCGGGCGTTATTTCGTGCTCAAGGGGCATCTGTCGCCGCTGGATGGCCTGGGGCCGGAGGCGATCGGCATTCCGCAGTTGATGGCGCGGATCGAGGAGCAGGGCACCTTTACCGAGGTGATCCTGGCGACCAACCCGACGGTGGAAGGCGAGGCGACGGCGCATTACATCGCCCAGCTGCTGGCGGACAAGGGCCTGGTGGCCTCGCGGATCGCCCATGGGGTACCGCTGGGCGGGGAGCTGGAGCTGGTGGATGGTGGGACGCTGGCTCACTCGTTTGCCGGGCGCAAACCGATTTCCCTCTGAGCATTGTGTTGTTGCTGAGGGCCCCATCGCCGGCAATGCCGGCTCCCACAAGGTTCAGTGTCAACCTCGATACCTGTGGGAGCCGGCGTTGCCGGCGATAGGGCCCTCAAGCCGGTCAGTATTCGCTGAGCGAAAACTCGGTCAGGCAGAACGTCTCCACCTGCGCTTCGCGCAGCTTCTGCGAGCCGCCCAGCTCCGGCAGGTCGATGATCGCCGCCGCTTCATACACCGCAGCGCCCATGCGCCGCACCAGGCTCGCGGCCGCCAGCAAGGTCCCGCCGGTGGCGATCAGGTCGTCGAAGATCAGTACCTTGTCGCCTTCGCACAGGCTGTCGGCATGCACTTCAAGGAAGGCTTCGCCGTATTCGGTCTGGTAGCCCTGGCTGATGACGTCGGCCGGCAGCTTGCCCTGCTTGCGGAACAGGATCAGCGGCTTGTTCAGTTCATGGGCGATGATCGAGCCGATCAGGAAGCCACGGGCGTCCATGGCGCCGATATGGCTGAAGTCGGCCTCGACATACCGCTCGATGAATTGGTCCATGACATGGCGCAGCCCGCGGGGCGACTGGAACAGCGGGGTGATGTCGCGGAAGATCACGCCGGGCTTGGGGAAGTCCACGACCGGGCGGATGAGGGATTTGAGGTCAAAGCTGTCGCTGGGCATGGAACGGGTATCCTGATGGGCAAAACGCCCGCCAGTATACCCGTTCGCGCGAGGAATCAGGCTTCCAGTGCGCCACCGGCCAGCGCGCAGAGCTGGATCGGGTCGAGGATGCGCACTTCCTTGCCTTCGGCCTCGATCAGGCCGTTCTGCTGGAAGCGGGTGAACACGCGGGATACGGTTTCCACCGCCAGGCCCAGGTAATTGCCGATTTCGTTGCGCGACATGCTCAGGCGGAACTGGTTGGCCGAATAACCCCGGGCGCGGAAGCGTGCGGAGAGGTTGACCAGGAAGGTGGCGATGCGTTCGTCGGCGGTTTTCTTCGAGAGCAGCAGCATCATCTGCTGGTCGTCGCGAATCTCCCGGCTCATCACCCGCATCAACTGGCGACGCAGTTGCGGCAGTTGCACCGACAGCTCGTCCAGGCGCTCGAACGGAATCTCGCACACCGAGGTGGTTTCCTGGGCCTGGGCCGAGACCGGATAGGCTTCGGTGTCCATGCCGGACAGCCCGACCAGTTCGCTGGGCAGGTGGAAGCCGGTGATCTGCTCTTCGCCGCCATCGCTGAGGCTGAAGGTTTTCAGGGCGCCGGAGCGCACCGCGTAGACAGAGCCGAAGTTGTCACCCTGCCGGAACAGAAACTCGCCTTTCTTCAGGGGTCGCCCGCGTTTGACGATTTCATCCAGTGCGTCCATGTCTTCCAGGTTCAGCGACAACGGCAGGCACAGGGGCGCCAGGCTGCAATCCTTGCAATGAGCCTGGTTGTGAGGGCGCAGTTTAACTGGCTCAGACATTTCATCGATCCTTGTGGGAAAGCACACATAGAATGCAAGGGTAACCCAGCCGGGCTACTGTAGGCCAGCTTGCTCTGTTTTGGTGCGCCTTCCGCTCAAGTTCGCGGCTTTGCCGCCGATACCCCTTCATGGATCTTTTTCCCCAGGCAGGCCGCGCCATGCTGACCGTCGATATCAAGAGCACTCGCCAGGCAATCCTCGCCAATCAGGTGCAAACCTCCGCCAAACAGGCTGAAGAGGCGCGCCAGAGCGGTTCCGCGCCGTCCGAGGGGATCAAGGTCGACCTCTCCCTCAAGGGCCTGGAAGTCGCCAGCAAACAGCAGGGCGACGCCGATATCGACGAAAGCGTGCTGCCCGAGTCCGTTCGTCAGTTGCTCAAGATGATCCGCAAACTGCAAAGGGAACTGGCCGAGGCCAACCGCCAGCTCCAGGCGTTGATGCGCGATCGTTCCCTCGATCCGGTTGAAATGCAGAAAAAGACCGCCGCCTTGCAGGCCCGGGTCAGCGCCTTGTCCGCGTCGTTGAACACCGTCAATTTCGGACTGGTCCGGGCCATGAGCCAGGCCGATCTGACACCGGACCAGGTCGGCAAGGCCATGAAGCTGCTGGTCTAGATCACCCGCGAGAAGCGCTGGCGGTTGCTCAGGTCCAGATACGCGTCGAACACCATGCACACCGAGCGCACCAGCAGGCGGCCGGCCGGCAGCACGCTGATGCCGTCGCTGCGCAGTTCGATCAGACCGTCCTTGGCCATCACTTTCAATGCCGGCCATAGCTCCTTGAAGTAGCCGTGGAAGTCGATGGTGAACGCCTGTTCGATACGCTCGAAATCCAGCTCGAAATGGCAGATCAGGTCCTGGATCACGGCCCGGCGCACGCGGTCGTCCTGGTTGCAGATCAGCCCGCGACGGGTCGCCAGTTGCGCGGCGTCGAGGGCGTTCTGGTAGTCGGCCAGGTCGCTGCTGTTCTGGCAGTACAGGTCGCCGATCTGGCTGATGGACGACACGCCCAGGCCGATCAGGTCGCAGTGGCCGTGGGTGGTGTAGCCCTGGAAATTGCGTTGCAGGGTGCCTTCTTCCTGGGCGATGGCCAGTTCGTCGTCGGGCAGGGCGAAATGGTCCATGCCGATGTAGCGGTAGCCGGCGCCGGTCAGTTGCTCGATGGTGCGATGGAGCATTTCCAGCTTGGCCGCCGGTGCCGGCAGGTCGCTGCTGTCGATGCGCCGCTGGGGCATGAAGCGCTCCGGCAGGTGGGCATAGTTGAACACCGACAGGCGGTCGGGCTGCAGCTTGATCACTTCCTCGACGGTGCGGGCGAAGCCTTCCGGGGTCTGCTTGGGCAGGCCGTAGATCAGGTCGAGGTTGATCGAGCGGAATTGCAGGGTGCGTGCCGCTTCGATGATGGTGCGGGTCTGCTCCAGGCTCTGCAGGCGGTTGATCGCCCGCTGCACGGCCGGGTCGAGGTCCTGCACGCCGAGGCTGACGCGGTTGAAGCCCAGTTCGCGGAGCAGGCCCATGGTCGACCAGTCGGCCTCGCGCGGGTCGATCTCGATGCCGTAGTCGCCGGAATCATCGTCCAGCAGGTTGAAGTGCTGGCGCAGGTGGGCCATCAGTTCGCGCAGTTCAACGTGGCTGAGGAAGGTCGGGGTGCCGCCGCCGAAGTGCAACTGCTCCACGGTCTGTCCCGGGTCGAGGTGGCAGGCGATCAGCTGGATTTCCTGCTCCAGGCGTTGCAGGTAGGGCTGGGCGCGGGCGCGGTCCTTGGTGATGACCTTGTTGCAGGCGCAGTAGTAGCAGATGTTGGCGCAGAACGGCACATGAACGTACAGGGACAGCGGACGCGCCGCGCGACGGCTGTCGCGCAGGGCATGGAGCAGGTCGAAGGAGCCGATCTCGCTGTGCAGTTGCACTGCGGTCGGGTAGGAGGTGTAGCGCGGGCCGGCCAGATCGTAGCGGCGGATCAGGTCAGAGTCCCATTGGAGGGCGTCGTACATGGTGGCAGTCCCAGGAATTACGGCAGTGTCCGGAGTCTAGGGAGCGCCACGTACATCGGTGTTGATTTGCATCAAGCCCGCTTCAGTGGCCCATGAGCCAGTGCTGGTGCGGGCCGGGCAGGGTCCACAGGCCGAACAGGATCACCAGCAGGCCACCGGCGATGCGCACCCCGCGCTGGCGCAACAGGGCGTTGCTACGCTCGGCGACCAGGCCGGTGGCGAGCAGGACCGGCCAGGTGCCGACGCCGAACGCCAGCATCAGCAGGGCGCTGTTGATGGCGCTGTCCTGGCTGGCGGCCCAGAGCAGGGTGCTGTAGACCAGGCCGCAGGGCAGCCAGCCCCACAGGGCGCCCAGCAGCAGGGCGCGGGGCAGGCTGGACACCGGCAGCAGGCGCGTCGCCACTGGCTGGATATGCCGCCATAGGCCACGCCCCAGGGCTTCCACGCGGGTCAGGCCGCTCCACCAGCCGGCCAGGTACAGGCCCATGGCGATCAACAGCAGCGCGGCGAGCACGCGCATCGCCGTGGCCAGCGGGCTGCCGGCCAGGGCCCAGCCGGCCAGGCCCAGCAGCAGGCCGGCGCTGGCGTAGCTGAGCACGCGGCCCAGGTTGTAGGCGATCAGCAGGCGCAGGCGGCGGCCGCGCTGTTCGGGCGGGATGGCCAGGGTCAGGGCGCCCATCAGGCCGCCGCACATGCCCAGGCAATGGCCGCCGCCGAGCAGGCCGAGGATCAGGGCAGAGCCGAGCAGGGGAAGCAGTTCAACCACGGGCAGGCGGCTCCGGCTTGTCGTCCGTGGCGGCTTGCTCGCCTTTTACCGCGGCTTGGTGCTTGGGGTCCTGGTCATCGAACAGGATGCTGTGGGCCGGGCCGTCGAGGTCTTCGTACTGGCCGCTGTCCACCGCCCAGAAGAAGATGTACACGGCGATGCCGACCAGGACCAGGGCGGCGGGAATCATCACGTAGAGTGCGGGCATGGCAGTTCCTCAGGCGGGCGCGGCATGGGGCGCGGCGGGTGCGGGCTGCGCCGCCACGCTGCCGCGCAGCCGGGTCAGGCGCAGGGCATTGAGCACCACGATCAGCGAACTGACCGACATGCCGACCGCCGCCCACACCGGGGTAATCCAGCCGAGGGCGGCAAACGGCAGCATAAGGCCATTGTAGAGCGCGGCCCAGCACAGATTCTCGATGATGATCCGCCGGGTGCGGCGGGCCAGGACGAAGGCCTGCACCAGGCTGTCGAGGCGGTTGGACAGCAGCACCGCGTCGGCGCTGGTCTTGGCCAGGTCGGTGGCCGAACCCATGGCGATACTGATATCCGCCGCCGCCAGCACCGGCACATCGTTGACCCCGTCGCCCAGCATCAGCACCTTGCGCCCTTCGGCCTGCAGGGCCTTGAGGCGCTGCAGCTTGTCGTCCGGGCGCAGGCCGCCGATGGCCTGGTCGATGTTCAGTTCGGCAGCGACGCTGGCGACCATTGGCGAGCTGTCGCCGGACAGCAGCAGGGTTTGCCAGCCACGGGCGCGACAGGCGTCGAGCAGGTCGGCGGCGTCGTGGCGCAGGCGGTCGTCGAGGACGAACCAGGCCAGCGGGCCTTGCTGGTCACCGAGCAGCAGCCATTGGCCGGGTTCGTCGGGCATCGGCGGCACTGGCGCGCCGCTCGGCTCGCAACTGAAGGCAGCCTGGCCGATACGTAGCAGCCGGCCTTCGACCTGGCCTTCCAGGCCCAGGCCCGGAGTGCTTTGCACTGCTTCGGCCACTGCGGCGGTGCGGCCGAAAGCGCGGGCGATCGGGTGTTCGGAGCGGTTTTCCAGGGCAGCGGCAAGGCGCAGGCAGTGATCGGCATCGAGCCCGGCCAGCGGACGGATGGCGCGCAGGGTCAGGCGACCTTCGGTGAGGGTGCCGGTCTTGTCGAAGATGACCGTGTCGATCTGGTTCAGGCCTTCCAGCACATGGCCGCGGGTCAGCAGCAGGCCAAGGCGGTGCAGGGTGCCCGTGGCCGCGGTGAGGGCAGTCGGGGTGGCGAGGGACAGGGCGCAAGGGCAGGTCGCCACCAGCATCGCCAGGACGATCCAGAAGGCCCGCTCGGCATCGATCTGCCACCACAGCAGGCCGATGCCGAGGGCGGCGAGCAGGCTGAACAGCAGGAACCATTGCGAGGCGCGGTCGGCGATTTCCGCCAGGCGCGGCTTTTCCGACTGCGCGCGCTCCAGCAGGCGGACGATGGCGGAAAGCCGAGTGTCGTGGCCCAGGGCCTGGACCTCGACGGTCAGTACGCTTTCCACATTGAGGGTGCCGGCGGTGACGCTGTCGCCGGTCTGCCGCGGGCGGGGCAGGTATTCGCCGGTCAGCAGGGATTCGTCGATGCTCGACTGGCCGTCGACGATGCGCCCGTCGGCCGGTATCACCGCGCCGGGCCGGACCTGCACGCGGTCGCCGATCTGCAGCTCGCGCAGGAGGATGCGCTCGCTGTTGCCGGCGGCATCCAGGCGCAGGCACGAGGCCGGCAGCAGGTTGACCAGTTGCGCGGTGGCCGCGGCAGTGCGCTCGCGGGCGCGGCGCTCCAGGTAGCGGCCAGCGAGCAGGAACAGGGCGAACATGCCCACCGCATCGAAATACAGCTCGCCGCTGCCGGTGATGGCCGTCCAGATCCCGGCGGCATAGGCCAGGCCGATGGCCAGCGACACCGAAACGTCCATGGTCAGGTGGCGGGTGCGCAGGTCGCGGGCGGCGCCACGGAAGAACGGCGCGCAACTGTAGAAAACGATGGGCGTGGTCAGGAACATCGCTACCCAGCGCAGGATGGTGTGCATTTCGGGGCTGAGGTCGATGTTGAATTCGGGCCAGGTGGCCATGGTCGCCATCATCGCCTGGAACCACAGCAGGCCGGCCACGCCGAGCTGGCGCAGGGCGGTACGGTTTTCCTCGGCCAGTTGCTCGGCGGCGCGGTCGGGCTGGTAGGGGTGGGCGGCGTAGCCGATCCGGCGCAGTTCGGCGAGCAGGCTGGACAGTGGTAACTGACTGTCGGCCCAGCTCACCAGCAGGCGATGATTGGACAGGTTCAGGCGCGCTTCGGCGACCCCGGGCAGGCTGCGCAGGCGTTTTTCGATCAGCCAGCCACAGGCGGCGCAGCTGATGCCTTCGACCAGCAGCGTGGCTTCGGCCAGCTCACCTTCATGGCGGACGAAGGGTTGCTGGACGTCGGCGCGGTCGTACAGGGCCAGTTCATCGGCCAACTGGCGGGGCAGGGCATCGGGATTGGCGCTGGCTTCGCTGCGGTGCTGGTAATAGCTCTCCAGCTTGCCGGCAACGATGGCCTCGGCCACCGCCTGGCAGCCGGGGCAGCAGAATGGCCGGGGTTCGCCGAGCACGACGGCGGTGAAATGGCTGTCGGCGGGGACGGGCAGGGCGCAGTGATAGCAAGGCGTGGGGGTGGTCATGACTGTCTTATCGCAGGTCTTTCGAAGGTTCGCCACGGACCCTGTGGGAGCGGGTTCACCCGCGATGGCGGTGGTGAATGCACTACCGCAATCGCGGGTGAACCCGCTCCCACAGGGGATCGAGGCGTCTATTTATCCAGGTGCTCGGCTCCTTTCAGCTCTTCATCACCCAGCACCAGGGTCGCCCCATGGGCCACATCCTCTTCCTCGAACAACCGCCAAGTCTGCCCCTTTTCCGTCCCCAGCAGCTCGACGAAGCGCCGGCCTTCCACCTTGTCTTCCAGTTGCCCCAGGTACCGTCCCGGCTCGCTGCTCAGGGCCAGGGCAATCTTGCGGTCCTTCTCCGGCTGGGTGGGCGAAATCAGGTTCAGTTCCAGGGCCTGCGGCTGGCTGTCGCCGGTCAGGCGCAGTTCCACTTCACCGGTAACTTCGTCCAGGTGCACATTGGCCTTGAGCTTCAGGGTCTGCCCCAGCAGCTCGCGGTCCAGCGAGCGGTTGATGCCCTTGCCGGCCTCGTAGTAGTTGTCGTTGACCAGGTTGTCCGGGTTGTTCACCGCGATGCTGACCATGGTCAGGCTCAGGGTCACCGAGGTGGCGAGGATGCCGATGATGATCCAGGGCCAGAGGTTCTTGTACCAGACGCTGTGAACGGTGTTCGTTGCAGGCATTGGCGTGCTCTCTTAACGGATTTGCGGGCCGATGAAGCGGCTCTTGGCTTCGACTTCCGAAGCGCTGTCGTCGGCGTCCCGGAGAATGAAGGTGACTTCGTTGGTGGTCGACGGCAACTGCTCGGGCGAGACCGACAGCTGCACCGGCAGGCTGACGATGTCGCCGGCCGCGACGCGGATTTCCCTGGCGCCTTCGAGGCGCAGGTTCGGCAGGCCCTGGGCTTCGAGGACGTAGACGTGGTCGCGCTGGTCCTTGTTCATGACCTTCAGGCTGTACACGTTCTCGATCCAGCCCTGGGCGTTCTCGCGGTACAGCACGCGGTCCTTGCTGACGTCGAAGCCGACCAGCGGGCGCATGAGGAAGGCCGTGGCCAGCAGGCCGATCATCGCCAGCAGGACCACGAAGTAGCCGATCAGCCGCGGGCGCAGCAGGTGGGTCTTCTGCCCGGACAGGTTGTGCTCGGTGGTGTAACTGATCAGCCCGCGCGGGTAGTTCATCTTGTCCATGATGCTGTCGCAGGCGTCGATGCAGGCGGCACAGCCGATGCACTCGATCTGCAGGCCGTCGCGGATGTCGATGCCGGTGGGGCAGACCTGGACGCACATGGTGCAGTCGATGCAGTCGCCGAGGCCCTTGGCCTTGTAGTCCACGTCCTTTTTACGCGGGCCACGGTTCTCGCCGCGACGCGGGTCGTAGGAGACGATCAGGGTGTCCTTGTCGAACATCACGCTCTGGAAGCGCGCGTAGGGGCACATGTATACGCACACCTGTTCGCGCAGCCAGCCGGCGTTGCCGTAGGTGGCGAGGGTGAAGAAACCGACCCAGAAATAGGACCAGCCATCGGCCTGGCCGGTGAAGAAGTCCACCAGCAGCTCGCGGATCGGTGCGAAGTAACCGACGAAGGTGATGCCGGTAACGAAGCCGATCAGCAGCCAGAGGCTGTGCTTGGCGAACTTGCGCAGGAACTTGTTGCCGCTCATCGGCGCCTTGTCCAGTTTCATGCGCTGGTTGCGGTCGCCTTCGGTGATCTTCTCGCACCACATGAAGATCCAGGTCCACACGCTTTGCGGGCAGGTGTAGCCGCACCAGACACGGCCGGCGAACACGGTGATGAAGAACAGGCCGAAGGCGGCGACGATGAGGATGCCGGAGAGGAGGATGAAGTCCTGGGGCCAGATGGTCGCGCCGAAGATGTAGAACTTGCGCTCCGGCAGGTCCCACCAGACGGCCTGGCGTCCACCCCAGTCGAGCCACACGGTGCCGAAGTAGAGCAGGAACAGCAGGGCTCCGCCCGCCATGCGCAGGTTGCGGAAGATACCGGTGAAGGCCCGGGTGTAGATCTTCTCCCGGGCAGCGTAGAGGTCGACGCCAGTGTCTTTCTTGTTCTTGGCAGGCGGGGTGATGTCTTGTACAGGAATCTGCTTGCTCATCGTCTACAGTCCCACGGCAGTGGAAAAATGCCGCGGCCAGTGCATGCCGACCGCAGTCAGAAGTGTTGCTGCTCTGGCCCGCATCATACGCCTGTGCAGGGGCCCCGGGGCGCGGGTGCGACCTTAGGTCGCGTTGGTTTGCAGCTGGCAATGGTGTAATGGCGATGTCAATTGATGCAGGTCATGAAGTGGCCTGTTAGCGCACGTAATTCGCCGGGTTGACGCGGGCCCTGTGGGAGCGGGTTCACCCGCGATGACGTCGGTGGCATCACTACCGCAATCGCGGGTGAACCCGCTCCCACAGGGTCCGCGTACACCCTTGCATCCGTTGCCAAGAAAAAAGGCCCCACCAGCCTGCACTGACGGGGCCTTGTCTACCGCCGGGCCTTACTGCGCCTCGGCCGGCTTTTCATCCTTGTGCGACAGGCTGTAGACGTAGGCCGCCAGCAGGTGGACCTTGTCGTTGCCCTGGATTTCCTGCTGCGCCGGCATCTGGCCCTGGCGGCCATAACGGATGGTCTGCTGCAACTGGGCGAAGCTCGAACCGTAGATGAACGCCTGCGGGTGGGTCAGGTTGGGCGCGCCCATCGCCGGGGTGCCTTTACCTTCCGGACCATGGCAGGCCACGCAGTTGGCGGCGAAGATCTTCTGCCCGTTGGCCGGGTCGGCCTTGGTGCCTTCCGGCAGGGTGCGGCCATCGAGCTTGGTCAGCACGTACGCGGCGACGTCTGCCACGCCCTGCTCGCCGATGACTTCGGCCCAGGCCGGCATCACGCCATGGCGACCGGCCATGATGGTCTGCTTGATGGTTTCCGGTTCGCCGCCCCAGCGCCAGTCGTTGTCGGTGAGGTTGGGGAAGCCGTAGGAACCCTTGGCGTCGGAGCCGTGGCAGACCGAGCAGTTCGAGGCGAACAGACGGCCGCCCATCTTCAGCGCTTGCGGATCCTTGGCCACTTCTTCGATTGGCATGGCGGCGAATTTGGCGAAGATCGGCCCGAACTTCGCATCGGCCCGGGCCATTTCCTTCTCCCACTCGTGCACGCCGGTCCAACCGGCCTGGCCGTTGGCGAACTGCACTTGCTTTTCGGTATCCAGGTACTGGTAGCCCGGCAGGATGCCCTTCCAGTTGCCCAGGCCCGGGTACAGCGCCAGGTAGCCGAGGGCGAAGATGATGGTGCCGACGAACAGCATGAACCACCATTTCGGCAGCGGGTTGTCGTATTCCTCGATGCCGTCGAAGGAATGGCCGACGGTTTCCTCGGTGGTTTCGCTGCGCTGGCCCTTGCGGGTGGAGAGCAGCAGCCAGGTCAGGGCGAAGATGGTGCCCAGACTCAGAACGGTGACGTACAGACTCCAGAAGGTAGTCATTCGTTGTTACTCCTAGACGCTTTCTCTTGCGCTTGCTCGACGTGCTTGCTGGCCTCGGGATCATCCGCGAAGGGCAGCATGGTCGCTTCGTCGAACTCGGATTTGCGCCGAGAACTGAACACCCACAACGCCAGGCCCACGAAGGCCACCATCACCACGACGGTGCCCAGGCCACGAATCATCCCGATATCCATCGCAGTCACCGTTTGCTTTTGATGATGGTGCCGAGGCCCTGGAGGTACGCGACCAGCGCGTCCATTTCGGTCTTGCCCTTGACCGCGTCGCGGGCACCGGCGATATCCGCGTCGGTGTACGGCACGCCGAGGGTGCGCAGGACTTCCATCTTCTTCGCGGTGTCCTTGCCATCGAGCTTGTTTTCCACCAGCCACGGGTAGGCTGGCATCTTCGACTCGGGCACGACGTTGCGCGGGTTGTACAGGTGCGCGCGGTGCCAGTCATCGGAGTAACGACCGCCGACCCGGGCCAGGTCCGGCCCGGTGCGCTTGGAACCCCAGAGGAACGGGTGGTCCCAGACGCTTTCGCCGGCCACCGAGTAGTGGCCGTAGCGCTCGGTCTCGGCGCGGAACGGACGGATCATCTGCGAGTGGCAGCCGACGCAGCCTTCGCGGATGTACACGTCGCGGCCTTCCAGTTCCAGCGCGGTGCGCGGCTTCATGCCCTCGACCGGCTTGTTGGTGACGTCCTGGAAGAACAGCGGAACGATCTGGGTCAGGCCGCCGATGCTCACGGCGATGACCATGAAGAAGGCCAGCAGGCCGATATTCTTCTCGACTACTTCGTGCTTCATCAGTGCGCTCCCACGACGACGATCTGTTCGGCGGCCGCAGCCTCGGCCGGTTTCGACGCGCGTACGGTGCGCAGGACGTTCCAGGCCATCAGCAGCATGCCCGAGGCGAAGAACGCACCGCCCAGGGCGCGGACGATGTAGCCCGGATGGCTGGCTTGCAGGGCTTCGACGAAGGAGTAGGTGAGGGTGCCGTCATCGTTGATCGCACGCCACATCAGGCCCTGGGTGATGCCGTTGACCCACATCGAGGCGATGTAGAGCACGGTGCCGATGGTGGCGAGCCAGAAGTGCGCGTTGATCAGGCCGATGCTGTGCATCTGCGCGCGACCGTAGAGTTTCGGAATCATGTGGTACACGGCGCCGATGGAGATCATCGCCACCCAGCCGAGGGCACCGGCGTGCACGTGGCCGATGGTCCAGTCGGTGTAGTGGGACAGCGAGTTGACGGTCTTGATCGCCATCATCGGGCCTTCGAAGGTCGACATGCCGTAGAACGCCAGGGACACCACCAGGAAGCGCAGGATCGGGTCGGTGCGCAGCTTATGCCAGGCGCCCGAGAGGGTCATCATGCCGTTGATCATGCCGCCCCAGCTGGGTGCCAGGAGGATGATCGACATCACCATGCCCAGCGACTGGGCCCAGTCGGGCAGGGCGGTGTAGTGCAGGTGGTGCGGACCTGCCCAGATGTACAGGGTGATCAGCGCCCAGAAGTGCACGATGGACAGGCGGTACGAGTAGATCGGCCGCTCGGCCTGCTTGGGCACGAAGTAGTACATCATGCCGAGGAAGCCGGTGGTCAGGAAGAAGCCCACGGCGTTGTGCCCGTACCACCACTGGATCATCGCGTCGGTGGCGCCGGCGTAGGCCGAGTACGACTTGAAGAAGCTCACCGGCAGCGAGATGTGGTTGACGATGTGCAGCATCGCGGTGACCAGGATGAAGGCACCGTAGAACCAGTTGCCGACATAGATGTGCTTGGTCTTGCGCTTGACGATGGTGCCGAAGAACACCACCGCGTAGGTTACCCAGACGATGGCCAGCAAAATGGCGATCGGCCATTCCAGCTCGGCGTATTCCTTGGTGGTGGTGTAGCCCATGGGCAGGGTGATCAGTGCGCTGACGATCACCGCTTGCCAACCCCAGAAGGTGAAGGCCGCGAGGCTGTCGGAGATCAGTCGGGTCTGGCAGGTTCGCTGCACGACATAGTAGGAAGTGGCGAACAGCGCACACCCGCCGAAGGCGAAGATCACCAGGTTGGTGTGCAAGGGGCGCAGGCGTCCAAAGCTCGTCCATGGCAGGTCAAGGTTCAGCTGCGGCCAGACCAGTTGCGAGGCGATGAAGACACCGAGGCCCATGCCAAGGATCCCCCAGACCACCGTCATGATGGCGAACTGGCGGACGACCTTATAGTTATAAGCAGTCGGACTGATTGCTGTGCTCATTCTAAGGTTCCACGGTTTTTAGGTGTTTTTGTAGGTAGAGAAATCGGCGCAAGTATCTACAGGGAGTGTGGGTATTGCAACGCAAGGGGTACCGTCCCACCGCTCTCCAGGGCCTTTGCTGCGGCCCTTCCGACCCAACTACCGCGCAAATTGTACACAATAATCAATTATTTATGTGCACCATTTTTGTTGTGGATTGCACGCCCAACAAGGCACCGATTCCCGTCGACAATCCGCGCTTTCTCCCTGCGAAAACTAGGGAAAAGCAAAGGGCCATCGGCGTTTGCGCGGCTGTGGCGAAGTGAGATCACCCGACAGGGGTGTAGGGTCGACATCGCCTGAAGCCCCATGTGGCAACAAGCTTAGTCCCGTTCGGAGGGGGTGCAAGGAGGTACGCGGAAGGGGTGCGACACTCTGCCGCAGGCGCGAAAAAAACCGCCGCTCCCGGTTCGGGTGCGGCGGTTTCAGTCAATCCTCAGATGGATCGAAGTCTTACTGTGCAGAAGTCTTGTCGCCTTCCTGCGAAAGGCTGTAGACGTACGCGGCCAGCAAGTGGACCTTGTCGTTGCCCTGGATGTCCTGCTGGGCAGGCATCTGGCCCTGGCGGCCATAACGAATGGTCTGCTGCAACTGGGCGAAGCTCGAACCGTAGATGAACGCCTGCGGGTGAGTCAGGTTGGGCGCACCCATCGCTGGCGTACCCTTGCCTTCCGCACCGTGGCAGGCCACGCAGTTGGCCGCGAAGATCTTCTCGCCGTTGGCCGGGTCGGCCTTGGTTCCTTCCGGCACGCTGCGGCCATCCAGCTTGGTCAGCACGAAGGCGGCCACGTCGGCCACGCCCTGCTCGCCGATCACTTCCGACCAGGCCGGCATCACACCGTGGCGACCGAGCATGATGGTGGTCTTGATGGTTTCCGGCTCGCCGCCCCAGCGCCAGTCCTTGTCGGTCAGGTTGGGGAAGCCGTAGGAACCCTTGGCGTCGGAACCGTGGCACACGGCGCAGTTGGAGGCGAACAGGCGGCCGCCCATCTTCAGCGCTTGCGGGTCCTTGGCCACTTCTTCCACCGGCATGGCGGCGAACCTGGCGAAGATCGGCCCGTACTTGGCATCGGCGCGCTCCATCTCCTTCTGCCACTCGTTGGCGCCGGTCCAGCCATTTTCATAGCCGGGCAGGATGCCTTTCCAGTTGCCCAGGCCAGGGTAGAGCACCAGGTAGCCGGCGGCGAACACCAGGGTGCCGACGAACAGCCAGAACCACCAGCGTGGCAGCGGGTTGTCGTACTCCTCGATGCCATCGAAGGCGTGGCCCATGGTCTGGTCGGTGCTGCCGGGTGTCTCGCCCTTGCGGGTGGACAGCAGCAACCAGGTCAGGCCGATCAGGCTACCGATGGTCAGTACGCTGATATACGTACTCCAGAAGGTGGTCATTGCCGATTACTCCTCGTGGCGTTTTCTTGTTCGGCGTTGGGCAGGCGGTCGTCGGCGAAGGGCAGCAGGCTCGCTTCGGCGAACTCGCGGTCACGCCGGCGGTTGAAGACCCAGAGCGACAGGCCGATGAAGGCGATCGCCACCACCAGGGTGCCGAGGCCGCGCAACTGGCCGATATCCAGACTGAAATCCATGGCGCTTACCTCTTGTTCTTGATCGCGGTGCCGAGCACCTGCAGGTAGGCGACCAGGGCGTCCATTTCGGTCTTGCCCTTGACCGAGGCGACGGCACCGCTGATGTCGTCGTCGCTGTACGGCACGCCGAGGGTGCGCATGGCCTTGATCTTGGCTTCGGTGTGGCGGGTATCCACCTGCTGGGCGACCAGCCATGGGTAGGCCGGCATCTTCGACTCGGGCACGACGTTGCGCGGGTTGTACAGGTGCGCACGGTGCCAGTCGTCGGAGTAGCGGCCGCCCACGCGGGCCAGGTCAGGGCCGGTACGCTTGGAGCCCCAGAGGAACGGGTGGTCCCAGACGCTTTCACCGGCCACCGAGTAGTGGCCATAGCGCTCGGTTTCGGCGCGGAACGGACGGATCATCTGCGAGTGGCAGCCGACGCAGCCTTCGCGGATGTAGATATCGCGGCCTTCCAGTTGCAGCGCGGTGTAGGGCTTCATGCCTTCGACCGGCTTGTTGGTGACGTCCTGGAAGAACAGCGGAACGATCTGGGTCAGGCCGCCGATGCTCACGGCGAACACCATCAGCAAAACCAGCAGGAAGACGTTCTTTTCAATGGCTTCGTGTTTCATCTCGTACTCCTCAGGCCAGCTGCGCGGAAGCGTCTGCGGTGGCCGCAACCGGGGCACGCACGGTGCGCCAGGTGTTCCAGGCCATCAGCAGCATGCCGGTCAGGAAGATCGCACCGCCGACGAAGCGCACGATGAAGCCCGGGTGGCTGGCCACCAGGGTTTCCACGAACGAGTAGGTCAGCGTGCCGTCGGCGTTGACCGCACGCCACATCAGGCCCTGGGCGATACCGTTGACCCACATCGAGGCGATGTAGAGCACGGTGCCGATGGTGGCGAGCCAGAAGTGCGCGTTGATCAGGCCGATGCTGTGCATCTGGGTACGGCCGAAGACTTTCGGGATCATGTGGTACAGGGCGCCGATGGAGATCATCGCGACCCAGCCGAGGGCACCGGCGTGTACGTGGCCGATGGTCCAGTCGGTGTAGTGGGACAGGGCGTTGACGGTCTTGATGGCCATCATCGGGCCTTCGAAGGTCGACATGCCGTAGAACGCCAGGGACACCACCAGGAAGCGCAGGATCGGGTCGGAGCGCAGCTTATGCCAGGCACCCGAGAGGGTCATCATGCCGTTGATCATGCCGCCCCAGCTTGGCGCCAGCAGCACCAGGGACATGATCATGCCGAGGGACTGGGCCCAGTCGGGCAGGGCGGTGTAGTGCAGGTGGTGCGGACCTGCCCAGATGTACAGGGTGATCAGCGCCCAGAAGTGCACGATGGACAGGCGATAGGAATACACCGGACGTTCGGCCTGTTTCGGCACGAAGTAGTACATCATCCCCAGGAAGCCGGCGGTCAGGAAGAAGCCCACGGCGTTGTGGCCGTACCACCACTGGACCATGGCGTCGGTGGCGCCGCTGTACAGCGAGTAGGACTTGGTCAGGCTGACCGGCAGTTCCAGGTTGTTGACGATGTGCAGCATCGCCACGGTGAGGATGAAGGCGCCGAAGAACCAGTTGCCGACGTAGATGTGCTTGGTGTTGCGCTTGATCAGCGTACCGAAGAACACCACGGCATAGGCCACCCAGACGATGGTGATGAGGATGTCGATCGGCCATTCCAGCTCGGCGTATTCCTTGGAGCTGGTGTAGCCCAGCGGCAAGGTGATGGCGGCGAGCAGGATCACCAGTTGCCAGCCCCAGAACGTGAACGCGGCGAGCGCGGGCGCGAACAGGGTGGTCTGGCAGGTTCGCTGGACCGCGTAGTACGAGCTGGCGAACAGCGCGCACCCACCGAAGGCGAAGATCACCGCGTTGGTATGCAGCGGGCGCAGGCGCCCGAAGCTGGTCCAGGGAAGGTCGAAGTTGAGGGCGGGCCAGACGAGTTGCGCGGCGATGAAAACGCCGAGCCCCATCCCGACGATTCCCCATATCACCGTCATAATGGCGAATTGGCGGACCACCTTGTAGTTGTAGGCGGTACTGCTGGTTGTGTTCATGTATGGGTTCCCATCCACGGTTATAGGCAGGCTAGAAAGCGAGGCAAGCATGATTAATGGGCAGGTCGCCGGTATTGACGGGGATCAATTGGCGAACAGGGCGAACGTGCGCGGGTGGCTGTGGAATGCCCCGCAAAATCAGGCAGATGGCGGGGTTCGCGGCTGCCTGGTGCTTGCCCATGGGGCGGGTGCGCCGATGGACAGCGGGTTCATGGGCGACATCGCGCAAAGGCTCGCCGGGCAAGGGGTTGGCGTGCTGCGCTTCGAGTTCCCGTACATGGCGCAGCGCCGTGCCACTGGTGGCAAAAGGCCGCCGAATCCCCAGGCGGTTTTGCTGGAGAGCTGGCGTGAGGTGTGGCGCGAGGTGCGACCATTGGTCGCTGGGCCGCTGGCGGTTGGCGGCAAGTCCATGGGCGGGCGCATGGCCAGTCTGCTGGCGGACGAGCTGGGGGCGGACGCTCTGGTGTGCCTGGGCTATCCCTTCTATGCACCGGGCAAGCCGGAGAAGCCGCGGGTGGCGCATATGGCCGGGCTGAAGACGCCGACCTTGATCATCCAGGGGACGCGGGATGCCCTGGGGAACCGGGAGGCGGTGGAAAACTACGAACTGTCGCCGGCGATCGAGCTGTGCTGGCTGGAGGCGGGGGATCATGACCTCAAGCCGTTGAAGGCTTCAGGCTTTACTCATGCCGATCATATGCAGACGGCGGCGCAGCGGGTCGCGGCGTTCCTGGGCTGAATCTTTCGTGGCTGTCAGGGCCTCATCGCCGGCAACGCCGGCTCCCACAGGTTGGTGTACGCCGCCTGACTTGTGGGAGCCGGCGTTGCCGGCGATGAGGCCATTAGCAACAGCATCAACCCTCAGGAATAGCTCAGTCGCGGTACTCGCAGAGGTAAGCGGTATCCACCGCGACCTTCAGCTGGAACTTGGCGTTGGCCGGCACATTGAACTGGCTGCCGGCGGAGAAGGTTTCCCAGTTGTCGCTGTCTGGCAGCTTGACGGTCAGGGCGCCGGAGACCACGTGCATGATTTCACGCTGGGCAGTGCCGAACTCGTATTCGCCCGGGGCCATGACGCCGATAGTGGCCGGACCTTCAGCGCCGGTGAAGGCGATGGATTTGACCGTGCCATCGAAGTACTCGTTGACTTTGAACATGGGCGACTCCTGAAAAGAAAGGGACCAAAAAGGCCGGCCAGTATGCCCAAGCCGGCTGGTCTCGTCATCCGCTTTCAGGTGCCCTGCAACGGCAGGGTCAGCGGCAGCAAACGCGCGGTATTGCGCGCATCTTCCAGGGCCCGGTGCTGTTGCCCCTGGAACTGCAATCCGGCGAGTTGCAACGCGCCGTTGAGCCCCGGCGGCCGGCTCAGGTGGCGGGCCTTGGCGAAGCGCTGCTTGAGGTTGAGGTGGGGAACCCGGGCCAGCAGGCTGTCGATGCCATTGGCCTGCCATTCCTGGAGCAGTTGCTTGCGATCGTAGTCGCCCCAGCTGGTCCAGCCCTCCAGGCGTGGCTGGTAGTTGCCCAGCCAGCGCTCGAACTGTTCCCAGACGTCGGCGAAGGGCGCCGCGCCATCCACGTTGGCCTGGGTGATATGGGTCAACTGGCGGCAGAACGCCGTCAATTGCGGACGCCGCCGCGGTTTGACGAAGCGCTGGAAGTGATCCACCTCGCGGCCTTCGCGATTGACCAGGCTCGCGCCGATTTCGATGATTTCCATTTCCGTGATCGGCCAACCGCCGTCATCGGTGGTGGCTTCCAGGTCGATCACCAACCAATGGCCCATAACTGTTTCCCTGACAAGATAAGGCTCAAGCGTAGCCAAACCCGGCCGTCGCCGGTATCCCATGGCATTTTGCCCCCAGTGCGCGAAAATGGCGCAAGCAGCGGGTTGTGTTACCTCGGGAAAACCCCTAGCTTAGTTGGATTCAGGCCGGAAATCCTTGAGAGTGTTGCCCTTGATCCCAGCGCCAATACCACGGGTATTGCTTTCGTTGTCGTGTCTTTTCCTGACCTGGCAGGCAGAGGCGGTTTTCGCCGGGGAAAGCGTCGATATCAAGATCGGCGCGGCGCATTTTCCGCCTTATACCGTGCGCCCCGAGCAGGGCGCGGATACCGGTTTGCTGCCGCAACTGGCCGAAGCGCTGAACAAGGCGCAGCAACGCTTCCATTTTGTCCTGGTGCCCACCTCGATTCCGCGGCGCTTTCGTGATTTCGAACAGGGGCGGGTGGACATGGCGATCTTCGAAAACCCGGACTGGGGCTGGCAGAACATCGCCCACGTCAGCGTGGACATGGGCCTGGAGGATGCCGAGGTCTTCGTCACCCACCGTACCGAAGGACGCGATCAGCGTTACTTCGACGACCTCAAGGGCAAGCGCCTGGCCCTGTTCAGCGGTTATCACTACGCTTTCGCCAATTTCAATCCCGATCCGCGCTACCTGGCCACCACCTACAACGCCACGCTCACCTATTCCCACGACAGCAACCTGCTGATGGTGCAGCGCGGCCGTGCCGACATCGCCCTGGTCACCCGCTCGTACCTGAGCGACTACATGGTGCGCAACCCGGGCAGCGCCGATGAGTTGCTCGCCTCGCAGCGCATCGACCAGGTCTATCACCACTACGCGTTGCTGCGTCCGCAGGCGAAGATCAGCGGCGAGGAATTCGCCGCGCTGCTCGAGCAGTTACGGGCCAGCGGCGAGCTGACGAGGATCTTCCAGCCCTACCAGATCCAGGTGACCGCTACGCCCGCCCGGTGATTCAGTGGGTCGAGCCGGCACTGCGCGCGCTGGACACCTTGCGGCAGTGCACCAGGGCGTCGCGGATCATGAAGTTGACCAGGGTCGGGGACACGCCGAGTTCCTTGGCAATGTCCTTTTGCGCAACGCCGTGCAAGCGGTACATCTCGAAGGCGTAGCGGGTGCGCGGCGGCAGTTCGGTCAACGCATCGGCAATATGTTCGAGGGTGGCGAAGTTGATATGCGCGGCCTCGGGCGAGGCGCCCTGGACCACCACGTTCAAGCCTTCCTCTTCGCTTCCCGAGTACTTCATTTCCATTGCCTGCTTGCGGTAATGGTCGATGGCCAGGTTGCGCACGATCTGGAACAGATAGCTCAGTTGCGCCTTGAACGACGAGGTGATCTGCGGCGCGGAATTGAGACGGAAGAAAGCGTCCTGGACGACATCCTCGGCCCGAGAGCGGCAGCCGGTGATGCGGGCCGCGATCTTGACGAGGATGTTGCGATTGTCGACGAACGCTTGGAGTAACGGTGAATCGCACTTACCTGTGGATAGTTGTTCCGCCATGGAAATCACCTTTTCTCTAAGTGGATAGCGAACGGCCTTACGGGGCCGTTCACTGCGACGTGCGACAAACTAGTATTAATGATAATTATTGTCAAATGCGAAAGTTGGTAATAGATCCTGCGATTTAGATCTAAGCCCGACGCAGAGCCTGGCTAGCCGGCGTTCGAGTGCGTCACGGGCAAAAAAAGACCGCCTGCATGGGGCGGTCAAACGAACCGGAGCGCGGGCTGGGCTCGCTCCGGACGGGAGGAGGGCTCAGCGCTTGCCGAGGATCTTTCCCAGCAATTCCGGGCGTGGCGCCCCTTGCTGCTGTTGCAGGCGCTGCTGTTCGTCGAGGTAGAAGATCGCCGGGGTGGCGGACAGGCCGAGCTCGTCCATCAGGGCCTGGTTGGCGTCGAGCCTGGCCTGGACCTCTGCGGGAATCTGCTCCAGGGCCTTGAGCGTGCTCGCCTTGCCGGCCCGTTCATGTTCCAGCAGGGCTTTCTGCGGGTCCTTGGCGGCGAGCAGGGCCGCCGATTTGCCTGGGCTGTCGGCGCGGATGATGCCGACCATGATATGCCGCAACTGCACCTTGCCGGATTCGACCCACGGCCGCGCCTGCTCCCAGAACATGTTGCAGTACGGGCAATTCGGGTCGCTGAACAGGTAGACGATGCGCGGAGCATCGGCCTTGCCGTCGGCGATCCAGGCGGCTTTCTCCATCTTCGCCCAGACCTCCTTGGCCATTGGCGCATACACCAGCTTTTCCAGTTGCGGCTCGCTGAGGTCCCGGCCCTGGGCATCGAACAGGCTGCCCACCAGTACGTGCTTGCCATCCGGGGTCAGGTACAGGGCCACACCTCTATTCTGGAAGCGTGCGGCATAGCCCTTGAGGCCATCGGGTGCATCGAAGCGGCCGACCACCTCGGCACCCTTGGCTTCGATCTGGCGCACGGCCGGCGGCAGCTCTTCGGCCACCAGCAGGGGGCTGACCGTCAGGCTCGCGGCCAGGCTCAGGTAAAGCGGGATTCTCATGGTGCATTCCTTGTTGCGGGAGCGGGAGCGCGGCGCAAGTCTTCATCGAGGGATTGCAGCGCGTGATGCAGGCTGGCGCGGGACAGTTCGCCCAGGTGGCTGCCCACCAGGCGCCCGTCGGCGTCGTAGAACAGGGTGGTGGGCAGGGCCATCGAGCCGACGGCGGTGGCCAGGTGGCCGCCGGCGTCGAATAGCACGTGGGACAGGTTGAGCCCGGTGGTGGCGAGGAAGTTGGTGACGATCTGCGGCGTCTCGCCCTGGTTGACGAACAGGAAGGTGACCTGCGGGTACTCGTGCTGGGCCTGTTGCAGCACCGGCATTTCACGCCGGCACGGCGGGCACCAGGTCGCCCAGATATTGATCACCAGCGGCTTGCCGCGCAGGCTGTCCAGCGCCACTTCCTGGCCCTGGGCGTTCTTCAGGCTCAGGTGCGGCAGTTGCGTGCCTTGTTCGTAAAGATGGCTGGCCCAGCTGGCCAGCAGCCAGAACAGCGCTCCGCTGGCAAGGCCCCAGCCCAGCGGACGGCGCCGGCCCGGCTTGCGCCAGGCGATCCACAGTGCACCGATCAGCACAGCGAGGGCGCCGGTCCAGGGCCGGAAGCCGCCGTCGCGGATATCGACGATCTGCAGCAGGTCGTCACGGTACAGCGGCCAGTAGGCAGCGACGAAACCGATCCGCGCGCAGAGCAGCCCGGCGATGAACAGGTTGAACAGCGACGACTCGGGGTTGTCGCCGCCGCGCCTGGCCACGCGCCAGCCGACCAGGGTCGCCAGGCCCAGGGCCAGAAGCAGCAGCAGGTGGTCGAGGGCCAGGGCGACCGGGCCGATATTCACCGTCAACATCAGCCGTCGCTCCGGGTGCTGTTCCAGTGTTGCAGGAAGGTGGTGGCGTCCACTTCACCGACGATACGCCGGGCACGGCGTTCCTCGCCATCGGGGCCGATCCACAGCATGCTCGGCGGGCCCGGGACCTGGTAGCGCTTGAGCAGCTCGCGGGCGGGGGCGGCGTCGGCGGTGACATCCAGGCGCACCAGGCGGACCCCGGCCAGTGCCGCAAGGACGTCAGGACGGGCGAACACCTGCTTTTCCATGACCTTGCAGGACACGCACCAATCCGCATAGTAGTCGAGGAATACCCACTGGCCCTGGTTGCGCGCGGCGTCCAGTTCGGCCTGCAAGGCTTGCGGCGTGCTCACCGTGGTGAAGGCCTCTTCGTCGGCCACGACCTTGGCGCCGGCGCCGCTGAACGGCGCGAGCGGGCGCCACGGATCGCTACCGCCACCCGCTGCACCGACCAGTGCCAGCACGCCCCACAAACCGGCGACCAGCATCACCGGCTGCAGCGCACGCAAGCCCTTCAGGGCTGGCCAGGCGCTCCACGCCAGGGCCAGCAGCCAGGCGCCGGCCAGCGCCAGCCACAGGCTCGGCGCCAGGACCACGCGCAGGGTGTACAGGGCCATGCCGAGGAAGACGAAGCCGAACAGGCCCTTGACCAGGTTCATCCAGGCGCCGGGGCGCGGCAGGTAGCGATTGCCCACGGTGACCAGCAACAGCAGC
This sequence comes from Pseudomonas bharatica, assembly GCF_048586865.1. Classification (NCBI taxonomy): domain Bacteria; kingdom Pseudomonadati; phylum Pseudomonadota; class Gammaproteobacteria; order Pseudomonadales; family Pseudomonadaceae; genus Pseudomonas; species Pseudomonas bharatica. The sequence goes on along the minus strand of NZ_JBMAWR010000002.1, from coordinate 497,730 downwards.
GGCAGGCCCATGCCCAGGCCGAGGCTGAACAGCACCAGGCCGCCATGCACGGCGTTGCCGCTCTGGGCGATGTACAGCAGGGCGCCGGCCAGCGGTGCGGTCATGCACGGGCCCATCAACAGGCCGGACAGCGCGCCGAGCACGGCGGCACCGGCCAGGTTGCCGCCGCGTGTCTTGCTGCCGGCACGTTCCAGGCGATCACGCAGGGCCATCGGCAATTGCAGTTCGAAAGCGCCGAACATCGGCAGCGCCAGCAAGATGAACAGCGCCGCCAGGCTGCCGAGCAGCCATGGCTGTTGCAGCCAGGCCTGGAGATTGGCACCGAGCAGTGCGGCGATCACCCCGAGGGCGGCATACACCAGCGCCATGCTCAGCACATAGGTGCCGGCCAGAACCCAGCCACGGCGACTGCTGACGTTACTGCCCATCACCAGCCCGGCGAGGATCGGCAACATCGGAAGCGAACAAGGGGTGAACGCCAGCAGCAGGCCGAGGCCGAAGAACACCAGCAGCCCCCAGGCCAGTCGGCCCTGTTGCAGGGTGCCGGCCAGGACCTGGTCGTCGGCCTGGGCCGCGCTCGCGGCCGCGCCGCCCAGGTCGACCACGGAGGTTTGCGGCGGGTAGCACAGCCCGGCATCGGCGCAGCCTTGCCAGCCCATGCGCAGCGTCCCCCTGGCCGAGGCAGGCAGGATCAGCTCCAGGGCGCCGCGATAGACCGGCTGGTTGCCGAAGAATTCGTCGTGATGATCGACAGCAGGAGGCAGCGGCGGCGTCTGTTCCGGCGTCAGGCCATCGAATTTCAGGCGCTTCTGATAAAGGTAGTAACCCTCGGTGATTGCCCAGTGCAGGCGGGTTTCTCCCGAAGGCAGGCGCTCGCTGGTAAAGACGAAAGCCTTTTCCACCGGGAGGAAGTCGCCCTGGGCGAAGGGATTGGCGAAGTCCTGCGCCTGGCTCAGGGAACCGAACAGGCAGAGAAACGCCAGGATCAATGCACGCATGTCGAAGCCTTGGATGTCATGAGCGGCCAAGGCTGACCCGGGCGGATTAAAGCAAGGTTAAGCCGTCGGCCGGCAGGCGACGGGGCCCGTGGGGCAGGGCATAATCCCCGGTTAATCCTGCCGTGGCCCAATGCGGGCTTTCCCCGCCCATGATCGAATCGCACCCATGCATGTACTGCTCTGTGAAGACGACGACCTGATTGCCAGCGGCATCATTGCCGGGCTCAGCGCCCAGGGCCTGAACGTGGACCGGGTGGCCAACGCCAGCGCGGCGCGGGCCATGCTCCAGGCCGCGCATTTCGACGTGATGGTGCTCGACCTCGGCCTGCCCGACGAAGACGGCCTCAAGCTCCTTCAGCGCCTGCGCCAGCAGGGCCACAGCCTGCCGGTGCTGATCCTGACCGCCCGCGATGCGGTGACCGACCGGGTCGATGGCCTGCAGGCGGGGGCCGACGATTACCTGCTCAAGCCCTTCGACCTGCGGGAACTGGCCGCACGTCTGCACACCCTGGTGCGGCGCACTGCCGGGCGTTGCGTGAACATCATCGAGCACGGGCCGCTGAGTTTCGATCCGAGCAACTGCGAGGTCAGCCTTGGCGGGCAGCCGGTCGATCTTTCCCGTCGCGAACAGGCGCTGCTGCAGGCACTGCTCAACAATCCGGGGCGGGTGCTGTCCAGCGAACAGCTCAAGGACAGCGTCTACGGTTTCAGCGACGAGGTGGAGAGCAACGCGCTCAACGTGCATATCCATCACCTGCGGCGCAAGCTGGGCAACGGCATCGTCGAGACCGTGCGCGGCCTGGGCTACCGTCTTGGCCCGGCGCGCCTGCCCGAGGAGGCCGGGCAATGAGCCTGCGCCTGCGCCTGAGCCTGATCCTGGGCACCGCCTTCGTCCTGATCTGGGCGCTGGCCGCCGCCTGGATGCTGCGCGACCTGCGCCAGCAGATGATGTTCTCCCTGGACCAGCGCCTGGTGGCTTCGGCCCGCATGGTCGCCGGCCTGATCGACCAGTTGCCGCAACCCCTGACCAGCAAGGGCGAGGGCACCCACCTCAGCGCCGACCAGCTCAGCGTACCGGACGGCATGGCCTGCCAGGTCACTTCCCTGCGTGGCGAGATCCTTGCGCGCAGCCATCAGAATGCCGAACAGCACCTGGACGACGGTCGTGGCGGCTTCCACGACCAGATGATCGACGGTGCGCGCTGGCGCAGCTTCACCTTCGCCCATGGCGATATTCGCATCACCACCGCGGACCGCCACCTGGAACGCGAGGCGCTCAACCGCTCGATCCTGCTGGCGGCCTCGGCGCCGGTGCTGGTGGCGCTGCTCGGCAGTCTCGGGCTGCTGTGGATCGGTATCGGCAAGGGCCTGGCGCCGCTGAACTGGATGCGCGAAGCCTTGCGCAGGCGCAGCCCGGACTCGGTCGAGCCGCTGCAGATCAAGGCGGTGCCCAGCGAGCTGCAGCCCTTGCTGGATACCCAGAACCAGCTGTTGCAGCGCATCGGCCAGACCATCGAGCGCGAGCGCCGCCTGACCGGCGACGCCGCCCACGAACTGCGCAGCCCGCTGACGGCGATCAAGACCCATCTGCAGGTGGCGCGGATGACCGATGGCCTGGTGCGCGAGCAAGCCCTGGCCCACGCCGAGGAAGGCGCCGACCGCCTGCACCGGACCCTGGAGCAATTGCTGCTGCTGGCGCGGGTCGAGGGTAGCCTGTCGTTCGACGATGGCGTGCAGTGCAGTGCCGACCAGGTGGCGCGCCAGGCGATCCAGGACACCGGTGATGATCGTCGGATCGTGCTCAATGCTCCGTTGCAGGCGGCCAAGGCGCAGCTGGACATGCCCGGTGCACTGGCGGTGGCGGCGTTGCGCAACCTGCTGGACAACGCCCTGCGCCATAGCAGCGGCGAAGCGCCGGTGGAGCTTGAAGTGCGGGTGGAAGAAGCGGGCGTCGGCTTCCTCGTCCGCGATCACGGGCCGGGCATTCCCGAGCAGGACCTGCAACATCTGACCCAGCGTTTCTGGCGCAACGGGCACAGCGAGGGCAGCGGGCTGGGGCTGGCGATCGTCCAGGCCATCGTGCAGCGCTGCGCCTGTTCGCTCGACTTCGACAGCCGCAGCGACGGGCTGCGGGTGTTGCTGAGGATGCCATTGAAGGCCTCTGCTTGAGTTGCACGCAAGGCCCTAATCGCCGGCAACGCCGGCTCCCACAGGTAATTGTGTGCGCCGCACAACTTGTGGGAGCCGGCGTTGCCGGCGATGAGGCCCTCCGTAACAACATCCATCCCATGCCCTAAATTTTCTCCCTGACCCAACGTTCTAGCTTGGACATAAGCAGTTTCCATGGCTGACACGGGTGGGGAATGACGATATCGCGCAGGGGGTTCCTGGCAGGTCTGGCGGTGACGGGCGCGGCGGTGCCGGCGGTGTATTACGCCCACAAGAAGCTGACCCACGACCCCGAGGACGATATCGTCACCCCCGGCGAAGCTAGCGTCGAGCTGGCCGACAGTGCCGGCCAGCAACTGGCCAACCAACTGCGCGGCGTCTGGGATATTCGTTTCACCGGTGCCGACGGCGGTTTGCCAGGCTTGCCCCGCGAGGGCATCCAGCTCTACCTCGACATCGCCGCCAAGGGCCGAGGCCTGCGTGGTGTGCTGGGTACTCGGGAAAACCTCGAGCAGCCCGGCCCCGCCATGTATCGCGTGCTTGGCGATCTGGTCGGTGCCTCCAGCGCCCAGGTGCGCTGGCGCCTGTTGAGCAACCAGGGCGGTCCCGGCTTCGAGTGCATCGCCACCCTGGACGAGGTCTGGGGCGAGTACGGCAATGCCGGCAGCGGCACCCTCTCCGGGCGCATGCAGCCCCTCGACCGCTCCATGGCGCTGCCCGTCCAGGACAGCCATTTCGTCGCGGTCAAGCGGATGTTCCCTGAAGCCCGCGAGCGTATCGTCTATACCCCCGAGCTGCGCGCCTGGCTGATCAGCCCCGAACACCGGCTGTTCCACCAGCTCTGGCATGCGACCCGGGACAAATGGCATCGCCTTTCCGAAGAGCGCCACGGCGCGCTGCGCGGCCTTGGCTGGCAACCTGGCCCGCGTGGCCAGGAGCGCGATGCCCGGGGGCCGAAAAAGCACCGCAACGGCTCGGGCGTGGACTTCCTGTTCATGCACCGGCACATGCTCGATGCCGCCCGGGCCATCCAGCCATTGCCGTCCTGGCCGCATTTCCCCTTGCCGCAGCCGAACGTGGAATACGACCGCCACGGCTTCGCCCGCTACTTCGACAACCATGACGGCTACAGCGTCCCGCCGACCTGGCGCGCGCCGGGGGACAACGACTACACCCAATGGGTCGCGGCGATCAAGGCGCAGGAAACCTTCTGCTCCAACTTCCAGGTCTGGGAGTCGCAATACCAGGACCCGCTGTACCTGTCGAAAATGACCCTGGGCGAGCTGGGTTCGGAACTTGAGATGAACCTGCATGACTGGCTGCACATGTGCTGGGCATCGGTGCCGCGTGATCCCTCCAATGGCGCGCCGGTGCCGTTCGCCCGCGATCCTGCGGACTTCGCCGCGCGCTGGTACGGGCCGGAAAACGATTTCCTCGGCGACCCGTTTTCCTCCCATGTGAACCCGGTGTTCTGGGGCTTCCACGGCTGGATCGACGACCGTATCGAAGACTGGTACCGCGCCCATGAGCGGCACAATCCCGGGCAGGTGCGGCGCTTGCAGGTCAACGGCGTGGAGTGGTTCGCCAAGGGCCGCTGGAACGAAGTGGAAGACCCTTGGCTGGGGCCGGACACCCACGGCTGCAGCACCACCCCTGGCCTGTTCCCGGGCAAGTCGGTGGAGATGGATGTCGAGACCATGAAACTGGCGCTGCGCATCGTGTTTGCCAAGGATGATGGGCTGGAGCCGCTGTTCAAGCGGGTACCGCAGCGGCCTTGGTATGCGCGGCACCTGTCGATGAAAGGGATTGCCTGAAGTTTATGAAGTTTGCACGGACCCTGTGGGAGCGGGTTCACCCGCGATGACGATAGTGAATCCACCGACGCAATCGCGGGTGAACCCGCTCCCACAGAGTCCGCGTTTTATCTGGTAGCTACCTGCCAGCCACCCCCCAGAGCCTTGTACAGCGCCACGCTCCCCTGCACCCGCGCCAACCGCAACTGCACCTGCTGATCCTGCGCCTGGTACAAGGTCCGCTGGGTCTCCAGCACGGTCAGCAGCGTCTCTGCTCCGGCCCGGTAGCGACTCTGCGCCAGCTCGAACGCCGTGCGTGCCTGACGCACCTCTTCATCCTGCCATTCGCGCTGGCGATCCACCCCGTCAATTCCGTTCAGGGCCTTTTCCACATCGGCGAAGGCCGAAACGATGCTGCCGCGATAGGTCGCCAGCAGTTCTTCGCGCTGGGCCACGGCCCTGTCGCGCTCGGCACCTAGTCGTCCATTGTCGAAGATTGGCGCCGCCAGCCCGGCGGTGAGGCTGTAATAGGGGCTGCGCAGCAGTTGATCGAACAGCTGCGCCCCCGAGCCGAGATTGGCGCCCAGGGTCAGGCTCGGCAGCATCGCCGCCCGGGCCACCTGCACGTTGGCCTGCGCCGCTGCCAGCCTGGCCTCGGCTGCTGCGATGTCGGGCCGTCGGCCGAGCAGGTCGCTGGGCACGCCGGCGCCGATGTCCGGCCAGCGAATGGCTTCGAAGCGTTCGCCAGTGGCCGGCAATCGTTGCACCGGCTCGCCAAGCAGGGTCGCCAGGGTGATGCGGGTTTCCTGCAATTGCTGCTCCAGCAACGGCACCTGCCGTTCCTGGGCCGCCACCAGGCTGCGCTGCTGGGCCAGTTCCAGGGCCGTGGCCGAACCTGCGGCATGACGGGTCTGCACCACCTTGAGCACGTCCTTGGCGTTGGCCAGGTTGAGCCGGGCGATCTGCAGTTGTTCGACCAGGGCCAGGCTTTGCAGGTAACTGCCGGCGACCCCGCTGAACAGGGTCAGCTCCACGGTCTGCCGGTCGAAGCGGCTGGCATCGAGACTGTAGCGGGCACTGTCCCGGGCCGCTGCCTTGCCGCCCCAGAAGTCCACTTCATAGCTGGCGCTCAATGCCGTGCCATACGAGCTGTAGGTGCGATCGCCGTCGTTGGCGTCGATGCCGTTGTAGCCCTTGCCGTGCAGCAGGCGCTGGCGGCTGGCATCGAGACCGTACTTCACCTGCGGCAGCAGCGGAGCACCGGCGATCACCGCGCTGGCCTGGGCCTGGCGGACCCGGGCCATGGCGGCGGCAAGATCGAAGCTGTTGACCCGTGCCTGTTCGATCAGGGCATCCAGCTGCGGGCTGGCGAAGGCCTGCCACCAAGGGCCGTCGGCGATCGTCGGGCCGGCCTGCACCGCGCCTTGCCAGTGGGCCGGCACCACAGGCAGTGCGTTGTCCGGCCGGGGGCTGGAGCACGCGGCGAGGAGCAAACCGAGGGTGAGAAGACTGAGACGGCTGGCGTTCATCGTTTATTCGCTTGTCAGGGCTTTGACCGGATCGAGCCGGGCCGCCTTGCGGGCCGGCATGAAGCCGAACACCACGCCGGTCATCACGGCGCAGGTAAAGGCGCCGAGCACGGCGCCGAGGGAGAAGGCCACGGCGATGTCCGCCAGCATCAGGCCACCGCCGATCAGTGCGGCAAGCACGATGCCGGTGACCCCGCCGACCATCGACAGCAGCACCGCCTCGGTGAGGAACTGGCGCAGGATGTCGCGTTGCCGTGCGCCGGTGGCCATGCGTATGCCGATTTCACGGGTGCGTTCGCGCACGGTCATGAGCATGATGTTCATCACCCCGATGCCACCGACCAACAGGGAGATCGCGGCGATCGCCCCGAGCATCAGCGACAGGGTGTTCTGCGTACGCGCTTCGGCCTGGATCAGCGCGGCGAAGTTGGTCAGTTCGTAGTCCTGCTTGCCGTGGTGCAGCTTGCGCATCAGGTGGTCGATGGCCGCTTCGGTTTCCTTGACCCGGGCCGAATCGACTGCGGCGATGGTCACGTATTCCGGATCGCGGCTGCCGAACAGGCGGATCGACGCGGCGGAGTAGGGCACCACGATGCGCCCGTCGCTGTCGGTGTCGCCGGAGCTGGCACCCTTGGCGGCAAGGATGCCGAGCACCTGGAACGGCACCTTGCCGATCAGGATGTACTGGCCGATGGGGTTGCGCTCGGCGAACAGCTTTTCCCGGACCTTCTGCCCGATCACCGCCACGGCGGCAGCGCTGCGTTCGTCGGCGTCGGTGAAGAAGCTGCCTTCCACCACCGGCCAGTTGAAGATCCCCGGGAAATAGGTGTTGTTGCCGCCGACATAGAAGCTGTGGCTGGCATTGCCATAGCGCACGGTCAGCTCGCTGCCGATCACCGGCATGATCTTCTTTACCTGCGGCAGCCCGGACAGCGCCTCGACATCGTCGAGGGTGACGATGCCTGCCGGTTCGTGAAGGCTGGCGGACTTGGCGCTGAGGTAAAGGATGTTCGAGCCGAAGGCGGCCATCTGTGCCACCACCTGGCGCTTGCTGCCCTCGCCGACGGCGAGCATGACCACCACCGAGGCAACGCCGATGACGATGCCGAGCAGGGTCAGGGCGGTGCGGAAGCGGTTGATCCACATGACTCGCCAGGCCGCCTGCAGGGCTTCCAGCAGCTCGCCCTTCCAGGCGCCGGTCTGGGTCGCGCCGCGGTCCAGGTGCTGGCGCAGCTCCTCGGCCTGGGCGCCGGCCCTAGCGGGTTCGCGCTCGCCTTGCGGGTTGATCGAGTCGCTGATCACCAGGCCGTCGCGGATCTCGATCACGCGCTGGGCGCGGGCAGCCACCTGGCGGTCGTGGGTGATGAGGATGATCACGTGGCCCTGGCTGGCCAGTTCGTCGAGCAAGGCCATGACCTCGGCACCGCTCTGGCTGTCGAGGGCGCCGGTGGGTTCGTCGGCGAGGATGATATGGCCGCCGTTCATCAGCGCGCGGGCGATGGACACCCGTTGCTGCTGGCCGCCCGAGAGCTGGTGCGGGCGGTTGCCGGTGCGCTCGCCGAGGCCCAGGCGCTCCAGCAGGGCGGTGGCACGGGCATGGCGCTCCTCGGCCGGAAGGCCGGCATAGATTGCCGGCATTTCGACGTTCTCCCGGGCCGAGCCGGAGGCAATCAGGTGGTAGCCCTGGAACACAAAACCGAAGGCCTCGCGGCGCAGCCAGGCCAGTTCGTCGCTGTCCAGCCCGGCGACATCCCGGCCGGCGAACAGGTACTGGCCGCTGGTGGGACGGTCGAGGCAGCCGAGGATGTTCATCAGCGTCGATTTACCGGAACCGGAGGCGCCGACGATAGCGACGAATTCACCCGGGTGGATGGCCAGGTCGATGCCGCGCACCACCTCGACCTTGGGGGTGTCGACGCCGCCGTAGGATTTGCGGATGTCGCGCAGTTCGATCAGCGGGATGCTCATTCAACCCCCACTGGCAACAGGCGCGCCGATCAGCAGGCGCTCGCCTTCGGCCAGGCCGTCGAGGATCTGCACCCGCAGGCGGTCGCTGATGCCGGTACGCACATGGCGCTGCTGCACCTGGCCGTCGCGCCCCAGCACCTGGGCCAGGCGCTGGTCGGGCTGGTCGCCGTCTTCTTCAAGTGCCGCCAGGGGCGCGGTCAGAACATTGCTGGCCTGGCCGGCCACGAAGAACACCTGGGCGGTCATTTCCGCCATCAGGCTGTTGTCCGGGTTGTCCACGTCGAGCAGCACGGTATAGAGCACCACCTTGCCACCACTGCTGCCGCTGCTGCCTGTAACGCTGCCGCCGCTGCTCTGCATCGACGGATCGAGGGGCTTGGGCGGGATTGGCAGGATCTGCCGTACCGTGCTGACCCAGCGTCGCTTGCCGCCGGCGAGGGTGGTGAACCAGGCCTGCATGCCCGGTTTGACATGGCCTATATCGGCTTCCGATACCTGGGCCCAGACGGTCATCGGCGACAACCTGGCGATACGCAGGATCAGCGGCGTCTGCTGCTGGGCGTTGAGGGTCTGGCCTTCGCGCGCGTCCACCGCGACCACGGTGCCGGACATCGGCGCATAGATCCGCGTGTAGCCCAGCTCCGCCTCATCGCTGCGCAGGCTGGCCTGGGCCTGGAGGATCTGCGCGCGGTACATGTCGATGCGTGCCTGGGTCACCTTGAGCCGCGCTTGCGCGGTCTGCACGTCTTCCTCGCGGGTAGCGCCGCCTGTGGCGAGGCTTTGCTGGCGCTTGAGCTGCTGTTCGGCGAGCCGGTACTCGGCCTGCTGCTCGGCCAGTTGGGCTTTGAGGTTGTCGATGGAGTAACGCCCGGCGTCGAGCTTGGCCTGCTGGGTAGAGGGATCGATTTCCACCAGCAGTTGGCCTTCCTCGACCTGGTCCCCGGGTTCGACGTGCAGCTTGCGGATTTGTCCCGAGGCCTGGGCGCCGACATCCACGTAGCGGCGCGGTTGCAGGGTACCAAGGGCGGTAACGCTGCTTTCGATTGTGTTGCGGGTGACCGTGACGGTGTTCAGCGTGTCCTGGCCGGGCAGGGTCTTCCAGGCGGCCAGAGCGCCGAGGCTGGCCAGGCCAAGGGCGCAGAGCAGCAGGCGGTATTTGAATGCGGGACGTCTCATGGCGGGTTCCAGCCGAAGGGTTCGGCCCGCGCACAGGGGCGACAGCGCGGGGAGGGGCTCCCAGGTAGACGAAGCACTTGTGCGCTTATTTACCCCGTGCAGGCGAGTACGCCGGTCGAAACGCGGACCCCGTTTAAACAATATATTGACGCTTCCTTGATTTCCGACGGTTTCCCGTCAACTATCAAGGAAAGCTGCCAGGGAAAGCCGCTTCCTGCGGCGAATCGACCAAGGATCGTTCACCCTCAACCACTGCCCTTGGTCACCGACGATGCCCGACAAGTCCTTGCGAATCCTCCTCGCCGACGCGCATCCGATGCAACTTCTGCAACTGGAGAAGATGCTCAATGGCATGGGCTATTTCCGCATCGCCCCGGTGCAGTCCTTCGACGACCTGCAGCATCTGGTGCACAACGCGCTGCTGCCCTTCAACCTGCTGATCGGCAACATCGATCTTGCCAGCCATGCCGGGGTGGACCTGGAACGCTTCTGCCGGGTCAATGTGCAGATCCAGCATGCGCTGCTCTACGAGTCCCAGCACCTGAAGATACCGGCAGTGCCGCCGGGCCAGCGCCAGGCCCTGAACATCAGCCTGCCCAGGGTGCCCGATGACGAGACCCTGCAGGCCTTCATGGCGCTGGTGGACACACCGCGGGTGATCGGCCAGTTGCGACCGCCGGGCAAGCCAGGCCTGCGCGGGCCGGCCAAGCGCTTGCAGAACCTTGGGCAGACGGTGTTTTCCCGATCCTCCTGAGACGCCAGCACGCCTGCGCATTTTTGATATGCTCTGCCGCTCGTTCGCGCGACCCTGTCCATTGCTGCGGAAATCCCTATGACTGCCAACGACTCCACGCGGCTATCCCGTGGCGATCACAAGACCCTCGGCCTGGCGGCCCTGGGTGGTGCGCTGGAAATCTACGATTTCATCATTTTCGTATTCTTCGCCCTGACCCTGAGCCAGCTGTTCTTCCCGCCGGAAATGCCCGAGTGGCTGCGCCTGCTGCAAAGCTTCGGGATCTTCGTTACGGGTTACCTGGCGCGTCCGCTGGGCGGCATCCTCATGGCGCATTTTGCCGACCACCTGGGACGCAAGAAGGTGTTCAGCTTGAGCATCCTGATGATGGCACTGCCTTGCCTGCTGATCGGGGTAATGCCGACCTATGCGGACATCGGCTATGCCGCGCCGCTGATCCTGCTGGCGCTGCGCATCCTGCAGGGGGCGGCGGTCGGCGGCGAGGTGCCGAGTGCCTGGACCTTCGTTGCCGAACATGCGCCGGTCGGCCGGCGCGGCTACGCCCTGGGCTTCCTCCAGGCCGGGCTGACCTTCGGCTACCTGCTCGGCGCGCTGACCGCGACCCTGTTGGCAAAAGTCTTCACCCCGCAGGAGATCCTCGATTTCGCCTGGCGCTATCCGTTCCTGCTCGGCGGGGTGTTCGGCGTGATCGGCGTGTGGTTGCGCCGCTGGTTGAGCGAGACGCCGATCTTCCTGGCCCTGGAACGCCAGCGCAGCGACAGGCCGGTGGAGTTTCCCCTGCGCGCGGTGCTGCGCGAGCATCGCCGGGCGCTGGTGCCCGCCGCCTTGCTGACCTGCGTGCTGACCTCGGCGGTGGTGGTGCTGGTGGTGATCACCCCGACCGTGATGCAGCAACGTTTCGGCATGAGCGCGGGGCATACCTTCGCCCTGAGCAGCATCGGCATCGTCTTCCTCAATATCGGCTGCGTGCTGGCCGGGATGCTGGTGGATCGCATCGGTGCCTGGCGCGCGCTGATCCTCTATTCGCTGTTGCTGCCGTTGGGGATCGGTGCCTTGTATGGCAGCCTGGTGGCGGGCTGGGACAGCGTCGGCATCGCTTATGCCCTGGCCGGCCTGGCCTGTGGTGTGGTCGGCGTGGTGCCCTCGGTGATGGTCGGGTTGTTCCCGGCGCGGATCCGCGTGTCGGGCATTTCCTTCACCTACAACGTCGCCTATGCGCTATGGGCGAGTACCACGCCGCTGATGCTGATCGCGCTGATGCCCTGGAGCCCGTGGGTGTGCGTGGCGTTCTGCGCGGCGATGGGCCTGGTCGGGGTGCTGACGGCGATGTACTTCGGGGCGCGGGAACAGCTGAGTACCGAGGAAGACCTGGCCCTGGCCAATAGCTGACGCGACTCGGCCCCTGTGGGAGCGGGTTTACCCGCGATTACGGTAGTGAATTCACCGACGCAATCGCGGGTGAACCCGCTCCCACAGGGTACGCGTCGCTAGTAAAAAGCCCCTCGTGCCTTGCGGCAGAGGGGCTTTTTACTGGCCGGTGACTTACATGTTCGGGTAGGTCGGCCCGCCAGCACCTTCCGGGGTAACCCAGGTGATGTTCTGCGAGGGATCCTTGATATCGCAGGTCTTGCAGTGTACGCAGTTCTGCGCGTTGATCTGGAAGCGCTTGCTGCCGTCTTCCTGGGTGATCACTTCGTACACGCCGGCCGGGCAGTAGCGCTGCGCCGGTTCGTCGTACAGCGGCAGGTTGGTGCCGATCGGGATGCCGGCGTCAGCCAGCTTCAGGTGGCAAGGCTGTTCTTCTTCATGGTTGGTGCTGGAGAGGAACACCGAACTGAGCTTGTCGAAGCTCAGCTTGCCGTCGGGTTTCGGGTAATCGATGCGGGTCGAGTCGGCGGCCAGCTTGAGGCAGGCGTAGTCCGGCTTGGTGTCGCGCAGGGTGAACGGCAGCTTGCCGCCGAACCAGTTCTGGTCGATGTAGTTGAACGCTGCACCGAGCATCGGGCCGAACTTGTGCATGGCCGGGCCGAAGTTGCGGCTGGCGAACAGTTCTTCATGCAGCCAGCTGGCCTTGAAGGCATCGACATAGCTGTTCAGCTGGTCGCCGCCTTCGCTGCCGGCGAGCAGGGCGTCGGCCACCGCTTCGGCGGCGAGCATGCCGGACTTCATCGCCGTATGGCTGCCCTTGATCTTGGCCACGTTCATGGTGCCCAGGTCGCAACCGATCAGGGCGCCGCCGTTGAACACCATCTTCGGCAGCGAGTTGATGCCGCCCTTGGCCAGGGCGCGGGCGCCGTAGCTGATGCGCTTGCCGCCTTCGAGGTACTGGCTGATCACCGGATGGTGCTTGAGACGCTGGAATTCGTCGAACGGCGAAAGGAACGGGTTGCTGTAGGACAGGTCGACGATCAGGCCGACCACCACCTGGTTGTTTTCCAGGTGATAGAGGAAGGAGCCGCCGGTGTTTTCCTTTTTCATCACGTCCAGCGGCCAGCCGGCGGTGTGTACCACCAGGCCTTGCTCGTGCTTGGCCGGATCGATTTCCCAGATTTCCTTGAGGCCGATGCCGTAGTGCTGGGTATCAGCGTCGCTGTCGAGGTTGAAGCGCTTGATCAGTTGCTTGCCCAGGTGGCCACGGCAGCCTTCGGCGAACAGGGTGTACTTGCCGCGCAATTCCATGCCCGGGGTGTACATGCCGTCCTTGGGATTGCCTTCGCGATCGACGCCCATGTCGCCGGTGATGATCCCGCGGACTACGCCGTTCTCGTCGAACAGCACTTCCTGGGCGGCGAAGCCCGGGTAGATTTCGACGCCCAGGTTTTCGGCCTGCTGGGCCAGCCAGCGGCACAGGTTGCCCAGGGAAATGATGTAGTTGCCCTGGTTGTGCATGGTTTTCGGCACGAACAGGTCAGGGACCTTGATCGAGCTGCTGCCGTCCTTGAGCACGTAGATATCGTCGCGCTTGACCTCGGTGTTCAGCGGCGCGCCGAGTTCTTTCCAGTCCGGGAACAATTCGTTCAATGCGCGCGGTTCGAATACCGCGCCGGAGAGGATATGCGCACCGACCTCGGAGCCTTTCTCGACCACGCAGACGCTGATTTCGCTACCGGCTTCGGCGGCCTTCTGCTTCAGTCGGCAGGCGGCGGACAGGCCCGCCGGGCCTGCGCCGACGACGACCACGTCGAATTCCATGTATTCGCGTTCCACAGGTTCTCTCCTACTCAAGGCTCTCGGTTTTTTCTAATGGGGTGCAAGGCGGTCACATCGAAGGGGCGATTCTGTAGCTTCGGGGGATGACGTACTACACCACTTTCTCTTGGCCGCGCATTATATCTACACCACTTGCGCGGTCCAATACAAACGTTTGTTTGAATTTGCCGAAGCCCAGTAAAATCAAAGTGGCGCGGCTTGAAGCTGGCGGTTTTGCCGTATTGACCGGATTGGGCGTTACGGTCAAGATACGGGCGGTTTTACGCTCGCCGTAGGCTTACCGTCGGATGCAGGAGCACCCCTAAAGACCTGGCTAAACGCAGGGCAGTTACGCCAAACCGGGGTTTTGTAGTGAAGTCTACACGTCACCACAAGAAATGACCCACGGGTTTTGCGATGAAGGGTCGAAACGGGACTGCCCGGTCAGTCCGGCTTCGTCCCTCCGGATGCGTTTTTAGAGGTGCCCTTGTACCGTGCAATCGCCGGGTCCGGCCCAGGCGATATTCTTTTCACCGGAGAGTAACGAGGAATCCATGAAGGTTCTTGTAGCTGTCAAACGAGTGGTCGACTACAACGTCAAGGTTCGCGTCAAGGCGGACAACTCCGGCGTCGACCTCGCCAACGTCAAAATGTCCATGAACCCCTTCTGCGAGATCGCCGTCGAAGAAGCCGTACGCCTGAAAGAAAAAGGCGTGGCCAGCGAGATCGTCGTCGTTACCGTCGGTCCTGCCACTGCCCAGGAACAACTGCGTACCGCCCTGGCGCTGGGTGCCGACCGCGCCGTGCTGGTCGAATCCGCCGAAGAACTGACTTCCCTGGCCGTTGCCAAGCTGCTCAAGGCCGTTGTCGATAAGGAACAGCCTCAGCTGGTCATCCTCGGCAAGCAGGCCATCGACAGCGACAACAACCAGACCGGCCAGATGCTGGCTGCGCTGACCGGCTTCGCCCAGGGCACCTTCGCCTCCAAGGTCGAAGTCGCTGGCGACAAGGTCAACGTCACCCGTGAAATCGACGGCGGCCTGCAGACCGTCGCCCTGAACCTGCCGGCGATCGTCACCACCGACCTGCGTTTGAACGAGCCGCGCTACGCGTCGCTGCCGAACATCATGAAGGCCAAGAAGAAGCCGCTGGAGACCGTCACTCCGGACGCGCTGGGCGTTTCCACCGCCTCGACCAACAAGACCCTGAAAGTCGAAGCGCCTGCTGCACGCAGCGCGGGCATCAAGGTCAAGTCGGTTGCTGAACTGGTCGAGAAACTGAAGAACGAGGCGAAGGTAATCTAAATGACTATCCTGGTTATCGCTGAACACGAGAACGGTGCCATTGCACCCGCTACCCTGAACACCGTTGCCGCTGCCGCCAAGATCGGTGGCGACATCCACGTCCTGGTCGCTGGCCAGAACGTCGGTGGCGTAGCCGAAGCTGCTGCCAAAATCGCTGGCGTGGCCAAGGTGCTGGTTGCCGACAACGCTGCCTACGCCAACTTCCTGCCGGAAAACGTCGCTCCGCTGGTTGCCGAGCTGGGCAAGGGCTACAGTCACGTGCTGGCACCTGCCACCTCCAACGGCAAGAACGTACTGCCACGCGTTGCCGCACTGCTGGACGTCGACCAGATCTCCGAGATCATCTCGGTTGAGTCCGCCGACACCTTCAAGCGTCCGATCTACGCCGGCAACGCCATTGCCACCGTGCAATCGACCGCTGCGGTCAAGGTCATCACCGTTCGCGCCACCGGCTTCGACGCCGTTGCCGCCGAGGGTGGTTCGGCTGCCGTGGAAGCCGTTGCTACTGCCCACGACGCGGGCAAGTCGTCCTTCGTTGGCGAAGAGCTGGCCAAGTCCGACCGTCCTGAGCTGACCGCTGCCAAGATCGTCGTTTCCGGCGGCCGCGGCATGCAGAACGGCGACAACTTCAAGCACCTGTACGCCCTGGCCGACAAGCTGGGCGCGGCAGTCGGCGCTTCCCGCGCTGCAGTCGACGCAGGTTTCGTACCGAACGACATGCAGGTCGGCCAGACCGGCAAGATCGTTGCGCCACAGCTGTACATCGCCGTAGGTATCTCCGGCGCGATCCAGCACCTGGCCGGTATGAAGGACTCGAAAGTCATCGTCGCGATCAACAAGGACGAAGAAGCGCCGATCTTCCAGGTGGCCGACTACGGCCTGGTGGCGGATCTGTTCGAAGCCGTTCCTGAGCTGGAGAAGCTGGTTTAATCCAGTCGCTTCACTTATAAAGGGCCCGGTTGTGCGGGGCGTGCACGGTGGTTTTTCCACGGTGCTACGCTCCGGGCAGCCGGGCTTTTGTTTTTTTGCGGTCGAAGAAGGGGCGTGTGATGGTGCGGTTTGCTCGAACGGGAATGCTGGCAATGCTCGGATTGGCGTGCCTGCCGTCGCTGGCGATGGCAGCCGGCAAATGCGAGCGGCTGGTAGCGACGGGCAGCCCGGATGCGCCGCCGTATTCGTGGCGCGATCCGCAGGACCCACGCCATTTGATGGGTGCCAGCGTCGATCTGCTCAAGCAGGTCGCCGGCGAGTTGGGCCTCAAGGTCGAAGTGCTCTATTCCGGCAAGCGCAGCGAGGCCCAGGACGAGGTGCGCAGCGGGCGCATGGACCTGTTGGTCGACGCGCCGCTGGCAGTGAGCGAGCTGACATCGGTCGATTACATTCATCCGCCGGTGCTGCAGAACGAGTACGTGGTCTGGACCCGGCATGATTCCACGCTGGTCTATGACAATCTGGCCGACCTGCACAAGCACCAGGGCGCCATTTCCGAAAAGTCCCGGCTGACCCCGGAATTCGCGGCGTTCAGCAAGGCCGAACTGAAGCTGGTGCAGGTGCCCAACCTGACCCAGGCCATGCAGAAGCTCCTGCTTGGCCAGGTGGACTACGTGCTTGCCGGGCGCTACTCGGGCATGGCCATGGCGCGTAGCCTGGGCATGGCCGATGACCTCGTGGCTCGTGGCCAGGCCCTCGATCATCCGGGGTTGTTCCTGGCGCTGTCGCACAATTCCGCCTGCAACGACGCCTGGTTACGCGGACAGTTGGCGAAAAAGCTGACAGAATTGCCGGCTTCTGGCGTAGTCCAGGCGGCGGTGCAACGTAATGTCGAGCGCTGGCAGGCGCAGTTGCAGGCGCCGCTCGATGCCCAAAAACAGTAGGAATACCCTGTGAGAATCCAATCGCTATTCGCCGCCCTGGCGCTGCTGGCCCTGGTCGGTTGTGCCAGTGACCCGGCCCCCCACGAGCAGATGCGCCTGTCCGAGCAGGCGCTGGAGCAGGCCAAGGCCGTCGGTGCCACCGACGACGTCGCCGAGCTCAAGCTGGCCGAAGAAAAGCTGGAGCGTGCCCGTTCCAACATGCTGAGCGAATCATTCCGCGATGCGCGGATGCGCGCCGAACAGTCCGAGCTGGATGCGCGCCTGGCCGAAGCCAAGGTGCTGACCCTGAAGAGCCAGGAGCAACTGACCCTGCTGCAATCCCGGGTGGACCGTCTTCGCAAGCAATTGGGGGAGCAGCGGTGAGTTCGATCAAGCCTTTGGCGGTGCTGGCGATTGCCGGCGTTCTCGGTTTGCAGGGTTGCGCCAGCCAGCGCAGCGAAGAGGCACTGGATCAGGCGAGCACGGCCTTCCAGTCGGTGAAGGACGATTCCAACGTGTTGCGCAGCGCGCCACGGGATGTGATCCGGGCAGGCGAGTCGCTGGCCAAGGCCGAGCGACTGGCCACCTACTGGGGAACGGGCAGCGATGTGCGCCACTACGCCTACCTGAGCCAGCGCTACAGCCAGATCGCCCGCGAGCATAGCAACCTGGTGCTCAACCAGGAGCGCCAGGCCAAGCTGGAGCTGGAGCGCCAGCGCCTGCAACTGGCCTTGCGCGAAGCCAAGCTGGCCAGTGTGCAACAGCAGGGCAAGTGGCTGGAGGAGCAGATCGTCAGCCTGGCCACCAACGACACCGATCGTGGCCTGGTGATGACCCTGGGGGATGTGCTGTTCGATACCGGTGAGGCGGAGCTGAAGAGTTCGGCCAGCCGTACCGTGCTGAAGCTGGTGCAGTTTCTTCAGTTGAACCCCAGGCGCGTGGTGCGTATCGAGGGTTATACCGACAGCACCGGCAACCCCGATGACAACCTCAAGCTGTCGCGGGATCGCGCGCAGTCGGTGGCCGACATGCTGGTGGACCTGGGCGTCGACGAGAAGCGCATCAAGGTGATCGGCTATGGCGATCAGTATCCTGTCGAGGCCAATGCCTCGGAGCGGGGCAGGGCGCAGAACCGTCGGGTGGAGATCGTGTTCTCCGACGAGAAGGGTAGGCTCGGCGCCGAGCGGTGAGTGGCTTCCACTGTTAAAGAAAACCCGGTGATCGACAGGTCCCGGGTTTTTTAATACCTGTTAAAGAGCACCACGGAACCCTGTGGGAGCGGGTTCACCCGCGATTGCGTCAGTGAATTCACTACAGCAATCGCGGGTGAACCCGCTCCCACACTGTCCGCGCAAGACCATTGGTTATGTTTGTCGGGTTCCTTTATACCCAAGCGCCGCTTTGCTTCCCCGCGACACAGCTGTATTGTCTGCTGAATTGCAATCTGTCCCAGTACACTTGCCAACTGTTACGGTATTCTCAGCAGCAGATCACACAAGAACAACCGGACTGCCTGCGTGTCGAGAGAAGGATCCATGACCAACCTGTTGCTTTACCAGCGTATCGCCCAGCAGCTCGCCGAAGACATTCGTCGCGGTGTTTACCAGCCGGGCGAGCGTGTGCCGTCCGTGCGCAAGATGAGCTCGCAACTGAATGTGAGCCATGCCACGGTGCTCCAGGCCTATGCCAATCTCGAAGACCAGGGTCTGATCCGGGCCCGACCGCAGTCCGGTTATTACGTCCACCAGACCCCTGCGCTGACCGCTTCCACCCCCGATATCGCGCGGGTCGAGCGGCCTGGCCTGGTCACTCGGGCCAGCATCATCCAGCAGGTATTGACCGAAGCCCGCCGCGATGGCGTATTCCCGCTCGGGGCGGCCGTGCCTCATGTGGACTATCTGCCGGTGAGGGCGTTGCACCAGCAACTGGCCAAGGTCACCCGTTTCCAGAGCCCGCGGGCGTTCAGCTATATGTTCAGCCCTGGCTTCGAGCCGCTGCGCCGGCAGATTGCCATTCGCATGCGCGACGCCGGGGTGGTGGTCGATCCGTCCGAGGTGGTGGTTACCCATGGGTGCGTCGATGCCTTGCAGATGTCGCTGCGGGTGCTGACCCGGCCGGGTGACCTGATCGCCGCTGAATCGCCAACCTACTACGGGTTGCTGCAACTGGCGGATCTGCTGGGCCTGAAGGTTATCGAGATTCCCAGCGACCCCTCCACCGGGATCAGCCTCGAGGCACTGCAACTGGCGGCAAACCAATGGTCGATAAAGGCGCTGGTGCTGACGGCGCGCCTGAGCAACCCTCTGGGCGGGACGATTCCGGAAGAGCGGCAGAAACAACTGTTGCGCCTGTCGTCGGATTTCAATATCCAGATCATCGAGGACGATATCTACGGCGAGCTGATGTTCGAGCAAGGCAAGACCAAGTCACTCAAGGCCTTCGATCGCCTGGGGCGGGTCATCTACTGTTCGAGTTTCTCCAAGACCCTGTCGCCGGGGGTGCGCATCGGCTGGATGATCGCCGGCAACTACCAGCAGGAAATCCAGCGGCTGCAGACCTTCAGCACCCACTCGGCATGCAGCGTGACCCAGATGGGGGTGGCCGCCTACCTGGAAAATGGAGGTTACGACCGTCATCTGCGCTTCATCCGCCAGGAATATCGGAAAAATCTCAGCGCTTATCAGTTGGCCGTGCAGCAGTACTTCCCCGAAGGCACGCAAATGACCCGACCAACGGGTGGCTTCATTCTTTGGGTCAGTTTGCCGGGCAGGGTCAATACCCAGGAACTGCACGTGCGGGCCTTGCAGCAGGGCATCAGCATTGCGCCGGGGCTGATCTTCAGCAATACCGAGCAGTTCAACCACTGCATTCGCCTCAACTGCGGGATCCCTTGGAATCGCGAGGCGGAGAGGGCGCTGATGACCCTGGGCATGCTGGCCAGCCAGCTGTGCCAGGAAACGGCCAGTGCTGGCTATCTGTAATCTGCACCTTGTCAGGCAGGTCTGGAACGGGGAGCATAGGCACTTTCCCCTGGTAGTCTGTCGTTGCCTATGACTCTCTTGCGTTGTGTCGGCCTGGTGTTGGCGGGGTTGCTCGCGGTGTCTTCGGTGGACCCGGTAATGGCAGCTTCCGAGGCCAGGCCGCAGGTCCAGAAAACCGCTGATGACACTGCCAGGAAAGCATCGCCGGCCAAGCCTGCTACAGCGACCAAAAAGCCGGTGAAGGTCAGCAAGACTCCCGCACGCAAGAAAGCCGACGCCATTGCTGCGCCCTTGCCCAAGGCCAGGCTGGACCTGAGCCTCCCGCCTGATCTGATGAAGGGCATGAAGCCGGTGGAGGAGATCGAGGCGGAGGTGCGCAAGCCACTGCTGCCAGCGATGTTCGGGGAGAAATCGCAGGCCGACAGCCCGTTCCAGCTCAACGGGCGGCTTCTCAGCAACGAAATGCAGTTGCAGCTGCGCAACGATATGCGCCAGCAGGAAATCGAAGGCGCCGCCATTGACTTTGAATTCAAGCAGTAAGGCTCTGAAAACGAGAACCGACCGGTCAGCGATATTTCATTCTGTCGGGAATTTCAAACGCCTGTTTTAGTCGTTACTATCCTTTCATCCGCACCATTTGCGTCCCCGAGGTTCTGATTCATGAAATGCCGAGAAGGCTGCGGCGCGTGCTGCATAGCGCCATCGATCAGCTCGTTCATTCCCGGCATGCCTGATGGCAAGCCGGCTGGCGTGCGCTGCATTCATCTCTCCGTGGTCAACCTGTGCAATCTGTTCGGACAGCCGGAGCGTCCGGCGGTCTGTTCCGGTTTCAAGGCGGATATCGAGGTGTGTGGCAGCGATCGCGACGAGGCAATCAGGATCATCGGCTGGTGGGAGCAAATGACTGCGGCCTGAAAGCCGGATCTTCGACAATAAGGAAAACAAGCGGATGAGATCGTTCAAGCATGTAGCTGTAATCGTAGGTTTGACTGCCTTGTCGAACGTGGCCTTTGCCGAGCAATGGCAAGAGGTGAAGAACGAGCAGGGCATCCAGGTTTCCCTCAGTGATGTGGCGGGCTCCAAGTACAAGGCTTATCGCGGTGTCGCCCTGATCAAGGCGCCGGTGGCGACCATTGCCAGGCTGCAGGAGGATGTGGCGGGGTCCTGTGCCTGGATCCACGAGTGCAAGATGCAGAAGCTGCTCAAGCATGAAGGCAACCAGAGCTGGACCTATGCGCAGTTCAATACACCGTGGCCAGTGACCCCCCGGGACTCGGTGCTGCATATCACTACCGAGCAGGGCGCCGATGGCAGCCTAACGCGCACGATCGAGGCGGCGCCGACCTACCAGCCGCAGGACAAGGACTTTGTGCGGGTAGCGGCGGCCAACGGTTTCTGGAAGCTGGTGCCTAAGGGCGATGCCACCGAAGTGACCTACCAGCTGCACACCGATCCGGGTGGTAGCGTGCCGTCCTGGTTGTCGAACAAATTCGTCGTCGAGGCGCCGTTCAACACCTTGAAGGCGTTGAAGGAGAAAGCCGAAGCGGCGAAGTGAGGCGTAACAGTTGTTGGGTTTTCTTCGCTGACCGGCAACTGTCTGGTGCTAGAAAGTGCCGCGACCCTGTGGGAGCGGGTTTACCCGCGATTGCGGTAGTGAGTTCCCCATAGCAATCGCGGGTGAACCCGCTCCCACAGGGCAATAAAAAAGGCTGCCGGATGGCAGCCTTTTTGCGTTCGGCCGAGGCTTACTTGCGGTCTTCCAGCTTGACCAGGTCGCGGGACTCGTAGCCGGTGTACAGCTGGCGAGGGCGGCCGATCTTGTAAGGGCTGGAGAGCATTTCCTTCCAGTGCGAGATCCAGCCGACGGTCCGCGCCAGGGCGAAGATCACGGTGAACATGCTGGTCGGAATGCCGATCGCCTTGAGGATGATGCCCGAGTAGAAGTCGACGTTCGGGTACAGCGAGCGCTCGATGAAGTACGGATCGGTCAGGGCGATCTCTTCCAGGCGCATCGCCAGTTCCAGTTGCGGATCGTTGGTGATGCCCAGCTCGCGCAGGACTTCATCGCAGGTCTGCTTCATCACGGTGGCGCGCGGGTCACGGTTCTTGTAGACGCGGTGACCGAAGCCCATCAGCTTGAACGGATCGTTCTTGTCCTTCGCCTTGGCGATGAACTTGTCGATGTTGGACACATCGCCGATCTCGTCCAGCATGGTCAGCACGGCCTCGTTCGCACCGCCGTGGGCAGGGCCCCACAGTGCAGCGATACCGGCGGCGATGCAGGCGAACGGGTTGGCGCCCGAGGAGCCGGCCAGGCGCACGGTGGAGGTGGAGGCGTTCTGTTCGTGGTCGGCATGGAGGATGAAGATCCGGTCCATCGCCTTGGCCAGCACCGGGCTGATCGGTTTGATCTCGCACGGGGTGTTGAACATCATGTGCAGGAAGTTTTCCGCATACGACAGGTCGTTGCGCGGGTACATCATGGGCTGGCCCATGGAGTACTTGTAGACCATCGCGGCCAGGGTCGGCATCTTGGCGACCAGGCGAACGGCGGAGATTTCCCGGTGCTGCGGGTTATTGATGTCCAGCGAGTCGTGGTAGAACGCCGACAGGGCGCCGACCACGCCGCACATTACGGCCATCGGGTGGGCGTCGCGGCGGAAGCCGTTGAAGAAGGACTTCAACTGCTCGTGCACCATGGTGTGGTTCTTCACGGTGCTGACGAACTGGGCCTTCTGCTCGGCGTTCGGCAGTTCGCCGTTGAGCAGCAGGTAGCAGGTTTCGAGGTAGTCGGATTGCTCGGCGAGCTGTTCGATCGGGTAGCCACGATGCAGCAGGATGCCCTTGTCGCCGTCAATGTAGGTGATCTTCGACTCGCAGGATGCGGTCGCCATGAAACCAGGGTCGAAAGTGAAGTGACCCGTGGCCCCCAACCCTCTGACGTCGATAACATCTGGACCAACGGTGCCGGTTAAAATGGGCAGCTCGACGGGGGCTGCGCCCTCGATGACCAACTGCGCTTTTTTGTCAGCCATGTGGCCTCCTATTAATGCTTGAAATCATCTGACAGACCCCCCACGCAGGGCCCGCACCACTATAGTGAGATAAATTCGAATGTCAATTTGCCTAAAGCACGGTTGTAATGGGGTTTAGGCCCTGTTTTTCCTCGAAAATGTCGCCCGTTTACGCCTTTTGTTCGATAAAGGCAATGCGCTATTTGGGCTACCCCTTCACGTTGTCATTAGTAGCCTAACTGTCTATACTCGGCACCCGACCGCCAGGGGCATCCGCGCCCGTCTGACTGGGGGTCGCCGCTCCCTGGGTGGTGGGTACCTGACCAGTACACTTACCAACAACTTTGCCCTGCTTGCTAGGGGCTCTTCAGTGTGAAAAAAGCCGTGAAAAGCCAACGACCTGTAAACCTAGACCTAAGGACCATCAAACTCCCGATCACTGCTTACACGTCCATTCTTCACCGCATCTCCGGCGTCATCCTGTTCCTGGGCCTGGCCATCATGCTTTATGCATTGGGCAAATCCCTGGGTTCCGAGGAAGGCTTTGGCGAGGTGAAGGCGTGTCTGACCAGTCCGCTGGCCAAGTTCGTGTTCTGGGCTCTGCTGTCCGCCTTGCTGTATCACCTGGTGGCCGGTGTGCGCCATCTGATCATGGACATGGGCATCGGCGAGACGCTGGAAGGCGGTAAGCTGGGCTCGAAAATCGTCATCGTCATCTCCGTGGTGGTGATCGTGCTGGCAGGAGTTTGGATATGGTAACCAACGTCACGAACCTCTCGCGTTCGGGCCTCTATGACTGGATGGCGCAGCGCGTTTCTGCGGTCGTTCTCGCGGCTTATTTCATTTTCCTGATCGGCTACCTGGTAGCGCACCCTGGCATCGAATATGCCCAGTGGCACGCTCTGTTCTCCAATAACGCGATGCGGATCTTCAGTCTGCTGGCACTGGTTGCCCTGGGCGCTCACGCCTGGGTCGGCATGTGGACCATTGCGACCGACTACCTGACCCCTATGGCGTTCGGCAAGTCGGCGACTGCGATTCGTTTCCTGTTCCAGGCGGTATGTGGTGTCGCGATGTTCGCGTACTTCGTCTGGGGTGTGCAGATTCTCTGGGGTATCTGATTCATGGCTATCATTCCAACGATTTCTTTCGACGCCATCATTGTCGGCGGCGGCGGTGCCGGTATGCGCGCTGCGCTGCAGCTGGCACAGGGCGGCCACAAGACCGCGGTGATCACCAAGGTCTTCCCGACCCGTTCGCACACCGTGTCGGCACAGGGCGGCATCACCTGCGCCATCGCTTCGGCCGACCCGAACGATGACTGGCGCTGGCACATGTACGATACCGTCAAGGGTTCCGACTACATCGGTGACCAGGACGCTATCGAATACATGTGTCAGGAAGGTCCGGCCGCGGTCTTCGAACTGGACCACA
This sequence comes from Pseudomonas bharatica, assembly GCF_048586865.1. Taxonomy (NCBI): domain Bacteria; kingdom Pseudomonadati; phylum Pseudomonadota; class Gammaproteobacteria; order Pseudomonadales; family Pseudomonadaceae; genus Pseudomonas; species Pseudomonas bharatica. The sequence continues at coordinate 473,568 of NZ_JBMAWR010000002.1, read as the reverse complement.
TGGGCCTGCCGTTCTCCCGTACCGAAACCGGTCGTATCTACCAGCGTCCGTTCGGCGGCCAGTCCAAGGACTTCGGCAAGGGTGGCCAGGCTGCCCGTACCTGCGCCGCTTCCGACCGTACCGGTCACGCGCTGCTGCACACCCTGTACCAGGGCAACCTGAAGGCAGGCACCACCTTCCTCAACGAGTACTACGCGGTTGACCTGGTGAAGAACCAGGACGGCGCGTTCGTCGGTGTGATCGCGATCTGCATCGAAACCGGCGAAACCCAGTACATCCGTTCGAAGGCCACCGTACTGGCTACCGGCGGTGCCGGTCGCATCTACGCTTCGACCACCAACGCCCTGATCAACACCGGTGACGGCGTCGGCATGGCCCTGCGTGCCGGCGTTCCGGTGCAGGACATCGAGATGTGGCAGTTCCACCCGACCGGCATCGCCGGCGCAGGTGTACTGGTCACCGAAGGCTGCCGTGGTGAAGGCGGTTACCTGATCAACAAGCACGGCGAGCGTTTCATGGAGCGTTACGCTCCGAACGCGAAAGACCTCGCGGGTCGCGACGTGGTTGCCCGTTCCATGGTCAAGGAAATCATCGCCGGCAACGGCTGTGGCCCTAACGGCGACCACGTGATGCTGAAGCTCGACCACCTTGGCGAGGAAGTCCTGCACAGCCGCCTGCCAGGCATCTGCGAACTGTCCAAGACCTTCGCCCACGTCGACCCTGTGGTCGCGCCGGTGCCGGTCGTTCCAACCTGCCACTACATGATGGGCGGCGTTGCCACCAACATCCATGGCCAGGCCATCACCCAGGACGCCAACGGCCAGGACCAGATCATCCCGGGTCTGTTCGCCGTAGGTGAAGTGGCGTGCGTATCGGTCCACGGTGCCAACCGCCTGGGCGGCAACTCGCTGCTCGACCTGGTGGTCTTCGGCCGTGCTGCCGGCCTGCACCTGGAGAAAGCGCTGACCGACGGTATCGAATACCGCGACGCCAGCGACACCGACGTCGAAGTCGCCCTGAGCCGTCTGAACAAGCTCAACGAGCGTACCACCGGTGAAGACGTGGCAACCCTGAAGCGCGAGCTGCAGAGCTGCATGCAGAACTACTTCGGTGTGTTCCGTACCGGCGAATACATGCAGAAGGGCATCGCCCAACTGGCCGACCTGCGCGAGCGTATCGCCAACGTCAAGATCAACGACAAGTCCCAGGCGTTCAACACTGCGCGTATCGAAGCGCTGGAGCTGCAGAACCTGCTGGAAGTCGCCGAAGCTACCGCCATCGCGGCCGAAGTCCGTAAAGAGTCCCGCGGCGCTCACGCCCGTGAAGACTACGAAGACCGTGATGACGAAAACTGGCTGTGCCACACCCTGTACTTCCCGGGTGAGAAGCGGGTTGCCAAGCGTGCAGTCAACTTCGCGCCGAAGACCGTACCGGCGTTCGAACCAAAAGTCCGGACTTATTAAGGGTGGCCGCCATGTTGCAAGTTGAAGTTTATCGTTACAACCCGGATACCGATTCGGCGCCTAAAACCCAGGTGTTCCAGGTCGATACCGGTGGCAAGGACCTGATGGTGCTGGACGTGCTGGCGCTGATCAAGGAACAGGACGAGGGTTTCTCCTACCGTCGCTCCTGCCGTGAAGGCGTTTGCGGTTCCGACGGCATGAACATCAACGGCAAGAACGGCCTGGCGTGCATCACGCCGCTGTCCTCTGTCGTAAAAGGTAACAAGTTGGTGGTGCGTCCGCTGCCTGGTCTGCCGGTTATCCGTGACCTGGTCGTCGACATGAGCATCTTCTACAAGCAGTACGAGAAGGTGAAGCCGTTCCTGCAGAACGATACTCCGGCCCCGGCCATCGAGCGTCTGCAGTCGCCGGAAGAACGTGACAAGCTGGACGGTCTGTACGAGTGCATCCTGTGCGCCTGTTGCTCGACCTCCTGCCCGTCGTTCTGGTGGAACCCCGACAAGTTCCTCGGCCCGGCCGCCTTGCTGCAGGCCTACCGTTTCCTGGCCGACAGCCGCGACACCAAGACCCAGGAGCGCCTGGCGTCCCTGGATGACCCGTTCAGCGTATTCCGCTGCCGCGGGATCATGAACTGCGTGAACGTCTGCCCGAAGGGTCTGAACCCGACCAAGGCGATCGGTCACGTACGCAACATGCTGCTGCAAAGCGGTACCTGATTCTGCAAGTGTGATGTAGATGTTGTAACCGCAGTACGCCAAGGTGCGGGCGCCCAGCCCGCACCGAGGTGCAACCCGAGCGAGGGTCAAAAGCCCGAGCTTTACCTATGAAGATATGAGACCAGCAGGGGCATCCGGGCTGGTACCCGGTAAATCTGCGGGATCTTGCAGGCCTGGTTTTGGTGAGATGACTCCAGGCTTACGTGGTTCTGCCGATCGAGGCCCCTAACCGAGGGTGACCAAGCATGCAAGAAAGCGTGATGCAGCGCATGTGGAACAGCGCCCACCTGTCAGGTGGTAACGCTGCATATGTGGAAGAGCTCTACGAGCTCTACCTGCACGACCCTAACGCCGTGCCAGAAGAGTGGCGCACCTACTTCCAGAAGTTGCCCGCAGAAGGCAGCACTGCTACCGATGTATCGCACTCGACGATCCGCGACCATTTCGTGCTGCTGGCAAAGAACCAGCGCCGCGCCCAACCGGTGTCCGCCGGTAGCGTGAGCAGTGAGCATGAGAAGAAGCAGGTTGAAGTACTGCGACTGATCCAGGCCTACCGTATGCGCGGCCACCAGGCTGCGAAGCTCGACCCCCTGGGGTTGTGGCAGCGCCCTGCGCCAGTAGACCTGTCGATCAATCATTACGGCTTGACCAATGCCGATCTTGATACGACCTTCCGTGCCGGCGACCTGTTCATCGGCAAAGAGGAAGCGAGCCTACGCGAAATCCTCGAGGCGTTGCAGCAGACATATTGTCGCACCATCGGCGCCGAGTTCACCCACATCGTCGATTCCGAGCAGCGCAGCTGGTTCCAGCAGCGCCTGGAAAGCGTGCGTGGCCGTCCGTCCTTCTCCGCCGACATCCAGAGCCACCTGCTCGAGCGCGTTACCGCGGCCGAGGGCCTGGAGAAGTACCTGGGCACCAAGTACCCGGGCACCAAGCGTTTCGGCCTGGAAGGTGGCGAGAGCCTGATCCCGATGCTGGACGAAATGATCCAGCGCTCCGGCTCCTACGGCACCAAGGAAGTGGTTATCGGCATGGCCCACCGCGGCCGTCTCAACGTGCTGGTCAACACCTTCGGCAAGAACCCGCGCGAGCTGTTCGACGAGTTCGAAGGCAAGAAGAAGGTCGAGCTGGGCTCCGGTGACGTGAAGTACCACCAGGGCTTCTCGTCCAACGTGATGACCGCCGGTGGCGAAGTGCACCTGGCCATGGCCTTCAACCCCTCCCACCTGGAAATCGTCTCGCCAGTGGTGGAAGGTTCGGTTCGCGCCCGCCAGGACCGCCGCAACGATACCGTTGGCGACAAGGTCCTGCCGATCTCCATCCACGGTGACGCCGCCTTCGCGGGTCAGGGCGTGGTCATGGAAACCTTCCAGATGTCGCAGACCCGCGGTTTCAAGACCGGCGGTACCGTGCACATCGTGATCAACAACCAGGTTGGTTTCACCATCAGCAACCCGCTGGACTCCCGTTCCACCGAGTACTGCACCGACGTCGCCAAGATGATCCAGGCGCCGATCCTGCACGTGAACGGCGACGATCCGGAAGCGGTGCTGTTCGTGACCCAGCTGGCCGTCGACTACCGCATGCAGTTCAAGCGTGACGTGGTCATCGACCTGGTCTGCTACCGTCGCCGCGGCCACAACGAGGCCGACGAGCCGAACGGCACCCAGCCGCTGATGTACCAGCAGATCGCCAAGCAGCGCACTACCCGTGAACTCTACGCCGACAGCCTGGTGCAGGCGGGTCGTCTGGATGCCGAGCGCGTCCAGGCCAAGGTCGACGAGTACCGCAATGCGCTGGACAACGGCCTGCACGTGGTGAAAAGCCTGGTCAAGGAGCCGAACAAGGAGCTGTTCGTCGACTGGCGTCCGTACCTGGGCCATGCCTGGACCGCGCGTCACGACACCCGCTTCGATCTGAAGACCCTGCAGGAACTGTCCGCCAAGCTGCTGGAACTGCCGGAAGGCTTCCTGGTCCAGCGCCAGGTTTCGAAGATCTACGAAGACCGCCAGAAGATGCAGGCCGGTGGCTTGCCGATCAACTGGGGCTACGCCGAAACCATGGCCTACGCGACCCTGCTGTTCGAAGGCCACCCGGTTCGCATCACCGGCCAGGACGTCGGTCGCGGCACCTTCTCGCACCGTCACGCGGTACTGCACAACCAGAAGGACGCCAGCACCTACCTGCCGCTGCAGAACCTGTTCAACGGCCAGCCGAAGTTCGACCTGTACGACTCCTTCCTGTCGGAAGAAGCGGTACTGGCCTTCGAATACGGCTACTCGACCACCACGCCGAACGCGCTGGTGATCTGGGAAGCCCAGTTCGGTGACTTCGCCAACGGCGCGCAAGTGGTGGTCGACCAGTTCATCACCAGCGGCGAGCACAAGTGGGGCCGCCTGTGCGGTCTGACCATGCTGCTGCCACACGGTTACGAAGGCCAGGGTCCCGAGCACTCCTCGGCGCGCCTGGAGCGTTACCTGCAACTGTGTGCCGAGCACAACGTCCAGGTCTGCGTACCGACCACCCCGGCCCAGATCTACCATCTGCTGCGCCGCCAGGTGATCCGTCCGCTGCGCAAACCGCTGATCGTACTGACGCCGAAGTCGCTGCTGCGCCACAAGCTGGCCATCTCGACCCTGGAAGATCTGGCCGAAGGCTCGTTCCAGACCGTGATCCCGGAGATCGACACCCTCGATCCGAAGAAAGTCACCCGTCTGGTCCTGTGCAGCGGCAAGGTCTACTACGATCTGCTGGAAAAACGCCGTGCCGAAGGTCGTGAAGACATCGCCATCGTGCGTATCGAGCAACTGTATCCGTTCCCTGAAGACGATCTGGTTGAAATCCTCGCGCCATACACCGAACTGAAGGACGTGGTGTGGTGTCAGGAAGAACCGATGAACCAGGGCGCCTGGTACAGCAGCCAGCACCACATGCGCCGTATCCTCGGTCGTCACAACAAGGCACTGGTCCTTGAGTACGCCGGTCGTGATGCGTCTGCGGCCCCGGCCTGTGGTTACGCTTCGATGCACGCCGAGCAGCAGGAAAAACTGCTGCAAGATGCCTTCACCGTTTAATGCCTCGCGCACCTGAAACCGAATTAAGGAACCACTGATAATGGCTATCGAGATCAAAGCCCCTACCTTCCCGGAATCGGTTGCCGACGGCACCGTTGCCACCTGGCACAAGAAACCGGGCGAAGCCGTCAAGCGTGACGAGCTGATCGTCGACATCGAGACCGACAAGGTCGTTCTGGAAGTCCTGGCCACCGCTGATGGCGTACTGGGCGCGATCGTCAAGGGCGAGGGCGACACCGTCCTGTCCGACGAGGTCCTGGGTTCGATCGAGGCCGGTGGCGTCGCCGCCGCTCCTGCTGCTGCCCCGGCTGCCGCGCCTGCCCAGGCAGCTGCTGCCGCCGACGCTGGCGAAGACGACCCGATCGCTGCCCCGGCCGCACGCAAGCTGGCTGAAGAAAACGGCATCGACCTGGCTTCCGTTGCCGGCACCGGCAAGGGTGGTCGCGTTACCAAGGAAGACGTCGTGGCCGCCGTTGCCGCCAAGAAGTCCGCGCCTGCCGCTGCCCCGGCTGCCAAGCCGGCCGCCGCTGCCGCCGCTCCGGTGGTCACCGCCACTGGCGACCGCACCGAGAAGCGCGTACCGATGACCCGCCTGCGGGCCAAGGTTGCCGAGCGCCTGGTCGAAGCACAGTCGAACATGGCCATGCTGACCACCTTCAACGAAGTCGACATGACCGAAGTCATGGCCCTGCGTTCGAAGTACAAGGACCTGTTCGAGAAGACCCACAACGGCGTGCGCCTGGGCTTCATGTCGTTCTTCGTCAAGGCCGCTACCGAAGCCCTGAAGCGCTTCCCTGCGGTCAACGCCTCGATCGACGGTTCCGACATCGTCTACCACGGCTACTCGGACATCGGCGTCGCCGTTTCCAGCGACCGTGGCCTGGTGGTTCCTGTGCTGCGCAACGCCGAGCTGATGAGCCTGGCCGAGATCGAGAACGGCATCGCCACCTTCGGCAAGAAGGCCCGTGACGGCAAGCTGTCCATCGAAGAGATGACCGGCGGCACCTTCACCATCACCAACGGCGGCACCTTCGGTTCGATGATGTCGACCCCGATCGTCAACCCGCCGCAGGCTGCGATCCTCGGCATGCACAACATCATCCAGCGTCCGATGGCCATCAATGGCCAGGTCGTGATCCGTCCGATGATGTACCTGGCGCTGTCCTACGATCACCGCCTGATCGACGGTAAGGAAGCCGTGACCTTCCTGGTAACCATCAAGAACCTGCTGGAAGACCCGGCTCGCTTGCTGCTGGATATCTAATACGCAGCCGCAGGCTGCAGGCGCCGCGCTCCTGGTCTGGAGCCGGTCGCCGTGCAGCCTGTGGCTTGCTGCTTGAAGCTATAAAGGAATCTTTTTATGAGCCAGAAGTTCGACGTAGTAGTAATTGGTGCAGGTCCTGGCGGCTACGTGGCTGCCATCAAGGCCGCCCAACTGGGCTTCACGACCGCGTGCATCGAGAAGTACACCGATGCCGAAGGCAAACTGGCCCTGGGCGGTACCTGCCTGAACGTTGGCTGCATTCCCTCCAAGGCGCTGCTGGACAGCTCCTGGAAGTACAAGGAAGCCAAGGAGAGCTTCAACGTCCACGGTATCTCCACCGGTGAAGTCAAGATGGACGTCGCCGCGATGGTTGGCCGCAAGGCCGGTATCGTCAAGAACCTGACTGGCGGCGTTGCCACCCTGTTCAAGGCCAACGGCGTCACTTCGATCCAGGGCCACGGCAAGCTGCTGGCCGGCAAGAAGGTCGAAGTCACCAAGCCTGACGGCAGCACCGAGATCATCGAAGCCGAGAACGTGATCCTGGCTTCCGGTTCCCGTCCGATCGACATTCCGCCGGCTCCGGTCGACCAGAACGTCATCGTCGACTCCACCGGCGCCCTGGAATTCCAATCGGTTCCGAAGCGCCTGGGCGTCATCGGTGCCGGCGTGATCGGCCTGGAGCTGGGTTCGGTCTGGGCTCGCCTGGGTGCCGAAGTCACCGTCCTGGAAGCCCTGGACACCTTCCTGATGGCCGCCGACACCGCGGTTTCCAAGGAAGCGCTGAAAACCCTGACCAAGCAGGGCCTGGACATCAAGCTGGGCGCTCGCGTGACCGGTTCGAAGGTCAACGGCGACGAAGTCGAAGTCACCTACACCGACGCCAACGGCGAACAGAAGATCACCTTCGACAAGCTGATCGTCGCGGTCGGCCGTCGTCCGGTGACCACCGACCTGCTGGCTGCCGACAGCGGCGTGACCATCGACGAGCGCGGCTTCGTGTTCGTTGACGACCACTGCGCTACCAGCGTGCCAGGCGTTTACGCCATCGGTGACGTGGTGCGTGGCATGATGCTGGCGCACAAGGCCTCGGAAGAGGGCATCATGGTCGTCGAGCGCATCAAGGGCCACAAGGCCCAGATGAACTACGACCTGATCCCGTCGGTCATCTACACCCACCCGGAAATCGCGTGGGTCGGCAAGACCGAACAAGCCTTGAAGGCAGAAGGTGTTGAGGTTAACGTGGGCACCTTCCCGTTCGCGGCCAGCGGCCGTGCGATGGCAGCCAACGATACCGGCGGTTTCGTCAAGGTCATCGCCGATGCCAAGACCGACCGCGTCCTGGGTGTACACGTGATTGGCCCAAGCGCCGCCGAACTGGTGCAGCAGGGTGCAATCGCAATGGAATTCGGCACCAGTGCCGAAGACCTGGGCATGATGGTCTTCTCCCATCCGACCCTGTCCGAAGCGCTGCATGAAGCCGCGCTGGCCGTGAATGGCGGTGCCATCCACGTAGCCAACCGTAAGAAGCGTTAATCATAAGAAAACCACGGCGGACGGCCCGTCGTGAGTCTTGCGTGCATGACTCACCGCGGAAAGTCCGCCGGACTCGAACTCCCGGAGCATACCGGGGGCAAGCGGTCACAGGTGGCGCGGCACCCCTCGCGGGCGCAGCGCCGAAGCGCAGTACCTAACGAAGACGGTAAAAAGCATGAATCTTCACGAGTATCAGGGTAAGCAGCTGTTCGCTGAATACGGCCTGCCAGTTTCCAAGGGTTTCGCAGTCGATACCCCTGAAGCAGCAGCAGAAGCCTGCGACAAGATCGGCGGCACCGAGTGGGTTGTAAAAGCCCAGGTCCACGCCGGTGGTCGCGGCAAAGCGGGCGGCGTCAAGCTGGTTCGCAGCAAGGAAGACGCCAAGGCGTTCGCTGCACAATGGTTGGGCAAGAATCTGGTGACCTACCAGACTGACGCCAACGGTCAACCAGTCTCCAAGATCCTGGTCGAGTCCTGCACCGACATCGCCAAAGAGCTGTACCTGGGCGCTGTGGTCGATCGTTCGAGCCGCCGTATCGTGTTCATGGCTTCCACCGAAGGTGGCGTGGACATCGAGAAAGTCGCTCACGACACTCCCGAGAAGATCCTCAAGGCAACCATCGACCCGCTGGTCGGTGCCCAGCCGTTCCAGGGCCGTGAGCTGGCATTCCAGCTGGGCCTGGAAGGCAAGCAGGTGCAACAGTTCGCCAAGATCTTCGTTGGCCTGGCCAAGCTGTTCAAGGACCACGACCTGGCCCTGCTGGAAGTGAACCCGCTGGTCATCAAGGCCGACGGCGACCTGCACTGCCTCGATGCCAAGATCAACATCGATGCCAACGCCATGTACCGTCAGCCGAAGCTGAAGACCTTCCACGACCCGTCCCAGGACGACGCCCGTGAGGCCCACGCTGCCAAGTTCGAACTGAACTACGTTGCCCTCGAAGGTAACATCGGCTGCATGGTCAACGGTGCCGGCCTGGCCATGGGTACCATGGACATCGTCAACCTGCACGGCGGCAAGCCAGCCAACTTCCTCGACGTAGGTGGTGGTGCTACCAAAGAGCGCGTTACCGAAGCCTTCAAGATCATTCTGTCCGACAGCAATGTCGCGGCCGTCCTGGTCAACATCTTCGGCGGCATCGTTCGCTGCGACATGATTGCCGAAGGCATCATCGGCGCGGTGAAGGAAGTCGGCGTTAAAGTACCGGTCGTCGTTCGCCTCGAAGGCAACAACGCCGAACTGGGCGCTAAAGTACTGGCAGAAAGCGGTTTGAACATCATTGCGGCCACCAGCCTGACCGACGCTGCTCAACAAGTTGTCAAAGCTGCGGAGGGCAAGTAATGAGCGTCCTGATCAATAAAGACACCAAAGTCATCTGCCAGGGCTTCACCGGCTCGCAAGGTACTTTCCACTCCGAACAGGCCATCGCCTACGGCACCAAGATGGTCGGCGGCGTAACCCCAGGCAAGGGTGGCACCACCCACCTGGGCCTGCCGGTGTTCAACACCGTGAAGGAAGCCGTGGAAGCTACCGGCGCTGACGCTTCGGTCATCTACGTTCCGGCTCCTTTCTGCAAGGACTCGATCCTGGAAGCGGCCTTCGGCGGCATCAAGCTGATCGTCTGCATCACCGAGGGTATTCCTACCCTCGACATGCTGGACGCCAAGGTCAAGTGCGACGAGCTGGGCGTTACCCTGATCGGCCCTAACTGCCCGGGCGTCATCACTCCGGGCGAGTGCAAGATCGGCATCATGCCAGGTCACATCCACCTGCCAGGCAAGGTCGGTATCGTTTCCCGTTCCGGCACCCTGACCTATGAAGCCGTCAAGCAGACCACTGATGCCGGTTTCGGTCAGTCCACCTGCGTCGGTATCGGTGGCGACCCGATCCCGGGCTCCAACTTCATCGACATCCTGAAGCTGTTCCAGGAAGACCCGAAAACCGAAGCCATCGTCATGATCGGCGAGATCGGTGGTTCGGCTGAAGAAGAAGCGGCTGCCTACATCAAGGCCAACGTGACCAAGCCAGTGGTTTCCTACATTGCCGGTGTGACTGCCCCAGCGGGCAAGCGCATGGGCCATGCTGGCGCCATCATCTCTGGCGGCAAGGGCACTGCGGACGAGAAATTCGCTGCTCTGCAGGACGCAGGTGTCAAGACCGTGCGTTCGCTGGCCGACATCGGCAAGGCCCTGGCCGAGCTGACCGGTTGGGAAGTGAAGAAGTAAGACTTCTTCGCTGACCAGGCAGAAAAAGGCCACCTTCGGGTGGCCTTTTTCGTTTGCGTGAGTTGGACGCGTACCCTGTGGGAGCGGGTTCACCCGCGATTGCGGTAGTGATCCCACCGATGCCATCGCGGGTAAACCCGCTCCCACAGGGTACGCGTCGCTTGATTTGACGCAACCGTTTGCGACATTCTGGTTCACTCATCGGACAATCCGCCCCGAGGCCGTGCGCCAGAGCGTCAATTTGAGTACCATGCGCGTTCATTTCGTGTCCGCCGCCCAAAAGGAAGCGCCACGCTATAAAAGTCCGCCTCAATCAGGGTGGAAAAAACATTTCCCTAACCCAAGGGGAAATCCCTCTCTAAATTCCGATTTACGCAGTGTGGTATTTCCTTAAATGAAAGTTTTGAAAGGCCAGGACATCCTGGCGCTTGGCTTTATGACGTTCGCGTTGTTCGTCGGGGCCGGCAATATCATTTTCCCGCCTATCGTGGGTTTGCAGTCCGGTCCTTACGTGTGGATGGCGGCGCTGGGCTTTTTGGTCACCGCAGTCGGCCTGCCGGTGGTCACCGTGATCGCCCTGGCCAAGGTCGGCGGCGGCATGGACGAACTGAGCAGCCCGATCGGCAAGGTCGCCGGTGGCCTGCTGGCGGCGGCTGCCTACCTGGCGGTGGGCCCGCTGTTCGCCACCCCGCGTACCGCGACTGTGTCCTTCGAGGTGGGCGTGGCGCCGTTGACCGGCGAAAGCCCGACCGCGCTGTTCATCTACAGCCTGGTGTACTTCCTGGTGGTGCTGGCGGTGTCCATGTACCCGGGCAAGCTGCTCGACACCGTCGGCCGCTTCCTTGCGCCATTGAAGATCATCGCCCTGGCCGTGCTCGGCATCGCCGCGTTCGCCCTGCCAGCGGGCACCCTTGGTGAAGCGCAGCCAGCCTATGTGGCGGCGCCGTTCTCGCAAGGCTTCATCCAGGGTTACCTGACCATGGATACCCTGGGCGCGCTGGTGTTCGGCATCGTCATCGTCAATGCGATCCGCTCCCGTGGCGTCGATTCGCCGCGCCTGATCACCCGCTATGCGGTGATCGCCGGCCTGATCGCCGGTGTCGGCCTGACCCTGGTGTATATCAGCCTGTTCCGCCTCGGTGCCGGCAGCCACGATATCGCTGCGACCGCGACCAATGGTGCGGTGGTGCTGCATGCCTATGTGCAGCACACCTTCGGCTCGCTGGGCAGCGGTTTCCTGGCGGTGCTGATCGCCCTGGCCTGCCTGGTTACCGCGGTTGGCCTGACCTGCGCCTGCGCCGAATACTTCAGCCGCCTGCTGCCGCTGTCCTACCGTGCGCTGGTGGTGCTGCTGGCTGGCTTCTCGCTGCTGGTCTCCAACCTTGGCCTGACCAAGCTGATCATGTTCTCGGTCCCGGTACTGACCGCCATCTACCCGCCGTGCATCGTGCTGGTCGGCCTGAGCTTCTGCAAAGGCATGTGGCACTCGCAGACCCGCATCATGGCCCCGGTCATGGCGGTATCGCTGGTGTTCGGCGTGATCGACGCGCTGAAGGGCGCCGGCCTGGAGCACTGGCTGCCGGCCTGGGCCGAACACCTGCCGCTGAGCGAGCAGGGCCTGGCCTGGCTGGTGCCGTGCGTGGCGACCCTGGTGGTTGCCGTGGTGTGCGATCGCATGCTCGGCAAGCCGCGCGAAGTGACGGCCTAAGTAGCGCCGCAGGGCAGGCGAGGCCACAAGCCATCAACGCCTGCCGACGGTGATACCCGAAGCCCCGCCTCCTACCCCGGAGGCGGGGCTTTTTCATGCCTTCTCAAAGCGTACACGGACCCTGTGGGAGCGGGTTCACCCGCGATTACGGTAGTGGATTCACCGTCGCAATCGCGGGTGAACCCGCTCCCACAGGGTCCGCGCAGTGTCCTTTTTGAGTGTGTGGACGTCGAACTGCCGTCACCGCCCAACGGAACCCTTCATGAGCTTCATTCTGAGCAACCTGACCAACCTGGCTGCCGCCCTATGGTTCATTACCTGCTGGGGCGGCTATACCCGCTATGCCACCTGGAAGGGACGCGACACCGCCTGCCTGGCCAGCGTCATGCACCTGTACCGCGAAGACTGGATGCGCCGCATGCTGCTGCGCGACAACCGCATCGCCGATGCCAGCGTAATCGGCAACCTGGAACGCAATGCGTCGTTCTTTGCCTCCAGCACCCTGATCATTCTCGCCGGCATCCTTACCGTACTCGGCGCTTCCGATCGCGCCTTGTCATTGCTGGCCGACCTGCCACTGGTGCAGCAGGCCTCGCAAAGCATGTCGGAGATCAAGCTGCTGTGCCTGGCGGTCGTCTTCGTCTACGCCTTCTTTACCTTCAGTTGGTGCATGCGCCAATACAACTTCGCGGCGGTGCTGGTGGGGTCGGCGCCGATGATCGGCGAGCGCCAGGTCAGCGAGCAGGAGCGCAAGGCCTTTGCAGCGCGGGCGGCGAGGGTGATTTCCATGGCGGCCAACCAGTTCAACTTTGGCCTGCGTTCCTATTACTTCGGCATGGCCATGCTCAGCTGGTTCATCAGCCCATGGGCATTCATGGCGATGAGTGCGGGCGTAGTGCTGGTGTTGTATCGCCGTGAGTTCCATTCGGATGTATTGGACGTCATGGTGTATACGCCGACCGAAGCCAGCGTGGAGATGGCGAAGAGCGAAAGTTCGCTCTGAGTGTTCGCCGACCAATAAAAAACCCGACCGAAGTCGGGTTTTTTTATTCCAGCAAGCCTTACTGCTTGGCAGGTTCTGCCGGAGCGGTCGGCGCCGGAGTAGCTGGAGCGGATTCTTTCGCAGCTTCTTCAGCGGCTTTTTGTTCAGCTTCAGCGGAGTCTTTGGCGGCTTCGGCGTTTTCTTTAGCGGCCTCGTTCACTTTATCCTGAGCTTCGTCCATCTTCTGCTGGGCTTGCTCGGCATGTTGTTGAGCATCCTGAGCTTTGTTTTCGCTGGCTTTGTCGCAAGCGGCGAGGCCCAGGGCGGCGGCGATCATGACGGCATAAGCAAAAGGTTTACGCATGGGGTGTTTCTCCTTGTGGAATAGCATTACTTGAATCCTTTGAGTTGTCCCTTCGGATTTAAGTTCCGCGCACGATACACATATATAAGTAACGGATCCATATAGACTTTTTGTCTGCTCTGTGCAGGTCCGCACACTTTTGGAGATAGCTGTGGATAAGAGCGAGTCGTCGTTGCTGCGGCGGGCCGAACGTTTCCTTTCTGCGTTACGTCATTGCCAGGTATTGAACATGCAGGTTGAGTGCGCGAACGGGGAGGGCATCACCCTGCGCATGCCCTGGTCCCCCTCGATCGTCGGCAACCCGCAGACTGGAGCGGTTCATGGCGGTGCGATCACCACCCTGATGGATACGGCGCTGGGCATGGCCACGCTCTGCGCCCTGCCGGAATTCGAGGTTTGCCCGACCCTCGACCTGCGGGTCGACTACATGGGCCCCGGAGTCGCCCACCAGGACCTGTTCGGCCATGCCCATTGCTACCGGGTCAGCCGCGAGGTGATCTTCATTCGCGGCGCCTGCTACCAGGCCGACCCCGGGCAGCCCATCGCCCAGGTGGTCGGTACCTACATGCGCCTGGGCAAGGACATCAAGGGTGGCCTCAACTTCGCCCGCACGCTCAAGGGAGAAGCGCAATGATCCCGGCCCAGGTTCATCGGCAACTGCGCGAGGCGCATGCCCGCGGCGATTACTCGGCCCTGCTCGGGCTGATTCCCTATGCCGGGCTGATCGGCATCCAGTGCAGCCGTGACGGCGACGACCTGCTGTTCCGTCTGCCGGCCAACCCGGACAACGTCGGCAACCCGTTGCTTCCGGCGATCCATGGCGGCGTGATCGCCGGTTTCATGGAGCTGTCGGCGGCGCTGTACCTGCTGGTCTTCAGCGAAAGTGCGAGCATTCCGAAGATCATCGACTTCTCCATCGACTACCTGCGGGCCGGCCATTTGCGCGATACCTTCGCCCGTTGCCAGTTGTGGCGCCAGGGCCGCCGGGTGACCAACGTGGCGATCACTGCCTGGCAGGCGGACCCCGCCGAGCCCATTGCCACGGCCCGGGCGCATTTCAAGATCAAAGAACTGGTCGCGCCCTTGAAATAGTCCTCCATGGCCCCATCTGCTGTTCATCCCGTTGCGACTGGCGGGATGCGTGTCCGCAAGGCCGCCCGCCAGCGCTATCAATGCCATCAGATCGGAGTTTTGAAGACCATGAGTGTGGAGACTCAAAAAGAAACCCTGGGCTTCCAGACCGAGGTGAAGCAACTGCTGCACCTCATGATCCATTCGCTGTATTCGAACAAGGAAATCTTCCTCCGCGAGCTGATCTCCAACGCCTCCGATGCCGTGGACAAGCTGCGCTTCGAAGCGCTGGCCAAGCCCGAGCTGCTCGAAGGCGGCGCCGACCTGAAGATCCGTGTCAGCTTCGACAAGGACGCCAACACCGTCACCCTCGAAGACAATGGCATCGGCATGAGCCGCGATGAAGTCATCGCCCACCTCGGCACCATCGCCAAGTCCGGCACTGCCGACTTCATGAAGAACCTCACCGGCGACCAGAAGAAGGACTCGCACCTGATCGGTCAGTTCGGCGTGGGCTTCTACTCCGCATTCATCGTCGCCGACAAGGTCGACGTGTTCAGCCGCCGCGCCGGGCTGCCGGCCGCCGAAGGCGTGCACTGGTCGTCGAAAGGCGAGGGTGAATTCGAAGTTGCCACCCTCGACAAGGCCGAGCGCGGCACCCGCATCGTCCTGCACCTGAAAAAGGGCGAGGAAGAGTTCGCCGACGGCTGGCGCCTGCGCAACATCGTCAAGAAGTACTCCGACCATATCGCCCTGCCGATCGAGCTGCCGAAAGAAGCACCGGCCGCCGAAGGCGAGGAGAAGCCTACCCAGGAATGGGAAACGGTCAACCGCGCCAGCGCCCTGTGGACCCGTCCGCGTACCGAGATCAAGGACGAGGAATACCAGGAGTTCTACAAGCACATCGGCCACGATTTCGAAAACCCGCTGGCCTGGAGCCACAACAAGGTCGAAGGCAAGCTGGAATACAACTCGCTGCTCTACGTTCCGGCCCGTGCGCCGTTCGACCTGTACCAGCGTGAAGCGCCTCGCGGCCTGAAGCTGTACGTGCAGCGCGTGTTCATCATGGACCAGGCGGAGTCGTTCCTGCCGCTGTACCTGCGCTTCATCAAGGGCGTGGTCGATTCCAACGACCTGTCGCTGAACGTCTCGCGCGAGATCCTGCAGAAGGATCCGATCATCGACTCGATGAAGTCGGCGCTGACCAAGCGCGTGCTGGACATGCTGGAGAAGCTGGCGAAGAACGAACCCGAACAGTACAAGGCGTTCTGGAAGAACTTCGGCCAGGTCCTCAAGGAAGGGCCGGCGGAAGACTTCGCCAACAAGGAAAAGATCGCCGGCCTGCTGCGCTTCGCCTCCACCCACGAGGAAGGCGGCGAGCAGAGCGTCTCCCTGGCCGACTACCTGGCTCGCGCCAAGGAAGGCCAGGACAAGATCTACTACCTCACCGGCGAGTCCTATGCGCAGGTCAAGAACAGCCCTCACCTGGAAGTCTTCCGCAAGAAAGGCATCGAAGTGCTGCTGCTGACCGACCGCATCGACGAGTGGCTGATGAGCTATCTCAACGAGTTCGATGGCAAGAGCTTCGTCGATGTCGCTCGTGGCGACCTCGATCTGGGCAAGCTGGATTCGGAAGAAGACAAGAAGGCCCAGGAAGAGATCGCCAAGGAGAAGGAAGGCCTGGTCGAGCGCCTCAAGGCCGCGCTAGGTGACAGTGTCAGCGAAGTGCGCGTGTCGCACCGCCTGACCGATTCCCCGGCGATCCTCGCCATCGGCGAACAGGACCTTGGCCTGCAGATGCGCCAGATCCTCGAAGCCAGTGGGCAGAAGGTCCCGGATTCCAAGCCGATCTTCGAATTCAACCCGACCCACCCGCTGATCGAGAAGCTGGACAACGAGCAGAGCGAAGACCGTTTCGCCGACTTCTCGCATATCCTCTTCGACCAGGCGGCGCTGGCCGCCGGCGACAGCCTGAAGGACCCGGCCGCCTACGTGCGCCGGCTGAACAAGCTGCTGGTCGAGTTGTCGGTCTGATGTGATGCAGGAAAGCCCGCTTCGGCGGGCTTTTTTCATTCTTGCAAGGAGAAATCGATGAGCAATGTGACGATCGAATCGCTGGTCTACCACGTCGGCGGTGAAGCCTATGAAAGCCGCCTGGTCTACACCCATGGCGCGCAGCCACAGCCGGCGCTGGTGATGGCGCCGAACTGGATGGGCATCGGCGAAGGTGCCGAGCGGATTGCCCGGGCGGTAGCGCAGAAAGGTTATGTGGTGCTGATCGCCGACCTCTATGGGCAATCGGTGCGGCCGCAGAATGCCGAGCAGGCGGGTGCGGCGATGATGCCGCTGAAGAATGACCGCGCCGAGCTGCGCAAGCGCATGCAGGCGGCCGTGGCGCAGTTGCTCGGGCAATCGAAGGCGCTGCTGAGCCCGGGCAAGCTGGCGGCGTTCGGTTTCTGCTTCGGTGGCTGCTGTGCCCTGGAACTGGCTCGCGACGGTGCGCCGTTGCAGGCGGCGATATCCTTCCATGGCACCCTGGATACCCCGGACCCGGCGGATGCGAAGAACATCAAGGGCGCGGTGCTGGTACTGCATGGCGCGGCCGATCCGCTGGTGCCCAAGGAGCAATTGCCAGCCTTCGAGGCCGAGATGGACGCGGCCGGTGTGGACTGGCAGTTGCTCAGCTACGGCGGTGCGGTGCACTCGTTCACCGATCCGGGGGCGAATGTGCCGGGCAAGATGATGTATGACGCACGGACCTCGAAGCGGGCGTTCACGGCGATGCACAATCTGCTGGAAGAAGTGTTCAAGGCTTGAGGGCCTCATCGCTGGCAAGCCAGCTCCCACAGTGTGGGAGCCGGCGTTGCCGGCGATTGCTGACTTCAGCGCAACTCGATCCTCCCTGACTCACCCGCAACCACCGGCCAATCCCCGGCCGCCCATCGTTCCCGGGCCCGATCGATCAACCCCGGATCGCTCGCCACGAAATTCCAGTTCATCCGCCGTGGCCCATCCAGCGGGGCGCCGCCGATGATCACCAGATGGCTCTCGCCCTCGGCATACAGACTGGCTTCCTCGCCTTCGTTCAGCACCACCAGCGTCTGCGGTTCCAGCAGCTCGTCATCCAGCCGCACTTCGCCGGCCAGTACATACACCGCCCGTTCCTGGTGCTCATCCGGCACGCACAAGGTCGTGGCGGCTTCCATGAATACTTCGGCGTACAGCGTGGGCGAGAGCACCGGCACCGGCGACGCCAGGCAGAAGCCGTTGCCCGCGATCATGCGTATCTTCACCCCCAGCGCTTCGCTGACTGGCAGGCTGCCTGCCGGGTGATGGCTATAGTGCCCGGCGCCTTGTTCTGCCTCTTTCGGCGACGCCAGCCAGATCTGCAGGCCATGCAGTCGCGAGCCTTTTTCCAGCAGATCCTGCGGCGTGCGCTCGACGTGGGCGATGGCCGCGCCCGCTGTCATCCAGCTCACCTCGCCGGGCCTGACCCGCTGCGACGAGCCCAGGCTGTCCTTGTGCAGCAGTTCCCCCTCGAACAGGTAGGTGAGGGTCGACAGTCCGATATGCGGGTGCTGGCGGATGTCCATGCCATGCCCCGGCGGGTAGTCGGTCTGCAGCATATGGTCGAAGAACACGAAGGGGCCGACACTGCGGCACCTGGCCGAGGGCAGCGGGCGCAGGATGGGCTGGCCCTCGACCGATTCGGCGCGGGGGCGGATTACCAAGGGCGAGGTCATGGCAGGCTCCAGCCAGGTTGAAGTCGGCCTAGCATAGCGAACCGCTGCCGCCGGCGCGCGGTCTACCCTGTCCCAAGCACGAGCAAGGAGGGCAGCAATGCTCGCAAGAACCCTGGGCGCATTGCTATGCGCCGGGCTGCTGGTCGGCGCCGCGCAGGCACGGGATTACCGCTACAGCGACGCCCACCTGCACTACGTGGATTTCTTCCAGGAAACCGAGGGCATGCCCGCGCTGCTCGAAGCCATGGACAAGGCCGGTATCGAGCAGTCGATGATCAGCGGCATCCCGGTCGCCAAGAAGTGGCATGAGGACGAGCCCAAGCGTCCGCGCTACTACGCCGGCGACGATGCCGATGCCTACTGGTACAGCGCCACCGACAGCTACGTCGCAGCAGCCGTCGAGAAGCTGCCGCCCGAGCAGCGCAAGCGGTTCCATCCGTTCCTGTCCGGGATCAATCCGGTGGACAAGAATGCCGTGGCCCATATCGAGCGCATGCTGGAGCTGCATCCAGGGCTCTGGCAGGGCATAGGCGAGGTCTTCACCCGCCATGACGACCTGACGGCCCTCACCAGCGGCGATACGCCCCGGGCCAACAACGAGGCCATGACCCGCATCTATCATCTGGCTGCCGAGCGCGACCTGCCGGTGCTGTTGCACTCCAACATCACCTCCAAGCGCGAGCGCAATCCGCTGTACCTGGCGGAAATCGAGGAGCCGCTGCGCAATCACCCGCATACCCGCTTCATCTGGGCCCATGCCGGCAGCAGCATGGAGATTCATCGGCACCAGGAAAAAATGGACTTTCTCCTGCCGACCCTGACCCGCCTGCTGGAGGATTACCCCAACCTGTATGTCGATCTGTCCTGGAGCGTGCTGCAACCTTATCTGCTGGACGACAAGGGCACGCCGCGCAAGGCGTGGCTGGCACTGGTCGAGCGCTTTCCCGAGCGCTTCATGCTCGGCTCCGACGTGGTCGGGCGTTTTTCCAGCCTGGGCGAGCAGTTCCAGGGCTTCGCCCCGTTCCTGGACGCCTTGCCGGAGGGCATCGCGCACAAGGTGGCCAGGGACAACTTCCTCGCGGTGCTGCCCAAGCCGCGTTGAGCGCGATTGTCATCAGCCTGTCATGGCCGGGTCATAGTCTGCCGCGATCCACTACAGAGGAAGCGCAACATGTTGACTAGCCGTTTTAGCGCCCTGGTCGGGCTGATGTGCATGGCCGGCCTGGCCCAGGCCGAGGTGCGGGTGCAGGGACCGGTGGAATACGGCGTGTTCGAGACCAACATCAAGAACCCGCAGCCCGGTGAACGGGTCATTACCATGAACAGCCAGGCGATCCAGGCCACCGATGTCGTCCCGGCCAGGCTGGGCAGCAAATTCGGCATCCGCTACCGCCTCGAAGGCAAGACCGCCGACGATACCCCGCTGACCCTGCTGTACCTCACCCCGGGCATCGTCACCCCGGACGGCAAGCGCCACGACAAATTCGAGGTGGTGCAGAAGCTGGTCCCGGCTGCGCCGCAGGACGTGATGGCCTACGAATTCACCGAGCATCACGAGGCGATTCCGGGCGAGTGGCACTTCATGGTGTTCCAGGGTGATCGCCTGCTGGCGGAGAAACGTTTCACCGTTCGCTGATCATTCCGGCGATGCGGTGGTCGCGATGATTGGGCAATTTAATATCACCATTTCTTCTTACGCAAAAAGTCGACGGTCCGATACCTTCTAAAGAAGTGTCCGCTGCATGACGGATGCAGCATCTTCGGAAGGAACCGTGCGATGAGTTTGAGAAGCCTGAACATAGCGCCCCGGGCCGGACTGGGCTTCGGCCTGCTGGCGCTGTTGGTGGTGACCCTTGGGCTGTTCTCGCTGGTGCAGATGTCGAGCATGCGCGAGCAGTCCGAGCAGGTGGAAAGCAATTGGCTGCCCAGCGTGATCAGTGTCGGCACCATGAGCCAGGACATGCTGCGCATACGTGCCCTGACCCTGCGCTTGCTGGTCAACCGCGACCCGGCGGCGCAGCAGCAGAACATCTCCCGTATCGACGCCCTGAAGCAGGCCCTGAGCAAGGCCCAGGCCGATTACGACGCGCTCATCGTGCTGCCCGAGGAGCGCGTGCTGTTCGACCGCTATATCGAACTGCAGACGCAGTACCTGGGCATGCAGGCCCAGGTGGTGGGCCTGGCCACCAGTGATCGCATCGAGGCCGCCGAAGCCCTGGTCAACGGCGAGATGAACCAGCTCGCCGACAACCTCACCACCACCCTCAACCAGTTGATCGATCTCAACAACCAGCACGCTCATATGGCCACCAGCCAGTCCGAAGCGGTGTATCTCGCCGCACGGGTGTGGGTCATCGGCCTGTTGATCGGCGCCCTGGTGCTCACGGTGGTGCTGGCGCTGGTCCTGACCCGCAGCATTGTCAAGCCCCTGGCCCAATCGCTGCAGGTTGCGGAAGTGGTGGCGAGCGGCGACCTGACTCCGCAGATCAGTATCCAGGGCCGCGACGAACCGGCGCGCCTGCTGGTGGCGTTGAAGCAGATGCAGCAAAGCCTGCGCGACACCATCGGGCGCATCTCCGACTCGTCGAACCAGCTGGCTTCGGCCTCGGAAGAGCTGAGCGCGGTCACCGAGGATGCGACCCGTGGCCTGCAGCAGCAGACCCAGGAAATCGAACAGGCGGCGACGGCGGTCAACCAGATGACTGCGGCGGTGGAGGAGGTGGCCAGCAATGCCGTGGCCACGTCCGAGGCGTCGAGGGAGTCCGATCGTATCGCCCGCGAGGGTGTGGCCCAGGTCCAGCAGACCGTGGTGTCCATCGAGGAACTGGCCGCGGGCGTGAGCCTGAACGTCGATGAAGTGGGGCAACTGGCGGAGCAGGTGCACGGGATTTCCAAGGTGCTCGACGTCATCGGCTCGATTGCCGAGCAGACCAACCTGCTGGCGCTCAACGCCGCGATCGAAGCGGCGCGGGCCGGCGATGCCGGGCGCGGGTTCGCCGTGGTGGCCGACGAGGTGCGGGCGCTGGCCCATCGGACCCAGCAGTCGACCCGGGAAATCGAGCAGATGATCGATGGTATCCAGCAGGGCACCGACCGCGCGGTGGATGGCATGCAGCAAACCCGCGAACGGGCGCGCAGCACCCTGGATGGTGCGCACGCGGCCGGGGCGGCGCTGGAAGAGATTGCCACGGCGATCAGCCGGATCAACGAGCGCAACCTGGTGATCGCCAGCGCCTCGGAGCAGCAGGCGCAGGTGGCGCGGGAGGTGGATCGCAACCTCACCAATATCCGCGACCTGGCGTTGCAGAGTTCGGCGGGAGCGTCGCAAACGGTGGAGGCCAGCCAGGCGCTGTCGCAACTGGCGGTGGACCTGAACGGGCTGGTGCGGCGCTTCTCGGTGTAAGGCTTCACACGGACCCTGTGGGAGCGGGTTCACCCGCGATTGCTATGGTAGATTCACTACCGCAATCGCGGGTGAACCCGCTCCCACAGGGTCCGCAGTGTGCTTCAGAAACAAAAACGCCCCGAACCAGTCGGGGCGTTTTTTGCAAGCGGGCTAGCCCTTACTTGCCTTCCCAGCGCTTGAGCACCAGGGTGGCGTTGGTGCCGCCGAAGCCGAAGCTGTTGCTCATCACGGTGTCGATCTTGGCGTTTTCGCGGGTTTCGCGAACCACCGGCAGGTCGGCGACTTCCGGATCCAGCTCGTCGATGTTGGCGGAACCGGCGATGAACTTGCCTTCCATCATCAGCAGGCAGTAGATCGCTTCGTGCACGCCGGCAGCGCCCAGGGAGTGACCGGACAGGCTCTTGGTCGAGCTGATGGCCGGGGCCTTGTCGCCGAACACTTCGCGCACGCCCTTCATTTCCGCGACGTCGCCGACCGGGGTCGAGGTGCCGTGGGTGTTCAGGTAGTCGATCGGAGTATCGACGGTGGACAGCGCCTGCTGCATGCAGCGGATCGCGCCTTCGCCGCTCGGGGCAACCATGTCGTAGCCGTCGGAAGTGGCGCCGTAGCCGACGATTTCCGCGTAGATCTTGGCGCCACGGGCCAGGGCGTGTTCCAGCTCCTCGACCACCACCATGCCGCCACCGCCGGCGATGACGAAGCCGTCACGGTCGGCGTCGTAGGCGCGCGAAGCCTTGCTTGGCTCATCGTTGCGCTTGGTCGACAGGGCGCCCATGGCATCGAACAGGAACGACTGGCTCCAGTGCTCTTCTTCACCGCCGCCGGCGAAGACGATGTCCTGCTTGCCCCACTGGATCTGCTCCATGGCGGTGCCGATGCAGTGTGCGGAGGTGGCGCAGGCCGAGGAGATCGAGTAGTTGATGCCCTTGATCTTGAACGGCGTGGCCAGGCACGCGGAAACGGTGCTGCCCATGGTGCGGGTCACGCGGTACGGACCGACGCGCTTGACGCCTTTCTCGCGCAGGGTATCCAGCGCTTCCATCTGGTTCAGGGTCGAGGCGCCGCCGGAGCCAGCCACCAGGCCGGTACGCGGGTTGGAGATCTGCTCTTCGGTCAGGCCGGAGTCCTTGATCGCGTCCTGCATCGCCAGGTAGGCGTAGGCAGCGGCGTGGCCGACGAAGCGATAGACCTTGCGGTCGATCAGTTCTTCGAGGTTGAGGTCGATGGAACCGGAAACCTGGCTGCGCAGCCCCATTTCCTTGTATTCCGGGTTGAAACGGATGCCCGGACGGCTTTTACGCAGGTTTTCGGAGACGGTCTCTTTGTCATTGCCCAGGCAGGAAACGATGCCCAGACCGGTGATTACGACGCGGCGCATGCGAATAACCCTTAGAAATTTTCAGTGGAGGTGAATACACCGACGCGAAGACCTTCGGCGGTGTAGATCTCGCGACCGTCGACGCTGACCGAGCCATCGGCGATGGCCATGTTCAGCTTGCCCTTCAGGACGCGCTTGATATGAATGTTGTAGGTAACCTTTTTCGCCTCCGGCAACACCTGGCCGAAGAACTTCACTTCGCCCGAACCCAGGGCGCGACCGCGGCCCGGCAGGCCTTGCCAGCCAAGGAAGAAGCCAACCAGCTGCCACATGGCGTCGAGGCCCAGGCAGCCCGGCATCACCGGATCGCCTTCGAAGTGGCAGGCGAAGAACCACAGGTCCGGATTGATATCCAGCTCGGCGACCAATTCACCTTTGCCGTACTTGCCGCCCTCTTCACTGATGTGGGCAATGCGATCCACCATCAGCATGTTGGGGGCGGGCAGTTGCGCGTTACCTGGGCCGAACAGCTCACCGCGACTGCAGCGCAGCAGGTCTTCCCGGGTAAAGGCGTTTTGTTTGGTCATGCGAGCTCCTCAATAATCCTCGTGCGGCAGGGACCGGTTCTTCCCGATCCGCCCTCCGAAAGCCCTTGGCTCCGGGGCGGCAGCCTACTCATAGACTATTGCGTTGTAGTGAAAGTCACAGCACAGCGAACGAAGATGTACACCTGTGCACTGAAATTTTTCCGACAGACCTTTCTTGCAGATCGGTTCGGCGTGTAAGACTGCCGCAATTTTGCATTATTCGCCAGTCGCGCTTGCCTGAGCGGGTAGCCAGCGCTGCAGAATCTCCTGCAATTCATTGCGTTTGAACGGTTTGGCCAGGTAATCGTTCATCCCGGCTTCAATGCAACGCTCGCGATCACCCTGCAGGGCGTTGGCGGTCAGGGCGATGATCGGCAGGTCGCGGCCCTGGGGCAACTGGCGCAGGCGCCGGGTGGCTTCGTAGCCATCGACGATCGGCAGGCGACAGTCCATCAGCACGGCCGCGAAGCGCTGCCGGGCCACCAGGCTGATGGCCTGGGCGCCGTCGGCCGCAACGATCACCTCCAGCCCCAGGCTGCGCAGCATGGCCTGGATCACCGCCTGGTTGACCGGGTTGTCCTCCACCAGCAATACCGACTGCCCTTTGCCGTCGTCCGCCCCGGCAACGTTGGCCGGCAATGCCTGCGGACGGTCGTGCGGGCGCAGGGTCAGGGGCATTTCCAGGGTGAAGGTCGAACCCTGGCCCTCGCGGCTTTCCGCCCGCAGGCTGCCGCCCATGCGTTCGGCCAGGTTGCGGGCGATGGACAGGCCCAGGCCGGTGCCGCCATAGCGCCGGGAAATCGAGCTGTCGGCCTGTTGGAAGGCGACGAACATGGCTTCCAGGCGGCTGTTTTCGATGCCGATGCCGGTGTCCTGCACCGCGCAGGTGAACCAGATCAGCTGGCGGTCCAGCACCTGCCAGCGCGGCACCACCCGCACGCTGCCCTGCTCGGTGAACTTCAGGGCGTTGCCGATCAGGTTGACCAGTACCTGGCGGATCCGCGTCGGGTCGCCGCACACCTGCAACCGCTCCAGGCCCTCGGGCATTTCCAGTTGCAGCGCCAGGTGACGCTGCTGGGCGGCGTGAAGGAAGGACTGCACGCAACTGCCGATCAGTTCCGCCAGGTTGAAATCGATCTGTTCCAGTTGCAGCCCGGTGCGTTCGATCCGCGAGAAGTCGAGGATGTCGTTGATCACCTTGAGCAGGTGCCCGGTGGACTCGCTGGCCACCAGCGTGTATTCGGCCTGCTCATCGCTCAGTTCGGTGGTCTGCAGCAGTTGCAGCATGCCCAGCACGCCGTTCATCGGGGTACGCAGCTCGTGGCTCATCATCGCCAGGAATTCCGACTTGGCCTTGTTCGCCTGCTCGGCTTCCTCGCGGGCCTGGATCATCTGCGCCATGGCCTCCTGCTGTTCGCGCGAGGCCTGGGCCAGGCCGCTGGCCAGGTTGTTGATATGTTGCGCCAGGTGCCCCAGCTCGTTGTCGTCCACCACCGGCAACGGCGTGTCGAAATCACCTTTCTGGATGGCCTTGACCGCATGCCCCATGTCGGCGATCGGGGTCGCCAGGCTACGGGCCAGGCGGCGCGCCAGCAGGAAGGTGAAGACCAGGGCGAACAGGGCGAGGATCGCCGCCTTTATCACGATTTCCTGCTGGCGCTGGCTGAAGGCGTCATCGGACATGCCGACGATCACCCGGCCAAGGTAATCGTCGGCGACGATGCTCGCCGGTTGCTCGCCATTGTGCAGGAAGTCGCCATCGAGGCTGATCCGCTGCAGGCGGATCGGCGCCTGGAACACTTCCACCTGCTGGGCGCGGTTGACGTGTTCGTCCGGCTGCTCGACATAGACCAGGATGTGGTTGGCGCTGTCCTGCACTTCGAGGAAGCGCACATGGGGGATGGTCAGGGTCGCCCGCATCAGGCCTTCGAGCACTTCGTCGTTGCCGGAGATCACCCCGTATTCCGAGGCCGGGGCAAGCTGGTTGGCGATCAACTGGCCGGTATGGTTGAGTTCCTGGCGCAGGTCCTGGATGCGCACGAAGGTGAAAAAGCCGATCAGCAGCAAGGTCAGCACCAGGGCCGGGCCGAGGCTGATGATCTGGGTACGGGTACTGATATCCCAGCTTTTCATCGGGCGGATTCTCCTGCGGACACGGCCTGCCTGGCGGCATCGGGGTCGATCGCCTCGATGCCCAGGGCCCGGGCGACCTGCTGGTTGCCGGTTACGCTGAAATACTCCGGGTAATGGCTGCGCGGCCATTTTTCCGGGGGCTGGTCGAGCAGGCGGTCGATCACCGCCAGCCAGGCGTTCTGGTCGCTGAAGGTACTGGCCAGGGCGCCGGCGCGGACGAAGCCGGCATTCGGCCCGACCAGCGCCATCTGCCTTGAGTAGGCACTGAGCAGCAGGTTTTTCGCGGTCTTGGGGTTGTACAGCGAGGGATCGTCGAGGCCGAGCAGAACGTCGGTTTCCTTGAGCAGGCTTTGCAGGGGGCGGTTGTCGCGCAGGTCGGGCCAGGGTTGCGCATCGATCTCCATGCCCAGCGGCCGGGCTGCCTGGCGCAGTTCATCGAGGAGGAAGCGGCTTTGCTCGCTGTACAGCACGCCGACCCGGTGGGCCTGGGGCAGCAGGTAGCGGACCAGATGCAGTTGCCGGGCCAGGGGCGGGTCGCTCCAAAGCAGGCTGAGGTACGCCGGGCGCAGGTCGCCCAGGCGCTGCCGGGCCTGGACCCGGCTGATGCGCAGCACCAGCGCCGGCGGCCCGGCCGGCTCGCGCATGCGCCAGTCCAGCGCTTCGGGGTCGAGCAGGATCAGCCGCGTGTCGCTGCGCAGCCGGGCCGGTTCCGGCAGTTGCGCCAGGGGCACGAAGCGCACCGTGTCCGCCGGGCGCCGGGTCTTGAGCGCTTCGACGAATTCGCGCACGCCGCTGCTGTCCTGGGCACCGGTCAGGA
Organism: Pseudomonas bharatica; assembly: GCF_048586865.1. NCBI lineage: Bacteria > Pseudomonadati > Pseudomonadota > Gammaproteobacteria > Pseudomonadales > Pseudomonadaceae > Pseudomonas > Pseudomonas bharatica. Next base: position 447,160 of record NZ_JBMAWR010000002.1, on the reverse strand, counting down.
GGATCTCGCCGCCGGCCAGGGACACCAGCGGCCAGAGCAGGACCAGCAGCAGCCAGCGCCGCCAGAACCTCATCAGAACTCCAGCTCCGCGCTGAAATACAGGAGGTGGCGGCTGTCGTAGCGGTTGTCGACATTGGCGGTGGGCTGGTCGTCGAGACGCTGCTGCAAGGTCCCGGACAGTTCCAGGCTGGCCCGGGGCAGGGCGATGCGCTTGGCCACGCGCAGGTCGACCCGCTCGAAACGGTACTGGTTCAGGGCGTCGTCTCCGTAATAGAAGAGGGCGCTGGACCAGCCCCGCCCCCAGTCGCGCATCCAGCCGGCGGAGCCGCTGTTGCGTGCACTGAGGCGCTGGTCGGCGGGGTTGCTGGCTTCGGCGTCGACATAAGCGTAGGTCAGGCGCACGCGATCGTTGGCGCTGGCCCGCCAGTCCAGTTGCGTCTCGCTGCCGGTGAAGCGCGCTTCGTTGCTGTTGCTGGCGATGTACTGGTTGTTGCGCAGTGGCTCGCTGATCATGCCGGTGATACGGTCGTGGAACAGCTTGATATCGACGCTCAGGTCGAGGTCGGCGAAGTAGCCGTTGTAGCCCACTTCCCGCGAGCGCATCAGTTCCTGGTCGAGGTTGCCCGGGCCGCGGGTCTTGACGAAGTACTCGGCGGTGCTCTGGCCGAAGGCCGGCGGCGTCAGGTTGCTGACCCGGTAGCTCCAGTTGACGTTGTTCTCGAACATGTCCGGCGAGCGCACCGCCTCGGAGTACACCGCGCGCAGGCCGTGGCGCGGGGTGATCAGGTAGTTCACCGCGATCCGCGGGGTCAGCGAATCGCCGGCCAGCCGCGAATTCTCGTACATCGCGCCGCCCTGGACGATCCAGTGCTCGTCCAGCCGCCATTCGAGCTGGCCGAACAGGCGCCAGGTCTGGTCGTCGAGGCTGCCGTTGAAATAGGTCTCGGAGTCGGCGCGGTCGTAGCGGTAGTTGACGCCGCTGAGCAGGCGCAGGTTGTCGGCCAGGCTCAGGGTGTCCTGGATCTCCAGGTCGTAGCGGGTTTCCCGGGTGCTTTGGTCGACGTCGCCGCACACCACGTTCTTGCCGCCGCTGTTCCATTGATTGCCGACCTGCCGGGCCAGGTCCTGGAGCACCGGGTCGGCATTGGGCGGCGGGTTGTTGGCGTTGCGCGCCACCTGCTCGGCGTAGTTCGGGTTCAATTGCCAGAGGCGGGTCAGTTCCGGGCTGAAGGCGAGTTGCGCATCGCAGGCACGCCACACCTGCTGGCGATCCCAGTGCTGCGCCGAGCCTTGTACATAGAGGCTGTGGCCCGGGTCGAAATCGATGTTCCAGCGCAGCGAGCCGGCGTAGTCCTTGGCCTTGACGTCGGCATCGTTGCCGCGCTCGGTGACGTAGGGGAAGACCGGCTGGTAGGTGTAGGGGCGCTGGTCGCTGCCTTCCTTGGCCGAGAGTTGCCAGTCGAGGCTCTGGTTGAGATCAAGGGTGTGGCTGGCGCTGATGTTGAAGCGGGTCAGGCGCCGGCTGTCGCGGTAGTCGCCGCCCGTGGCGTTATGGTCGAAGCCGTCGTCCTGCATGCCCGACAGCGACAGGCGCAGGTCGCCGCCGTCCCAGCCCATGCCCTGGCTGGCGTAGAAGTCGTCGATGCCGCGCTGGCCGCGGGTCACCTTGAGCCGCGTGCCGTGGCTGTCGGCCGGGCTGCGGGTAAGGATATTGACCACCGCCATCAGCGCATTGGCACCGTAGCTGACCGTGTTCGGCCCGCGGAACACCTCGATGCGCTCGATATCCTCCATGGCCAGCGGAATATCGCTCCAGTCCACGGTGGCCAGGCCGGCGCGGTACACCGAGCGGCCATCGATCAGCACCTGCATGCGCCGCGCGTCGTTGACGTTGCTGCCGTGGTAGTTGACCGTCGCCTGGTTGCCGGCGCCGTAGCCGACCATCATCCCCGGCACCAGGCGCAGCAGCTCGGGGATGTCGCGGGCGCCGCTGGCCTTGATCAGCTCGGCGTCGAGCACGGTCATGCTCCCGGGCACGGCGGCCGGGGATTGTTTCAGGCGGGTGGCGGTCAGAACCTGGGGCAGGGCCTGGCTATCGACGAACAGATCGTCGGCAACCGCCGGCCCGCCGACCAGGGCGGCCAGGAGCAACAAAGGGTGTGAAGGGCGTGGGCCAGGGAACACGGGGCGGCCTTGATCGGTAAACGAAACCGGCATGTTAACCGAGTAGCCGGCATTTTCCAGTGATCTGGCGCTGGTGGAGACTTCGACGCTCCGTATAATGCCGGCTTCGCCACTCATTAATGGCTCTGACGGATTGGATATGACTGAACAGCAACCTGTTGCGGTTCTGGGGGGCGGCAGTTTCGGCACCGCCGTGGCCAACCTGCTGGCGGAAAACGGTGTCGCGGTACGCCAATGGATGCGCGACCCGGCCCAGGCCGAGGCCATGCGCACGACCCGGGAAAACCCGCGTTATCTCAAAGGCATCAAGGTCCACCCTGGTGTCGAACCGGTCAGCGACCTGCTGCCGGTCCTCGAAGGCAGCGAACTGATCTTCGTCGCCTTGCCGTCCAGCGCCCTGCGCAGCGTGCTGGCGCCCCATGCCGGGCTGCTCGAAGGCAGGATGCTGGTCAGCCTGACCAAGGGCATCGAAGCGCAGACCTTCAAGCTGATGAGCCAGATCCTCGAAGACATCGCGCCCAAGGCGCGCATCGGCGTGCTCTCCGGACCGAACCTGGCGCGGGAAATCGCCGAGCATGCGCTGACCGCCACCGTGGTCGCCAGCGAGGACGAGGAACTCTGCCAGCGGGTCCAGGCCGTGCTGCACGGGCGTACCTTCCGCGTCTATGCCAGTGCCGACCGCTTCGGCGTCGAGCTGGGCGGGGCGCTGAAGAACGTCTACGCGATCATCGCCGGCATGGCCGTGGCCCTGGGCATGGGCGAGAACACCAAGAGCATGCTGATCACCCGCGCCCTGGCCGAGATGACCCGCTTCGCCGTGAGCCAGGGCGCCAACCCCATGACCTTCCTCGGCCTGGCCGGGGTCGGCGACCTGATCGTCACCTGTTCCTCGCCCAAGAGCCGCAACTACCAGGTCGGCTACGCCCTGGGCCAGGGCCTGAGCCTGAACGAGGCGGTCAACCGGCTGGGCGAGGTGGCCGAAGGCGTCAACACCCTCAAGGTGCTCAAGGCCAAGGCCCAGCAGGTGCAGGTGTACATGCCGCTGGTGGCCGGGTTGCATGCGATCCTGTTCGAGGGCCGGACCCTGGCCCAGGTCATCGAGCTGCTGATGCGCGGCGAGCCGAAGACCGATGTCGATTTCATTTCCACCAGCGGTTTCAACTGAGTCACAGGAGCACGACATGAGTGAATCCCCCAAGCAGATGCAGCACGAGTCCATCATCCTTCGCGTTCTCTGGATGCTCCTGTTCCTGCTGGTCTGGCAGGTCGCCCAGACCCTGCTCGGCCTGCTGGTGCTGGTGCAGTTGATCTATCGCCTGGTGTACGGCGCGCCGAATGCCGGCCTGATGAACTTCGGCGACAGCCTCAGCCAGTACCTCGCCCAGATCGGCCGTTTCGGCAGCTTCCACACCGAGCAGAAACCGTGGCCGTTCGCCGACTGGCCGGCACCGCGCCCGGCCGAGGGCGAGGCGGCCCACAGCGTGCCGCCGGCACCGCACCCGGTGCGTGACGAAGAGCCGAAGCTGTGAAGCTGTGGATCCTGCGCCACGGCGAGGCCGAAGCCCATGCCCGCAGCGACGACCAGCGCAACCTCACCGAGCACGGGCGCAAGCAGGTGCTGCGCAGTGCCGCGCACCTGATGGGCCAGCCCCTCGATGCGATTGTTGCCAGTCCTTATGTGCGGGCGCAGCAGACGGCGGCGCTGGTGCATGAGGCGCTGGGGTTTGGCCAGCCGGTAGAGACGGTGCCGTGGCTGACGCCGGACAGCGATCCCGACCAGGCCATCGCCCGGCTCGATGCCCTGGGGTTGGAGCATGTGCTGCTGGTCAGCCACCAGCCGCTGGTGAGTACCTTGCTCGGCCTGCTGGTGCACGGCAACCGTCAATCGGGCGATCCGATGGGCACTGCCAGCCTGGCGCAACTGCAGGGTGAAGCGCTGCTCAAGGGGCTGATGACCCTGGAGAGCCTGCGTCATCCCTGAGGCGTCTGGCGTGGCTTATGGCCTCATCGCTGGCCCACGCCACCTATTGGTAGGTAATGGTGAAGTTCAGCGCCCCCTTGGCCGATCCCGGCTTCACCGCCTGGCTTGCTTCTGTCTGGTAGAAGCGCGCCGAGAACGGCAATACGGTATCGCCGCTTGGTGAAATCACCCGCAGCGGCACGTCCTCGTTCAATTGCACCGGGGTGATGCCATCTGCCATCAGCATCTGGATGCCCACGCCCTCGGCGGTCGAGTCGTCGGTCAGGCCGAAGATGCCCCGTTGCGCGTCGATCGGTGTGGAGCCCTTGGCGCCCTCCAGGCGGATATGTGCGGTGGCGACGGCGCCCTCCGGGTCGTCCTCGCAGTCGGTCAGGGTGATGCTGAACGGCACCGCCGGGGTGGTAAAACCGGGGCCGGTAAAGTCCGTGTTGTCCCATTCGCCCAGTTCCACCGGGTCCGCGCTCACCGGGTTGGGTGGCAGCCCGCATTGGGACTGGATCACCGTGCCGTACAGGTGATGGCCTGCCACCTTGCCAATCCTGGTTGCGGTGGAGCTCCACAGTTCGCGTCCGTCGAGCTCATTGATGCCGGGTGGGATGTCACCGGTCTTGATCAGCGTGATGAAGGGATTCAACCTGCTCATGAGCAGGTAGCCGACGGTGTTGTGATCGACGTAGCCTTCGAAGGGAACGATGGGCGGACCCACGGTTTTCCAGGTATTGGTCGCGTACGGCCAGTTGAACGGAAGACCGAGCTTGATCACCACGCCGACCCCGGGAATGTTGGTCTGCAGGACCCTGCCGGTGACGTCGTCGCCAAGCACCGGGGGCAACGGCCCGGGATGGATCGGGACGCTGGCCGTGACGGAAATGTACAGGCTGTGCGGGCCGACATCGCGGAAGCACTGGGGTATGGCAAGCAGGTTGTTGGTGACAGGCCACTTCACCCCGGGCGGGCTGATGAAGGTGCCTACCGGTGCGTCCCTGGGCACATAGTAGGTGCCCAGAAAGTTGGTGTGGGTCATGGGACCGACGGGCGTGTTGGGCCGCCATTCGCAGTATTGGTCACCGGGGTACGGGTCCTCGGCGAAGGCGTGCTGGCTGCTCAGGAAAAGGCCGGCACAGGCCAGCAGGGGGCGCAGACGTAGGATCATGGTCGACTCGATGGGCTCATTGGCAGGTCAGCGATTGCAGGTGATAACCCTGGCTCGCGGTCATATGGCGGGTGTCGATCGGCAGGCGACACTGGTCGAGGCTGTCGTTGCCCCAGCGGATGTCCAGGACCTGGCTGGCGACCTCGGTACTGAGCATCACCTGGCCGGCCTGGGCGACCAGGCCCAATACCTCGCCCTCGGCACTGCGTACCTGGGTGCCGAAGGGCAAGGGCTGGTCGTCGGCATCGTGCAGGGTCAGCAACAGGCGGTTGACGTTGCGCACCTCGAAGCGTGCCTTGATCACTGCGCCGCGCCGCGGCACGACCTGGGTAGTGCCGTTGACGATCTCCACCTCCGGGCCGAGCAGGTCGGTCTCCAGGGCGATACGGTTGGTCCGGTAGGGGCGCAGGTAAGGCATCAGGGCGAAGCCGCGGGCATTGGTACGCACTTCGTGACTGTTGAGGAGGCCGACGTTGGCGGTGTCCGGGACTTCCACCAGGGCCATGGTCTCACCCAGGTACGGGCCGAAGGTCAGGCCGTCGCCATGGGCCAGCACGGCGCCGCTGGCGTTGAACGACAGCGAGCGGAAGTCACTGCTCTGGGTCAGGCCGGCGCCGAGGCTGGCGTAGGGCGCCTGGTAGCCCAGGGCGATAGCGGCGGACTGGCGCTGCTGTTCATCGCTGGCGAGCGAGGCACGGTAGCTGACGTGCGTGTCGGCGAGGCTGCCATTGAGGCTGGCGCGCTGGCTGTAGCGTCCGCCATTTTCCAGCACGTCGAAGGTGGCGCTGGTGGAGCGGCCGAAGTCCAGCGGCAGGCTGATGCTCAGGCCGATCTGCCGATCGTTGCCGTAGCGCTCGTCGCTCAGTGACTGGGAGGCGTAGAGGTTGTAGCTGACGCCCTTGTACTGGGTGTTGAAGTTGAACTGGAACTGGCGCTGCTCATAGGCGCTGTTCCAGTAGTCCTGCTGCGACAGGGTCAGGTTGATCGCACTGCGGCTGCCGATGTTCTGGTAGATCGCCGCTTCCAGGCGACTGCGCCGGCTGCCATGGAAGCTGCGGTGGCGGCTGCGCTCGCTGACGGCTTCGTCGAAGTCACGGTAGCCCTCGGTGGAGTAGCGGTAGCCGGCGAAACGCAGGTTGGTGCGGGTGGCGAAGGATTTGCCGTATTTCACCGCATAGCTCATGCCGCTGATCTGGCCAGCGCTGGCGTCGCTTTGCGATTCGGAGCGGGTCAGGTCGAAGGACACGGCCCCCAGGGCGCCCAGGTCGCGGGCCAGGCCGAGGTTGCCGGCGCGATAGAAGCTGCTGCCCATCAGGCCGCCATACAGGGTCGAGTCCCAGGCCCCGCCAGCCGCCAGGGTGCCTTGCCAGAGCAGGGGATCGTCGAGCCGGGACGACGCGTTGTAGCGCCCTGCTGCCAGGCTGTAGCGCCACACGCCAGCGCGCAGCAGGTTGCTGAGGGTCGAGTAGGGTTGGGTGAAGCGGCGCACCTGGCCGTCGGCCTCGGTCAGGATGATTTCCAGTTCGCCGCTGCCGCCGAGGGTGCCCAGGTCATCGATCTGGTAGGGGCCGGGGCTGACGTAGGTGGTGTAGATCGGGTAGCCGTTCTGGCGGATTTCCAGGCGGGCCCGGGTGTAGGCCACGCCGCGCACGATCGGTGCATAGCCTTGCTGGCGATCGCTGAGCATGCCCAGGTCGGAGGCGACCAGGGCGCCGCTGATGGGCACGCTGCGGAACACGTCGCCGCTGGTGAAGGTTTCGCCCAGGGTCAGGTTGGCGTGGGTGCCGGGCAGGTCGCGCTGCACGTAGGTGTAGGCGCTGGTCCAGCGCCGCTTGCCGTCTTCGTCCTGGCGCAACGACTGGTTGCTGCGCAGGCGCCACGGGCCGAGGTTGAGGCCGGTACCGAGGTTCAGGTCCTGGCTGCTGGTCGCCCCGGCGAAGCGGTTGCGGCCTTCCTGGGCGGCGACCTGGTAATTGAGGAAGGCGGCATTGATGCCATGGTTCCAGTCATCCTGGGACAGACCGGCGCTGGCATCGCGGCGCAGATAGAACTGCGGAATGGAAATCGCCAGTTGCAGGCGGCTGCCGTCGAAATCCACCTGGGCGCCTTCCACCACGGCTGGCAGGTCGACGCACTCGTCCAGCAATTGCCCGGGCTGTTCCAGGCTGTCGGGGCGGATGCCCAACCGGCCGACGAGGTCGGCGTCGAGGCAGGGCTGCAGGCCGCCGCGCGGGCTGGCGCTGAAGTCGACCTGGTGCTGGCCGAGGCTGTCGCCATTGACCAGCACCTCCACCGGGTAGCTGCCCGGTGCCAGCGTGCGCTGGCTGGCCAGGTTGTCCAGGGCTAGGGCGCCGGTTTCGTGGTCGTGGCCGGGCGCCTGGTGCATGAAGCTCGCCTCGAAGCCCGGGATGCTCTGGGCCTGGGCCGACTGGGAGGTGGACAGGCCGAGGCCGCCACCGGCAAGCAGCAGGTGAAACAGGGGAGGGCGGGAGATCAGGCTCCATCGCCGTGGAGAGGAATGCATGGTCATGCTCCTGGCGCTGAAAGGGCGGGGTTCAGAGGTCGGACGGCAGGGCCACCGTGACGGGTTTGCTGTAGCCGCCGTAGTCGTTGATCGCGGCGAAGGTGACCCGGGGATTGCCGCCCAGGCCGGAGGCTGGCAGTGGATAGCGCTGCTTCGACAGCGGCGCGGCCATCGGCGCCTCCAGCGGGCGCAGGGTGTGTTCGCCGTGGTGCACTTCGAGGCGGCTGAACGAGTAATGGAAGGGCGTCGGGTTATCCACCACCAGTTGCGGCTTGCCGTCGCTGCGCTCGATCGACCAGCGCAGGTCCTTGAGCCTGTCCATCGGCTTGTCGGTGAGCTGGCTGGGCCGGTAGAACAGCTTGATCCGCGTGCGCAGGGCAATGTTCAGCACATTGGCCTGGCCGCCGCGGGCCTCGGGGATTTCCTGGACATTGAAGAAAAACAGCGATTCGCGGTCTTCGGGCAGGCGCGCGGGCAGGCCGTTGATCTGCACCAGTTGCTCGGCGCCGGGATCGAGGCGAAACAGCGGCGGCGAGGCGATCAGCGGCACGGCGGTGGTGGTGTCGTCGGCCTCGGTATTGACCCAGGTCTGCACGGCGAAGGTGCTGGTGCTGGGGTTGTTGACCACGATCGAGACGCTGCGTTTGTCGCTGTCGAAGACCACGCGGGTGGCATTGAGGCTGAGGGCGGCGTGCGCCCCCGGCTGCCAGGCGGCGAGCAGCAGCAGGGTGGCGCCGGCGAGCCGGCGCAGGGTCGGGATGGACATGGGGACTACCTGTGCAGTACGGAGCCCGCGAGCGAAAGGGGGGAACGCTCGCGGGCAAGGGCCGTCAGTTGATGTTGACGACGAAGGACACGTCGGCATCGGCCGCGCCCGGGGTCACCGCGGCGGCGGTGGACTTGTACACGGCGGTGAAGAACATCTCGGTGGCACCTGCGGCGTTCAGCGGATAGGCCGCAGAGGCCTCACCGTTCTTCACCGGGTTGCCGGAGCGGTCCTTGAGCGCCACGGCCACGCCGGTGGCGGCGCCACCGACGGTCTTGATTGCATACAGCGAATTGTCGGCGCCGGCCCCGCCCTGCACGCCGGTGAAGGTCACGGTGGCGGTATTCGGATTGTCCGGGTCGATCCCGCAGGCGGCGCCGCCGGGAACGCGCATGGAGAAGCTGCGGCCACCGGCCTCGGCGCCCAGGTTGGGGAAGTCGGCGACCCGCGGTGCACCCATCTGCACCAGGTTGCCGACCGCGCCGCTGTCGGGGTTGACGATTTCGATCGGGCAGGTGCTGCCGTTGATCTTGCCGTTGAAGTTGATGGTGCCGGTATTGGCGAACGCGGAAGTGCCGGCCAGCAACAAGGCAGCGGCCAGGAAAGTTCGTTTCATGTTATCGACTCGAATTGAAGAGGGTTGTCCGAAGTTGGACTTCAGTTGTTTCTGTTACTTTTTGTAGGACTGTTCCCGTGTTTACAGGGTAATGGCCTACAGGGAGGGAAGTTTATGCAGGTGTTTTTTAAAGGTATGTAGGAAAAGGAGACGGAGACTGTTGAATAGCGGTGTTGGGTGGTGAGAGAAGTTGGTGTCGGTAAAACAACCGGGGCCGAACCACGTTCGGCCCCGGCGTTTCGACTAACCCTATTTAGGGTTGATAGTGAGATCCGTGTTGAACTTGGCGACTGGGCCGCCCGTCGTCGGCACCCATTTGCCCGAGGTGTTCTTTTCAAAGGCGCCGGAAGTCATGTGCAAGACAGGTCCGGTGTGTGGTTTGGTGTGGAGGGTGCTGTCTGGGGTACGTGGTGTGCTTGGTATCGACGCCTCCTTGCCGCCATTCCCTGATCCAGGCCCGCCGGAGCCAACCTGCCCGTCGCTAGCTCCGTTTGCTGGGCCGCCGCCCTCCACTGGCCCAGTTGTCGTGGAAGATTCCTCTGTGTTTGTGTTCTTATGAACCGTTGGTTTGCGCCGGAAACGGTGACTAATGACGTACGCTATCCCCTTGCCACTGTGACTCACGGAGCCTCCTTGCTGGGCGTTCTGGTCGATCATCGGCGTTGCTGCATCATCTCCAGTGCCAGCGGTCTGCTTGATCACTGGCTGGTCCGGTTTATTTTCGGACTTGGGCCATCCCCACTTGTCTTTCGGCCCCCACCTGTCGAGCGCCCCGCCTGCTGCGGAGATGGCGCCACCGACAGTCACCAGGATCGTGGCGAGCGTAAGCATCTCCCGATCCTCGTTCAGTGTTGCCACTACTGCGAGCGCGCCGCCTGCAGCCGAAACAGCCACCCCTATGGCGCCTACCACCAGCGGTATGGTCAAGCCACCTGTCCAGGGGGTGAAAACCGCCATCACCACCGCCCCCAGGATAAGCCCCGCCGCCGGCCCCCATTTTTCCAGGAAGCTCGCTGCGCCCGGTTCCGGGGGTGGCGGCCTGTAGATCGGGTCGGGTCGCCTTGGGTTTTCGGCCCGGTGCCCGGTCGGATCGCGGAAACGTATCGGGTTGCCCAGGCAGTAGGTGTAAGGATTGAGCCCGCCCTCGAGGAACGGACTGCGCGAGTCGGGGTTGTGGAAACGCATCAGCGACGGGTTGTAGGCCCGGTAGCCGCGGCCCAGCAGGTACCAGCCGGTGGCGACTTCGCGCAGTTCGCCGTTGAAGCCCATCAGGGATTCCAGGCGCTGCTCGTCGGCCAGCTCGCCATAGGCGCTGTACACCACCTCGCGCAGGCCGCTGGCGAGGCTGGCGCCGATCACGCTGGGGCTGGCATCGGTGAGCAGGAGCATGGTGCGTTCGTGGTCATTCAGTTGCTGCTGGCCAAGCGGCTGGCCGGCATGGCTGAAGTACTGGGTCTGCACGCCGTCCTGGACGGTGTGGCTGAGGCTGTAGCCCTGGTAGAAACGCAGGGTTTCCGCCTGCCCGCCGATCCGTGCGCCGACCAGGTGCTGGTGGCCGTCGTAGCGGTAGCTGACCAGGGACTCGCTGCCGTCGGCGCTGGTCACTTCCAGCAGGCGGCCCTGGGCGTCGTAGCGCAGGCGTTGCCCGGCCTCGTCATTGAGCTGGTTACCGTCATCGTCGTAGGCGAACGTCTGCTCGCCGGGGTAACCGCCTTCCACGTAGGAATTGGTCACCTTGATCAGTTGGCAACTGTCGTCTTCGGCGTAGGTGAAGATTGCAACGTTGGTCTCGCCATTGGCGAAACTGGTCAGGCAGCGCTTGATGTTACCGAGGGCATCGAAGCGGAACATCTGGTCGGTGATGGCGTTGCCATAGCGATCGCTGGGCAGGCGTTCGCCCGAGCAGTGATGTTCGGTCAGGCGCCCGCGCTGGTCGTAGACGTACTCTTCCAGCAACAGGCTGCGGCCGTCCATTTCCAGGTGCCGGCCAACCAGCTGGTCGTCATCGCGCCAGGTGTGGGTGAGGGTTCGCGCCGGGCTGTCGTTGAGCAGCAGGGTCCGGATCCAGACGCGGTCGAGGCTGTCGTAGGTGTTCTCGCTGACCAGGCTGTCTTCGCTGCCGAGGTCGCGGGTGGTGGTGCGGTATTGCCGGCCGTTGTCGTCGTATTCGAATTCGGCCTGCAACTGGCCCTGGGTCATGCATTGCACGCGACCCTCATCATCGTAGGTGTACAGTGTGTCGACGGCGTTGTCGGTGCGTTTCAGCGGCAGGCCTTGCAGCGAGGTCTCGTAGTGGGTTTCATGCACCTCGCCATTGCTGTCGGTCCAGCTTTCCGATTTCAGATGACCGAGGACGTTGTAGGTATAGGCCCGCTCGCCGGCGTCGCTGGTGGCGCTCTTGATCCCGGCATCGTCGCGGTCGAAGCCGTAGGTGAAGGTCTGGCCATCGACAATGATCGTCTTCGGCTGGTCGCTCAGGTTCTGCTCGTAGAAATACTCGATGGTGGCCTGCGCCGGGGTGATCAGGCGGCTGGCCCGCAGCGTCTGGTCATCGTATTCGTAGCGTTCGCTACGTGGCCCGACGGTCAGGCGGGTGAGGCGGTCGAGGCCGTCGAATTGCTGTTCGCCGAGGAGCAGGGTGGTCTGTTGGTCGTCGCCGGGAATCACACGGATCGCCGTGGGCAATTCGCCGCGGCTGTGCTCGGCGAAGCTGCGCTCGACCACGGTCTGGTCCGGCAGGCGGGTGTGCGCCACCCGGCGCCGCGAGTCGTACTGGAAATGGGTGCTGCGGGTTTCCAGGGCGAGTTCCTCGTCAGCGCGGATGCACTCGCCGTAGCCATCGTAGATATACACCTGACGACCGACTACCTTGTCCTCGTCGTCGTGGCGCTCGGTCCAGTCGATCTTGCCGAAGGCGTTGTACTGGGTGACGCTCAGCATGCTCACCAGCGGTTTGTCGCCGACGCTTTCACGCCAGCTGCGCTGCAGCTTGCCGCCTTCGCCGAACGGCGTGGTCTCGGTGACCAGGCTGACCCCGTCCGAGCCGGTGACGCGGCAGCGCTGGCCCCAGTCGTTGTAGGCGTAACGGGTGGTCAGGCTCAGCTCGCGGTCTTCGAGCCGGTCATACCGGGTTTCCTCGCTGAGCTGGCCGAGGCCATCGTAGACCGCGCTGTAGGTGCGTTGCCAGGTGGCCCCGGTCTTGACCTCGCTCAGCAACACGCGGCCCAGGCCGTCGTAGTGGTCGCGGGTCAGCACCTGCTTGACGTCGGTCACGGTGCGGGTGGCCTGTTGCCCGTCGGCGTGGACCAGTTGATAGGCGTAGCTGCGGGTGGCCTCGAAGTCGCTGCCGGGGGCCACGGTTTCCGTGGTCAGCCGACGCAGGTTGTCATACTCGAAGCGCACCTGTACGTCGTTGGGGTCATGGCCGAGCAGCAATTGGCCGCTGTTCAGCGCCTGGTCGCTGGTGTACACCTTCTGCTCGCCGTCGTAGCCGGTAAAGGTTTCCACCGTTTGCAGGCTTTCCTGGTCCAGCAGCTTGTTGCGCGCCTTGCCGTAGTGGTAGTCGGTGCTGTTGCTGGTGCCGTTGAGGGTGTTGACCTGGCGCAGCGGACGACCATGCAGTTGCGGGTTGTCCGGGGTTTCGTAGTAGGTGCGCAGGCTATGGTTGAGCAGGGTTTCCTTGTCGTCGCGGCGCTCGAAGAGCGACTCCTCGCTGACCATCAGCCAGTCGCTTCCCGGCGCACCGTTCAGCGGTGCGTGCTGGCTGTAGCGATAGCGGGTGATCATCACCGGTGCATCGCCGCGGGCCTGCGGCGCGGGGGTGACGATGACTTCCTTGACGTTGCGGGTGAAACCGAACGGGTCCTTCGGGCAACCGTCCTCGCCGGCGGGATCGTAGAAGACCGTGCGCGTGCTGACGCCGTCGGGCCGCACCTCCAGGGTCTTGTTGCCATGCTCGTCGTATTCGCTGAGTTGCAGTTCATGCTGGATCTTGCTCGAGTCGCCCTCCAGGCGCCAGGTGTGCTGCACCGAACGGGGCATCTGGAACTGCTTCGGTTGCTGGTCGAAGGGCTTGTTCTCGGCGTAGTAGTCGATGACCTTGGTGAACACGCACTTGCCCTGGCGGGTTTCCTCTTCGACCTGCAGGTGGAAGCGGTTGTAGGTGTGCTTCACCTGGCGCACCGGCTTGCCGTCCAGCCATTGCTGGACCGTGGTCGAGTAGTCGTAGGTGAAGTCGACCTTGTACAGCTGGTCGAGGCCGTCGTCCATCCAGTTGATGCCGGAGCCGTTGCCGAGGAAGTTGTTGGTGCTGTAGGTGTAGGTAGCTTCATGGACCGCCAGGTCGGGGCCGGGACTGGCCAGGTGGCGAGTCACCCGGGGCAGGTTGGGGCGCCCGCTGGAGCCCGGATAGGCATGGCCGCCATCCAGGTATTCCAGGGTTTCATGGGCACCCATCGGGGTCTTGACCTCCTTGATGCAGGTCAGCCCGCGAACAGTGATGTAGTCCAGGCGCCAGGAGGCCTGCTCGGCCACCGGCAGGATGATTTCCCGCACCCGGTCGCCGCTCAGTTTCATCAGGAAACGGCTCTGCGGCTGGTCGTCGAAGGGCGGCAGCAGGACCTTGACGTTTTCGCTGTCACGCACGATGCGCAGCAGCTCGCCGCGGGCGTCCTCGATCTTCGCCAGGCGCCGCTCGCCATTGGCGAAGTCGGCCCAGGTCAGCTTGATGGCGTGGCCGCCCGGGCCGTAGATCAGGGTCGGCAAGGCCACGCGCTTGCCCGCGCCGCCCTGGGCGGTGAGCACTTCCACCAGGCCGCTGTGGTGCACCACGCGCCAGGTATCGTTGCCATCGTCGAAGAAGCGGAAGCTGTCGAGGCGTTTCTCGGCGATCGAGGGTTCCGCGCCGTCGCCGGTGATCTTGAAGCTTTCGCCGGTGTACAGCGAGAGCATGCTCCTGGCGATCACGTACTGGCTCAGGCGCAGGTTCCAGCCGATACCGTAGCCGCTGTCCTCGAGGTTGAGCGGGCTGAAATCGAGCGTGAGCGGCAGGTCGGGCCCGCTCAGGGAATTGGCCTTGAGGTTCGGCAGGTCGATGGACAGGGTGTACTGCCCGGTGCGCGGATCGACGTTGCTCTTGAAGAAGTCAAGGTAGTTGAATGCATTGGAGCTGACGTTGCTGTGGGTTGTCATGTCCAGGGCACCTCTTGATCGAATGAATGAAAAGCGTGGCGCAAGGTATCGGGCTGGCTGTCAGGGCGGCGACTGCTGGTAGACGGTGCCGCACTGGTACCAGGTCTCGCCCATTTCGTCGTGCCAATGGGCCCGGCCGATCAGCACCTTGTCGCCCCCGCAGGCGAAGCGGTGATGGTTTTCCTCCAGCGAGGGCGTACGGAAGTCATCCGGCAGGACGTACAGCGGGGTATCGCCGGCCCAGGCTTCGGCGCAGGTGTAGCGGGTCTCGCCGCGTTCGTCGCCGTCGTGCTCGTGCCCGGTCATCACGGTGTTTGCAGGGCAGACGAAGTAATGGTTGAACTCATGCCTGGCCGCCGTCTTGTGGTTCCTCAACGTAATGGCGGTTTCGCCCTGCATGGGGGTGCCGCAGCGGAACTCGTTCGGGTCTTCTTCGTCGCCGAAGTGGGCGCGGCCGAGCAGCACGCGGTTGCCGCCGCAATGGAAGGTGAAACCCTGGTCCCAGTCGACCCACTGGACGTTCTGGTCGATCTGGTGTATCGGCACGGTGGGCTTGGGCAGGGTGGCCCGGGACGTGGTGATCCTGATGCAGGACAGGGCGTTCAGCGCATCGGTGCTGCTGCCTTTCAGGTAGCTGTCCACCAGCAGCAGGCCCGGCTTGACCAGCGTGTTCTTGGAAAACCGGAAGAAATACGGGAGCTGCACGGTGTCGGTGATGGTCACCTTCTTGGTGGTCTTGAGCTTGATCCAGAATTTGCCGACGGCAACGTCGGTGCCGGATGTCGTGCAGGTGGGGTTGTCGGTGAGGAGGATCTGGGTTGCCGACGGCAAATCCTCGAAGGCGACCGACCATGCCTTGTCGTTCAGGTCGTTACAGCCCGCGTTTCCGGCGTAAAAGTCATAGACCCGGGTTACGCCGCTACCCTCCACGGGTACCGGCACATAGCAGTATCGGTCGTTCTCGTCGTAGGCCGTGATGTAGCCGGCTATCTCATCCGGAGGAATCGTCTGGGCAGGCGTTGCGGGCGGGGCAAGGGATTCCTGCGCCGGCGCTTGCGCTGCGATCACAAGCAGGGCCACGGCGAGCAACAGACTGACTCTCAAGGTTCTCTGGGTCATGATAAAAGCGTCCTCGGACAGGGGTTAAGCGACTCCCCGGCGCCGGGCCCGCTGGCGCAGGCATGCCGGTGTCGCCATCGCTTTGCAGGCGCGTGCGTTTCAAGGTGGAGAAAGCTGGAACAGGCTGGCGCAGCGGTACCAGGTCTTGGTGTCTTCCCGGCCGTACCTGGACATGCCCGCCATGACGGTGTTGCCAGTGCAACTGAACGCGTGGCCGGACTCGGTGTGGGGCCCCCACCAGTGATCGAGGGTCAGCACTTCCAGGCGCTCTTCGCCGATCCAGGCCTCGGCGCACCAGTAGCGCGATTCGCCGAGATGGTCGCCGTCCTGCTCGCGACCGGTCATCAGGGTGTTGAGCGGGCAGACGTATTCGTGGGTTACGCCATGCATGCCGGAGGGGCTCATCTTCTGGTTCTTCAGCACGACTTCCCGGGTGCCCTGCATCGGTACGCCGCACAGGTACCTGACCGTCGGTTTCTCGGTGCCAGAGGCTTCACGACCGAGCATCACGCGGTTTTCACCGCATTTGAACTTCGAGTCGTACTCGGTCAACTGCTGCCACTGCTGGTCGGTAAAGGTGATGGGCAGCACCGGCTTGGGCAGGGTGGCCCGGGAGGTGGTAACGGTGATGCAGGACAGGGCATTCAGCGCATCGACGCTGTCGCCTTGCAGGTGTTTGTCCACCAGCAGCAGGCCAGGCTTGATGAGCTTGTTGTTGGCAAAACGGAAGAAGAACGGGAGCTGTATCTCCTCGGTAATGGTCACCTTCTTGGTGGTCCTGAGCTTGACCCAGAACTTGCCGATGGTTTCGCTCGACCCCGTGGTCTTGCAGGTCCTGCTATCGGTCAGGAGTATTTCGGTTGCCGACGGCAGGTCCTCGAACATGACGGACCAGGCCCGGTCATTGAGCCCGGAACAGGGCGATCCGTCCGCCGTGAACTCATACCTGCGGGTCAGTCCACTGCCGGCGCTGGGCACGGGGAGAAAGCACAACTGTTCATGCTCGTCCACGACGCTGATGAAGCCGGTGATCCCTTCGGTCAGGGATTTGGTGGCCGCGGGTTGCGGGGAGGGCGTCGCGGTCTCCACGGGGGGCGCGCTATCGTCGCCCGGGTTTTCTGCCGGAGGCTCTGCAGCGGCGGCGGGCAGGGCCAGGCCGAGCACCAGGCTGCACAGCAAGGTTTTCAGGGGCATGGTGAAAGTGTCCTTTGAAAGGTATGCAGAAATGCTCAGAACACCCTGGCGCAGAGGTACCGGGTCGGTTCTTCCTCGTCACCTTTGTGATAGCGACCGACCATGAACATATTCTCGGGGCATGCGGCGGTATGCTCGAGGTGCTCCTTCGGTGTCCAAAACCATTTGTCGTGTATGACCTGGAGGGGTCTGTCCCAATAGTCCATCGGGGTGCCGCAGTAATACCGGGTCTCACCGTTTTCGTCGCCGTCGTGCTCGCGCCCGGTCATGACCTGGTTCTTCGGGCAGATGAACTCGATCCCGGCCGCCTCATGCAGCGCCTGGATCAACTTGGGGTCCTTGATCGGAATCGCCTGGTATTGGAACGCCTTGCCACATCGGTATTTGGTAAGTCCCCTCTCGCTGCCCTCGTGCCACCTGGCAATAAGGAACTGATCTGTGGGGCAGTGAAACTTGCTGTTTTGTTCATCTTGCGCTTGAGACCACCCAAGCGGCTCCACAGTGACCTGCGCCCTCGGCGCATGCTGCGCAGGGGCCTGGGCGCATGCCGTCAGTACCGTGGCCAGCGACAGCGCCAGCAAAGCCTGGCCCAGTGGTCGAGCGGCGTGGATTGGTAGTTTCATGTCTGGCTCCTTGCAGTCCGGAACGTCCGGTAAATGGGTCGGTTCAGTTAATACCCGGTGGCCGTGCTTGCCTACTTGGCAGAACTGCTAGGTTGCGGCGGGCGGCGGGCAGGGCTGTACTGAGAGCGCTGCACCCGGCGGCGACTGCCTGGAGGAACCATGTCCGATGCCTACCTGGAACTGCTCGAATGGTTGCGCGAGGCACCGCGCACCTACGACTGGGGTTGCCTGCTGGCCTGGGACCGCAAGTGGGTCAATACCCTGCTGCTACGGGAATACATGGCGCGCTTTACCAGCGACAGCTATCTGCCGCCGTTTACCGCGCAGATCGATACCTCGCCGCTCACCCGCGAACTGATCTACGACTACACCCTCGACTGCCCGCGGCTGTCGTTCGACCAGTCGACCTACAGCGACCCCAGGGCCCGTTTGCGCATGAAGGTGGTGGGTGGCTCGCAGCTCTCGGTGGAGGCCGCCGGCGACGGTTCGCCGAAGCTCGCCAGGATCGCCGAGATCGATGTGCTGGCCGGCCCCTCCCTGTACATGAAGCTGGCGCTCAGGAGCACGTCCGGAGCCACCAATCCACTGGGCCAGGTGGTGCTGGACCTGTCCGAGGGTGGCGAATTCGAGCTGAGTTTCGCCG
Organism: Pseudomonas bharatica; assembly: GCF_048586865.1. Classification (NCBI taxonomy): domain Bacteria; kingdom Pseudomonadati; phylum Pseudomonadota; class Gammaproteobacteria; order Pseudomonadales; family Pseudomonadaceae; genus Pseudomonas; species Pseudomonas bharatica. Next base: position 429,167 of record NZ_JBMAWR010000002.1, on the reverse strand, counting down.
ACACGACGCGGGAGCGTTTGATCGGCGGCGAATTCTTCCAGGAGAAATTCGCGGAGTTGGACGACGACCAAAAGATCTTCGTCCTCGGCGAGCTGCTGGTACCTCCGGGCGAGTTCCTGCAGCCGGAGTATTTCGAGATCCGCATCCATGGCAAGCCGGGCCATCCCGAGGCGGGAGCGGTGCTGTTCATGGTCAGGATGCGTGGCTACGACAACGGTGGCGAGCCGCCCACCGACCGGGACCTGCGCTACCTGCTGGAGGGCGGTTATTCCTTTGCCATGTTGCTGGGTCAACAGTTCTTGCTGCAGCGGATGTTCATTCCGGCATGCGCCGTGCTCACGGACACCGCCACGCCATTTGTCGCGCGCCTGGAGTCGCCGCCGCAGGGGGCGGCCTTCTACCTGCACGCAGCCTCCGGCATTGCCAAGGGCTCCCATATCAGTCGCCACTCGGCGAGCTTCGCCTCCGCGACCTGCACGATCAGGGTGCCGCTGGCTTCGGCGCAGTGTCAGTTCAAGCTGACCTTTTCCAACAGCGATGTCGTCCTGCACTGGCAGGGCGAATATAACCCCGACGTCCGTCTCGAACTGGACTCCGGCACCCGGCTGGTCGCGGTCGGCAAGGTCGATTTTCTGATCAAGCGCCAGTACCGCCTAAGCCTGATCAGGAGCGAAGGACAGTTGCAGGTCGTCGAAGTGAGTGGCGGTGCGCAAAATACCTGCGGGTTCGCGATCCAGAGCACCGGCGTAGCGCCCGAGATCGTCGACAGGTTCAAGGCGGAGCTGGGCGCACAGATGCGCGACGCCGTGCTCGATCACGTCAAGACCTGGCTTGACCAGGCGAAGTCGAAGTTCGTCTCCATCGACCTGGACAAGATGACCCGGCTACTGTTCCGCGGCAGCGAGCACCTGCGTTTCGACAAGACCGGCTTTACCCGCGACCTGGCACTGTTCGGCACCATAGCCCCGTTCTCCCAGGTGTTCTTCGTGCAGCCGGCGGAACGGCTCATGGGCCCGGGCGAGACGCGGATGTTCTACACCCTGCCGCTGCGCAGCGTGACCTGGACGGTGGAAGGGCCGGCGGGGGAGAGCGGTCCGGTGGGCAGCATCAATGCCCTGGGCCTGTACACCGCCCCGCGCGAGCTCGACCGACCGTTTCTGCGGGTGCGCATCAGCGCCTCGGCCGCCGGCTACACCAGCAGCGCGCTGGTCACCGTGCTGCCCGGCGCGATCAGCGTCAACCCGCTGGTGATGGTGCACAGCGCCGGCTCGAGCATGGGCCGGGAAATGGTCGCCGGGGCCCGCGATCCGGGCTCGCTGACCTGGACCCTGGTCAACCCGGGCTCTGGCGCGCGCATCGTGCCCAGCCAGATGGCGGATGGCGACAAGACCTACTTTCCTGGTCCGGTACAGGACGGGGTTATCTGGTCGATCGACGAGATCAAGGTTACCCACGACCCGACCCGGCGCTCGCGAACCGTGCACGTTCTGCTGGCCCATATCTCCCCCACCCTGCAGATCACCGCGACACCGGCAGCCGATGGCAAGACCATCGCACTCAAGGCGTTCCACGAGGGCGAGGAAGTACCCGGCGAATATCCGCGGGAATGGCAAGTACTGCTGGGTGCCGGCACGGTCGATGCAACGTCGGGCGTATTTACCCCCGGTGCAACATCGCCGTTCCGCTATTCAATAGTGATCGCCAAAGTTCATTGGACGGAAACCATAAAGTCGAACGGTTATATGCTCTTGCCGATTCCCTTCATTGAACTTCCAAAGCCGTCCTGGCAAGGCTTTTCCATTTCCCCGCCTGCGCAACGATAACCTTCCCCGGCGCTGTTCGGGGCGTATTGGCGAACGCCGTGTCGATCAAGCGTAACTGCCGTTGCGCATTTGGCAACCTGATAGTTCTGCCAGTACCGGCAACCCGCAGCGGGGTGTACAAAAACTCCACTGCAAGCGAATGCCTGCCGGTTGATTCCGGCCACTGACAGGAATGACTCATGAGTGATTTACCCAAACCGTCCATCCCTTTGTTGCGGGACGACACCATCGACCTGAATGACCTGGAGGGGAATCTGCCCACCTGGATCAAGTACCCGGGGGTCGCCCTGGGCGACGAGGTCTTTCCCGTGTGGCGTGGCTGCGGCCAGGACAGCGCAGCCTACGACTACGCCGGCGAAGTGATCGAAGTCGACGACTCCAACTACGACCCGGAGATGGGCGTGGCGGTCGCCATCAGGGGCAGCCTGCTGAACGCCCTGGACCAGGGCTGGGCCATGTACTCCTACTCGGTCGCGCCCCTGGGCGGCGAGCGCGGTCCGGAGTCGCTGCGCCAGTTCTGCTACGTCGGGGTACGCCCGCGGCAGGCAGCCGTGTTGCCGGTGGCGCAGATGCGCGATTCCCATGACCTGGCCCTGGACCCCGACAGCGTCATCGGCAGCACCACCGCGGCGGTGGTCCCGCCTTACCTGGCCATGCGTCCGCGAGACAAGGTGACCCTCAGTTTTGCCGGTTATTACGACGACGGGGAGCTGGATGAGACCTGGTCGCAGCCCAAGGAGCTGAGCGCCGCCGATGTCGGCAAACCGCTGACCTGGCAGGTGCCCAAGAGCCAGCTGAGTTGGATCGAGGGCGGTCATGCCGAGGTCAGCTACCGGGTCGAATATGCGTCGGGCGAGCAGGCCAGTGACTCGGCCGTGCAGACTTTCCAGATCCGCCCGGCGGACTCCGCGCGCCTGCCGGCGCCGCAGGTCGAGGGGCATGACGACGACAGCCTCGATCCCGGGCATTTTCCCGATGGCCTGTACCTGCGCATCGCGCCCTGGCCGGACATGCAGGACGGCGACCGCCTGCTGGTGCACTGGATTGGCGGACGCGAGGCCGACAGCGTGATCAAGTCGCTGCGCATCGACACTTCGGTGATCGACAGCGGGGTGATCGAGGTGTCGATCGAGGCCCACTGGCTGCAGGCCAATATCGGCAGCCAGGTGCGGGTGTTCCACCAGTATGCCCGCGAGGGCGTGGCCCACAGCAGCGAAGACCTGACCCTGGACATCCGCGCGCCGCTGAACCTGTTGCCGCCAAACGTCGAGTACGCCACGGCCGAGGGCGGCGCCGGGGAAAACAAGGGCGTGTTGCTGGCCTTCGATGCCCGCACGGGCGCTTACGTCGACGTGCCGGACAGCTTCCCGCTGGGCCCGGGCGATCGCCTGGCCGTGCATTGGGACGGTCATCCGGCAGGTGGGCAGCATATCGCCGACACCCCGGTCGACGGCCGGGAACGCCGCTTCCGCATTCCGTCCACGGCCATCGCGGCCAACATGGGCCCGGGCGAGACCAAGCGTTTCGAAGTGTTCTACCAGCTGACGCCAGAGGGCGAAGAGCCACTCAAGTCGGTGCCTTTCAACCTGCGGATCGAACCGATCGCGCGCAGCCTCTACGGCAATGTGCAAATCGCCCAGGCCGATTCCGGGGCCCTGTCACTGGCCAGGGTTCCCGCTGCCGGGGCCGACCTGGTCCTGGCCAGGTGGTACTTCATGGCCGTGGGCCAGTTGCTGAGCATCGAGGCCAGCGGAGTGGACGCGGGGGGCCAGCCGGTCAACCTGATGGTACGCAACGCCGCGCCTGTGACCGCCGCCGAAGTGGCGGCGGAGCAGATCGAGGCGAGGCTGGTCCGCATGTTCCTCGAATCCTTGCAGATGGGGCAGAACTTCACCCTGACCGCCAGGGTGAGTTTCGACGGCGGCGGCAGCTACTACCCCTTCAAGGACCTGAACCTGCCCCTGAGACCCTGACCGCAGGCCAACGCCTGCTTATGCAGCCCTGCACTGAAAGAGGATACACACCATGGAATCCAGAGCTTCCCTTGGCGACATGCTGGAGTGGTTGCGCGGCGGTTCGCGGACCGGCGGTTTCAACTGCATCGTCGCCTACGATCGGACCAGAACCAATACCGTACTGCTCCAGGAGTACATCGAGCGCTTCACCGCCGGTACCTACCTGAAACCCATCAACATGGACGTGCCGACCTCGGGCAAGACCCGCGAGCTGACCTACGACTACATCCTCGATGCCGGGCGGCTGTCGTTCGAGAACGCCAGCATCGACAAATCGAAAGCCCGGCTGACCATGCATGTCATCGGTGGCTCGCAGGTGTCCCTGGAGGAGTCGGACTCCGGCCAGCTGAAGGTGGCCGGGATCAGTTCCATCGATGCCCTGCAGGGACCGCTGGTATACCTGGACATCGAGCTCAAGGGGACCGAGGGGGTAATCAGCGAGGACGGCAAGATCTACCTCGACCTCAACCATGACTTCGAAGTCATCATGCTGACCTTCGCGGCGACCGACCGTGAACGCAAGATCGGCGGGGAATTCCTCAATGACTATTTCAAGGGCCTGCCGGAGGACGAGCAGATCCACGTGCTCAACGAGCTCAAGGTGGTTCCCGGGCAGTACCTGGTGCCCCAGGAGTTCTTTATCCGCACCCATGCGGCGCCCGGAGGCAAGGATGTGCATTCCGCCAACCGGGGGGCGGGGGCGGTGCTGGTGTTCATCACTACCCTGGGCCAGGACAACGGCAAGATCGCGGTCAAGGACGAGGACCAGCCGTACCTGATCCCGGATGGTTTCTCGGCGAGCATGTTGCTGGGCCACGACTTCCTGATGGCCAAGATCTTTTCCGAGGGCTGCCGGGCCCTGGCCGATGAAGGCAGCGAGTATGACTTCGAACTGGTCAGCTATCAGGAAGGCGTCATCGATCATATGCGGGTATTGCGGGGTGTTGCCAGCGGGCCGGAAATCACCGGCAGCAGCGTGACCTTCAAGGAGATCACCGCGCGCAAGCCCGCCTTCCCGCTGGCCAGCGACGACGTGACCATGACCTGCAAGTTCGCTGACGGCCGTATCACGCTGGACTGGAAGGGCTTTGCCCAGTTCTACCTGATGGTCGTATTTCAGAACGGTCAGCAACAGTACTGGGCTGCCGATGTGGCCTGGCACATAATCCGCTCGTTCGAGCCCCGGCTCGACAGTGCGACGGGCATGGTGAGCCTGGTCGCCCTGAATGAGACCCCGATGAAGCGCCTGAAGGTGAGTCCCGGTGAGCATGGGTATCCTCCGCTGATCGAAAACTTCGGGGAAATCACCGATTTCCTCGAGCCGCTGCTGTCGCAGCGGCTGTTCGACACCCTGGCGAGATTCTCCGAGCCAGCGTCGGCCATCGATGTGTTCCGCCTCAACAGCATCCTGTTCAAGGGCGACAACGTGGTGGTGCTCGAGGACGTGCACCAGCCTCGCGATATGTTCCTGATCGGCGATGTTTCTCCCTCCCTTACCCACTTCTCCATCACGCCCATGAACGAGAAGGTCGGCCCCGAAGGCCAGGTGAGGTTCGAGACGGTGCCGCCGGTCAGCGGTGTTACCTGGTCGGTGGAGAAGGTCCCGGGTTCGTCCGACAAGGTCGGCAGCATCAGCACCAGCGGGGTGTATACCGCGCCGAAGAAGAGCGAGCTCGACGGCAGCTTCACCCGGGTCAGGGTCACGGCCACGGCGGGCAACTACCGCCAGAGTGCGCTGGTCAGCATCGTCAGCCGGGACATCGCCCTCAACCCGCTGGTGGTGTCCATGGGCGTGGAAAGCGCGGTGCTCCGGGAAATGTCGGCGGGGACCCTGGGTGACGGCGAGCTGGTCTGGTCGATCGCCGATCCCAGTTCCGGTTCGCAGATCGTGCCGAGCAACGTCGAGTTCGGTGACAAGGCGTTCAAGCCCGGGCCGAAGCAGGACGTCCATATCCTCGTCGAGGAAGTGGTGGTGGAGAACAAGAGCACGGGCTCCAAGGTTTCCAGCTACGTCGTGGTGACTCATGTTCCCGGCAGCCTGACCATTCGCTACGAGAAGACCGACAATCCGGACGAGGTGCAACTGCGCCTTAAGCATGAAATGGACGATCTGCCACCTGATGAAAACCTGACCCTTACGGTGGTTGCCGGATCCGGAACCGTCACTCCTGATGGATTGTTCAAGATCGACCCGGCCGGCAAGCACAAGTTCGCCGTGGTCGAGGCGCTGTATTCGATCAGCATTTTCAAAGCCAGGGGCCACATCATCCTGCCGATCCCGTTTCTGGATATCAAACAGGCGCTCGAAGTCCAGGCCAAGTGCCTGGAGCACAAGCCAGGCAAGCCCTGAGAGGGAGTCACCATCATGTCGGAACATACCCTGCAAGCACTGCTGGCGCGCATGCGCGACAAGCCGGTCACCCTCGGCTGGGGCGCCATCGCCGCCTTCAGTCGCGACCGTATCAATCACCTGCTGCGCCATCAATACGTCAGCGGGCTCAGCGATTTCCGCCTGATGCCGCCGTTCAGTGGCACGGTGTCGCTGACCGAAGAGCAAAGCATGCTAGCCACCTTCCGCAACCTGACCTTCGGCGCGCCGCGGATTTCCTTCGAACCGGCAGCGCTGCCCATGGCCCGGGTCAGGTTGTCGGTCGAGGTGATCGGCGGCAGCTTCAGCCTGGTGCAGAACCTGATGGACAGCATGCCGCGGCTGCTGACCTGCTTCGATTTCACCGAGGCCGACGGCTTCACCCTGGCCATGGACCTTGACCTCTCGACGCTGGTCGGCGATGTCGACCGCCGCGGTCGCTTCGTCCTCGACCTGGAAAAGGGTGAAAGACCGCTGTGCAACGTGCTGGTCGAAGAACGGGCACAGAAAGCCATGGGCGCGCTGCTGCTCGACTTCATCAAGCAGCAGCCGCGCAGCCGGCGCATCTTCGAGATGGGCTTGATGGACCTCAATGGCTACAACCCCTTGAGCCCCAGGGAAATCCATGTGTACTCCCAGCCGGCGCCCGGTTCCACCGACGGTGACGGTGCGCTGCTGCTGTTCACCCGGCTCAAGGGCATCGACAGCAACGGTGGCGAACCGGCGCACAACGACGATTTCCCCTACCTGATCCCCAGTGACATGAGCAAGGGCGGCGAGCCCCTGTACAACGCGACGCTGGTGCTGAACGCGGAACTGCGCGACTGGGTCGGCGAGCGTCCTTTGGAGGTGCTCGAGCGCCTGGGCTTCCCGGCGCGCAACCAGTTCAGCGAAACCCCGGACGGGCGTCACGAGCCGCACGACCTGCTGGTGCTGGGCAAAATCCAGCCGGCGCAGCAGAGCGCGGTGATCGAGCCGTTGCTGGGGGCGGTGAAGCCGGGCCAGGAACGCCAGTTCCAGGTGCGCGCCGCCGATGGCAGCCTGGTAACGAATGTGCAGTGGAGCACGCGCAGCCTGGGCAGCCCGATCTCCGCGGGCAGCATCAGCAGCAGCGGGCTGTATACCGCGCCAGCGGAAAAACGCATGGGCCAGGACAGCGTGCCTGCCGTGGTCACGGCCAAGTACATGATCGATGGCACGCCCTATGAAAGCTCGGCCATGGTCCTCGGCCGCTTCGAACTGATGAGCGTGCAGCCCCGGGCGCAGTCCCTGCTCAGCGGGCGGGAGCCGGTGGACATCCATGTCTCGAGCCAGAGTGGCGGCGAACTGGAGTGGACGCTGCTCGCGCCGGGCATCGGCAGCCTGCAGGTGCAGGGCCCGGGGCACGCGGTCTACACGCCGCCGGACAAGGTCGATACGCTGATCAACGTGCAGAAGATCCAGTGCCGCGACAAGCTGAGCGGCGAGACCATCGAGTCGACCATGATCGTGCTGGGCGGCAGCCCGGGTGCGCTGGTCGAACCGGTGTTCGTGCCGTCCGTCGCCCGTGGCCAGACGGCGTCGTTCAGCACCGATATCGAGGCACAGTACCAACGCTGGAGCGTGATCGGCGAAGGCAGCGTGGACGCCCACGGTGTATTCACCCCGCCAGACCAGGCCACCTCGGTGATCAGCCTGGTGCTCTGCCAGCTGGTCTATGAGGACAGGGTCCTGGCCACCGGCTACGCGGTGGTGCAGTTGTCGGCCCGCAAGGAACTGCCGCACTGGTCGAAGCTTGAGACCTTCAAGATCAGGGCGCCCAACAACCTGACCCGCGCCTATGCCAATGGCTACCAGCAGATTCCCCTGGTGGTGGAGGTGGAGACCACGACCGTCGATTTCGATGGTGACAAGTACGAGGTCCCCCTGGACGATGCCGAGGTCGCGTCGATCCGCCTGGTAGACATGTACACCGGCGACGACATTGGATTTCTCGCTGACGAGCAGGAAGGCATCGAGTACGGCAGTGGTCAAGTGAGCTTCACCCACAAGTACGCCAACCGCTTCGCCCTGTTCCCCGTCACGGCGGCCGGCCCATTGCAGCGCCAGCCCGTGCCGGTACCGCGCAACGGCAGGACGAGGTATCGCGAGTTGTACCTGCATACGACGGTGCGGGACCCGCAGAAGGTCTTCGTGCGTTTTACCGACAAATTCGGCGGAGTCTGGGAGTCCACGGATAAAGGCGACGAGGACACCAGCATCGAGCTGACCGGCGTTGAGCCACCCTTCGTGGACCCGGTGGTCGGTCCGGGCCATGACTTCGACATCGTGCGCGATCGGGTCTGGCAGGGCCCTCCCGGCGGTGAGGATCCCGACAGCGACGACGATTTCGACTACTACATGGACTCGCTGGACTACTGGTACATCAACTACCAGAGCCTGGGCCGGCCGATACTTTTCGCCACCCTGCAGATCGAGGAAAACTGTTCGACCATGCAGTGGGAAAGCGAGCAGATGGCCGAGACCTTCTTCAGCTACACCGGCTACGCCTTTTATCCGTACCCATTCCCCGGCTACAACGCGCCGCCGTCCCGGCTGTCATTCGACACCTACTTCCAGAGGCTGGGCCGCGATGCGTTGGGCACGCCGATCCGCGAGGAGTTCGAAGCTGACTTCACGCCATCCCCGGGCCAGTTGCTGGTGAGCAACCACCGCGTGGCGGACATGCGGTACTGGTACGACGACATGGCCGGAGGCGATCCGAACAAGCGCTTCCGCGAGAAGCTAGACAAACCGGTGATCTTCGTCCTGCTGGATGTGTATGGCAATCGCCATCGGCTGGCGGTGGGCTACGAGTCACCGACCAAGGAGGACAGCCGCAACACGCTGGTCCTCAAGATCCAGTAACCGCTCTGCAATCCAGGCGGCGCCGGCCAGCGACCGGGGCCCGCGCCACCTGATCTCTCTCCGTTGGGGACCAAAGACCATGACCACTTCTTCCGCCGTGCATTCCAACGCCTTCAATTTCATGAGTTTCATGAACAACAGCGTCGACCCGCGGACCGGGCAGTACACGCTGTCCATCGACCTGCCCGAGCTCAAGGCCAATGCCCTGATCGGCCCGAACGTGCCGATCAAGCTCGACTTCAATCCGCTCAACCTGCTCGACAGCGGCTATGGCCTGGGCTGGAACCTGCGCCTGAGCGAGTTCAACCCGGTCAACAACATCTTGTCGCTGCATACCGGGGAAAGCTACAAGGTCACCGGTGATGGCAAGGAGCCGTCGATCAAGGAGAAGAAGCTCGATACCTTCCGCTTCTTCGACGAGGGCAACGGCGTCTGGCGCATCGTGCACAAAAGCGGCCTGGTGGAAGTGCTCAAGGAGCTGGGCAGCGGCTCGCGGCGCATCGCCCTGCCCAGCGAGATCCTGGCGCCGAGCGGACATGCGGTCAAACTGAGCTACGCGGTGTTCGAGACGACCCATCGCCTGGCCAGCATCGCGGACGCCAGCGGCGAGTTGCTGCGCCTTGTGCGTGACAGCTCGGAGGTCAGGCTGCTGTTGCCGCCTTTCGATGACAAGCCGCTGTCGCGCTTCGTGATGAAGCTGAGTGGTGGCCGGGTCACCGAGATCGTGCTGCCGGTGCCGGAACTGGCGTGCTGGCGCCTGACCTACGAGACGGTTCGCGGTATCAGTTGTGTCAAGACGGTCGGCACGCCGCTGGGCGGCAGCGAAACCCTCGAATACCTCGATGGTGGCCATGCCTATCCGGGCAGCACCGGACGGCCCAACCTGCCGCGGGTGACCCGCCACACCATAGTGCCCGGGCCGGACCTGACGGCGCAGGAAACCACCTACGCCTATACCACCGAGAACTTCATCGGCAACGGCTCCTCGATCAACTGGCAGGACGATGGTCTCGACCAGTTGTACAAGGTCGACTACACCTACGACTACGGCTCGGTCGCCAGCCACGTGCTCGATGGCAAGGTGGTGCGCACGGTGAAGTACACCTTCAACCGGTTCCACCTGATGACCGAGGAAGAAACCTGCCAGGGGCGCTGCGTGAAAACCGTTAGCACCACCTACCACGCCCTGGACACCGACTTCGACAACCAGCCGGCGAACTTCCAGTTGCCACGCTCGGTGCAAACCCGCTGGTCGATCGACGGCGAGCCGAACCGCCACCGCACCGAGACCCAGATCAGCGAATTCGACCTCGATGGCAACCCGACCCTCGAGGTCCGGCCCGATGGCGTAAGCACCAGCAGCACCTGGTACAAGGCGGCAGGGGAGGACGGTTGCCCCGAGGATCCGGATGGCTTCGTCCGTCATCTCAAGGAGCAGGTGGTCACTCCGGCGCCGGATGGCGCCTGCGATGCGCCGGTGCTGCGCACCCAATACCGCTACGTTCGCCTCGAACCCCTGGCCTCGGTGCAGAAGAACGCCTGGCTGGCGCTGGAGAGCGAAACCCTGAGCGAGGGCGCGACCGTGCTCAAGGAAACCCGCCACGAACACTTCGACAAGCCGGACGATGCCAGCCTGCACGGACGCATCGCCAGCGACAGTGAAACCTACAATGGCCAGCCGACCTTCACCGACTATCACTACCAGGTGCTGGCCACGGAGGGTGTGCTGCAGACCACCGAGACCCTCACCGGCTTCGATAAGACCAGCAAGACCCTGGTGCTCCAGCATGCCTTGCTGATCGGCGAGCCGGTGCAGACCCACGACGATGACGATGTGGTGATCCGCTACAGCTATGACACCCTGCGCCGGGTCACGTCCGAAACCGTGGCCCCGGATAGCGACTACGAAGCCACCCGCCACTATGCCTACACCCTGGCCCGGCTGGACGGCCAGCGGGCGATCCAGGTGATGACCGATGTCAAGAACGTGCAGACCCGGACCACGGTCGATGGCCTCAACCGCCCGATACTGGAGGAGCGTCAGGACGTCGATGGCGCCGACGGTGCCGACATTGCCTGGCGCACCACCTATACCGCGCGTTTCGACGGCCTGGGGCAGAAGGTCGAGGAGTGCGAATTCGATTGGCTGCTGGAGGAGCAGTTGCCGCTGGTGCACCACTTTACCTATGACGATTGGGGGCAGCAGCGCAGCGACACAGGGCCGGACAAGGTGGTGGTGTTCGAGGAGCACGACCCCATCGGCAGTACCGAGTGGATCGGGCCGATCAGCCGGGCCTGGCGGGAAAGCATCGACGGCGAGCAGGTCAGCGGGCAGACCGTGACCCGCGTCAACCTGTTCGGCAAGCCGGCCCGGGTCGAGCGCTTCGATACCGAGGCCGAGCCGGTGCGGATCAGCCTGCACGAATATTTCTACGACGGCCTGGGCCGGACCCGACGCGAGGTGGACGGTCGGGACCAGACCACCCTCTACCATTACGACGCCTTCGACCGTCTGGTCGAGAACGTCCTGCCTGGCCTGGCGGTGGTTCGCCGGCGCTTCGTCACCCACAGTGATGAAGACCTGCCGACCCACATCAGTGTCGATGAGGTCGAGCTCGGCCAGCAGGACTTCGACGGCCTGTCGCGGATGACCCGCTCGGTGACCGGCGGCCGCGAACGCCTGTTCACCTACCAGCCGGGGCGCATGCAACCGGCCACGGTGACCACCCCGGCCGGCGCGGTGATCGCCTACGAGTACCTGCCGCAACTGGGCGATGAGCCAATGCGTCGCGAACTGTCGCCGGAGGTGGCGGCCGACTATGTGTACGACAAGAAGAACGCCCGCCTGCTCAGTTGCACGGAGCAGGGCCAGTCGCTGGTGCGCGAATACTTCAGCACTGGCGAGCTGAAAAGCGAGACGCGCAGCGAGGATGGCCAGGAGTACGCCATGCACTACGCGTACAGCCTGCGCGGGCGCTTGCTGAGCTATACCGATGTATTCGGGCAGACCCAGACCTACGAGTACGATACGGCCGGCCGCCTGACGTGTACCGTGCTGGGGTCCACCACCTCGACCTTCCACTATGACGGCCTGGGACGACTGGAGTGGATCAAGACCAACGATAATGGCGAGCAGCTGCATGTGCAGATCGGCTACGACGACTTCTCCCGGGAGACCTCGCGCTGCTTCGACTTCGGCGACCTGACCCAGCAGCTGACCCAGGAGTGGAACGCGGTGGATCGCCTGACCAAGCGCATCCACCACGAGGGGGAGACGCTGGTGCGCGAGGAGCGCTACGGATACGACGAGCGCAATCGCCTGACCGACTACCAGTGCGATGGCTCGCCGCCCCTGGACGCCTACGGCCAGGCGGTGCAGGCGCAGTTGTTCCGCTTCGACGGGATGGACAACATCACCCGGGTAATGACGGTGTTCCCCGGCGGTCAGAACCGTGCCGACTACCACTATGACAACCCCGCCGATCCGACCCAACTGACCCATGTGATCAACAGCGATGAACCGTATCCGCCGCGTATCGATCTGGAGTACGACGAGGACGGCAACCTGGTGCGCGACGAACAGGCCCGGCAGTTGAACTACGACGCCCTCGGGCGCCTGCTCGGGGTTGGCGATGGCAATGGCGCGTTGTCCGGTAGCTACCGCTACGATCCACTCGACCGCCTGGCCAGCCTGTCCGGCGCCCAGGGCGCCGAGCAGCGCTTCTACCGCGAGGAGGAGCTGGCCAACCTGCTCCAGGGCGAGCAGGGCAGTACCTTCATGCGCGGCGCAGGCAACCTGCTGGCGGAGCACCAGGCAGGCGACATCAGCCTGCTGCTGGGCTGCGACCAGAAGAACAGCGTGCTCAGCGAGCACGTGGCCGGCGAGGGCATCACCGACATGGCCTATACCGCCCACGGCCATCGCAGCACCCGGGTGCAGGCCCGCCTGGCCTTCAATGGCGAACTGGACGAGGAGGCGGGTGGGCAACTGCTGGGAAAGGCTACCGGTTCTACCGACCTGTCCTGATGAAGTTCTGCAGCCGTGACGAATGGAGCCCGTTTGGCCGCGGAGGCCCGAATGCCTATGCCTATTGCAAGGGCGATCCGGTGAATGCGAGTGATCCGACGGGGCACAACGTCTGGTACCTGGGCGGTTCTCTGCTCGCGGGCGTCTTCACGGCCTATGCCAGTATCAAGGCCGCCACCGCGAAGGGGCGTGCCCAGGCCGACTGGATCATCGTGGCTGTATTTTCCGGCGTGATGGCCTTGGGATTGGGGTACTCGGCCTACAGGGCGAAGGGGAACAGCAAACATACGCCGGCTCCCGTCGACGCTCCGGACACGCCGGTGGGCGGTGGCCAGGCCAAGAGCGGCAGTCTCAAGCAGAGTATCAGCAGCAACACTTCGGCCAAGCAGAAGGCCAAGGAACTGCAGTCGATGAAGGAGGCGAGCGAGTTGTATCAGAGCCGGGAGAGGCATGAAGCACTTCTCGAGAATGCCTATAAGCAGTCGCCGAAGTCGTCGGGGCTGGAAAGCTACACGCAAGGGCTGACCGATAAGTACGGTAGACCGCTGCCGGGGCGACCACGTGTCGATGAGATTCGTGATCCCGTTGGGCATCGGAAGTCCTGATATCAACATTCAAGCCCGTGAGCCTGCCTGGCTTGACCTCCACACCCTCACTTCGTAGCCGCCCTTCGGGGCGGCCTTTTTCTGCCCTGCGCGCCGGGCGCACCTGTTAATTCTGTCAGTTACGCCAATCCATCCGGGGGTATTAAATGGCCCCACGGCTGTTCGTTCCGGAGCGGCATCCGCCGTGTCAGCGAATGGCTGGACACATGGAGAGGGGTGACCACAATGTCACAGTCAGAACAGCAACGAATCGCGGAGCAGGCGCGCAGGGACTACCGCAAGGCACAAATCGACCGGCGTAACGAAACGGCGGACCTGCCGCCGGTGACGCTGGCCGCCGGGGTGATCGCCGACGCCAACGACAACACCCTGTTCAGCAGTGCCCGGCAGGTGCCACTGGCCGTTACCATGCAGGCCTGGACCCTGCCTGACCCTGCCGATCCGGATGACCGTGAGCGAGTGTTCATCCAGTGGGCACCCGCTGGCACCACCCACTACGAAACGGTCGACGAGATCGAACTGGCGCCGCCGTTCCTCGCGCACTTTCCGCTGACCCTGCACGTGCCGCCCGAGGTCATGCAGACGCATGGCGCCTGGGATATCACCTATCGGATCATCCACTACAACACCACCTCGGAGACGTCGCCGGCGCTCACTGTGCTGGTCGACGCCTACGAGCCCTGGCGCCCGCACGAGCCGCCGAAGCTGATCATGCCCGAGGGCTTCATCAGCGAGCAGACCCTGATCGACAACCCCGATGGCATCACCGCCACCCTTCCGGAGTACGGCGACCGCCAGCCAGGTGATGAACTGATCTACTGGTGGGCGGCTTACCCCATTCCCGACGACCCGATGGATGTAGCGATCGGCGGGCGTTTCGATGTGACGGGCGAGCCGATGACGTTCAAGGTCAGGACGGATCTGATCCGCGAGGTGGGTGACGGTGGCTGCTACATAACCTATATGCTGATCGACAAGGCGCTGAACCGCAGCCGCCTGGCCGTCTACCAGCCGGTGGCCGTTGCCCTGGGCACCCTGCCGGCCGACCTCGAGCCGCCGACGGTACCCTTGGCCGAGGGCGACAACCTGATCGACATGGCCGATGCCGGGATCGGTGTGGTGGTGAACATTCCCGGCTACGTCGGCTGGAAGCCGAAAGACCGCATCGAGGTGAAGTGGGGCAACAGCCTGGTGACTGCGGAGGAGCTGGGCTCGGTCCCGGAGTTCCCAGTGCCGGTGCGGGTACCGTCGGCCATCCTCAAGGCCGAGTACGGCACCGCCGTGGGCGAGCTGGAAACCAGTGTCAGCTACAGGATCCTGCGCGGCACCGTGCCGTTCGATGCGCCGGAGATCAAGATCAACGTCGACTTCTCCCATATCGGTCCGGCGCGGCCCGACCCGGACCTGACCTGGCCCGACCCGGTCAACCCGGCCCTGGGCCAGCTCGATACCTATGGCAAGGTCTCCGAGCAGTTCAACGAACTGACGCCCGAGGACAACGGCCAGCCGGCCAAGCAGAACATCATCCTCTACGCACCGGCGGCGAAGGACGAGATCATCGAGTTCTACTGGGGCGATCGCCTCGCCTACACCTACGTGCTGCAAGGCTTCGAAGAGCCAGGCCACGAGATCGGCGTGGAGATTCCCTGGGAGATCATCCAGGACGTCGGCAATGGTCCCGCGGTGCCGGTGCATTACCGCATCAGCGCGCCAGGCGGAAACAACAAGCAGCATTCGGCCACCTACCACGTGAAGGTCGACGCCTTCGTCCTGACTCCGGAAGCACCGGAGTACCTGGGGCTCAGCGGCGACAGGGGCTGGCTGCTCTGCGAGTCGCTGTTCGAGGACTTCGCCAACCCCCATCCGGACGAGCCGGCGGTGCGGGTCAGGATTCCCGACCTGAGCAAATGGCTCAAGGACGGTGATAGCGTGACCGTGACCTGGACACCCTGGGACAGCCGTTTCGCCGACACCGGCGAGATCATCGAGGAAGCAATCTTCACCGAGGACTACATCATCGGTACCGAGCATCCGGCCACCGGCTTCGTCATTCGCGTGCACCCCTACGACAAGCACATCCTGCCGACCTATAACCCGGACGGGGGCAAGATCGACGGGCGGGCCTACACCAAGTACTCCTTCCAGTTGAATGGTGTACCGGTGACATCCCTGGAAGTCGTGGCGACCGTTTCCATGCACGTGCCCTCGGGCTACTGCCCTATGCCTGAGCGCAAACGCGTGCCCTAGCAGGCCGGGTTATCTCGCGCCCGGGGCATTCGGCGGGCGCGGGGCTTGTCGTAATCTCTGCTATATTTTGTGGAATTTTCCTACATAAAATTTGGGTTGTCGTCTGTAGTCTCGCCGGCCTTTGCGAAGTGAACCCGGTTGCCCGCCAGCTTGGTTTGACCGCGTCGTTTCATAGCCTGCGAGAGCTTCCCATGATGCCCAAGACTCCTTCGTTCAAACTGCGTCCCCTGGTTCGCATTCTGAAATTCGCCGCCCTCGCGCCGCTGGTGCTCGGCAGCGAGTATGCAATGGCCAGGACGATCATCGGCGACGAAACCATCGATGCAACGACGCCCTCCGACAATTACCTGGTAACCGGCGGCTCCCATCTCACCGCCAATGGCGCGCAGACCCAGCACATCCTGACCCAGGATGGCGGCAGGCTGACCCTCAACGGCAGCACCGTGACCGCCACCGGCATCAATGTCGGCGTGTTCCTCGGCAGCGGTTCGGCGGATATCTCGGGAAGCACCATCACCAGCGAAACCGAAGGCTTGTCCCTGGGACGCCAGGGCAGCAACGGCTCCACCGCCAATGTGCGTGACAGCACCATCACCGGTGCCCGCAGCGGCGTGCAGATTTCCGCCAACAGCGACCTGTTCCTGGAAAACACCCAGGTGACTGGCACCAATGCCACCAGCCAGGGCATCCAGATGTTCGGCGGCTCGGTCACGGCCCGCAACAGCTCGATCATCGGCGGCACCCACGGTATCCGTATCCGTCTGGACAGCGCTCTTCCCGACAGCGGCACGGTGAACCTGGATGGCACCCATGTCGAGGGTAGCACCGGTGCGGCGATCCAGGTCGGAACGGGAGCAGGCCAGGGCGTCAGCGCCGATATCGTGGTGGCCAACGGTTCGACCCTGACAGGCGGCGACGGCAATGTATTGAAGGTCGCCAGCGGCTCGACCGGCAACATGACCGTAGACAACAGCCACCTGGTGGGCAATGTGGTGGCCGAGGACGGCGCCACGGCCAACCTGACCCTGCAGAACCATGCCACCCTGACCGGCGCCCTGGAAAACGTCGCCAGCCTGACCCTCGCCAGCCAGGGCCAGTGGAACATGGTCGAGGACGACGAAGTGGGTGACCTGGTCATGGACGGGGGCGCGGTGCGGTTCGGCGAGGCCGACGCCTTCCACCGCCTGACCGTGGAGAACCTCTCCGGCAACGGCACCTTCATCATGGATACCGACTTCTCCACCGGGCAGACCGATTTTCTCGAAGTGACCGGCGAATCCCACGGCGATCACAAATTGCTGGTCGGCAGCAGCGGTGCCGACCCGTTGACCGACGGGCAGATCCATGTAGTGCAAACGGCCGGTGGCGATGCCAGCTTCTCCCTGCTCAACGGCGAGGTGGACCTTGGCACATTTTCCTACGACCTGATCCGCGACGGTGACAACTGGTACCTGGACGCTTCGACGAGAAAAATCAGCCCTGGGACCCAGGTGGTGCTCGGCCTGTTCAATGCCGCGCCCACCGTGTGGTACGGCGAACTGTCGAGCCTGCGCAGCCGCATGGGTGAACTGCGCCTGAATGGCGGCAAGGGCGGTGCCTGGATGCGCAGCTACGGCAACAAGTACAACGTTTCCGCCTCGTCGGGCACCGCGTACAAGCAGACCCAGCAGGGCGTTTCCCTCGGTGCCGATGCGCCACTGCCGATCGGTGACGGGCACTGGCTGGCGGGCGTGCTGGCCGGCTACAGCGACTCGGACCTGAACCTGGCCCGTGGTTCCAGCGGTCAGGTCGACAGCTACTACCTGGGCGCGTACACCACCTGGCTGGACCCGCAAAGCGGCTACTACTTCGACGCCGTGCTCAAGTTCAACCGCCTGCAGAACGACGCCACGGTCAATCTCAGCGACGGAACCCGGACCAAGGGCGACTACGACAACCATGCGCTGGGTACCTCGCTGGAATTCGGCCGGCATATTGCCCTGGGCGATGGCTGGTTCGCCGAGCCCTACACCCAGTGGTCCGGCGTGACCATCCAGGGCAAGCGCTATAACCTCGACAACGGCATGCGCGCCGATGGCGATACCGCCCATTCGTTGCTGGGCAAGGTCGGCAGCACCTTCGGGCGTAATATCGAACTGGGCGAGGGCCGGGTGATCCAGCCCTATGTACGGGTCGCCTATGCCCATGAGTTCGCCAGCGACAACGCTGTGCGGGTCAACGACAACCGCTTCAACAATGACCTCTCGGGAACGCGTGGCGAGCTGGGGGCCGGGGTCTCGGTGTCGCTGGCGCGGAGCCTGCAGATGCATGTCGACCTGGACTACAGCAACGGCGAGCAGATCGAGCAGCCATGGGGGGCCAACGTCGGCCTGCGCTATAGCTGGTAATGCTGCGGGAGCGAGCCGCCAGGCTCGCTCCTTGAATACCCTGGCCTGCCGCGGATACCTGATACTTCTGTCAGTTATGCCCCATCCCCTTCTTGCCGTTAAATGGAGTGCGACACCCGAGCCTTCGGGTACCGATCCGCTTTCTTGAGGAGAGCTGCCGATGTCGACCCCGTTGCAAGAAGCCCTGGTACTGCTCCCGCCACCCATCGTCGACGCCCTGCTCGACGATATCGACGGTGGCCAGCCCAACCTGCTGCATATCGACGACTTGCAGGTGCCGCTGGCGGTCGAGATCCCGGAATGGCTGCACAGCGACCCCTCGCCGGACCATCCCGAGAGCCTGGAGCTGTTCTGGAATGAAAAGACCGTAGCCACGCGATTCTGGACCACGCCGATCCTTCCGGAAGATCTGCACCTGACGGTGGCGACGGAGTTTCTCACCGAAGGGCAGCAACGCATGGAGTACAAGGTGGTGCTCTACAATGGCTCGCCCCAGGGATCGCAGCCGCTCATCATCACCATCGATACCTCACCGCCGATCCTGGGCGGTGAGCAGGGCGCCCTGGTCTTTCCGACCGAGGTCATCGACGGCGGCCTGACCTGGCAGTACCTGGAGGCCTGCAACGACCGGGTGGTGGCGCAGGTTCCGGAGTACCGCGAGGTACGTCCCGGCGATACGCTGACCTGGTACTGGGACGATGAGCCCTTCGCCTATCATCAGGCGGGCTCGCGCACGCTTACTTCCGAAGATACCGGCAAGCCGCTGGAGCTGGTCTTCGACGGCAACCTGATTCGCGAGCGGGGCGATGGCCGGCGTTATGTGCATTACGACGTCACGGACCGCGCCGGCAATCCCAGTGTTTCCTCCCGGCAGGTGCCCTTGACGGTCAGTGCCACGCCGATACCGCGGGAACTGCTGTGGCTGGATGTAGTGGAGGCCGATGGCGTCGGCGAGGAACTGGTGCTCGATCCCGAGAAAGGGCGCAGCGGCATACAGGCCGTGCTCGACGCGCAAGTGCTCATTCATCCTGACGAGGAGGTCTGGGTGCTTTGGGATGACCCCGGCAGTGTGGCGGACTTCGAGGGCCTGCTGGACAAGGACGGTGATCCGCGGCTCTGCCGTATTCCAAGGGAAAGCGTGATTGCATCGATCGGCAAGACGGTGACCTTGTATTACGAGGTAAGAGGGCCTGGCGAGGTGCTGCCATCGACGCCGCGCCGTGTCCGCGTCAGCAAGGTCTCGTCCGGATTTCCTACCGTGCAGTGCGAGGGCCAGACCAGCAATGGGCTCAGCCTGGCGGGGGTGCCGGCCTCGGGGGCGCGCCTGACCCTTGCGTTCTGGAAGCTGATGACCACCGATCAGATGGTCAGGATTCTGGTCAGTGGCGTTAACCCCGCAGGCGAAACCCTGGTGCACCGGGCCCTGTACGACCATCGGGTCACCGAGGCGGAGCTGGTCAGCGGCATCGGTGCCGAAGGTGATGTGGTCATCACCAAGGCGTTCCTCGAATCGCTGAAGATCGGGGAAGTGCTCAGCGTGAAAGTCTACGTCAGCTTCGACCTTGGTGAGACCTGGCCGTACGAGGCCGCGCCGAACTTTCCGAGCCTCAGGCTGACGCTCATCCCTTGATGCCGCGCCCGTGGCCGACTGCTTGCGGCCGGCCTGGGCGACGGATTCAACGCAACTTGATCAAGCCCTGGTCGAGGGCCTTGAGCATCGCCGCGCTGCGCGAGGTCACGCCGAACTTGCGGCGGATGTTGCAGAAATGGAAATTCACCGCCGACTCGCTGCATTGCAGGATGTGGGCGATCTCCCAGGACGTCTTGCCTTCGGCGCTCCATTGCAGGACCACGGTTTCGCGCAGGGTCAGCCTGATGGGGTCTTCCGACAGGGTGGGCGCGCGCTGGACCGGAGCAAGGGACGGGGCGCTGCCAAGGGATTGGGATGCGTACATGAAGTGAGCTCCTGACGTTGGAAGTGCAGTGTGATTCCTTCGAAAATCGATTCGACCGGGACGGTACGGACACACTTATATCGCCGATTCTTCATGTTGAAACCTGACAAAAATATCAGTTGTGAAGATTTTGTGCGGTGGGCACGCCCCCGCTTTCGATGCGCCGACCTGATATTTTTGTCAGTTGTTGCACTCACCCCGAATTGCTAGCGTGGAGGTGTACGAGCAGCATGCCCTGGGAGGAAACCCCATGATCGGAAGTAATGGAATGCGAGCCTGTTCAGCGGACCTGCGCCAGGTACTGGATGAATGCAACTTCAACCATCAACTGGACTTCGCCGAGTTCCAGGTGTTGCACGATGCCGCCGATGCCCGCTTCGACGCGCTGGTGCGGCGCTACGGCAATCGCCGCGAGTCCGAGCAGTTGCAGCAGTTCCAGCTGGCCTGCGAGCAGATGGCGAAGATGCTCCAGGTGTCGTGCCTGGCCATGCAGCGGGCCCAGCTCTGCGAACAGGAGCGCCATCAGGTGCGTGAGGCCTACGAGTACCAGGTGGCCTATATCCAGGCCTGCCTGCACCGCTCGTTCGAAGGGTTCTGAGCCCTGTGGGGGCTTGCCGGCGATGAGGCCCTGAACAGCGACACAGGGTTCCTGACCGGAGTGCCGTCCCTGATGGCTGTTCCGGTCATTGCTCCATCTCCATCCGTTGCGGACAATCACTGTCAGTTTTTTCCGCAGCAGGCCGTCCGAAAATGTCGCAACAGATCTTCTTCGCCCATGCCAACGGCTTCCCCTCGGCCACCTACGGCAAGCTGTTCGCCGGGCTTGCGCCGGATTACCAGGTCCAGCATCTGCCACAGCACGGCCACGACCCGCGCTTTCCGGCCGGGGACAACTGGCTGCTGCTGGTGGACGAGCTGATCCATCACCTGGAACGGCAAGGCGAACCGGTCTGGGGCGTCGGCCATTCCCTTGGCGGCGTGCTGCACCTGCATGCCGCACTGCGCTGCCCCGAGCTGTACCGCGGGGTGGTGATGCTCGACTCGCCGGTGCTGACCCTCGCCGACCAGTGGCTGATCCGCCTGGCCAAGCGCTGGGGCTTCATCGACCGGATCACCCCGGCCGGGCGCACCGAGGGCCGCCGCGAAGCCTTCGACGACCTTGACCAGGCCCGCGCCTACTTCTCCGCCAAGTCGCTGTTCCGTGCGTTCGACCCGGACTGCCTGGAAGCCTACCTGCAACATGGCCTGAAGACCGAAGGCGAGGGTTTGCGCCTGGCTTTCGACCCGGCCATCGAGATGCGCATCTACCGCAGCATCCCGCATACCCGGCCGGCATCGCCCGGCAAGCTCAAGGTGCCGCTGGCCATGGTGCGCGGCAGCCACAGCCGCATCGTCCGCGCCCACCACGCCCAGGCGGTACGGCGCATGCCGCTGGGCGAAAACCACAGCGTCGCCGGCGGGCACATGTTCCCGCTGGAGCGTCCGGACGATACCGCGCGCCTGATCCGCTCGGTGTTCCAGCGCTGGCAGGAGCGCTCGGCATGAGCCATCCCGTCGAGGAAATCCGCCTGGACCTGGGGCATATCGAACTGGCTGCGCATTTGTACGGGCCCGAGGATGGCCGGCCGGTGATCGCCCTGCATGGCTGGCTGGACAACGCCAACAGCTTTGCCCGCCTGGCGCCCAGGCTGCACGGGCTGCGCATCGTCGCCCTGGATTTCGCCGGGCACGGTTACTCCGGGCACCGGCCGGCCGGTGCCGGCTATGCCCTGTGGGACTACGCCCATGATGTGCTGCGGGTTGCCGGGCAACTGGGCTGGGAGCGTTTTTCCCTGCTCGGGCATTCGCTGGGGGCGATCGTTTCGGTGATCCTCGCCGGCAGCCTGCCCGAGCGGATCCAGCGCCTGGCCTTGATCGACGGGGTGATTCCGCCGGGTGCGGCGGCGCAGGATGCCGCCGAGCGCATGGGCATGGCCCTGGAGGCGCAGTTGCGCCATGAAGGCAAGCGCAAATCGGTGTATGCCGAGCTGGACCGGGCGGTGGAAGCACGGATGAAGGGCATGGTCGCGGTCACCCGCGAGGCCGCCGAGCTCCTTGCCCAGCGCGGCCTGGTGCCGGTGCCGGGCGGTTTCAGCTGGCGCAGCGACAGCCGCCTGACCCTGCCGTCGCCGCTGCGCATGAGCGAAGAGCAGGCGCTGAGTTTCGTCCGGCGCATTGCCTGCCCGACCACCCTGGTGGTGGCCGACGACGGCATGCTGGCGCGCAACACGAGCCTGCTCGAGCAGCTACCCTTCACTCTGGAACATTTGCCCGGTGGCCATCACCTGCACCTGAACGACGAGGCCGGCGCAACGCTTGTTGCAGACTGTTTCAATCGCTTCTTTGCCATTCCTTGACTTGTAACGGGCAACTGTCGAGGCTTGGCGGGTTTTGATCAGGGAGACAATCATGACCCAGCACGACAGCAGCCCCCTTTCCGTACGCCACGCCGGCCATGCCGGCGGGGTTCGCCGATGAGTGCCGTCCGGTTCGTTCTTACCGCGCTGTTGCTGGTCGCCGGCGCTGCCCAGGCCGCTGGCGAACTGCCGATTCCGCAGGATGCCAAGGTGTTCGACGAACAGCCGGCGCGGGAGCAGGAGCGCGTCTATCCGCTGGGTCCGCTGCGCAAGATCAGCGGGCAGTTGCGCATGGAAGGCAAGGTCGAAAGCCGTGGCCAGGTCAGCTCCACCACCTGGCAATTGCCGCCCGAGCGCAGTGCCGGCGAAGCCTTCACCGCCGCCCGCGAAGCCTTGCAGGCCGACGGCGGCTATCCGCTGTTCTGGTGCGAGCGGCGCGACTGCGGCGAAAGCAGCCTGTGGGCCAACGAGATATTCCGCAATGCACGCTTGTATGGCTCGGACGAGGACCAGGCGTTCATCCTGCTGCGCCGTTCCGGCGACGACCACGACACCCTGGTCGCCCTGTACGCCATCACCCGTGGCAACAAGCGGGCCTTCCTGCATGTGGAGAAATTCGAGGCCAATGCGCCGCTGGGCGACCTGCTGCCGACCCCGGCCACGGTGCTTCGGGAATTGCGCAGCACGGGCAAGCTGGACTACCCGGACCTCGATGGCGAACCGCCGAAGGCCTGGGTGGAACTGCTGGCACGCAGCCTGAACCTGGACAGCAGCCTGCGGGTCAGCCTGACCGGGGCGAAGGCGGTGGCGTGGAATGACCAGCTGAGTGCGGCGGGTGTGCGGGCGGCCAGGCTGGAGACCGGCGACAAACCGGCTGCCGGCCTGCATGTGGAACTGATCCGCTAAAGCGACACTGGTCCCTTGTGGGAGCGGGTTTACCCGCGATTGCGTCAGCGGCCCCAATACCGCAATCGCGGGTGAACCCGCTCCCACAGGGTTTTGCGTCAAGCCAAGGATTCATCATGCTCAACAACGACCGCCTATTGGTGCAGATCCTCTTGCTGACCCTGCTCGGCGCCGCCCTGTGGGTCATGGCCCCGTTCATTTCCGCGCTGCTCTGGGGCGCGATCCTGGCCTTTGCCAGCTGGCCGCTGATGCGCCTGGTGACGCGCTGGTGCGGTGGGCGCGAAACCCTTGCGGCCAGCCTGCTGACCTGCCTGTGGCTACTGCTGGTGGCCTTGCCCCTGGTCTGGCTTGGCTTCAACCTGGCCGACCATGTGCGTGACGCCACGGCATTCATCCGCGACGTGCAGGTCGACGGCCTGCCGGACGCCCCGGCCTGGCTGGGCAGCGTGCCTTTCTTCGGTGAACGCCTGGTGCGCTACTGGAACACACTCGATCAGCAGGGCGCGGCCTTGCTGACCACGGTCAAGCCGCATCTCGGGCAGGTCGGCAACTGGATCCTGGCCCGCAGCGCGCAACTGGGCAGTGGTGTCGTCGAACTGATCCTCAGCCTGGTCTTCGTGTTCTTCTTCTATCGCGACGGGCCGCGTCTGTCGGCTTTCGTCCTGCGCCTGCTGGAGCGCCTGGTGGACGATCGCGGCGCCTACTACCTGGGCCTGGTGGCCGGCACCGTGCAGCGGGTGGTCAACGGGGTGATCGGCACCGCCGCCGCCCAGGGCCTGCTGGCCTTGATCGGCTTCCTGATCGCCGGGGTGCCGGGGGCGCTGGTGCTCGGCCTGGTGACCTTCATGCTTAGCCTGATCCCCATGGGCCCGCCGCTGGCCTGGGTACCCGCCACCGCCTGGCTGGCCTGGAAGGGTGACTACGGCATGGCCATCTTCCTGGGGATCTGGGGCACCTTCATCATCAGCGGCGTGGACAACGTGCTCAAGCCCTACCTGATCAGCCGCGGTGGCGACCTGCCGCTGGTGATCGTGCTGCTCGGCGTCTTCGGCGGCTTGCTGGCGTTCGGCTTCATCGGCCTGTTCATCGGCCCGACCCTGCTGGCGGTGGGCTACAGCCTGCTGGTGGACTGGTCCAATCGCAGCGGCCCGGCGAATCGCGCTTAACCTAAATCCAGCTTGGCCTCGATGCGGTCCAGATGCACGTGCATCAGACGCAACGCGGCCTCGCTGTCACCGTCCTCCAGCGCATCCACCAGTGCCGCATGCTCCTGCCAGGCGCAGTGCTCGCAGCCATGCTGTTCGTACTTGGCGATGATCAATGAGGTCATCGGTACCAGGCCGTTGAGAAAACGCGTCAGTGGCGCATTGTTGGCGATCTCCGCAAGCTTCAGGTGGAACTCGCCGCCAAGGCGGATCGCCGTGCAGCGCTGGCCCTGTTCGTGGCTCAGGCGCTCGCGGGCGATCAGCTCGCGCAGCTGGCGCAATTGCCCCGGCCGCGAGCGCTGTGCGGCCAGTTCGATCAGGGTGGTTTCCGCCAGGCGCCGGGCACTCAAGACCTGCCGCGCCTGTTCAGGGTCCGGCGCCGCCAGGCGCGCGGTATGGGCCGGACGCTGGACGATCACCTGCTGGTCCGACAGCCGGCCCAGCACCCGGCGAATCACCGTGCGACTCACCCCGAATGCTTCGCCGAGGGCGAGTTCGGTCAATGGTGTGCCTGGGCCCAGGCGCTGTTCGAGGATGGCGTCGAACAGCTGCGGATAGATCTCGTCCGCGGACATCCGGCGTCCGCCGCCGGCCATGAGGAAGGGCAGGGAGGTATTCATCTTCGCTCTCCTGTAGTCAATGACCCGGCTGCTCGTCCGGGATCTTCAGTTCGATACCCATGCGCCGCCCCTCGGCGAGGATGTGCCGGCGCATCTGGGCGCTGGCCTGGGCGCTGTCCTTGTTGCGGATGGCGCGTACCACCGCTTCGTTCTCCGCCAGGCGCGCGGCCAGATGCTCGGGGGACTTGCGCAGCACCTGGGCGCTCTGCTTGAGGGCGTTGCTGGTCTGCTGCACCACGCTCTGGAAGATCGGGTTGGAGGTCAGGGCGAACAGCGCCTCATGGAAGGCGATGTAGGCACCGACCCCGGCTTCGGCGTCGTCGGCTTCAAGGGCTTCGCGCATGTCCATCAGGGTCAGGCGCAATTGCCCGGTCTCGCTGCTGCTGATGGACTGCGCCACCAGCCCGACGATAAATGGCTCGAGGGTGTAGCGCAGTTGCAGTACATCCTCGAGGCTGGCCTCGGCCACCGACGCGGCCGGGACCAGCGTCGGCTCGGCGGTATCGGGATCGAGCACCAGGACGCCCTTGCCTGGCATGGATCGCACCAGGCCAAGGGTTTCCAGTACCGTCACCGCTTCGCGCAGGCTGGGCCGGCTGATGCCCAGTTGCTCGGCCAGTTCGCGCTGCCCCGGCAGCATCTCGCCGGAGCGCCACTGGCCTCGGGCCAGGGCCTGGCGCAGTTTTTCCACTACTGCGTTGACTACGGTCGATGAGGTGATCACAGGTTGCTCCAGGAACTATCGGTCATGCTTCAGAATTCTTGCTGGTGTGCCGTCTTGCGCGGCTGGAAGCTGTAGCCCTGCTTGCCGTCGAGGACGTTGTGGGCGCGATCCAGGTCGATGTCCTTCTCCCAGCGGGCGATCGCCACGGTGGCCACGCAGTTGCCGATCAGGTTGGTCAGCGCGCGGCCGATGCCCATGAACCAGTCCACCGCCAGCACCAGTACCAGGCCTACTACCGGTATTGCCGGGATCGCGGTGAGGGTCGCGGCAAGAATCACCAGCGCTGAGCCTGGAATGCCATGGGCACCCTTGGAGGTCACCAGCGACACCAGGAGGATGGTCAGCAGGTCGGTCATCGCCAGCGGCGTGCCGGTGGCATTGGCAATGAAGACAATGGCCAGGGTCAGGTAGATGGAGAAACCGTCGAGGTTGAAGGAGTAGCCGGTTGGAATCACCAGGCCGACGGTGGAACTGCCGATGCCCAGGTGCTCGAGCTTGCGCATGATCTGCGGCAGCACGGCGTCGGACGAAGCGGTGCCGAGGACGATGGTGAGTTCTTCGCGCAGGTACTTGAGGAAGGGCAGCAGCTTGAGGCCGGACACGCGCATCACCACGCCAAGGATCAGCAGGACGAAGCCGGCGCAGGTCAGGTAGAACAGCGCTACCAGGCCGCCCAGGTGTTGCAGCGAGTCCAGGCCGTACTTGCTGGTGGTGAAGGCGATGGCACCGAATACGCCGATCGGTGCCAGGCGCACGATCATGCCCATGATGCGGAAGATCACATGGCTCAGCTCGTTGATCAGCCGCGAGATGCCCGAAGCCGATTCGCCCACCAGGTTCAGGGCGCTGCCGAACAGCACCGAGAACAGCAGGACCTGGAGGATGTTGTTATCGGCGAAGGCGCCGATCACCGAGGTCGGGATCAGGTCCATGAGGAACGCGGTGGTGCTATGGATATGCTGGCCGCGCTCGGCGAGGGCACCGGCATCGGTGGCCGAGAGCTGGTCCAGGTGGATGTTGGCGCCGCTGCCGATACCGGTGCTGAAGGCCAGCACCAGGCCCAGGACCAGGGCGATGGTGGTGAGGATTTCGAAATAGACCACCGATTTCAGGCCGATGCGCCCGACCTTCTTCAGGTCGCCGGCACCGGAAATGCCGCTGACCACCACGCAGAACACGATCAGGCCGATCAGCATCTTGATCAGCTTGATGAAGCCGTCACCGAGGGGCTTGAGTTGCAGGGAGAGGTCGGGGAAGCTCAGGCCGCAGGCGATGCCGAGCATCAGGCCGAGCACTACTTGGAGAAAGATCGAACGCGAGCACCATTTAAGCATGGGAGGGATCTCTGGTCGGTGTCCGGCTGCCAGGGGAAGATGGCGCGTCGGACTTAATTATTGTGGTCTTACCGGTATGTCCAGTGCGCGGCCACTATACCCACCGATTTTTCGCTGGCGCAAGGGGGCAGGCGATAATTGGTTTTACCGGTCTGACCAGTAAAGGCGTATTGATATTGCATTTCCAAGGTGCGAACCATTCCGTCGCGATGCCTGCCGTCAGTTGTCCGAGAGCGCCTGATCGACAGCGGCGATCAGTTTGCTCAGGTCCTGGCGCGGGGCTTTGTGGATGACACCGAACAGATAGGCGCGTTGTTCTTCTTCGCTATCAAGATCGGTAAAGAAGGCGGTGAGTTTGACGCCCAGAATGCGGGCAAAAATGACAAGGGTTTCGACGCTGGGGGTGTAGGTGCCGGTTTCGAAGCGGCTTATGGTCTTGGGGTCGAACCCGGCTCTCTCCCCCAATTCCGCCTGGGTAAGCCCGGCCACCTTGCGATAGCGTCTGATGGCAGACCCCAAACTTGAAATTTCCATCGCTCAATTCCCTTTTAGAATCAAGAACTTAACGACAAATAATTTTAAAGGACAACCTCTGGTGCCATCACCTTGGATTGCAAAAGGTGATGCTTCTCGTAGAATTTGCTCCCTGGACAGGTTTTCCCGCAGCGGGCTTCGGTGAGAACAACCCGTGTATTTCTGCGGCTCATGGAGCTTTATCGTGCGTTCCAAGTTGCCAATCACTGCCGCGCAGCAGACGTCCTATGTCGGGGTGGCCCATGGGTGAGGGCTACCGTACTGCCGTGGACGCCGCGGCGATCTTCTCCGAGACCGACCTCGACGGGCGTATCACCTACGTCAACGAGCAGTTCTGTGCCATATCCGGCTACAGCCGGGAAGAGCTGCTGGGTGCCGACCACCGTATCCTCAAGTCCGGCCAGCATGGCCCTGAGGTGTTCAGGGACATGTGGCGGGCCCTGACCGCCGGCGAGGTATGGAAGGGCGAGCTGTGCAACCGGGCCAAGGACGGTTCGCTGTTCTGGGTCGACAGCACCATCGTGCCGCTGTTCGACCGCGACACTGGCGAGCTGCGCAAATACGCCTCGATCCGCTTCGATGTCACGCACAAGCGGCAGATGCTGCACAGCCTGGAATGGCGGGTAGGGCATGATCCGCTGACCGGCCTGCCCAACCGTTCCTGCATCGGCGAACTGCTCGAAGCAACGCTGCAGCGTGCGCGCATGGCGAAAACCTCGCTGGCGGTGTGCATGCTCGATCTCGACGGTTTCAAGGCGGTCAACGATGGTTATGGCCATGACAGCGGCGACCTGCTGCTGGTGGAGGTGGCGCGGCGCCTTAAGCGTTTCCTCGACCCCGGCGATGCCCTGGCGCGTTTGTCCGGCGACGAGTTCGTGCTGATCCTCGGTGACCGTCACGGGCCACCCTGCCTGCAGGACAGCCTTGACCGGATCCTCCGTACCCTGGCCGAGCCCTGCATGATCCGCGGGCGCTCCATCAGCGTCAGCGCCAGCATCGGCGTGACCCGCTTCCCCCATGACGACGATGATGCCGACACCCTGCTGCGCCACGCCGATCAGGCCATGTACCTGGCCAAGCAGCGCGGGCGTAATCGCTACCACCTGTTCGACGTGTCGCTGGACAAGGAGGTCAAGGCCACCCACCAGACCGTCGAACAGGTGCGCCATGCCCTGCATCACGGCGACCTGTCGCTGCACTACCAGCCCAAGGTCAACATGCGCAGTGGCACGGTGGTCGGGTTCGAGGCGCTGCTGCGCTGGCACCATCCACTGCGCGGCGTGGTACCGCCGGGGGATTTCCTGCCGTTGGTAGAGCGTACCGACCTGATCGTCGATATAGGCGAGTGGGTGATCGATCGCGCCCTGGCGCAGATGCAGCAATGGCAGGCGCAGGGCTGCCACTGGCCGGTGAGCGTGAACATCGCAGCGCGGCATTTCCAGCGCGATGATTTCGTCGTGCGCCTGCAACGCCTGCTGGCACGGCATGCCTCGGTGGCGCCGCAGATGCTCGACCTGGAGATCGTCGAATCGGTGGCGATCGAGAATCTCCAGCGGGTCAGCGATTGCCTGCAGGCCTGCCAGCGCCTCGGCGTGCGCTTCTCGCTGGACGATTTCGGCACCGGCTATTCGTCGCTCAGCTACCTCAAGCGGCTGCCGACCCAGACCATGAAGATCGACAAATCCTTTATCCAGGACATTCTGCATGACCAGGACGACCTGGCCCTGACCCGTGCGGTGATCGGCCTGGCCCGGGAGTTCGACCGGCAGGTGATTGCCGAAGGCGTGGAGACCGTGGCCCATGGCGAATTGCTGATGGACCTGGGCTGCGACATCGCCCAGGGCTACGGCATTGCCCGACCGATGCCGGCGTGGCAGGTGGTGGAATGGGTGGAGGGGTACCGGCAGCCGCAGGAGTGGCAGGTCAAGGCTCTCGGGGCGCAGTTATGCTGATGGCCCTATCGCTGGCAAGCCAGCTCCCACAGGGATCGCGTACACCGCAGAACCTGCGGGAGCTGGCTTGCCAGCGATAGGGCCGGTACAGGCACTGCAAGATCTACAGCTGTGGCGCGGTGTTCTTGACCACCGCCAGCTCCGGATGGGCCACCAGCTTGTCGATATGCAATTCGTCGTTGTTCATCCAGGTCTCGGTCAGCACCCGGTAATGCTCCATGTCGCGGCAGCGCATGCGCAGGCTGTAGTCGAAGTGCCCGCTGATCAGCTGGCAGTCGAAGACCTGCGGACAGGCCCTGACACAGGCCTCGAAGGCTTTCTGCGCCGAACGCCCGCTCTGGTTCGACAACGCCACCAGCACCAGCAAGGACAACCCCGGCGAAACCATCTGCACGTCGATGATCGCCCCGTAGCCGCGAATCACCCCGCGCCGCTCCAGCTTGCGCACCCGCTCCAGGCAAGGCCGGGGCGTCAGGTGCACCAGGGTCGAGAGCTTTTCGTAGGTGATCCGGCCGTTATGCCGCAATACATCGATGATCGCTTCGTCGATGCGGTCCAGCGGCGGGTTGGCATGGGTCGGGTTGGCCTTGGTATCCATGGTGGCGTTGTTTCACTTCAAGCGGTTGGAAAGAAATTGCTGCAGGCGCTCGCTTTGCGGCTGGTCGAGGATGCTCGCGCTTCCCTGTTCCTCGACGCGCCCCTGATGCAGGAACAGCACCTGGCTGGACACCTGGCGGGCAAAGCCCATCTCGTGGGTGACCATCAGCATGGTACGACCTTCCTCGGCCAGCGTCTGTATGACCTTTAGGACTTCTCCCACAAGCTCTGGATCAAGAGCTGATGTCGGTTCGTCGAACAGGATGATTTCCGGCTCCATCGCCAGGGCCCGGGCGATCGCTACCCTTTGCTGCTGGCCGCCGGAAAGGAAGGCCGGGTACTGGTCGGCGACCCGGGCGGGCAGGCCGACCTTGTCCAGGTAGGCGCGCGCCCGGGCCTCGGCTTCATGCCGGGTGATACCCAGCACCCGGCGCGGGGCGAGGGTGATGTTCTCCAGCACGGTCATATGGCTCCACAGGTTGAAATGCTGGAAGACCATGGCCAGGCGCGTGCGCAGGTTTTGCAGTTGTGCCGGATTCGGGCCGCGGCCCTGACGCAGTTCGATGGTCTGGCCATCGAGGGTGATGGCGCCGGCTTCCGGTTGTTCGAGGAAGTTGATGCAGCGCAGCATGGTGCTCTTGCCCGAGCCGCTGGCGCCGATCAGGCTGATCACG
This sequence comes from Pseudomonas bharatica, assembly GCF_048586865.1. Lineage (NCBI taxonomy): Bacteria > Pseudomonadati > Pseudomonadota > Gammaproteobacteria > Pseudomonadales > Pseudomonadaceae > Pseudomonas > Pseudomonas bharatica. The sequence goes on along the minus strand of NZ_JBMAWR010000002.1, from coordinate 397,912 downwards.
TCGCCCTTGCGCGCCTGCAGCGAGACGCCCTTGAGCACCTGGTGATCGCCATAACTTTTGTGCAGCGCGTCCACCGTCAGCTTGATCGCGGCGCTGTTCAAAGCGGCCCTCGGTTGAGCAGTGAAGTCGGGTTGAATCGACAAGGCGTGTGCGGAAGTGGTCATGGGTCAGCCTCGGGAAGGAACGAGAAAACGCATCCAGCGGCGTTCGGCCAGGCGCAACAGCCCGACCAGCGCAAAGGACAGCAGCATGTACAGCAGTGCGGCGATACCGAAGGCCTGGAAGGTGAGGAAGGTCGCGGCATTGGCGTCGCGGGCCACCTTGAGGATGTCGGCGATGGTCGCGGTGAAGGCCAGGGACGTGGCATGCAGCATCAGGATCAGTTCGTTGCCGTAGGACGGCAGCGAACGGCGCAGCGCCGCCGGCAGGACCACGAACAGGTTCAGCTTCCAGCCATGCAGCCCGTAGGCCTGGGCCGCCTCGATCTCGCCATGGGAAATGTTGCGGATGGCCCCGGCGAAGATCTCCACGGTGTAGGCGCAGGTGTTCAGGACGAAGGCCAGCAGGGTGCAGTTCAGCGCGTTGCGGAAGAAGCGGTCGAGCATCTCGTGATCGCGCACTACCTCCAGGCCGTACAACCCGGTGTAGCAGATCAGCAACTGGATGTAGAGCGGCGTGCCGCGGAACAGCCAGGTGTAGAACTCCACCGGCCAGCGCAGCCACGGCCTGCGCGAGACCCGGGCCAGGGCCAGCGGCAGTGACAGCAGGAAGCCGACGATCATGGTGACGACGAACAGCCACAGGGTCATGGCCAGCCCGGAAAGCCCGGCACCGTCGCTGTACAGGTAGGCCAGGCCATAGTCCTGGATCAGTTCGATCATGATGCGAGCCCTTTGATGCCAGTGTTGTAGCGTCGCTCCAGACGCTTCATCAGGCGGTTGGAGAGTGTGGTGATGAGCAGGTAGACCAGCCCGGCGATGATCAGGAAGTACAGGACGTTATTGGTGCTCTTGCCGGCGTTCTGCGCGGCCTTGACCAGGTCGGCGAGGCCGATGATCGAGACCAGCGCGGTGGACTTGAGCAGCACCAGCCAGTTGTTGCCCAGGCCCGGCAGGGCGAAGCGCATCAGTTGCGGGAACAGCACCAGGCGAAAACGCTGGGCGCGGCTCAGGCCGTAGGCGGTGGCCGCTTCCAGTTGTCCGGCAGGCACGCTGAGGATGGCGCCGCGGAAGTTCTCGGTGAAATAGGCGCCATAGATGAAGCCAAGGGTCAGGACGCCGGCGGCGAACGGGTCGATCTCGACGTAGCCCCAGCCCATCCACTCGGTGAAGTCGTTGAGCCAGATCTGGAAGGTGTAGAAGATCAGCAGGATCAGTACCAGGTCCGGGACGCTGCGGATCAGGGTGGTGTAGAGCGTGGCGGGAATGCGCAGCAGGCTCAGGGTGGAGAGCTTGGCGCTGGCGCCGATCAGGCCCAGCAGCAGGCTCAGGCCGAGGGACAGGAAGGCCAGTTTCAGGGTCATCCAGGTCCCTTGCGCCAACAGCGGGCCGAAACCCTGCAGGCTGACAGAGTGAAGGAAGTCGTTCACGGGAAAGTCTCGTTGGGCGTTGGACGTTGGGCTTGGGCGTGCCGGTGACCTGGGCGCCGGGCCCGGGTCACCGCCCGGGCGGGTCACTCGTTGTAGATGTCCAGGTCGCCGACATACTTGCGCTGGATCCTGGCGAAGGTGCCATCGGCGAGCACGGCAGCGATGCCTTTGTTCAGCAGATCCCGCAGCTCGGTATCGTTCTTGCGCACGCCCATGGCGATGTCCAGCGGCAGCGTCGGGTCCTTGATCGCCGGGCCGCTCTGGAAGCCGGCGCCTTCGGGCTTGCTCAGGAAGTTGAGCTGGGCTTCCAGCTTGTCGGTGACAGTGGCATCGAGGCGGCCATTGACCAGGTCGGCGTAGTTCTGGTCCTGGGCCTGGTACGCCTTGACCTGCACGCCCAGCGGCGCCAGTTTGGCGCGGGCGTAGGCTTCCTGCAGCGAGCCCTGCAATACGCCCACCGACTTGCCCTTGAGCGACTCGGGTGTGTCGCCGAAGTCGGCACCCTTGCGCACGATCACCGAGGTCGGGCTGAGGAACAGGCGGTCGCTGAAGTCGATCTGTTTCTGCCGCGCCGGGGTGACCGCCATGGACGACATGATGGCGTCGAACTTGCGTGCGCGCAGGGCGGGGATCATGCCGTCGAACTCGTTGTGCACCCAGGTGCACTTGACTTCCAGCTTGGCGCAGATGGCATCGCCCAGCTCGATGTCGAAACCTTGCAGGCTGCCGTCGGCGGCGACGGACTCGAAGGGTGGATATTCGGGGAAGACGCCGAAGCGGATTTCCTTCCATTCCTGGGCCTGGGCCGCGCTGGTGCAGAGGGTCAGGAGGAGCGCGCCGAGGTGTTTGCGCAGTGAGGTCATGTGTGGGTTCCCTGTGTTTTGTTGTTGATGTAGGGCGGTGGAAAATCTTCGTGGTTATGAGCCGTGCGGTCGTACGGTGACTCTTTGGTCAGGGACTCAGGATGCGTGATGGCAGCGGATTTTTTGTGTCGTAAAGGCGGGCGCCGACTGCCGGAATACGCTGTTAGCGGCGCGCGCGGCAGCCGATCCTGTCGAGGTGCCTCCTGTTTAGGCTTTGGCGCAGCGTTTTCCGATCCGCCGTGGTGCTGCCACGGCGGATCCGTTGGGTTCAGGCGCGTTTTTTCTGCGCTTCGCTGACTGACGGCTGAAGCAGGGCGTAGAGGTCTTTCGGATTGTCCAGATCCGGCACCAGTTCGATCTCGCTGCCGATGTCCAGGGCCCTGGCCATATCCAGCACATAGCGCAGCGCCGAGTAGTCCTCGATGGCGAAGCCGACGGAGTCGAACAGGGTCACCTGGCCTGCCGATTCGCGGCCCTTGACCTGCCCGTTGACCACCTGCCAGAACTCGGTCACCGGCGAATCGGCCGGCATCTGCTGGATCTCGCCTTCGATGCGGCTTTGCGGCTCGTACTCGACGATCACCCGGGAGCGTTCGACGATGTCGCGGTGCAGCTCGGTCTTGCCCGGGCAATCACCGCCGACCGCATTGAGGTGCATGCCGGGTTCGATCATTTCCGGGGTCAGGATGGTGGCGTAGGCCTTGTCGGCCGTGACGGTGGTGACGATATCGGCGCCGCGTACCGCCTCGGCCACCGACCGGGCCAGGACCAGGCGGATGCCCGGGTAGCCGGCAAGGTTGGCGGCCAGCTTGGCGGTGGCTTGCGGGTCGAGGTCGTACAGGCGGATTTCCTCGATGCCGAGCAGGGCGTGGAAGGCGATGGCCTGGAATTCGCTCTGCGAGCCATTGCCGATCAGCGCCATGCTGCGGCTGTCCGGACGGGCCAGGTAGCGTGCGGCCAGGGCCGAGGTGGCAGCGGTGCGCAGCGCCGTGGTCAGGGTCATCTCGCTGAGCAGCAGGGGCTTGCCGGTGTCGACGTCACCCAGGGCGCCGAAGGCCATGACGGTGAGCATGCCGTTGCGGGTGTTCTTCGGGTGGCCGTTGACGTACTTGAACGCGTACAGGTTGGCGTCGGAGGCCGGCATCAGCTCGATCACGCCGTCCGGCGAATGGTTGGCCACCCGCGCGCACTTTTCGAAGTCGTGCCAGCGCAGGTAGTCCTGGCGGATGTACTCGGCCATTTGTTCCAGGCAGGTGGTCAGGCCCTTGCGGGCCACCAGGTGGCTGAGGTCGGTCACGTCGATATAGCGGGTCATGATGGCTTCCTTTTTCTTGGCGTCGGTTTCAGTTGCGAACGGGCAGGTGCACTTCGGCGAGCATGCAGCGCGCGCTGCCGCCACCGATGCGTTCGATATGGTCGATATTCACTACCACCGGGCGGCTGTGGCGCTCGGCCTGTCGGCGCTGCGCCGGGTTCAGCGAGTTCCAGGCACTGCGCGACATCACCAGCAGCGGCTGGCCATGCTTGTCATGGACTTCGAGCATGTTGCCGGCGAAGCCTTCGAGCTGGTCGAAGTCCAGGGCGAGGATGTCCTTGCCGGTATCGCGCAGGCTGCGTTCCAGGGTGTAGCGTTCGGCGGCGTTGGGCAGGGCGTCGAGGCAGACCACGGCGAGCTGGCGACCGACGCTCATCATCACGTTGCTGTGGTAGATCGGTGCCTGCTGGCGATCGACGGCGTGGAACACGCAAAGGCGATAATCGAGGCGTTCGGCGAACTCGCGCAGGGCCTCGCCGTGGGTGCGCCCGGAGTGGCAGGCATAACTGATGCGGTGTTCGCGGTCGAGAACCATGCTGCCGGTACCTTCGAGGAAGATATCCGCTTGCTCCAGCGGGCTGAGGTCGATGGTGGTACGAATGGCGAAGCGTTCGTCGAGTGCACGCAGCACGCCCTTGTCCCGTTCCAGGCGGCGGTTGCGGCCTTCCATCGGGTAGAGCACCAGGCTGCCGTCGGCGTGGCTGCTCCACCAGTTGTTGGGAAAGATCGAGTCCGGGGTATGGGGTGCCGGGGTGTCCTGCACCACCAGCACTTCGACGCCGTGCTGGCGCAGGGTATCGACATAGCCGTCGAACTCCTCCAGCGCTTTGTCTTGAGCGCTGTCGGCGTCCAGCAGCGGTTTCTGGAAATGGTTGTCGCGGGCGGTATCCGGGTTGAAGGCGAATCGCGCCGGGCGGATCATCAGGACCGTATTTGTTGTTTGCATCGGGCACGCATCCAGGTGTTGGCGATGCGGACATTGTCCTCCCGATGGCGCTGCAATCCCGGCTGAAGCCTATGAAGTGCCCAGCCGGGAAAGCTGAAAGCGGCGATTTTGCAGCCGAATCGGCTGTCGGTTATCAGTGGTTGATCCTTGCCAGTTCACGGGCCAGGTGCAGGGCCGTGCGGGCACTGTGTTCGCCGGCGACCAGATGGGTGAACGGCACGTCGATCATGCGCTTTTCCCTGACCGCCCGCAGGCGGGAAAGGGCCGGGTGACCGGCCAGGTACGCGCGTTTGGCAGCGGCGGTGGACCAGACGGCATCTGCCAGCAGCAGGACATCCGGGTCCAGTTGCAGCAGGGTTTCGGCGTCCACGGTGACGCGCCTCAGGTCGAGATCGGCGAGGACGTTGCGCCCGCCGGCGCTGGCGATCAGCTCGCTGACGAAACCCTGCTTGCCTTCGCTGTCGAGACCGCGGGTTTCGCTGTCCAGGTAGAAGACCTTGAGTGCCGGGTGTCCATCGGCGAGCTGCTGCGCTGCCTTCAGGTCGGCTTGCTGCCGGGCGATCAGGCGTTCGGCCTGGGGCATGCGCTCAAGTAGCCGGCCGAGGGTGCGCAGGTCCTGTTCGATGGCCTGGAAACCGCTCGCGCTGGGCTTTTCCGGGCAGGCATTTTCCAGCAGGTAGCTGGCGATGCCGTGGCGGGCCAGGTCGCGACGTGGGCCTACGCCATCGCGGAAGGCACTTTGGAAACCACCGATCACCAGATCGTAGCGCCCGGCATACAACACTTCCGGCGAGGGATATTTGTGCGACAGCAGCGGCACACCGCGATAGTGATTGGCGGCCAGGGCGCTGGCGTCGTCATCTATATAGCTCACCGCCGCCAGGGCCGGACCGGCTTCCAGGGCCAGGACCATGTCGGCTGCGTGCTGGTTGAGGGCGAGGATGCGCTGGGGCGGTGACTGGCGCAGGGCCCAGTCTTCGCCGCAGTTGCGGTAGTCGAGGGCCTGGGCGCTGGTGCCCAGCAGCAGGGCGAGCCAGAGGCTGTGTTTCATTGGGTACCTCGCTCGAGCAGCAGGTCCTTGACCGGTCGCCCGCCGACCAGATGCTCGCGGGCAAAGCGCCGGGCGTCCTCGTGGCTGGCGATGCGGTACCAGCAACGGTCCGGATAGACCGTGGCGATAGGCCCGAGGTTGCAGGGGAATTGGCAATGGGTGCGGGTCAGCAGCACGCCGTTTTTCGTCTCGATCCGGTCGGCGGCGAGCAGCTCGTTGCGTACCGTCTTCCACACCTTCAGCGCCCCGCGCAGGGTACAGCGCGGGCCGGTGCAGAGCATGACGTGGCGGGCATGTTCGGGGATATGCGACCAGTCGGGGTGGGTGGGTATGTCCTGTTCGTTCATGGTGTTTCCTTGGTAAAGCATCGCTGGCAAGCCAGCTCCCACAGGTTCAGCACAAAGTTTGAGACCTGTGCAGTACCTGTGGGAGCTGGCTTGTCGGACCGCCGCACCGCAGCGATGAGGCCATCAGTCACAGCACAAAATCAGAAGCTGTAGGTGTACCGCGCTTCAGCCGTAAACGGCCTTCCCAGGTTCCCCACCCGACGCGACCCGCTGTCCATGCTGGTGGTGTAGTCCCGGTCCAGCAGGTTCTCCAGCAACAGGGCCAGGCGATGCTGGCGCTGGAGATCGAGATACCGATAAGCGTCGGCATCCACCACGCTGTAGTGCCCGTAGTCGATCCCCCGCGGGCTTTCCACGCTGCCGATATAGCGGATCGCCGCACCGGCGCCCCACATACGGTCGGCGGACTCGTAGCCGACCCGGCTGCGGGCGAAGAACCCGGGGATGTTGTTGATGGTGGCGCCGTTACGCGATTCGCTCAGGTTGCGCGTCATGTCCGCCTGCAACTGCCAGCGATCGTCGAGCTGCACCTTGCCGTCGAGTTCGAAGCCGCGCACGGTGATTTCGCCGTCGCCGTTGACCCACTGGGTATCGACGAGGGTGATCAGGTCCTCGATGCGCCGGTGGAACAGCGTACCGCTGACACGCCATGGCTGGCCGTTGTGCAGGTTGCTGTAGTCCAGGCCGAGTTCGGCGTTGCGGCTTTTCTCCGGCTTGAGGTTGGGGTTGCCCATCTCGTCGCCGGGCTCGTTGACGTACAACTGCTCGGCGTTGGGCAACTTGTAGGCCGAGCCGAACTGGCCGCGCAGCTTGAGGTTGTCGGTCAGGTCGTACAGCGAGGTGAACATGCCCACGGTGGCGCTGTCGCCACCGCTCAGGTGCTCGCGGCGCACACCGATGCTGGGATGCCAGTCGGGCAGGGCGGCAATCTCGGGGCGCAGTTGCAGATAGAGGGCGTGGGCCTCGGCCTGGTTCTGGTCGATCTTCAAGACATCGTCCTTGCCCTTGAACCACTGGTTGTCGCTGCCGAACACCAGGGTGTGGCCGCCGGGCAGCACGGCTTCTCCCTCGGCCTGCACGCCCCAGTCGCTGAAGCCCCAGTAGTCGTTGTGGTTCTTCACTTCGATGCCGCCGACGCTGGTGTTGTAGACCCGGTTGTAGCGGGTGTCCCAGTCGTTCATGTGGCCTTTGACGAAGTAGCTGAAGTGCTCGTTCAGATGCTGCTGGAAGGTGGCCGTGGCGATCTGCTGGACACGGTCGTTGGTGGTGTTGCGGTTGGCATCGGGGCGCAGGAAGTCGAGGCTGGCCGCGCTGTACTGATAGAACAGTTCCAGGCGGCTGTCGTCGCCGAAACCCTGGGTGGCCTTGGCCCCGAAGGTGTTGACCTCGTAGCTGCGCTTGCGGTCGCTGACCGTTGCGCTGATGGCGCTGCTGCGGTAGGGCTGGTAGCCCTCGGAAATGTTGTGGCTGACATAGGCCAGCAGGCCAAGGTCGCCGAAGCCGTTGCTGAGGATTCGCTCGATACGGGCATCGCCATTGCGTCCGGCGAAGCTGCCCACGCCCAGGTTGACCTGGCCCGAGGCCTCCCGGGACCGCGCATTGCGCGTAACGATATTGATCACTCCGGACACCGCCTGGGTGCCGAACAACAGGCTCTGGCTGCCCTTGAGCACCTCGATGCGTTCGATGGCCGCGGCGGGCAGGGTATCGATGTAGATACCGCCGTAGAGGCGATTGTTCAGGCGTACACCGTCGAGCATGATCAGGGTGTCGTCGTTGCGCCCGCCCAGCAGCGAATAGGTGCCGTAGTCGAAAGGCCCCTGCTTGGGCGCAACATACAGGCCGGGGACGAACATCTGCAGGACGCGGGTGATATCGGCGCTGGGGCCGGCGCGTTCGATCTGCTCGCGCTCCACCACTTCGATCTTGCTGCCATAGCGGGCCATCTGCGCGATGGTGTCGGATTCCACCGCAGGTGCCGAGACGATTTGCCGATCGAGTTCCAGCGTCGTCGCAAGGGCGCCGCCGTTGCCGCCGAGGAGGCAGCCGATCAGGGGGATGTACCGTGTATTCATTGACTTCTCGAAAAGGACTTTTCGGGAAGCGCACAGGAGGGAGCTGGCGAGCGCGCGCCAGTCTACCGGCTCGTGCCCGCCCACCGCAGGTTTGCCAAATGACTGACGCATCCGTTCTTCAGTCGTGATGCTCCAGGCCGGTCTCCGGGCTTGCGGGTATCGAAGCGCTTCGCCTTCCCATGCGTCTGCACAGTGGCCTGTTGAATGCTTCACTCGCTTACCGTTGCGGGGGCAGCGCCGGACTTGTCCTCAAGGACGCACCGGCTTCCCGTTTCACCTGCCGCGCGGCGGCGGCAGACACCTGAAACGGGCGGCATCTGACCATCGGGATGACCGTTCGTCAACCTGCGCTTTTCGCCCGGGCATAAAAAACGGCACCGCGCGGGGTGCCGTTTTCATTCGCGCGGGCAGGTTACTTGTGCAGTTCTTCCGCGGCGTACAGGGTGTTTTCCAGCAGGCAGGCGCGGGTCATCGGGCCCACGCCGCCCGGCACCGGAGTGATCCAGCCGGCGCGGGGCAGGGCGGTCTCGTAGACCACGTCGCCGACCAGCTTGCCATCTTCCTGGCGATTGATGCCGACGTCGATGACGATGGCGCCTTCCTTGATCCATTCACCCTTGACCAGGCCCGGCTTGCCGGCAGCCACCACCACCAGGTCGGCACGGCCGACGTGGCCGGCGAGGTCCTTGGTGAAGCGATGGGTAACGGTGACGGTGCAGCCGGCCAGCAGCAGTTCCATGGCCATCGGGCGACCGACGATGTTGGAAGCGCCGACAACCACGGCGTTCATGCCGTAGAGGTCCTGCCCGGTGCTTTGCAGCAGGGTCATGATGCCTTTCGGGGTGCACGGGCGCAGCAGCGGAATGCGCTGGGCCAGGCGGCCGATGTTGTAGGGGTGGAAACCGTCGACGTCCTTGTCCGGGCGGATGCGCTCCAGCAGCAGGGAGGCGTCGAGGTGGGCCGGCAACGGCAGTTGCAGGAGGATGCCGTCGATGTTCGCGTCGTCGTTGAGGCGATCGATCAGGTCGGTCAGTTCCTGCTGGCTGGTGCTGCTGGGCAGGTCGAAGGCTTGCGAGATGAAGCCGACTTCCTCGCAGTCCTTGCGCTTGTGCGAAACGTAGACTTGGGAAGCCGGGTCGGTGCCAACCAGGATCACCGCCAGGCCGGGGGTGCGCAGCCCTTGCTGGCGACGTTCAACGACACGTTGGGCGATCTGCTGGCGCAGGCTGGCGGCGATCGCCTTGCCGTCGATAAGTTGTGCAGTCATGACGGGTGATTAACCATCGAGAGAAAAAAAGAGCGCGCATTCTCTCATGAGCCGCGCGCAGGGCAAAGGCGCTTGGTCCGGCAAATAGCCTAAGCCCTTCAATAAAATGAATTTTTTTGAGAAATCTGTTGACGCTATTTCAGTGCGTCTATAAGATGCGCCTCACTTGTCGGGCAGGGCCTAGCACTGGTTAGCAAGGTCGGGCAGAATAAGCGAATTTTGGCTTGTTCGGTACGGCCGAAAGTTAATTTGTAATCGCAAGCGAAAGCAGATTAAATGTGCGCCCGTAGCTCAGCTGGATAGAGCATCCGCCTTCTAAGCGGATGGTCGCAGGTTCGAGTCCTGCCGGGTGCGCCAATCAAAGGCAGCTTTGGCACAAGTAAAAGCAGCATGCAATATGGTGGGCGTAGCTCAGTTGGTAGAGCGCAGGATTGTGATTCCTGTGGTCGAGGGTTCGATTCCCTTCGTCCACCCCATATTCCAGAAGGCGCCTGATGAAAGTCTGGCGCCTTTGCTTTAAATGCTTCACGCGGACGTGGTGAAATTGGTAGACACACTGGATTTAGGTTCCAGCGGCGCAAGCTGTAAGAGTTCGAGTCTCTTCGTCCGCACCATTCAAGCTTTTCCCGTCGCACGTGAAGTGGGAAGGCCGGCAACACCGCGCTGAGAAGCGCATACAGCTATGGTGGGCGTAGCTCAGTTGGTAGAGCGCAGGATTGTGATTCCTGTGGTCGAGGGTTCGATTCCCTTCGTCCACCCCATATTTTGAAAGGCGCCTGGTGAATAACCAGGCGCCTTTTTATTTTTTTTGGGGCGGAGGCGTGTGGGGCGGGTTCGAGATCATTCGGTCAGCCTGGCCATTTCATCGCTGGTCAAGCCGAGGTTTTCTTTGAGGCGAGCTAATTCTGCCGATGACGGCGGTGTGTAATGCTCCATGGTGGCCCCGGGGTCAGGTAAACAGATATTTGACTGTAAGCGCGGTGTTTGCTGCCACCGATCCCACCAGGGCTGAAGCGATGGCCAGCGGGTACCAGAAAGTCTCGCGTGTAAGCTTGCGCGACTCTGCCGCAAGTTTCGCGCTTTCGGCGGCGAGCTTGCCGGTCTCAGCGCTCAGCTTGACTGTTTCGGCCATGAGCTTGGCGATCTCGGCGTGAATCTTTTCGGCTTCGGTGCTCATGTCGGCTGTGGTCATCGATTCATCCTTCCGGGAGGCGGGTCGTACGGCACGCGCTGCTCTTGAAAAAGAGCATGTGCCCCAAAGGTGTGTGGCGCAAGCTGGTTGAACCTTCAGGATGCGGCTTGATCCGTGCTGGGTATTTTGCCTTTGGTTCCCCAGTGAGGGTCAAATCGGTACTCAATCCAAACGTTTCGGGGCTACGGCACATGGCCACTGGTGATGATCGGTGCGGTCCGAACTCGCTGGCGGGTGTCCTTCCGTTGGTGTGGGATGGCTGGTAACGCTCGAATAAAAGCTGATAGATTTCAGCGGGTTGATCAAGTGCCAGTGCCCTGGCAAGCAGGTAGTGAAGATGATTGCTAAAGAGTCCCGTCAGGCAGTTGCGCTGGAGCGCTTCGCCCAGGCCAACCCGCAGTTGCTGGCGGAAATCGCTGTGTTGAGCGACGTCGAGCAGCGGCAGCAGATCCAGTGGGCGTTCGAGGATGAGGCGCAGGCGCAGGGTATCGAGCCCTGGGAGTTGACGCTGCGGCTTGTCGCGGAGTCGCCTGAGGAGCTGCAGGTCATGCGTCTGGAGGTTCATCGCGAGGTGGCCGAGGCGCTGGGCATGAGTTGGGAAGAGTACTGCGACTTCAACGAGATCGACGGTCTCTCCGGCTGATCGCGGGTGGCTTGTCGATTGCTTTTCGGGTGGTGCAATGGCTCTGTCTCGCAGGTTGCAGTGCTGCGCTGGCGCCGCCCGGGCTTTTCTGAAAAATATTGAGAGCCGATGCTGTCCGTCTCCGGGTCGAACAGGGTGACTTCTGGTGTCTGAGCTACTAGAATGCTTGCCCTTGATTCTGGAGTCGGGTATCGCCGGCTAACGTCTGTGCAACGAGGAATATTCATGCAAGTTTCTGTTGAAAATACTTCCGCTCTCGAGCGTCGTATGACCATCGCCGTTCCGGCAGAGCGCGTCGAGACCGAAGTCAACAAGCGTCTGCAACAGACTGCCCGTCGCGCCAAGGTTCCAGGCTTCCGTCCTGGCAAGGTGCCTATGAGCGTGATCCGTCAGCGTTACGAAGACGCTGCCCGTCAGGAAGCGTTCGGTGATCTGGTCCAGGCTTCCTTCTACGAAGCCGTCGTCGAGCAGAGGCTGAACCCGGCCGGTGCTCCTGCCGTCGAGCCAAAGTCGTTCGAAAAAGGCAAGGACCTGGAATACGTTGCAATCTTCGAAGTGTTCCCCGAGTTCACCGTTTCCGGTTTCGAATCGATTGCCGTCGAGCGCCTGAGCGCTGACGTCAGTGACGCCGACCTGGACAACATGCTGGAAGTGCTGCGCAAGCAGAACACCCGTTTCGAAGCCACTGATCGCGCTGCCCAGAACGAAGACCAGCTGAACATCGATTTCGTTGGCAAGATCGACGGCGAAGCCTTCGCTGGCGGTTCTGCCAAGGGCACCCAGCTGGTTCTGGGCTCCGGCCGCATGATCCCTGGCTTCGAAGAAGGCCTGGTCGGCGCCAAGGCGGGTGAAGAGCGTGTTCTGACCCTGACCTTCCCCGAGGACTACCAGAACCTGGACCTGGCCGGCAAGGCCGCCGAGTTCACCGTTACCGTCAACAGCGTTTCCGAGCCGAAACTGCCTGAGCTGAACGAAGAGTTCTTCGCCCAGTTCGGCATCAAGGAAACCGGCATCGACGGCTTCCGCACCGAAGTTCGCAAGAACATGGAGCGCGAGCTGCGCCAGGCGATCAAGACCAAGGTAAAGAACCAGGTAATGGACGGCCTGCTGGCTGCCAACCCGATCGAAGTGCCGAAGGCCCTGCTGGAAAACGAAGTGAACCGTCTGCGCGTCCAGGCCGTTCAGCAATTCGGCGGCAACATCAAGCCTGAGCAACTGCCCGCCGAGCTGTTCGAAGAGCAAGCCAAGCGCCGCGTCGTGCTGGGCCTGATCGTCGCCGAGGTGGTCAAGCAGAACGAGCTGAAGCCTGACGAAGCCCGCGTTCGCGAACTGATCCAGGAAATGGCTTCGGCCTACCAGGAACCAGAGCAGGTCGTGGCCTGGTACTACAAGAACGACCAGCAACTGAACGAAGTTCGCTCGGTTGTGCTGGAAGAGCAAGTTGTAGATACTGTCCTGCAGAAAGCGACTGTGACCGACAAATCGGTCTCGTACGAAGAAGCCGTCAAGCCAGCACAGGCACCTGCCGCCGCTGAGTGATTTCCTCTCTTCGTAGGAAAACCCCACAAGCCAGCCTTCGCGCTGGCTTGTGCGTATTCAAGCCATGACTATTTGGGAGTGAGTGCAGGACATGTCCCGCAATTCTTATATTCAGCAGAGCTCTGACATCCAGGCCGCCGGTGGCCTGGTCCCGATGGTTATCGAGCAGTCCGCCCGTGGCGAACGCGCCTACGACATCTACTCGCGCCTGTTGAAGGAGCGCGTGATCTTCCTGGTCGGGCCGGTAGAAGACTACATGGCCAACCTGGTAGTGGCGCAACTGCTGTTCCTTGAAGCGGAAAACCCGGACAAGGATATCCATCTGTACATCAACTCCCCGGGCGGTTCGGTAACTGCCGGCATGTCGATCTACGACACCATGCAGTTCATCAAGCCGGACGTTTCCACCATCTGCATCGGCCAGGCCTGCAGCATGGGTGCGTTCCTGCTCGCTGCCGGTGCCGCTGGCAAGCGTCACTGCCTGCCTAATTCGCGGGTGATGATTCACCAGCCGTTGGGCGGCTTCCAGGGCCAGGCAACCGATATCGAGATCCATGCCCAGGAAATCCTCAACATCAAGTCGCGTCTGAACGAGCTGCTGGCACACCATACTGGCCAGGATCTCGAAACCATCAAGCGCGATACCGAACGTGACAACTTCATGAGCGCCCAGCGCGCGGCCGAGTACGGCCTGATCGACTCGGTATACGACAAGCGGCAACTGGCGTCCTGATCCTGGGTGCCAGAGCGGGCAGACGCGGAAAGCGCCTGCCTGCGGACTTGAAAAAGCCCGCAATTGCCTTCATCTTGTGTTGCAAGCCTACCGGATTGGATCGATCGAATGACTGACACCCGTAACGGCGAGGACAACGGCAAATTGCTCTATTGCTCCTTCTGCGGCAAAAGCCAGCATGAAGTGCGCAAGTTGATTGCCGGCCCCTCGGTATTTATCTGCGACGAGTGCGTCGACCTGTGCAATGACATCATCCGCGAGGAGGTGCAGGAAGCCCAGGCCGAGAGCAGCGCGCATAAATTGCCTTCGCCGAAAGAAATCAGCGCCATCCTTGACCAATATGTCATTGGCCAGGAGCGCGCGAAAAAGGTTCTGGCCGTAGCGGTGTACAACCACTACAAGCGCCTGAATCAACGCGACAAGAAAGGCGACGAAGTCGAACTTGGCAAGAGCAACATCCTGCTGATCGGGCCTACCGGCTCGGGCAAGACGCTGCTCGCCGAAACCCTCGCTCGCCTGCTCAACGTACCGTTCACCATTGCCGACGCCACGACGTTGACCGAAGCCGGCTACGTGGGCGAAGACGTCGAGAACATCATCCAGAAGCTGCTGCAGAAGTGCGACTACGATGTCGAGAAGGCCCAGATGGGCATTGTCTACATCGACGAAATCGACAAGATTTCGCGCAAATCGGACAACCCGTCGATCACTCGCGATGTTTCGGGCGAAGGCGTGCAGCAGGCGCTGTTGAAGCTGATCGAGGGCACCGTTGCCTCGGTGCCGCCGCAAGGTGGCCGCAAGCATCCCCAGCAGGAGTTCCTGCAGGTCGATACACGCAACATCCTGTTCATCTGTGGCGGTGCGTTCTCCGGCCTGGAGAAAGTCATCCAGCAGCGTTCCACCCGCGGCGGCATCGGCTTTGGCGCCGAAGTCCGGAGCAAGGAGGAGGGCAAGAAGGTTGGCGAATCGCTGCGTGAAGTCGAGCCGGACGATCTGGTCAAGTTTGGCCTGATTCCCGAGTTCGTCGGGCGCCTGCCGGTTCTGGCGACCCTCGATGAACTGGATGAAGCTGCATTGATGCAGATCCTCACCGAGCCGAAGAATGCCTTGACCAAACAATATGGCAAGCTGTTCGAAATGGAAGGCGTGGACCTTGAGTTCCGCAGTGATGCGCTGAAGTCGGTGGCCCGCAAGGCCCTCGAGCGCAAGACTGGCGCCCGTGGCCTGCGTTCCATCCTCGAAGGCATCCTGCTCGACACCATGTATGAAATTCCTTCGCAGAAGGATGTCAGCAAGGTGGTGATCGACGAGAGCGTCATCGATGGCACTTCCCAGCCGCTGCTCATCTACGAGAACAGCGAGCCGCCAGCCAAGGCGGCACCAGACGCCTGAGTCTTAGGCAGCGAAACCAGCAAGGGGCCTACGGGCCCCTTTGCTTTTCCTGTCGCAGAGCTTGTTTTTTTCCGGGGCTGCCCCCACATTAAGTCCAAGCTCAAATTTCCATCGGATTACGGCCACAGGGCCGCTGTAGAGGCGAAATCATGAAGACAACCCTCGACTTGCCTCTTTTGCCATTGCGCGATGTCGTTGTTTACCCGCACATGGTCATCCCGCTGTTCGTGGGGCGTGAAAAGTCCATCGAAGCCCTCGAGGCTGCGATGACCGGTGAGAAGCAAATCCTTTTGCTGGCTCAGAAGAATCCCGCTGACGACGATCCAGGCGAAGACGCCCTGTATCGGGTCGGCACCATCGCTACCGTCCTCCAGTTGCTGAAATTGCCCGATGGCACCGTCAAGGTGCTGGTCGAAGGTGAGCAGCGCGGTGCGGTCGAGCGCTTCGTCGAGGTCGAGGGCCACATTCGTGCCGAAGTCGCCCTGATCGAGGAGACCGAAGCGGCTGATCGCGAGTCCGAAGTGTTCGTGCGCAGCCTGCTGTCCCAGTTCGAGCAATACGTTCAGTTGGGCAAGAAGGTGCCCGCCGAGGTCCTGTCGTCCCTCAACAGCATCGATGAGCCTGGGCGCCTGGTGGATACCATGGCTGCGCACATGGCCCTGAAGATCGAGCAGAAGCAGGAAATCCTCGAGATCATCGATCTGGCCGCGCGCGTTGAGCATGTACTGGCCCTGCTGGATGCGGAAATCGACCTGCTGCAGGTCGAGAAGCGCATTCGCGGACGGGTCAAGAAGCAGATGGAGCGCAGCCAGCGCGAGTACTACCTGAACGAGCAGATGAAGGCCATTCAGAAGGAGCTCGGCGATGGCGACGAGGGGCATAACGAAGTCGAGGAACTGAAGAAGCGCCTCGAGGCTGCCGGCCTGCCGAAGGATGCCTATGCCAAGGCCCAGGCCGAGCTGAACAAGCTCAAGCAGATGTCGCCGATGTCGGCCGAGGCCACCGTGGTGCGCTCGTACCTCGATTGGCTGGTGCAGGTACCGTGGAAGGCGCAGAGCAAGGTACGCCTCGACCTGGCCAAGGCCGAGGAAATCCTCGATGCCGACCACTATGGCCTGGAAGAGGTCAAGGAGCGCATCCTCGAGTACCTCGCGGTGCAGAAGCGCGTCAAGAAGATCCGTGGCCCGGTACTGTGCCTGGTCGGCCCGCCTGGTGTGGGCAAGACGTCGCTGGCCGAATCCATCGCCAGCGCGACCAACCGCAAGTTCGTGCGCATGGCGCTCGGCGGTGTGCGTGACGAGGCCGAGATCCGTGGCCACCGACGTACCTATATCGGTTCCATGCCCGGTCGCCTGATCCAGAAAATGACCAAGGTGGGCGTGCGCAATCCGCTGTTCCTGCTCGACGAGATCGACAAGATGGGCAGCGACATGCGCGGTGACCCGGCCTCGGCGCTGCTCGAGGTACTGGATCCGGAGCAGAACCACAACTTCAACGATCACTACCTGGAGGTCGATTACGACCTGTCGGATGTGATGTTCCTCTGCACCTCCAACTCGATGAACATCCCGCCAGCGCTGCTGGACCGGATGGAAGTCATTCGTCTGCCGGGCTACACCGAGGACGAGAAGATCAATATCGCGGTCAAGTACCTGCTGCCGAAGCAGATCAAGGCCAATGGCCTGAAGAAGGGTGAGCTGGACGTTGAGGTCGCAACCATTCGCGACATCATCCGCTACTACACCCGTGAAGCCGGTGTGCGTGGCCTGGAGCGGCAGATCGCCAAGGTCTGCCGCAAGGTGGTCAAGGAGTACACGGGCCAGAAGCAGGCGCAGGTCAAGGTGGGTAGCGACCAGCTGGAGCATTTCCTCGGTGTGCGCAAGTTCCGCTACGGCCTGGCCGAGCAGCAGGACCAGGTGGGTCAGGTCACCGGCCTGGCCTGGACCCAGGTGGGCGGCGAATTGCTGACCATCGAGGCGGCGGTCATTCCGGGCAAGGGGCAGTTGATCAAGACCGGTTCCCTCGGCGATGTCATGGTCGAGTCCATTACAGCGGCGCAGACCGTGGTGCGCAGTCGTGCGCAAAGCCTTGGTATCCCGGCTGATTTCCATGAGAAGCGCGATACCCACATCCACATGCCGGAAGGGGCTACGCCCAAGGATGGTCCGAGTGCCGGTATCGGCATGTGCACCGCCCTGGTTTCTGCGTTGACGCAAATCCCGGTGCGTGCCGATGTGGCGATGACCGGCGAGATCACCCTGCGTGGGCAGGTGCTGGCAATCGGTGGCCTGAAGGAAAAATTGCTGGCCGCGCACCGTGGTGGAATCAAGACAGTGATCATTCCGGAAGAAAACGTGCGTGATCTGAAAGAGATTCCTGACAATATTAAGCAGGATCTTCAGATTAAGCCGGTTAAATGGATTGACGAAGTCCTCCAAATTGCGCTGCAATACGCCCCGGAGCCCTTGCCGGATGTGGCTCCCGAGATCGTTGCCAAGGATGAAAAACGCGACGTTGATTCCAAGGAACGAATCAGTACGCATTGAAAGTATTTAGCTGGGCGCCCCGTCCGACTGTTTTCCAGGTCCTTGCCATTAAAAGGCACTCAAGTGTCACGGGGCACTCGGCGTTGATTCAATTTACATAGTTAGAAATAAACTCAAATAGAAATAAGGGGACTTAGAGTGAACAAGTCGGAACTGATTGACGCTATCGCTGCAAATGCTGATATTCCAAAAGCTGCTGCCGGCCGTGCGCTGGACGCAGTCATCGAATCCATCACTGGTGCCCTGAAGGCCGGTGATTCCGTGGTTCTGGTAGGTTTCGGTACCTTCTCGGTCACCGACCGTCCTGCTCGTACAGGCCGCAACCCGCAAACTGGCAAGACGCTGGAAATCCCTGCCGCCAAGAAGCCTGGCTTCAAGGCTGGCAAGGCGCTGAAGGACGCGGTCAACTAAGTCGCCCTTTTCAGGCTTCAGCCTGGTCGGGCCGGTTCCCGCAACCGCGCCCGCCGGTGGGGCGGAAAGAATCACGAATTCGTCTGCTCCGCCCGTTACGAGAAGGCGCATCCCCGGATGCGCCTTTCTTCTATCAGGATTCTACCCACGCTCCGCGGTTGTGCAGCCGCCACAGCCGTTTCTGGGGGACGCATGCTGCAAAATATCAGGGACAATTCACAAGGTTGGATTGCCAAGACAATCATTGGTGTCATCGTGGTACTGATGGCGCTGACCGGCTTCGATGCCATCTTCCAGGCAGTCAGCCACAACCAGGATGCTGCCAAGGTCAATGGCGATACCATCAGCCAGAACGAGTTGAGTCAGGCCGTCGACACGCAACGTCGGCAACTGATGCAACGGCTGGGCAAGGACTTCGACCCCTCCCTGCTGGACGACAAGATGCTGCGCGAAGCGGCCTTGAAAGGCCTGATCGAGCGTCAGCTGCTGCTGCAGGGCGCACGTGATGCCAAATTCTCCTTCTCCGAGGCCGCTCTGGACCAGGTGATCCTGCAGACGCCCGAGTTCCAGGTGGACGGCAAGTTCAGCGCCGAACGTTTCGACCAGGTCATTCGCCAGTTGGGCTATGGCCGTATGCAGTTCCGTGAAATGCTGGCCCAGGAAATGCTCATCGGCCAGCTGCGCGCCGGTCTGGCTGGCAGCGGTTTCGTCACCGATGCGCAGGTTGACGCCTTCGCTCGCCTGGAAAAGCAGACCCGTGACTTCGCTTCGCTGACCTTCAAGGCGGACCCTGCGTCCGTCAATGTTACCGATGAACAGGTCAAGGCTCATTACGAGCAGCATGCCAAGGAATTCATGAGCCCCGATCAGGTCGTGATCGACTACATCGAGCTCAAGAAGGCCGCGTTCTTCGATCAGGTCAAGGTCGACGAGGACGCATTGCAGGCGCTGTACCAGAAGGAAATCGCCAACCTCGCCGAGCAGCGCCATGCTGCGCATATCCTGGTCGAGGTCAATGACAAGCAGGATGAAGCCCAGGCCAAGGCCCGCATCGAGGAAATCCAGCAGCGTCTGGCCAAGGGTGAAGACTTCGCCGCGCTGGCCAAGGAGTTCTCCCAGGATCCAGGCTCGGCCAGCAATGGCGGTGACCTTGGTTTCGCCGGCAAGGGTGTTTATGACCAGGCCTTCGAAGATGCGCTGTATGCGCTGAACAAGGACCAGGTGTCCGCTCCGGTGCGCACCGAGTTCGGCTTCCACCTGATCAAGCTGCTGGGCGTGCAGGCGCCTGAGGTCCCCACGTTCGCCAGCCTGAAGGACAAGCTTACCCGTGAGCTGAAGACCCAGCAGGTCGAGCAGCGCTTCGTGGAAGCGACCAAGCAACTGGAAGATTCGGCGTTCGAAGCGTCGGACCTGGCCCAGCCCGCCCAGGACCTCGGCCTGAAGGTGCAGACCTCCGCGCCGTTCGGTCGTGAGGGCGGTGACGGCATCACCGCCAACCGGCAGGTGATCCAGGCGGCGTTCAGCCCTGAAGTGCTGGACGAGGGGGCCAACAGCTCGGCCATCGAGCTGGATCCGGAGACCGTCGTGGTCGTACGCGCCAAGGAGCATCGCAAGCCGGCGCAACTGCCTCTGGAAGCCGTTGCCGGTCCTATCCGCGACCACCTGGCCCAGGAACAGGCCACCGCTGCCGTGAAGAGCAAGACCGATGCACTGGTAGCCGGGCTGCGTGATGGCAAGGTCGCCTATGCGCCCGTGCAGGACGGCCAGGCCTGGAAGGTCCAGGAAGCCGTGACCCGCATGCAGGAAGGCATAGATCCGACCGAGCTGCAGGCGCTGTTCCGCATGAGCAAGCCTGAAGCCAAGGACAAGCCGGTGTACTCCACGGTGACCCTGGCTGATGGCAGCGTCGTCGTCCTGCGCCTGAATGGTGTGAACGAGGGCAGCGCGGCCAGTGAGCAGGAGAAGGGCGAGTATCGCCGCTATCTGGCCTCGCGTGCCGGTCAGCAGGATTTCGCCGCCTACCGCAAGCAACTGGAAGCCAAGGCGGAGATCACTCGCTACTGAGTTGTCCCCCTGCAATGAAAAAGGCCGCGCAAGCGGCCTTTTTCATTGCTCCTTGAATCAGCTTTGTCTGTACTGGCCTCATCGCTGGCAAGCCAGCTCCCACAGGTTCGCGAAACCTGTGGGAGCTGGCTTGCCAGCGATGAGGCCCTCAAAAACACCAGGCAAAAGAAAAGGCCGCATCAGCGGCCTTTTCCTCGCTTCCCGAAGACTTACTCCGAGATATCACCCATGGCGGTGGTATTGAAGCCACCGTCCACGTACATGATTTCACCGCTGACACCCGACGCCAGGTCGGAGCAGAGGAAGGCGCCGGCGTTGCCGACTTCTTCGATGGTGACGTTGCGGCGCAGCGGGGTCTGGGCTTCGTTGGCGGCGAGCATCTTGCGGAAGCTCTTGATGCCGGAAGCAGCCAGGGTGCGGATCGGACCGGCGGAGATGGCGTTGACGCGGGTGCCTTCCGGGCCGAGGCTGCCGGCCAGGTAGCGAACGCCGGCTTCCAGGCTGGCCTTGGCCATGCCCATGACGTTGTAGTTCGGCATGGTGCGCTCGGCGCCCAGGTAGGACAGGGTCAGCAGGCTGCCGTTGCGGCCTTTCATCATTTCACGACCGGCCTTGGCCAGGGCCACGAAGCTGTAGGCGCTGATGTCGTGGGCGATGCGGAAACCTTCTCGGGTGGTCACTTCGGTGAAGTCGCCATCGAGCTGGTCGCCCGGGGCGAAGCCTACGGAGTGCACGATGCAGTCCAGGCCGTCCCACTTCTTGCCCAGCGCCTCGAAGACCTTGGCGATGTCGTCATCGTTGGCAACGTCGCAAGGGAAGCACAGCTCAGGGTTGGAGCCCCAGCCAGCGGCGAATTCTTCGACGCGGCCCTTGAGCTTTTCGTTCTGGTAGGTGAAGGCAAGTTCTGCACCCTCGCGATGCATGGCGGCAGCGATGCCGGATGCGATGGACAGTTTGCTGGCGACACCGACGATCAGTACGCGCTTACCGGCGAGAAAACCCATGTGTTGTTCCTCTTCAGGTTATATCGACAGCCGTGGGAGCCAGGAAAGCGGCCTCCAGCAGCTGCTGTGTATACGAATGTTGTGGTGCGGCGAAAATCTGCGCGGCCGGACCTTGCTCAACCACCTGGCCTTGCTTGACCACCATCAACTGGTGACTCAGCGCCTTGACCACCGCCAGGTCATGGCTGATGAACAGGTAGGTCAGGTTGTACTTGGTCTGCAGCGCGCGCAGCAGTTCCACCACCTGGCGCTGAACGGTGCGGTCGAGCGCCGAAGTGGGCTCGTCCAGCAGGATCAGCGCCGGTTTCAATACCAGTGCCCGGGCAATGGCAATCCGTTGTCGTTGGCCTCCGGAAAACTCGTGAGGGTAGCGGTGCCGGGTTTCCGGGTCCAGACCTACTTCCCTGAGCGCCTCCATGATGGCTTGTTCCTGTTCCGCCTCCGTGCCTATCCGATGAATGCGCAGGCCCTCTCCGACGATGTCGCTCACGCACATGCGCGGGCTGAGGCTGCCGAAGGGGTCCTGGAACACCACCTGCATCTCGCGTCGCAGCGGTCGCACCTGCTGCTGGCTCATGCCGTCCAGCCGCTGGTTCTCGAAGCGGATGACGCCCTGGCTGCCAATCAGCCGCAGGATGGCCAGGCCCAGCGTTGACTTGCCCGAGCCACTTTCACCGACGATGCCCAGGGTCTGGCCCTGGGGCAGGCTGAAGTTGATGCCGTCCACCGCCTTGACATGGTCCACGGTGCGGCGCAGCAGGCCTTTCTTGATCGGGAACCACACCCGCAGGTCTTCGACTTCCAGCAACGGCGCGCCTTCCGGGTTGCCGGCCGGCCCGCCGCTGGGCTCGGCGCCGAGCAGCATTTTCGTGTACGGATGCTGCGGAGCGCGGAACAATTCTTCACACGACGCCTGTTCGACGATGCAACCGCGCTGCATGACACATACGCGGTGTGCAATTCTTTTCACCAGGTTCAGATCGTGACTGATCAGTAACAGCGCCATGCCCAGCCTGGCCTGCAGGTTCTTGAGCAACTCAAGGATCTTCAACTGGACGGTAACGTCCAGCGCGGTGGTCGGTTCGTCGGCGATCAGCAGCTCCGGCTCGTTGGCCAGCGCCATGGCGATCATCACTCGCTGCCGCTGGCCGCCCGAGAGTTCATGGGGCAGGGCCTTGAGGCGCTTGACCGGGTCGGGAATGCCCACCAGTTCCAGCAGCTCCAGGGTCCGTGCGGTGGCTTCCTTGCCGCGCAGGCCCTTATGCAGCATCAGCACTTCGTTGATCTGCTTCTCGATGCTGTGCAGCGGGTTCAGCGACGTCATCGGCTCCTGGAAGATCATGGCGATGCGGTTGCCACGGATATGGCGCATCTTCTTCTCGTCCAGGTGCAGGAGGTCCTGGTTTTCGTAGCGGATGCTCCCGGCCGGGTGCTGTGCCAGCGGGTAGGGGAGCAGGCGCAGGATGGAGTGGGCGGTGACCGATTTGCCGGAGCCACTTTCGCCGACCAGGGCCAGGGTCTCGCCGCGGCGTATATCGAAGCTGACGTTTTCGACCACACGCTGCTGTTGCGCACCGCTGACGAATTCGACGGCAAGGTCGCGCACTTCGATCAAGGTGTCCTTGTTCATCTCATTTCCTCGGGTCGAAGGCATCGCGGGCGGATTCGCCGATGAATACCAGCAGGCTCAGCATCAGGGCCAGCACGGCGAAGGCACTGATGCCCAGCCATGGCGCCTGCAGATTGGATTTGCCCTGGGCCACCAGTTCGCCCAGGGACGGAGCGCCCGGCGGCAGACCGAAGCCGAGGAAGTCCAGGGCGGTCAGGGTACCGATGGCGCCGGTGAGAATGAACGGCAGGAAGGTCATGGTCGAGACCATGGCGTTGGGCAGGATGTGCCGGTACATGATTGCCGCGTTCTGCATGCCGAGGGCGCGCGCGGCCCGCACGTATTCCAGGTTGCGCCCGCGCAGGAACTCCGCGCGCACCACATCCACCAGGCTCATCCAGGAGAACAGCAGCATGATCCCCAGCAGCCACCAGAAGTTGGGCTGGACGAAGCTGGCCAGGATGATCAGCAGATACAGCACCGGCAGGCCCGACCAGATCTCCAGGAAGCGCTGTCCGGCCAGATCGACCCAGCCGCCATAAAAGCCCTGCAGCGCACCGGCTATCACGCCGATGATGGAGCTGAGCACGGTCAGCGTCAGGGCGAACAGCACCGAGATACGGAAGCCGTAGATCACCCTTGCCAGCACATCCCGCCCTTGGTCATCGGTGCCCAGCCAGTTCTGCGCGGAAGGCGGCGCAGGGGCAGGGACCTTGAGGTCGTAGTTGATGCTCTGGTAGCTGAATGGAATCGGCGCCCAGACCACCCAGCTCTGCTTCTTCTCCAGCAGGTCGCGGATGTACGGGCTCTTGTAGTTGGCCTCGAGCGGGAATTCGCCGCCGAAGGTGGTCTCGGGGTAGCGCTTGAACGCCGGGAAGTAGAACTCGCCGTCGTAGCGCACCACCAGTGGTTTGTCGTTGGCGATCAATTCCGCGCCGAGGCTCAGGCCGAACAGGATCACGAACAGCCAAAGCGACCACCAGCCGCGGCGGTTGGCCTTGAAGCGCTCGAAGCGGCGGCGATTGAGAGGGGACAGTTTCATCTCAGTGCTCCCGGCTTTCGAAGTCGATGCGTGGATCGACCAGGGTGTAGGTCAGGTCGCCGATCAGTTTCACCACCAGCCCCAGCAGGGTGAAGATGAACAGCGTGCCGAAGACCACCGGGTAATCGCGGTTGATCGCTGCCTCGAAGCTCATCAGGCCGAGGCCGTCGAGGGAGAAGATCACCTCGACCAGCAGCGAGCCGGTGAAGAATATGCCGATGAAGGCCGAAGGGAAGCCGGCGATCACCAGCAGCATGGCATTGCGGAACACATGGCCGTAGAGCACGCGGTTCGGCGTCAGGCCCTTGGCCTTGGCCGTGACCACGTATTGCTTGTTGATCTCGTCGAGGAAGCTGTTCTTGGTCAATAGGGTCATGGTGGCGAAGTTGCCGATGACCAGGGCGGTGATCGGCAGGGCCAGGTGCCAGAAATAGTCGGTGATCTTGCCCCAGGTGCTCAGTTCATCGAAGTTGCTCGACGTCAGTCCGCGCAACGGGAACCAGTCCAGGTAGCTGCCGCCGGCGAAGACCACGATGAGCAGGATGGCGAAGAGGAAGGCGGGAATCGCATAACCGACGATGATCGCCGAGCTGGTCCAGACATCGAAGTGGCTGCCGTGCCGGGTGGCCTTGGCGATCCCCAGGGGAATCGATACCAGGTACATGATCAGGGTGCTCCACAGCCCCAGCGAGATGGACACCGGCAGTTTTTCCGCGATCAGGTCGACGACCTTGGCATCGCGGAAGAAGCTGTCGCCGAAGTCCAGCCGGGCATAGTTCTTGACCATGATCCACAGGCGTTCCGGCGCCGACTTGTCGAAGCCGTACATGCGCTCGATTTCCTTGACCAACGCCGGATCCAGGCCTTGCGCACCGCGATAATTGGAGCCGGCCACCGAGACTTCGGCGCCTCCGCCGGCAATCCGGCTGGTGGCGCCCTCGAAGCCTTCGAGCTTGGCGATCATCTGTTCCACCGGGCCGCCGGGAGCGGCCTGGATGATAACGAAGTTGATGATCAGGATGCCGAACAGGGTCGGGATGATCAGCAGCAGGCGCCGCAGTATGTAGGCCAGCATCTTACTGCTCCCCGTCGGCTGCGGTGTCCTGCGGTGTCACCGGGGTGGCCGGCTTGACCTCGGGCTTGATCCACCAGGTATTGATGCCGATATCGTACTTGGGCGGAGTGTCCGGGTGGCCGATATGGTTCCAGTAGGCCACGCGCCAGGTCTTGATATGCCAGTTCGGCACCACGTAGTAGCCCCAGAGCAATACGCGGTCAAGGGCGCGGGTATGGGCAATCAGGTTCTGCCGCGAGTCGGCGTTGATCAGCGATTCCACCAGGCTATCGATTGCTGGGTCCTTGAGGCCCATGTAGTTGCGGCTGCCCGGGTTTTC
The DNA here is from genome assembly GCF_048586865.1 of Pseudomonas bharatica. Lineage (NCBI taxonomy): Bacteria > Pseudomonadati > Pseudomonadota > Gammaproteobacteria > Pseudomonadales > Pseudomonadaceae > Pseudomonas > Pseudomonas bharatica. The sequence continues at coordinate 372,891 of NZ_JBMAWR010000002.1, read as the reverse complement.
GGCGCTGCTGCTTTGCCAGAACTCGCGCTGTTCGTTACCCGGGGAATTCGATTGCGGGAAACCGCCCACGATCATGTCGAAGTCCCGGGAGCGCAGGCGGTTGATGTATTCGGCGACATCGACGCGGCGGATGTTCAGGGTGATGCCGAGATCGGCAAGGTTGCGTTTGTAAGGCAGGAGGATGCGTTCGAACTCGGTCTGTGCGAGCAGGAACTCGATGGTCAGTGGCTTGCCCTGGGCATCCACCATCCGGTCGTTTTCAATGCGCCAGCCGGCATCCTGGAGCAGTTTGTAGGCCTGGCGCTGCTGCTCGCGGATCATGCCGCTGGCGTCGGTGACCGGGTTCTTGAACTCCTCGGTGAAGACCTGCTCGGGAATCTTGCCGCGCAGCGGTTCCAGGAGCTTCAGCTCATCGGGGCCAGGCAGGCCCCGGGCGGCCATCTCCGAGTTTTCGAAATAGCTGCCGGTGCGGGTGTAGGCCCCGTTGAACAACTGTTTGTTGGTCCATTCGAAGTCCAGCAGCAGGCTTAGCGCATGGCGCACCCGCACGTCCTGGAACACCGGGCGACGCAGGTTGAAGACGAAGCCCTGCATGCCGGTGGGCGTGCCATTGGGGATCTCCTCGCGGATCAGGCGTTTTTCCCGCACGGCGGGGATGTTGTAGGCGGTGGCCCAGTTCTTCGCGCTGGTCTCGAACCAGTAGTCGAACTGCCCGGCCTTGAGCGCTTCGAGGGCTACGGTGTTGTCGCGGTAATAGTCGACGGTGATGGTGTCGAAGTTGTAGAAGCCGCGGTTGATGGGCAGGTCCTTGCCCCAGTAGTTCTTGTCGCGCACCAGGCGGATCGAGCGTCCTGGCTTGACCTCGGCGACCTTGTATGGCCCGCTGCCCACCGGGATTTCCAGGCTGCCCTTGGTGAAATCGCGGCTTTCCCAGAAGTGTTTCGGCAGCACGGCGAGCTGGCCAAGGATCAGCGGCAGCTCACGGTTGTTGCTGTGCTTGAACTTGAACAGGACCTTGAGCGGGTCTTCGGCGACCACCTCGGCGACGTCCGCGTAATAGCCGCGGAACATCGGGGCGCCGCTTTTCATCAAGGTATTGAAGGTGAACACCACGTCTTCCGCGCGCACCGGTGTGCCGTCGTGAAAGCGCGCATCCGGACGCAGGTAGAAACGCACCCAACTGTTGTCCGGGGCTTTCTCGATCTGCCTGGCCAGCAGGCCGTACTCGGTGAAGGGCTCGTCCAGGCTGGCGCGGGCCAGCGTGTCGTAGACCAGGTCGATGTTGTCTGCTGGCACACCCTTGCTGATGAACGGGTTGAGGCTGTCGAAGCTGCCGAAACCGTTCTCGCGGAAGGTGCCGCCCTTTGGCGCGTCGGGATTCACATAGTCGAAATGCTTGAAGTCCGCCGGGTACTTCGGCGCTTCGTTGTAAAGGGTCACGGCATGTTGCGGCGCAGCCAGACCCGGCAGGCTCAGGCCGGCCAGAAGCAGGCCGCCGAGCATCAGGCGCAGACGGGGCATCGGCATCATTGGGCGTTCTCCGAAGGCTTGAGCCACCAGGTATTCAGCCCCAGGGTATAGGGCGGGGTGGTGACGAAGGCGAACCGGTTGCGGTAGGCCAGGCGGTGATAGTCGAGATACCAGTTGGGAATCATGTAGTACTGCCACGACAGCACCCGATCCAGGGCGCGGGCGGCGGCCACCTGGTCATCGCGGGTCTGTGAGGCGAGAAGGGCGTCGAGCAGGTGGTCGACCACCGGGCTGTCGACTCCGGCGTAGTTCTTGCTGCCCTTGGTGCTGGCCTGGCTGGAATGGAAATACTGCCATTGTTCCAGCCCGGGGCTGAGGGTCTGGGTCAGGGTCATCAGGATCATGTCGAAATCGAACTGGTCCAGGCGCTGCTTGTACTGGGCCCGGTCGACGGTTCGCAGGCGTGCGTCGATGCCGATGCTGGCGAGGTTCTCCACGTAGGGCTGGAGAATGCGTTCCAGGTTCGGATTGACCAGCAGGATCTCCAGCCTGAGCGGCTGGCCGTTGCTGTTCAGCAAACGCTGCCCGTCGAGCTTCCAGCCGGCCTTGCCGAGCAGTTCCAGGGCCTGGCGCAACTGGTCGCGGCCGATTCCGCGGCCGTCGGTCTGGCTGACGGCGAAGGGTTTGGTGAACATCGCGGCGGGCAGTTGGTCACGGTACGGGGCCAGCAGCAGCCACTCCTTGCCCACCGGCAAGCCTTCGGCGCTGAATTCACTATTGGGATAGAAGCTGGTGGCACGCCGGTAGGCGCTGCTGAACAGTGCCCGATTGGTCCACTCGAAGTCGAACATCAGGCCCAGCGCCTGGCGTACGCGGCGATCGGCAAAGGCTGCGCGCCGGCTGTTCATGAACAGCCCTTGGGTCTGGGTCGGGATCTGGTGCTTGATCTGCGCCTTTATCACCTGGCCACGACGCACCGCCGGAAAGTTGTAGCCATTGGCCCAGTTTTTCGCCTGGTGCTCGATGTAGATGTCGAACTCGCCGGCCTTGAAGGCTTCGAATGCCACGTCGCTGTCGCGATAGAACTCGTACTCGACGCGATCGAAGTTGTACTTGCCCCGATTGACCGGCAGGTCCTTGCCCCACCAGTCCTTGACTCGCTCGAACACCAGGCGCCGGCCCGGCTGTACCTCGCTGATGCGATACGGGCCACTACCCAGTGGTGGCTCGAAGGTGGTGGCCTTGAAGTCGCGGCCTTGCCAGTAATGCTGTGGCAGCACGGGCATTTCACCGAGACGCAGGATCAGCAGGGGATTGCCGGCACGCTTGAAGACGAAGCGGATGCGCTGGGGGTTGAGCACATCGACCCGTTCGACCTCCTGGAGGTTGGTGCGGTAGATCGGGTGGCCTTCCTTGAGCAGGGTGCGGTAGGAAAATGCGACATCCGCCGCGGTGATCGGCCGGCCATCATGGAAACGTGCCTCCGGACGCAGGTTGAAGACCACCCAGCTGCGGTCTTCCGCATACTCGACCGAACGGGCGATCAGCCCGTAGCTCGACGTCGCCTCGTCTCCGGACGGGTCGTACTGGCCGGTGCCGACCATCAGCGTTTCATTGAGCTCGTTGACCCCGTATTGCAGGAAGTTCGGCGTGGTAACCGGACTGCTGCCCTTGAAGGTATAGGGATTGAGGGTGTCAAAGGTGCCGAATGCCATGGCACGCAAGATGCCGCCTTTTGGCGCTTGCGGGTTGACCCAATCGAAGTGGGTAAATTTGGCTGGGTACTTGAGCGTGCCGAACTGGGCGTAACCGTGACTTTCGGTGATCGTTGCGCCCGCGGGAAAGCTCAAGGCCAGGCTGAATGACAGCAGGAGGGGACGTATCAAGTCGGCGATCCGATCCAGGCGGCTTGGGCTTTGTTTCCCTACAGTAACAGCTTGTATCGGCAGGAAAAAGAGCGCATCCGTGGCGTCTGGCGCCGCAGTCGGGCGGCGCCTTCCTTTATCAATGAGGCAGGTAGACGGTGAGTGTCTGGCCTGGCTTCAAAGCCTGGCCGCTGCGCGGATTCCAGCGCTTGAGATGTTGCATCTCGACATTGAAGCGTTTGGCGACCAGGTACAGCGAATCACCCTTGCGCACCTTGTACTGGGTGGCGCGCTGCTTGTTGCCGGCAGCAGGTGCCGACTTCGTGGTCGAGGCCAGCTTGATGGCCGGCTGGCTGCTGTTCATGACCAGGGTCTGGCCTGCGCTCAGGCGGTTGCCCTTGAGCTTGTTCCAGCGTTGCAGGTCCTTGACGCTGACCCGGTTGGCCTTGGCGATGCTGCCCAGGCTGTCGCCACGCTTGACCTTGTAGCGCATGCTACGTGCAGGCGGGGTTTCAGCTTCGGCGAGGGCGGCCTTGAACACTGCGGCCTGGGGTTGCAGGGCGAGCAGTTCCTCGGGCTTCATGCTCGACAGGCTGCTGGTCAGCAGTTGTGCCTTGGCAGTGGGCACCAGCAACTGCTGGGGGCCATCCACGGTCATGCGTTTCTTGAAGGCAGGATTGAGCTGGAACAGCTCGTCCTCGTCGATCTCGGCCAGGGCGGCGACCCGCGACAGGTCGAGGCGGTCCTTGATGGCAACGGCCTCGAAATAGGGTTCGTTGGCGATCGGATTGAGATTGACCCCGTAGGCCTCTGGCGTCAGCACCACCTGGGACAGGGCCAGCAGCTTCGGCACGTAGTCGCGGGTTTCCTGGGGGAGCGGCAGGTTCCAGTAGTCGGTCGGCAGGCCAAGCCGTTCGTTGCGCTCGATGGCCCGGCTGACCGTGCCTTCGCCGGCGTTGTAGGCGGCCAGGGCCAGCAGCCAGTCGCCGTTGAACATGTCGTGCAGGCGGGTCAGGTAGTCCAGCGCGGCGTTGGTCGACGCGGTGATGTCGCGGCGGCCATCGTAGAAACGGGTCTGGCGCAGGTTGTAGTGACGCCCTGTGGAGGGAATGAACTGCCACAGTCCGACCGCGTGGGCACGGGAATAGGCCAGCGGGTTGTAGGCGCTCTCGATTGCCGGCAACAGGGCCAGCTCCAGCGGCATTTCGCGTTCTTCGAGGCGCTCGACGATGTAGTGGATATAGAGGCTGCTGCGGTCGCCAGCGGTCTCGAGGAAACTCGGGTTGCTGGCAAACCACAGGCGCTGCTGCTCGATACGCGGGTTGACGCCGATATCGTCCTGCAACTGGAAGCCCTGGCGGATGCGCTCCCAGACGTCCTGCGGCGCCTGCTCGGCGGGCTTGGCCTGGACGAACACAGGCTTGTGCTTCACGCGGGGCTGGACGTGCATGCGAACGGCTTCGTTGTCGCCCATTTGACTGGTGCTCTGGCAGCCCACGAGGGTGGCTGTCAGGCCGAGCGCGACGGCCTGTGCAAGGCGCGTCATGGCGACGGTGGTGAAGGTTCTGCGGCGATTGGACGACATTGGCTGGGACAGAGTTCCGGGCGAAAATGTCGGGCGATTCTAGAAAGCGCCCCCAGGCGGGTCAACCTTTCAGAACCGGCCGGTCATCAAGCGGCAATCATCAGAACTTATCCTTCCATGCCCTCAGCCCAGCAAAAACAGCACTTGGCGTAGGGTTTAAGGCGCCTGTCCGTTCGTCTGCTTTTTCTTTAACGGATGTTTCTTCCACCCGCAAAAAAGGGTTGGTCAGACGTTCCAGGGCGATGCTCGAGGGCAAGGTGATGCGATTTTCCGAACGCAAGCGGGAAACTTCTTCGAACCGTGCCAGAACCTGCTGGTTGGCCGGCTCGACGGCACAGGCAAAACGCAGGTTGCTCAGGGTGTATTCATGTGCGCAGTACACCAGCGTCGTTCCCGGCAAGGCAGCCAGACGTTGCAGTGAGTCATGCATCTGCTGCGGCGTGCCTTCGAACAACCTGCCGCAGCCGGCTGCGAACAGGGTGTCGCCGCTGAACAGCAAGGGCGTGGTGGGCTGGTCGCTGAAGTAGGCGATGTGCCCGAGGGTGTGGCCGGGAACCGCGAAGACCCGGAAGTCGGTATCCAGGACCCGTACCACCGCGTTGTCTTCAAGGGCCAGGTCGCGTCCGGGAATGGCTTCGCTGGCCGGCCCGCAGACCCGCGCACCGGTGGCCGCCTTCAGGGTTTCGACACCGCCGGTATGGTCATGGTGATGATGCGTTACGAGGATATCCTCCAGGCGCCATCCGGGATGCTGCCCGAGCCACTCCAGCACCGGTGCCGGATCGCCCGGATCGACTACTGCGCAGCGGCGGCTTTCGGCGTCCTGCAACAACCAGATGTAGTTGTCATTGAAAGCGGGCAAGGCTTCTATCTGTATCATCGAGCGATTCGCCAAACGTGGGACAAGGGTGCATCTTAGTAGCTATGTGTTCCATCGAGAACCTTCAAGGGAGAATGCAATGACCGATCAAGCCTTCGCCCACGCCGATCCGCAATGGCTCGAACTGATCAGCCTGGCCCGCGACTGGTTCGCCGGCCCCTTGGGGCAACTGATGCTCGCCGAGGAGCAGCGCCTGCTCGAGGACGAACTGGGCCGTTATTTTGGTGGCTATCTGGTCCATTACGGGCCTGGCGCCGAGCCGCCCCCCACGGCCCCCCAGGTGCAGCGCAACGTGCGGCTCGGTGCGCCACTGCCGGGAGTCGAAATCGTTTGCGAGGAGCAGGCCTGGCCGCTCAGCGAACATGCGGCCGACGTGGTGGTACTGCAACACGGCCTGGACTTTTCCCTGTCGCCCCACGGCCTGCTCCGCGAAGCGGCCAGCAGTGTGCGCCCCGGAGGGCACCTGCTGATCGTCGGCATCAACCCCTGGAGCAGTTGGGGCATTCGTCGTGTATTTGCCCACGATGCCTTGCGCAAGGCTCGCTGCATCTCGCCGTCGCGGGTTGGCGACTGGCTCAACCTGCTGGGGTTCGCGCTGGAGAAACGCCGGTTCGGGTGCTATCGTCCGCCGCTTGCCTCGCCGGCCTGGCAAGCCAGGTTGGCGGGGTGGGAGCGTCTTGCCGGGCGCTGGCAGGGCTCCGGTGGCGGGGTCTACCTGCTTGTCGCGCGCAAGATGGTGGTCGGCCTGCGACCGTTGCGCCAGGAGCGCCGCGAGCCGATGGGCAAGCTGCTGCCGCTGCCGCTGGCCAAGGTCAATCGCCAGGCGCCCCACCCGGAAGGCAGACCTTTCAACGATGAAAAAGGCTGTACATGAGCGATAGCGTCGAGATCTACACCGATGGTGCCTGCAAGGGCAATCCCGGCCCCGGCGGGTGGGGCGTCCTGATGATCTACAAGGGGGTCGAGAAGGAGCTCTGGGGTGGCGAGCGGGAAACCACCAACAACCGCATGGAACTGATGGCGGCCATCAAGGGCCTGGAGGCGCTGCGCCGCGAGTGCGAGGTGCTTCTGGTGACCGACTCCCAGTACGTGATGAAAGGCATCACCGAGTGGATGACCAACTGGAAGAAACGGGGCTGGAAGACGGCCGCCAAGGAACCGGTGAAGAACGCCGATCTCTGGCAGTTGCTCGACGAGCAGGTCAACCGGCACAAGGTCAAGTGGCAATGGGTACGCGGCCATATCGGCCATCACGGCAACGAACGTGCCGACCAGTTGGCCAATCGCGGAGTCGACGAGGTCCGCGGCATGCGCTGAGGCGCCTGTCGATGAATCTCCGGGACGCAATGGCGAAGCTGGGTTAAGATTCGCCGCTTTCAGCAACACGGCAGGAGATCACCGGCGTGGATTTGCAAAACAACAGGTCGGTAGTCCTCGATACCGAAACCACCGGTATGCCGGTGACCGATGGCCACCGGGTCATCGAGATCGGTTGTGTCGAACTGATCGGGCGGCGTCTGAGCGGGCGTCACTTCCACGTCTATCTGCAGCCGGATCGTCCAAGCGACGAGGCTGCCATTGGCGTTCACGGCATCACCGACGCCTTCCTGGTGGGCAAGCCGCGCTTCGCTGAAGTCGCCGACGAGTTCTTCGAGTTCATCCAGGGCGCGCGCCTGGTCATCCACAACGCATCGTTCGACGTTGGCTTCCTCAACAATGAATTCGCCCTGATCGGCCAGCAGGATCGCGCCGACCTGTCGCAGCATTGCGAGATTCTCGACACCCTGATGATGGCCCGCGAGCGCCATCCGGGTCAGCGCAACAGCCTCGATGCCTTGTGCAAACGCTACGGCATCGACAACTCCGGTCGTGAACTGCACGGCGCCTTGCTCGACTCCGAGTTGCTCGCCGATGTCTTCCTGGCGATGACCGGTGGCCAGACCAGCCTGTCGCTGGCTGGCACCGAGGGCGAGGGTGAAGGTGCGGCGAACCAGGGCAGCGAGATCCGCCGGCTGCCCGCCAGCCGGCAGGCCGGACGTATCATCCGCGCCACGCCCGAGGAACTCGAAGCCCACCTTGCCCGCCTCGAAGCGGTGGCCAAGTCCGCCGGTGCGCCGGCCCTGTGGCAGCAACTGGCGCAGGGCAACTGAGGCATTTCCCGCGCGCCATCGCGGCGACCTTCTACCCTGAGATGAACGGCCCACGAGGCCTGTCGCAGGAAGAAGGTAACGCCGCTCATGTACAAGGACCTCAAGTTTCCCGTTCTCATCGTTCACCGTGACATCAAGTCCGACACCGTGGCCGGTGATCGTGTCCGTGGCATTGCCCAGGAGCTGGCCCAGGACGGTTTCACCATCCTCAGCGCCATCGACTACGCCGAAGGTCGCCTGGTCGCCGCCACCCATCACGGCCTCGCCTGCATGCTGATCGCCGCAGAGGGCGCCGGCGAGAACACCCATCTGTTGCAGAACATGGTCGAACTGATTCGCCTGGCCCGCTCCCGTGCGCCCCATTTGCCGATCTTCGCCCTGGGCGAGCAGGTCACCCTGGAAAACGCCCCCGCCGATGCGATGAGCGAGCTGAACCAGTTGCGCGGCATCCTGTACCTGTTCGAAGACACCGTGCCTTTTCTCGCTCGCCAGGTTGCCCGCGCTGCGCACAATTACCTCGACGGCCTGCTGCCGCCATTTTTCAAGGCGCTGGTGCAGCACACCGCGCAATCCAATTACTCGTGGCATACCCCGGGCCACGGTGGCGGCGTAGCCTATCGCAAGAGTCCGGTAGGGCAGGCGTTTCACCAGTTTTTCGGGGAGAACACCCTGCGCTCCGACCTCTCGGTTTCCGTGCCGGAACTGGGCTCGTTGCTGGATCACACGGGCCCCTTGGCAGAGGCCGAAGCCCGCGCCGCGCGCAATTTCGGTGCCGACCACACGTTCTTCGTGATCAACGGCACTTCGACGGCGAACAAGATCGTCTGGCATTCGATGGTGGGCCGCGATGACCTCGTGCTGGTGGATCGCAACTGCCACAAGTCGGTGCTCCACGCGATCATCATGACCGGCGCGATTCCCCTGTACCTGTGTCCGGAACGCAACGAGCTGGGCATCATCGGGCCGATTCCACTCAGCGAGTTCAGCCCCGAGTCGATCCAGGCCAAGATCCTTGCCAATCCGCTCGCCAGGGGGCGTGAGGCGCGGGTCAAGATGGCGGTGGTGACCAACTCCACCTATGACGGCTTGTGCTACAACGCCGAGATGATCAAGCAGACCCTTGGCAACAGCGTCGAGGTCCTGCATTTCGACGAGGCCTGGTACGCCTATGCGGCCTTCCACGAATTTTTTGCCGGACGCTACGCCATGGGCACCTCGCGCAGCGCCGAAAGCCCGCTGGTGTTCAGTACCCACTCCACCCACAAGCTGCTTGCCGCCTTCAGCCAGGCATCGATGATCCATGTGCAGGATGGCGGTCGTCGACAGCTGGACCGCGACCGTTTCAATGAAGCGTTCATGATGCACATTTCCACCTCGCCCCAGTACAGCATCCTGGCCTCTCTGGATGTGTCCTCGGCGATGATGGAAGGGCCGGCGGGGCGCTCGCTGCTTCAGGAAATGTTCGACGAGGCCCTGAGCTTCCGGCGCGCCCTGGCCAACCTGCGCGAACACCTTGGTGCCGACGACTGGTGGTTCAGCGTCTGGCAGCCGCCGCGGGTCGAGGGTATCCATCGTGTCGCCACGGAAGACTGGCTGCTCGAGCCCCAGGCGCAGTGGCACGGCTTCGGTGATCTCGGCGAGGACTACGTGCTGCTCGACCCGATCAAGGTGACCCTGGTCATGCCCGGCCTGGATGCGGCGGGAAGCCTGGATCGCAATGGCATTCCCGCGGCGGTGGTCAGCAAATTCCTCTGGGAACGCGGCCTGGTGGTGGAAAAGACCGGGCTCTACTCCTTCCTGGTGCTGTTTTCGATGGGGATCACCAAGGGCAAATGGAGCACGTTGCTCACCGAACTGCTGGAGTTCAAGCGCAGCTACGATGCCAATACCGAGCTGGCCCACTGCCTGCCGTGCGTCGCCAGCCTGGATCCGCAGCGTTACCGTGGCATGGGGTTGCGTGATCTATGCGATCAGCTGCATGCCTGTTATCGCAGCAATGCTACTGCCAAGCAGCTCAAGCGCCTCTACACCCGGTTGCCGGAAGTGGTGATGAAACCGTCCATGGCCTACGACAAGCTCGTTCGCGGTGAAGTGGAGGCGGTTCCTATCGAGCAGTTGCTGGGCCGTGTCGCCGCGGTGATGCTGGTCCCGTATCCACCGGGCATTCCGCTGATCATGCCTGGTGAGCGCTTCACCGAGGCGACCCGGTCGATCATCGATTACCTCGCTTTCGCGCGGGCTTTCGACACCGGTTTTCCCGGATTCGTCGCCGACGTGCATGGTTTGCAACATCAGGAAACAGATGGTGGGCGGGTGTACACCGTGGACTGCGTCAAGGAGTAGCGGACCGGGAGTGTGGCCGGGTGCTAGAATCCGCCGCTTGAATTCAGGAGGTAAGCGCGTGCGCAAAGTGGCGGTGGTAATGGCAGTGCTGGCCCTGGCCGGCTGTGACAACGATGCCGAGCGGGTGCACAAGCAGGTCGCCGAGCACCTGCAGAATCCGAAGACGGCCAAGTTCGCCAACGTGCGGTTCAATACCAAGGGCGATATCTGTGGCCAGTTCCGCGGCAAGGACGACAACGGCAACTACCTGCCATACCGCAGCTACGTAGCGATCAAGAACGGCGCGGATTACAACGTCATCATCGACGAAACCGGCAACGACTTGCGTATCCGGGAAGTCTGCGGTGGTGCTGACCTGCAGCGTCGTGCCGATGCCCTCGCCAACGACCCGGCACCGCAGGGGTGGGATGTGGAAATCGTCCAGGGGCCGAACATGGGGGCGTTGAGCGATATCACCGCGCGCCTGATCGAGAAGGGCATCCCGTCCTCGGTGGTGTACCGTGACGGCAAGCCTGTTGTCCTTCTCGGGCCGTTCATGGAAAAGGCCGAGGCCGTGGCCAGCAAAGACGATGTAATGGCACGCCTGGGCACCGACTCGGTGGTCATCCAGCACGGCGCCCCGCGATAATCCTTTGTGTAATGTCCTCTGGAACGGTATTGGCGCATTGTCGGTCTATGCTCATTGATAGAGGTGTTTCAATGAGTGCGGCAACGGTGAGGAGGGGGCCATGTCCACGCTGGAGCGAGCCATTACGGTTGCAGCCCGTGCCCATGAAGGGCACCGTGACAAAGGCGGCGCTGCGTACATCCTGCATCCATTGCGGGTGATGCTGCGGGTTTCGACTACCGAGCAGCGCATCGTCGCAGTGCTGCACGAGGTGCTTCAGGATTCACCCATGACCCTGTCCGATCTGGCGCGCGAAGGCTTCGCCCTGAAGATCCTCGCTGCGGTGCAGGCGTTGAGTCCACGGTGCGATGAAAGCGACGAGGAATTCGTTGCCAGGATCGGCAGTGACCCGCTGGCCCGGGCAGTCAAGCTGGCGGACCTGGCCGATGAAAGCGATCCGGGCCGCATCCAGGTTGCAGGCCCTGCCGACATTGCCCGACTGCAGCGTTGCCAGCAGGCCAGTGCCTATCTACAGACGCTGGCCTGACTTCAACTGCAAGCCTTGAGATCAACCGGGCCGACGAATTCGTTGCCGTGGCCCATTACGCACGCTACGCGCTGGTTGCGTTGGCGCTCCCAGGCCTGCGCCGGATAGGTCTTGTTCCAGGCTTCGTACAACTGGCGGTCTTGCCTGGACAAGCGCAGGTCATATTGCTTGCTCATGTAGAAGTAGGTGCGCGCGATCATTCCTCGAATGGAAGGGCGCGGCATGACCTTTTTCGCCTTGAAATCCACCTGGGTCAGGCACGAACCATATTGCCCGTGTTGCTCGGGCAGCCAGCCGAAAGCGAAGTTGCTGCGATCACCATTCACCTCGCCGATGCTCGGCACCAGGTTGTGCAGGTCGGCTTCTGCACGCTGGTACAGGGTATCGTTGCGCGAACAGTTCTTGCGTCCACCGCTTTGCCAGCATTGGCGCTGATGACCGATCTGCCAGGCCGGCACTATGTGCTCCCACTCGATCCGCGAGGCGCGGTTGGCATTCTTGCGCGGGACGTAGCCACAGCCAGCAAGGTCCACCTTGTTCCCGGTGTACTTGCAACCGCAATAGAACTCCGTCGATTGCGGGGCGTACAAGCGCCAGGCGATCTTCTTCGCTTCGCTGAAAGTCCGGGGTGCGTCTGCGTGGGCGGTGAGGCTGAACAACAGGCAGCTGGCTGCCAAAAACATGAATCTCATCCGCGTCAGTCTTCCTTCGGCACCGTCCAGAAAATCTGCACGCCGCCATCGTCGCGATGGGCGAGGGTGACGTTGTCGTTCTCTGCTATTTCCTCGAGCAGGGTTTCCCAGTCGTCCGAGGACTCCTGTTCGAGGCGAAAGATCAGCGCCGCCTTCGAGCGCTGGGCGGTCGGGGAATTGATGATTTTCTGGATGCGCACGCCGAGTTGCTCATAACTGCTGGCTGGCGTGGTAGCGGAGGGAGTAGCCACGAAAGTGTTCCTTGTTTTTGCTGTATGCGCATACAGTATTTAACTGTAGGATTTTTCGCAACAGCTAGTCGGTTCGAAGAGGGTGTATGACTGCTTCGCCGCAGTTTTGCTGCATCGGCGGCAAAACAATTTTCAATGCGCGTTCGCATAGCTCATGTAGGACTCCGCGAAAGCTGGCCCTCTGCCCGAAATCGAAAAGGCACTTTGTTCCCTCTGGAATTCCGGGCTATTGAAAGTTTGGATTTCCAGGCGTTTGAGCGACAATTCCCCGGATATCGTCGCGTGGCGGCTGCCTATTTGACAAAGCCCTGTGCCGCTTTCATAGTTGCGTACAGCAAACGTTTGCTATCCGATAAAAAAGCAAAAAACGGAGTGAACTTCATGCATTTGCCTTCCCTTGGACGGATCCGGGCCTTGGCCGTACTCGCCGTTCTTTTCACTGCTTCCGTCGCCTGCGCCGAAGACCGCCCCAAGGTTGCCCTGGTCATGAAGTCCCTCGCCAACGAGTTCTTCCTGACCATGGAGGATGGCGCCAAGGCCTATCAGAAAGAACACCCGGATGACTTCGAGCTGGTGTCCAACGGCATCAAGGACGAATCCGATACTGGCGCGCAGATCCGTATCGTCGAGCAGATGATCGTCTCCAGGGTGGATGCCCTGGTAATCGCACCTGCCGATTCCAAGGCACTGGTGCCAGTGATCAAGCGCGCCATGGATGCCGGCATCATCGTGATCAATATCGATAACCGCCTCGATCCCGGGGTGCTTGCGAGCAAGCAACTCAGCGTGCCCTTCGTCGGGCCGGACAACCGCAAGGGCGCGCGTCTGGTCGGCGACTACCTGGCGAGCAGGCTCAAGGCCGGTGACGAGGTCGGCATCATCGAAGGAGTGCCGACTACCACCAATGCGCAGCAACGTACCGCCGGCTTCCAGGACGCGATGGAGGCAGCGCAGATGAAGGTTGTCTCGGTACAGTCCGGCAACTGGGAAATCAACAAGGGCAATGCCGTTGCGTCGGCGATGATCAACGAATACCCCAATCTCAAGGCCTTGCTTGCAGGCAACGACAGCATGGCACTGGGCGCGGTCTCGGCGGTGCGCTCGACGGGGCGTAGCGGTCAGGTTCAGGTGGTGGGGTACGACAACATCAAGGCCATTGCGCCGATGCTGGCCGACGGGCGTGTGCTCGCCAGCGCCGACCAGTATGCCGCCCGACAGGCAGTATTTGGCATCGAGGCGGCGTTGAAGATGCTCAACGGCGAAAAGCCAGAGGTGGATGGCGACAATGTCATCCAGACGCCGGTCGACCTGGTGGTCGGCAAACAATGAGCACCGACGTGCTACTGACCGTCAGCGGGGTAGGCAAGACCTACGCCCAGCAGGTGCTTGGCGGCATCGACCTTACCCTTCGGCGCGGCGAGGTAGTGGCGCTTACCGGCGAGAATGGCGCGGGCAAGAGTACGCTGTCGCGGATCATCGCCGGCCTGGAACCGGCCAGCGCCGGAAGCATGGAGTTCCAGGGGCGTCCCTACCAGCCAGGCAGTCGCACTGTTGCCGAGCGCCTGGGTGTACGAATGGTGATGCAGGAACTCAACCTGCTGCCGACCCTCAGCGTTGCGGAAAACCTGTTCCTCAACCAGTTGCCCGGACGCTTCGGCTGGATCGATCGCAAGCGCCTGCGGCGCCAGGCCGGGGTGGCCATGGCGCGCATGGGGCTGCAGGCTATCGATCCGGATACGCCGGTGGCAGAGCTGGGCATAGGCCACCAGCAGATGGTGGAGATCGCCCGCAACCTTATCGGCGACTGCCATCTGCTGATTCTCGACGAGCCCACTGCCATGCTCACGGCGCATGAGGTTGAACTGCTTTTCGAGCAGATAGAGCTCCTGCGTGAGCGCGGAGTCGCGGTGCTTTATATCTCCCACCGATTGGAAGAGCTCAGGCGCATCGCGCAACGTATCGCGGTGCTGCGCGATGGCCAGCTGGTCTGCGTCGAGCCGATCCTGCGCTACAGCAGCCAGGAGTTGCTCAGGTTGATGGCGGGGCGGGAGCTGGTCGAGCATATCCAGGCGCCGGATCGGCGGATTGGCGAGCCGTTGCTGCGGGTCCGCGGCCTGGGGCGAGGAGAAAAGGTCGTCGATGTTTCGTTCGAAGTGCGGGCTGGCGAGGTCTTCGGGTTGTTCGGCCTGGTGGGCGCAGGACGTACCGAACTGCTGCGCCTGATCTACGGCGCAGACCCTGCCGATCACGGCACGCTGGAGGTGGGCCGGCCACTGCGGAAATGCCGCATCGATTCGCCGATGGCGGCGGCGCGTCTTGGCATTGCCCTGATCAGCGAGGACCGCAAGGGCCAGGGTCTGCTTCCGGGCGAGTCGGTCAGTGCCAACCTGGTCCTGGGGAACCTCGCAGCGGTATCCCGCGCGGGTATGGTGAGCCAAAGCGCCGAGCGGGCGCTGGCCGAACGGTGCATCGCTGCCCTGGGCATACGTAGCGCAGGATCGGAGCAGTTGGTCAGGGAGCTGTCCGGCGGTAATCAGCAGAAGGTCGTGATCGGCCGATGGCTCGAACGGGACTGCCAGGTGTTGTTGTTCGACGAACCGACCCGGGGCATCGACGTCGGCGCGAAGCTGGATATCTATCATCTGCTTGCCGAACTGACTCGCCAGGGCAAGGCGCTGGTGGTGGTATCCAGCGACCTGCGCGAGTTGATGCTGGTATCCGACCGTATCGGTGTGCTCAGTGCGGGGCGGCTGGTGAGTACCTTCGAGCGGGGCGACTGGAGCCAGGACAACCTGCTGGCTGCGGCCTTTTCCGGCTATCACGAACCTGAAGCGCTGTCGTCCGCGGCAGCGCCGGGAAATGCGCTATGAAGACATCCTCCCTGGGTACTGCGCCGACGGCCAAGCGTGCCCCCGGTCGGCTTGCGTTCGGCACCTGCTTCGGCCTTGCAGGTGCCCTGCTGGGCATGGTTGCCCTGTTTTCCCTGCTCAGCAGCCATTTCCTGTCCTATGCGACCTTCAGCACGCTTGCCAACCAGATTCCCGATCTGATGGTGCTGGCGGTAGGCATGACGTTCGTGCTGGTCATCGGCGGAATCGATCTCTCCGTCGGCTCGGTGCTGGCCCTCGCGGGTTCGGTGGTGAGCGTCGCCATGCTGGGTTGGGGCTGGAGTGTATTGCCGGCAGCCTTGCTGGGCATGGGCAGTGCGGCCCTGGTCGGCAGCCTTACCGGATCCATCACCGTAGCCTGGCGTATTCCTTCCTTCATCGTATCCCTTGGTGTGCTGGAGATGGCCAGGGGTGCTGCCTATCAACTGACCGATTCGCGCACTGCCTATGTCGGGGATGCCCTGGCCTGGTTGTCCGATCCCATCGCCTTTGGCATTTCGCCGTCGTTCCTGATTGCCCTGGCTGTGATCGTGTTGGCCCAATTGGTGCTGGTGCGTACGGTCTTCGGCCGCTATCTGGTCGCAATCGGCACCAATGAAGAGGCCGTGCGCCTGGCCGGGGTCGATCCCCGTCCCTACCGGATCCTCGTGTTTGCCCTGATGGGGTTGCTTGCCGGCCTGGCGGCATTGTTCCAGGTCTCCCGGCTGGAGGCGGCCGACCCCAATGCCGGCTCCGGCCTGGAGCTGCAGGTCATCGCCGCCGTGGTGATCGGTGGTACCAGCCTGATGGGCGGGCGTGGCTCGGTGGTCAGTACGTTCTTCGGCGTACTGATCATTTCCGTGCTGGCGGCGGGGCTGGCGCAAATCGGGGCGTCGGAGCCGACAAAGCGCATCATTACCGGAGCGGTCATCGTGATCGCCGTGATTATCGACACTTATCGCAGCCGGCGCACAAGTCGGTGGAATTGAAAGCATGGCAACCATAAAAGACGTAGCGGCACTGGCTGGAATTTCCTATACCACCGTGTCCCATGTGCTGAACAAGACCCGGCCGGTCAGCGAGCCGGTGCGTTTGAAGGTCGAGGCCGCGATCGCCGAACTCGACTATGTGCCCAGTGCAGTGGCACGCTCCCTCAAGGCCCGCAGCACCGCAACCATCGGTCTGCTGGTGCCCAATAGCGTCAACCCGTATTTTGCCGAGCTGGCCCGGGGAATCGAGGATGCCTGCGAGCGGAACGGCTATTGCGTCATTCTGTGCAATTCCGACGACAACCCGAAAAAGCAGCGCAGTTATTTGCGGGTGCTGCTGGAAAAGCGCATCGACGGCCTGATCGTGGCTTCGGTAGGGGAGGAGCGCGATCTGCTCGAGAGCCTGTCAGGTGTGCGAACCCCCATGGTCATTCTCGATCGCGAGCTGGAGGGGGTGGACGCCGATCTCGTGCGCATCGACCACGAGCAGGGAGCCTACCTGGCGACCCGACACCTGCTTGATCTGGGGCACGTGGATATCGCCTGCATCAATGGCCCGGCGCAGACCAGCGTGGCGAAGATGCGCCTTGCCGGCTTCCGGCGGGCCCTGGCTGAAGCGGGGGTGAGCTTGCCCGAGGGGCGGGTGCTCAGCAGTGAGTTCACCAGCCTTGGTGGTTATGGTGCGGCAGCCCGCCTGCTCGCCGGCGACCGCCCGACGGCGATCTTCGCCGGCAACGACATGATCGGCATGGGTGTATTGCGCGCTGCTGCCGAGCGTCATATCACGGTGCCGGGCGAGTTGTCGGTGATCGGTTTCGACGATATCCAGATGTGCCAGTACGTCTATCCGGCGTTGACCACGGTCGGGCAGTCCATCCGTGACCTTGGCGAGATGGCTGCGTCGATGCTGTTGCGGCGCATAGTGGCTGCTGGAACGCTACCTGTGGAACAGCGGATCGTCGCGCCGAAGATCGTCCTGCGCGAGTCTACCGGGCGCAGTCCTGACCTGTTCGGCGCAGAGGGCTGAGGGCGCATCATGCAGGGCAGGGTTGTGGTGATCGGCAGTCTCAACATGGACCTGGTGACTCGCGCACAGCGTCTGCCACGAGCAGGGGAGACCCTGGCGGGAGAATCTTTCACCACGGTCCCCGGGGGCAAGGGGGCGAACCAGGCGGTCGCCGCTGCAAGGCTCGGGGCCGAGGTGGCGATGATCGGTTGTGTCGGTGATGATGCCTATGGCCAGTCGCTGCGCGAGGGCCTGATTGCAGAGGGTATCGACTGTCGAGCGCTCGAGGTGGTTGCCGGCATGTCCAGCGGTGTGGCGTTGATCGTGGTGGATGCAGCCAGCCAGAACACCATCGTCATTGTCGCGGGCAGCAATGGTTGCCTGTCCTCTCGCTTGATAGAACGTTTCGACGCGATGCTGCAGGGGGCGGATGTGGTCGTCTGCCAGATGGAGGTACCGCCGGATACCGTGGCATTTGCCCTTGCACGAGCGCGGCAACTGGGCAAGACGGTGATTCTCAATCCTGCGCCGGTCGACGGTCCATTGCCCGTGGAGTGGCTGGCCTCCGTCGACTACCTGATTCCCAACGAAAGCGAGGCGGCGGCCCTGACCGGCCTGCCCGTGGACGACCTGTCCTCGGCGCAGGAGGCAGGCCGGCATCTACGCGGCCTGGGCGCGGTTCGGGTGATCGTTACACTTGGGGCGCAAGGCGCGGTACTGGTCAGTGCCCGGGGAAGCGAGCATTTCGCCGCGCCAGTGGTGCAAGCAGTCGATACCACGGCGGCCGGCGATACCTTCGTCGGTGCGTTCGCGGCGGCTTTGGCTCGCGGCTGCACCGAGCATGAGTCGATTCTTTTTGGCCAGCGTGCTGCTGCGATTTCCGTTACTCGCGCAGGGGCCCAGCCGTCGATTCCTCGTCTGGAAGAGCTCGGTGGCTGACGTCATGGGGATGAGCAGCCAGCGGGTCGTTCCGGTAGCGCTCGAAGACCTGGTCGATGAAGAGGCGGGCGGCATCGCTACCCATCTCCTTGACCAGCAGGTCGATTGCGATAAGGCTCAGTTCTTCCGCTGTTCCCGGGCTATAGGCGCTCTGTCCTTCAGGCCATTTGACCTTGATGTCGGCATCGATGCTGTGGCTGGTCATGGAGATCTCACGGTTGCCGTTTTATTGAAAGCATGCCGCTGGTTCCAGGGTCCCTGTGCTTGCATGACCGGGTTCGGTGCGGTGCTTTCAGTTTAACCGTGTTCCAGGGGAGGTCGCTCTGCGACTTAGGCATAAGGATGCCGACATGGCAAACTATCGGTATTTCTCCGGCAGGACCGCGGCATGACCATCGATCTCAACGACCCCCGGCAATTCACCCTCGACAATGTCCGGCAGTTGCTTGCCAGCGGCAATCCGATGAAGCACAACCAGTTGCGTGTCAGTCGAGCGGGGCAGGCCTGGTTGTCCGAAGTGGTTGGTGGCGCGCAACTGGATGGCTTGCTGTTCCGGCTGGAAACCTGGGCAGCCGGTTCCGGCTGTGTAGGGGCGGCGGCTGCGGAAGATGACAGGTGGGTCCGGCAGGTGTTCAAGGTCCTGCTGGATAACTGGCCAAGGCCTGTCAGCGACTATATCGACCTCTACTGAAACAATTGGTGCAAATTCCAGACACTATTGTCATTTTTCTTGGGCCTGTTGCTCAGGCAAACTGACCCGCTTTTGCAACAATCGGAATCAGATGCTGTCGGATCGAACAGCATTCAGCATCCCTTAGGAGGATTCATGTTTCATTTGCGTGCGTCACTGGCGAGCCTTTTGGCTGCCGCCGTTCTGGCAGGCTGCAGCAGCGGCGGCAGTGTATCGAAGACGCCCGAGCCGGTGGCTCCTGCGAACACTGATGGTCGTTGCGACGCTGGCAATGCCGGGTTTGTCGTTGGCAAGCCTGCGTCTGCCGATCTGCTGGAGCAGGCGCGCAAGGCAAGCGGCGCACAGTTGGCGCGTATCCTGAAACCTACCGATGCGATCACCCTGGAGTATCGCTCCGAGCGGTTGAACCTGCATGCCGATGACAAGGGCATCGTCAATCGCGTCAATTGCGGCTGATTTGTTGCGCCAATAAAAAAACCCGTCGCAAGCGACGGGTTTTTTCATTCGGCAGAGGGTTACTCTGGACGAACCTGTGCAGCCTGCATGCCTTTCTGGCCTTTCTCGGCCACGAAGGATACGGTCTGGCCTTCTTTCAAGGATTTGAAACCGTCGGATTCGATCGCCTTGAAGTGGACGAACAGGTCATCGCCGCCGCCTGCAGGAGTGATGAAGCCGTAGCCTTTCTCATCGTTGAACCATTTAACGGTGCCGTTTTGGCGATTGGACATGGGGTGTATCTCCAGAAACTAGATTTTCGGTAGTGCGGTGTCGCCGAGAGCCAACAGGATGCACTTGATCATCATAGTCTAATTATTCGCAAGTGGTGGCTTTTAGCTTCATCGAATGCTGATCTGGCGCAAGATTGAGCCGGATCAGCCTCACTGTTTAGGCGCGCAGGCGGCTTTCACAGCTGCCTGGGCCCTGTCCCTCAGCTTGGCGTCTACGCCGGCCTTGCTGTCCAGTTGTTCGATTTCCGCGGTGGTGAAGTTCTTCTCGATGGCGTCTGCGCCGCATTTGCAGTGCTTGTCTGCCTGGGCGGCGGTGACACCTTGCTGGCTGCTGGCAACCTGTACGCACTGATCCATGTATTCGCCTTTCTTGCCTGCGGGCCATGGTCCGGCATTGGCGGCCAGGGGCAGCAGCAGGGATCCGGCGGCAGCCAGTGCAAGAAGAGAATGAAGTCGCATAACCAGGCACTCCTTGGGTTTCGGTCTCATGGAAGAGTAGGACGCTTCAATGACTCTGAGCGGGAAAAAACCGCTGGAGTTCACTGAACGGTCTTTTTTCCAAATATTTCTCCTTGTCGGGGGTTCAGCGGGCCGCAGCGCTCGATCCCTGTGCTAGGATGCCCGGCTCGGGTTCGCTGGGCTTCTGCTTCGCGTGTCCCGTACCCACTTATTTCTGTTCCAGTCACTCTGGTTCGTTCCCTGGCAGGCATCCGACTTCTGCCACTGTGAGGCAGGCCTTCCGCAAGGAAGGACAGGGGCGAATCGCGTACTGGCTCATCCCAACCCACGTGACCTTTGGTAGGGGTCACCACTAGGAGAGGAGGCGCCATGCCCGTAATTACTCTTCCCGATGGCAGTCAACGCACGTTCGACAAGGCGGTTACCGTTGCCGAGGTCGCTGCATCCATTGGCGCAGGTTTGGCCAAGGCCACCGTGGCCGGCAAGGTCGACGGCAAGCTGGTCGATGCCTGCGACCTGATCGAGCACGACGCTAGCCTGCAAATCATCACGCCCAAGGACGAAGAGGGGCTGGAAATCATTCGTCACTCCTGCGCGCACCTTGTTGGTCACGCAGTGAAACAGCTGTACCCGACCGCGAAAATGGTCATCGGTCCGGTCATCGACGAAGGCTTCTACTACGACATCGCCTACGAGCGTCCTTTCACGCCTGAAGACATGGCGGCGATCGAGCAGCGCATGCAGCAGCTGATCGACAAGGACTACGATGTCATCAAGAAGGTCACCCCGCGCGCCGAGGTGATCGAAGTGTTCAAGGCCCGTGGCGAGGATTACAAGCTCCGCCTGGTCGAGGACATGCCCGATGAGCAGGCGATGGGCCTGTACTATCACGAAGAATATGTCGACATGTGCCGCGGCCCGCACGTGCCGAACACCCGTTTCCTCAAGTCGTTCAAGCTGACCAAGCTGTCCGGCGCCTACTGGCGCGGCGACGCCAAGAACGAGCAGCTGCAGCGCGTCTACGGCACCGCCTGGGCCGACAAGAAGCAACTGGCTGCCTATATCCAGCGCATCGAGGAAGCGGAAAAACGCGATCACCGCAAGATCGGCAAGCGCCTCGGCCTGTTCCACCTCCAGGAAGAAGCCCCGGGCATGGTGTTCTGGCACCCGAATGGCTGGACCCTGTACCAGGTACTGGAACAGTACATGCGTCAGGTCCAGCGCGAGAACGGCTACCTGGAGATCAAGACGCCGCAGGTGGTCGATCGCACCCTGTGGGAAAAGTCCGGACACTGGGCCAACTACGCCGACAACATGTTCACCACTCAGTCGGAAAACCGTGACTACGCGGTCAAGCCGATGAACTGCCCGTGCCACGTGCAGGTGTTCAATCAGGGGCTCAAGAGCTATCGCGAGTTGCCGCTGCGCCTGGCCGAATTCGGCGCCTGCCACCGTAACGAGGCCTCCGGCGCCCTGCACGGCATCATGCGTGTGCGCGGCTTCACCCAGGACGACGCGCATATCTTCTGCACGGAAGAGCAGATGCAGTCCGAATCGGCAGCGTTCATCAAGCTGACCATGGATGTGTACTCCGACTTCGGTTTCCAGGACATCCAGCTCAAGCTGTCCACCCGTCCCGAAAAGCGCGTCGGCTCCGACGAGCTGTGGGACCGTGCCGAGGCCGCACTGGCCGCTGCACTGGACAACGCAGGCCTGCCGTATGATCTGCAGCCGGGCGAGGGCGCCTTCTATGGTCCGAAGATCGAGTTCTCGCTCAAGGACTGCCTGGGGCGTGTCTGGCAGTGCGGTACCCTGCAACTGGACTTCAACCTGCCGATCCGCCTCGGCGCCGAGTATGTTTCCGAAGACAACGGCCGCAAGCATCCGGTGATGCTGCACCGCGCCATCCTCGGTTCGTTCGAGCGTTTCGTCGGAATTCTGATCGAGCACTACGAAGGTGCATTCCCGGCCTGGCTGGCGCCGACCCAGGCTGTGGTGATGAATATCACCGACAAACAGGCCGAATTCGCCCAGCAGGTGGAAAAAACCCTGACCAATAGCGGATTCCGTGCCAAGTCCGACTTGAGAAATGAAAAGATCGGCTTTAAAATCCGCGAGCATACCTTGCTCAAGGTTCCCTATCTCTTGGTTATTGGAGATCGGGAAGTCGAAACGCAAACTGTCGCTGTGCGTACCCGTGAAGGTGCCGACCTGGGCTCGATGCCCGTCGCCCAGTTCGCGGACTTGCTTGCGCAAGCGGTTTCCCGGCGTGGTCGCCAAGATTCGGAGTAATTACCATTAAGCGTGATATGAGACAGGATAAACGAACTGCACCGAAGGCCCCGATCAACGAGAATATCTCGGCACGCGAGGTTCGGTTAATTGGCGCTGACGGCGAGCAGATTGGCATCGTCTCGATTGATGAAGCGCTTCGTATCGCTGATGAAGCGAAGCTGGACCTGGTAGAAATTTCTGCTGACGCTGTACCCCCTGTATGCCGGGTGATGGACTACGGCAAGAGCCTCTTCGAGAAAAAGAAGCAGCAGGCTGCGGCGAAGAAGAACCAGAAGCAGATCCAGATCAAAGAAATCAAGTTTCGTCCAGGGACGGAGGAAGGGGATTACCAGGTAAAACTACGCAACCTGGTACGTTTCCTTAGTGATGGGGACAAGGCCAAGATCTCTCTGAGATTCCGTGGTCGTGAGATGGCCCACCAGGAGCTGGGCATGGAGCTGTTGAAGCGGGTCGAGGTTGACCTCGCCGAATACGGCACCGTTGAGCAGCATCCGAAGATGGAAGGACGCCAGCTTATGATGGTCATCGCCCCCAAGAAAAAGAAGTAACCACCAGGGCACGGCAGGCCTTGCGGTTATGTTTATCCACTGAATGCGGAGTATCCGAACATGCCAAAAATGAAAACCAAAAGCGGTGCCGCGAAGCGTTTCCTGAAAACCGCTTCCGGCTTCAAGCACAAGCACGCTTTCAAGAGCCACATCCTGACCAAAATGTCGACCAAGCGTAAGCGTCAACTGCGTGGTAGCAGCCTGCTGCACCCGTCGGACGTTGCAAAAGTCGAGCGCATGCTGCGCGTACGTTAATTTCGGTCAAAGATAGAGGAAGTAACTCATGGCTCGTGTAAAGCGTGGCGTCATCGCTCGTAAGCGTCACAAGAAAATTCTGAAACTGGCTAAAGGCTACTACGGCGCGCGCTCCCGCGTATTCCGTGTTGCCAAGCAAGCGGTCATTAAGGCAGGCCAATACGCCTACCGCGACCGTCGTCAGAAAAAACGTCAGTTCCGCGCTCTGTGGATCGCTCGTATCAACGCTGGTGCTCGCAACAACGGTCTGTCCTACAGCCGTCTGATCGCCGGTCTGAAGAAAGCGTCCATCGAGATCGACCGCAAGGTTCTGGCTGATCTGGCAGTGAACGAAAAAGCGGCGTTTGCTGCGATTGTCGAGAAAGCTAAAGCCGTTCTGGCTTAAGTACCCACGACAATCATCCGCCGCCGGATCCGGCGGCGGATGTTAAACGTCATAGATAGGGGAAGAGCCTGTAAGCTCTTCCCCTATTTCGTATCTGGAGTCTGTACATGGAAAACCTGGATGCGCTGGTCTCCCAAGCCCTGGAGGCTGTGGAACGCGCTGAAGACATCAATGCCCTGGAGCAGATCCGGGTTCAATTCCTTGGCAAGAAAGGCGAACTGACCCAGGTGATGAAGACCCTGGGCAACCTGCCGGCTGACGAGCGCCCGAAGGTGGGTGCCCTGATCAACGACGCCAAGGAGCGCGTCACCGAAGTGCTCAATGCACGCAAGGCCGCTTTCGAAGAGGCCGAACTGAGCGCGCGCCTGGCGGCCGAATGCATTGACGTGACCTTGCCGGGCCGTGGCCAGACCTCCGGTGGCTTGCACCCGATCACCCGTACCCTCGAACGCATCGAGCAGTTCTTCACCCACATCGGCTACGGCATCGCCGAGGGCCCCGAGGTCGAAGACGACTACCACAATTTCGAAGCGCTCAACATTCCCGGCCACCACCCGGCCCGGGCAATGCACGACACCTTCTATTTCAATGCCAACATGCTGTTGCGGACCCACACCTCGCCGGTACAGGTGCGGACCATGGAGTCTTCGCAGCCGCCGATCCGCATTGTCTGCCCGGGCCGCGTCTATCGCTGCGACTCGGACCTGACCCACTCGCCGATGTTCCACCAGGTCGAAGGCCTGCTGGTGGATCGCGACATCAATTTCGCCGACCTCAAGGGCACCATCGAGGAGTTCCTGCGGGTCTTCTTCGAGAAAGAGCTGGCGGTGCGTTTCCGTCCGTCGTTCTTCCCCTTCACCGAGCCATCGGCTGAAGTCGATATCCAGTGCGTAATGTGCAGTGGCAAAGGTTGCCGCGTGTGCAAGCAAACGGGTTGGCTGGAAGTCATGGGCTGCGGCATGGTGCACCCGAACGTGCTGCGCATGTCCGGGATCGATCCGGAAGAGTTCTCCGGCTTCGCATTCGGCATGGGCGCCGAGCGCCTGGCCATGCTGCGTTACGGCGTCAACGATTTGCGCCTGTTCTTCGACAACGACTTGCGGTTCCTCGCGCAATTTCGCTAGGTCGCGCACCCGTAACGAATCTTTAGGAGAGCAGGATGAAATTCAGTGAAAAGTGGCTGCGCGGTTGGGTCAACCCGCAGGTTTCCCGTGACGAGCTGGTGGCCCGTCTGTCGATGGCCGGACTTGAGGTCGACAGCGTGACCCCGGCCGCCGGCCAGTTCAGCGGTATCGTGGTGGGCGAGGTGCTGAGCACCGAGCAGCACCCCGACGCCGACAAGTTGCGCGTTTGCCTGGTGAGCAACGGCAGCGAGACGTTCCAGGTTGTCTGTGGTGCACCGAACGTGCGCCCGGGCCTGAAAATTCCCTTCGCCATGATCGGCGCCGAGCTGCCGGGCGATTTCAAGATCAAGAAGGCCAAGCTGCGTGGTGTCGAGTCCAACGGCATGCTTTGCTCGGCCTCCGAGCTGCAGATCAGCGACGACAACGACGGCCTGCTGGAACTGGCTGCCGATGCGCCGGTTGGCCAGGACATCCGTGAATACCTGGATCTGGACGACGCCAGCATCGAGGTCGACCTGACCCCGAACCGCGGTGACTGCCTGTCCCTGGCCGGCCTGGCCCGCGAAGTCGGCGCCCTGTACGCCGCACCGGTCACCCGCCCGGTGGTCCCTGCGGTCGCCCCTGTGCATGACGAAGTGCGCCCGGTGGAAGTGCTGGCGCCTGCCGCCTGCCCGCGTTACCTGGGCCGGGTGATCCGTAATGTCGATCTGTCCCGTCCGACTCCGCTGTGGATGGTCGAACGCCTGCGTCGCGCCGACGTACGCAGCATCGACGCTGCCGTCGATATCACCAACTACGTGATGCTCGAACTGGGTCAGCCGCTGCACGCCTTCGATCTCGCCGAGATCAATGGCGGCATCCGCGTGCGCATGGCGGAGGAGGGCGAGAAGCTGGTCCTGCTGGACGGCCAGGAAGTCACCCTGCGTCCCGACACCCTGGTCATCGCCGACCACAGCCGTGCCCTGGCCATCGCTGGCGTGATGGGCGGCGAGCATAGCGGCGTGTCCGCGACCACCCGCGACATCTTCCTGGAAAGCGCGTTCTTCGAGCCGATCTCCGTCGCTGGCAAGGCCCGTTCCTACGGCCTGCATACCGATGCCTCGCACCGCTACGAGCGTGGTGTAGACTCGCAGCTGGCCCGCGAAGCCATGGAGCGTGCCACCGGCCTGCTGCTGGAAATCGTCGGCGGTGAAGCCGGGCCGGTCATCGAGACGCTGAGCGAGCAGCACCTGCCGCAGGTTGCACCGATCACCCTGCGTGCCGAGCGCATCAGCCAGATGCTGGGCATGGAAATGGCCAGTGCCGAGGTCGAGCAACTGCTCAACGCCCTGGGCTTGAAAACCGTCGCTGGCGAAGGCCAGTGGCAGGTCGAAGTGCCAAGCCATCGCTTCGATATCAGCCTTGAAGTCGACTTGATCGAAGAGCTGGGCCGCCTGTACGGCTACAACCGCCTGCCGGTTCGTTACCCGCAAGCACGCCTGGCGCCTCAGGCCCGCGCCGAAGCCCGTGGCGAGTTGCCGGCCCTGCGCCGTCTGCTGGTTGCTCGTGGCTACCAGGAAGCGATTACCTACAGCTTCATCGATCCGAAACTGTTCGAGCTGTTCACCCCGGGTGTCGAGCCGCTGCTGCTGGCCAACCCGATCTCCAGCGACATGGCGGCCATGCGGGCGTCCCTGTGGCCAGGCCTGGTCAAGGCGCTGCAACATAACCTCAACCGCCAGCAGGACCGCGTGCGCCTGTTCGAGAGCGGCCTGCGCTTCGTGGGCCAGCTGGAAGGCCTGCAACAGCAGCCGATGCTGGCCGGTGTGGTGTGCGGTAGCCGTCTGCCGGAAGCCTGGGCCAACGGCCGTGAAGGCATTGACTTCTTCGACGTGAAAGCGGATGTCGAAGCGCTGCTGAATTCCTCCGGTTCGCTGGGCGAGTTCACCTTCGCTGCCGGCAAGCACCCGGCACTGCATCCGGGCCAGACCGCGCGCATCGAGCGCAACGGTCGCGAAGTCGGTTTCCTCGGTGCACTGCACCCGGAACTGGCCAAGACGCTCGGTCTGGACCGTCCCGTGTTCCTCTTCGAGCTGGTACTGGGCGAAGTAGTGGAAGGGCGCCTGCCGAAGTTCCATGAACTGTCGAAGTTCCCGGAAGTTCGCCGTGACCTGGCCTTGATCGCGGGTCGTGATGTCGCTTCGAGTTCGGTACTTGAAGTAATTCGTGACAATGCAGGCGAATGGCTCACCGACCTCAGGCTGTTTGACGTCTACCAGGGTAAAGGTATTGATCCTGATAGAAAAAGCCTGGCAGTCGGCTTGACCTGGCAACATCCATCGCGCACTCTTAACGACGATGAGGTGAATGCCACGACCCAGAATATCCTCACCTCGCTCGAACAAAGGTTGAACACCACGTTAAGGAAATAGCGTATGGGTGCTCTGACGAAAGCTGAGATGGCAGAACGGCTGTACGAGGAGTTGGGCCTGAACAAGCGTGAAGCCAAAGAACTGGTTGAACTGTTCTTTGAAGAAATCAGGCACGCTCTTGAAGACAACGAGCAGGTCAAGTTGTCCGGCTTCGGCAACTTCGATCTGCGCGACAAGCGCCAGCGTCCGGGACGCAACCCCAAAACCGGGGAAGAAATCCCGATCACGGCACGCCGCGTCGTCACCTTTCGTCCAGGGCAGAAACTGAAGGCCCGGGTTGAGGCTTATGCTGGAACCAAGCCATAACGACGAGCTCCCGCCTATTCCGGGAAAACGTTACTTCACCATTGGTGAGGTCAGTGAACTCTGTGCGGTAAAACCGCATGTGCTCCGTTACTGGGAGCAGGAGTTCCCGCAGCTCAATCCGGTCAAGCGCCGCGGAAACCGGCGGTATTACCAGCGCCAGGACGTGCTGATGATCCGCCAGATCCGCGCCTTGCTTTACGACCAGGGCTTCACCATCGGCGGTGCGAGGTTGCGCCTGTCCAGTGACGAGGCCAAGGACGATACCACCCAGTACAAGCAACTGATCCGGCAGATGATTGTCGAGCTGGAAGACGTGCTGGTGGTGCTGAAGAAGTGACCCGGGCCGGGTTTTGGAAGAGGCATGAAAATAATCCTTCCAAAATTCAAAAGCTTAAGGTAGATTCTTCACCGTTCTCAGCAATACCGAGAATGTAGTCGGGGCGTAGCGCAGCCCGGTAGCGCACTTGCATGGGGTGCAAGGGGTCGAGTGTTCGAATCACTCCGTCCCGACCAAATACCTCAATGACTTAGCCACCTACGGGTGGCTTTTTCATGTTTCCCGATAGGGACTTTTGCGGGGGTTCATCCCGTCCTCCTTCTCAAAATCGTCAGCGCCGGCCCTCGCGAGTCAGTCGCTGATACCTTGTTTGCCGCCTCGATCAGCGCACCCAACTCAGCAGTTGAATAGTGGCTGGTGATACTGCCATTCTTGTGCCCGAGCAACGCCTTCCGATCCTCTTCCAGAACACCAGCTGCCCGAAGCCTCCGTCCGAAGGTGTGCTTCAGGTCGTGAACCCTGATCGATCGGAACCCGGGGTGCGCAGGCGAATTGTGGAGTTCTTCCCACTTATCCGCCGCGCGCACTCTGGCCTTCTTCCAGGCTGTGTCGTTCATACGATGTAGAGCTGTTGGGCCGTATTGATCAGGCCGCCCATATGGGAAGACCAGGTCTGGGTGAAGCCCCCTCTGCCCGTCCACTACAGACATCGCCACACTGTTAAGAATCACCAGCCGCTCGTCTCCGTTCTTCACCCCTGATCGCTCATGCCGCCCTCCGAAGCTTGCCGGAATGAGGAATACGCTTGTGTTGAGTTCAGGTACGCGGATTTCCCATTCCCACCTCAATTTGCAGACCTCCTGCTCTCGACACCCAGAGTTCACCTTGTAGAGCGACATCCTCAATAGGTGGTCAGGGATCTCCGCGAACAGCAGCGACTGCTCCTGCCATGACATCGGGTACGGCTTCCGGCTCGATCTCTTCTCTTCCAGCATCGTGATCATTGGCACGGTGTCCAGCCAAGGCCGCTTTTCGGCATCCCTCCACTTCCTGGAGCAAAGATTCAAGATCCGGACGACGCGCTGCATAGCGATGTTGATTGTCCGGTTTGATGCGCCAGGCCTGGGCTTCCCAGTTGATGTCAGGCCTGGCTTCAGCTTGAACTTCACGAACGGGGCCAGCGCCCCGTCGTCAATATGGGTCAGCGGCAGGTCGCCAATGAACGGGTCGAGCTGATCCAGGTACGTGGCCGTAAGTCCAATTGATGCCTGATCCTTGTACTCAACGAGATATCGGGTTGCAGCCTCTCGCCACGTCCTGATTTGCCGAACCCCGTAAACCTTGGCCTGCCTCAGCTTTTCGAGGCGGTGAGCGAGGTACTGCTCCGCTTCGTTCCTTTCGCTTGTTCCAGTGCTTTCTTGAAGTCGTGTACCTCTGACGACCTTGTCGATATGCCATATCCCGTTCCTCTGGTAGAGCCCCGGGGTTCTTTTTTGCGCCATTCATTACCTCCTCGGCGCTCGCTGCGGGGCCGATTGTTGTCCTGATTGCTTGCCTTTTCAACGGCCATTCGCTCGATGTAGGCATCGGCCCAGGCATCAAGCTCCAGCCGGTCGAACCCGACTCCCTGCTTCCCGATGGGGAATTCGTGAACGTGGGGGCGTACGGTTTTCCTGAACTCTTCCTTGCACATCCCGAGGTAACCAGGCGCTTCGCTGGCCCGGATGATCCTCGGAAGAAGGCCGGGCTGCGCCGCGGCGGTGGCGTTTGCCATGGGATGGTCTCCACGCCGCCGTCGGCGGCAGGTTGGTGGTCAGGCCTCGCCTTCGATGATCGAATGCTCAACCGACTGTTTGATTGGATCGTGGCCACCCATGTACACCTGGCACATAGCGCTGTCTTGACGGCACACCACGTCATCAGTGGCCTCTTCGTGTTCGCTCAGGAACGAGAGGGCTTGCTGACGAATCTGCTCGATGGTCAGGCCCTCGGGCACTTCATGGACGGACTTCACGGTGGTGGTGATCGTAATAATGGGCATGGCTGCTCCTCGCCCGCGCATGTCGGCGGGCTCATGTGTTAAAAAAGAGGGAATGAACAGGAGTATTGATATGGGCAAGACAGCCAAACCGTTTTACTTCGCCGCCGTGCCGCTCATTGCGATTGGCGCTGCGTTCGCTGCGATTGGGGCTTCAGGCCAGGCTGCATTCGGATACACGTCGGTCGGCCTCCTGGTGCCGGGCCTCGTGCTACTGGTCACTGGGTATCGCCGGCGGGCTTGAGTTGTAAGGGGAGGGGTTAGGATTCAGGCGTGACTGGTGACCTCCTGCGGAACATCGAAGAACTGCAGGCGCCCTTTGCACGGTATGAACGGCAGCGGCTTCGGGTCGCGCAGCACGAACCCCATGTCGCCCACGTACCAGGGCGAGTCGCTGTGATCGACTGAATCGACCAGCTCGACAGAGCCGATGATGCCGCCTCGCAGCAAGTCTGCCTCTGAATAGAATGGCGGTAGGCTCAGCCCACGTTCTTCGCAGAACCGGGAAGCTGCTCGCCAGTAATCACGGGTCATCCCTTGGGACGCATGCAGCAGAAAGCGACCTCGAAACTTCGTGTGCCAGGTGCGGTTCTCGATGTCCTTGCCCCCGTGGATGATCAGCCAGGCCCAAGGCTGGCGGATGGAAAGTGCCTTCACAGCGAATACCTCTCTTCATCCCAGCGCAGCTCGGCGCCGGCAGGTGTTGGTCCGTTGTCTTCTTGTTCGTGCGGGGAGAGCTGGCGCTGGTTGCCGGCCACCTGGGGCAGCCAGACTTTCACGCAGCTGATGGCGTCATTGCCAAGCGACCTCATGACGTAGCAGACGACGCCGCGCGGCCTGTCTTCGAAGGTCGAAACGCCCGGCGGCAGTTCGGTTGCGCTGGCGCCGGTGGCCAGCAGCAGGAGGCAGAGGGTGAGGCGGGTCATGGCTGCACCGCCCGGCGGGTCCAGGTCACACACGGCCCATCATCCGAGTCGATGATTGCGAGCAGGAACCACTCCGGGCCAGGCGAGGCAGGCTCCCAGCCGAGGCAGTGAGCGGCGCCATCGTCGTAAGGGTGGTGGCCGGCGATATCGGCCTCCATTTTCCAGCGCTGCAGCTCCAGGCCCTGCTGAGCCAGCCAGTGGGCCAGCTCAGACCAGCAGCCGTCGAACGCTGGCAGATCGGGGTGGCGCCACCAGCCGTCCTTGTCGCGCTCAACGGCTACACGCTGGATCAGCTTGATTTCTTCAGGCATGACGATTCCTTGGCCGCCAAATCGCGGCAGTTGAATAGAGGGGAGAGGGGTTAAAGCAGGGAGGAGTACGGATGTACTCCTTTCGGTCAAGCAGCTGCGGCTTGTCGATTAACTCGCTTCCAAGGGTCGTTCGCCGCGGACAGGGCCGCCATGGGCGGAGGGCTGACGCTGTTACCGCACATGTGGACCTGCTCGGTGACGGTGAACGCCTTGCCGTCTGCCCCCTTGTCGATCTTGTAGGTGGCTGGAAAGCCCTGGGCTCGGTAGAGCTCGTGTGGCTTCAACATGCGCAGGGTGATATCGACGATGACGTAGGGCGTACCCTTCACGTAGACGGTGACCAGGGCCAGACGATCTTTCGTCGTGATCGTGGACAACGGCTCGTCGCAGCCGCTGACGTTGTGGGTGCCGTAGTACCGGATCAGGAAAGCGGCGACGCGCAGGGCTCCTTCTTCGTGCTCTGGCGATAGTTTGTACTCGACTACTCCGTGATGTTGGCCACCTGCACTGACGGTATGGAGAGGATCCTCGACCGAGCGACCGTCGCAGTTGCCGCGCAGGTGGAGCAGCGAGGCAGTCGCCAGGCGCTGCTGGCTGCCGCTGTTGGTGACCGTGCTCATCGGCTCGTCGGCACCCTTGGCTGGCGTGGTGTTGAACCCGCCGTTGGCTTGCTCAATGAACGCGGTACAGATGCCCATCGCATGAGCTGCGCCCGCCGGCCGCTTGTAGTTGCCGCCGCTGGTGATGGTAGGCGCCGGCTCGTCGATAGGGGCGCCGGCGCTGTCGAACCGGAACTTGACCAGGTGTGCAGCCGCCAATGCGGTATCGGCCTTGGCCGTGATGGTGTACATAGGATCGTTGCCGGTGCGCGGTTCGGTTTGCCCGGCCCGGCCCCCGACGCCGACCAGCAGCGGACTGGCGACCATGAGTTCCCCACGGTTGGCAGCGGTTACCGTGGGCAGTGGCTCAGTTGGATCGTTGATCCGGTCGGCACCCTGGTGGGTCGCCGGCAAGATAACGGCGCTTGTCAGCGCGTGCTTTACCCCGCCGGCAACGACGGTGCCGAGTGGCTGGTCAAGGCCGGGCGCTCGTGGCTGTTGACCGTCACGCTCACCATATCCGGTCTGAACCAGGGTCGGGCTGGCAACGGCGAACGAGCCGCCACGGGGCCAGGACGTCACGGTGCGCAGCGGGTCGTTAATGTCCTGCGCTGCTTCCCGGGACCAGTTCGCAATCGGCACGATGAAAGGATTCGGGTTGTCCAGTACGAACTTCTGCATGCCCTTGGCGATCCGGCGCAACGTGGCGTCGGCCAGGGGCTTGGACCGCCCGAATATGCTCTTGCTCGGCACGGACCAATCAATGCACTCAGCTGCCGTGCGCCACTTCTGCTGGCCCTTCTTCGGATTCTTGGCGTGGGTAGGCTCCGGCCAGACGATTGGCTGGCCATCACACCGAGCGATCATGAACAAGCGTTCCCGGCTGGTCGGAGCGCCGAAGTCGCAGGCTTTGATCACGCGCCATTCCACCTGGTAACCCAGGCCTTCCAGGAGTGCCACAAATCGTTTCCAGGTCGTGCCCTTGCGCTTTGGGTCTGGCACGAGGAACTGGTTCGACACGGGCACCTGCTCGCCGGGCTCGGCCACGCGGTTGATCTTGCTCTTGGGCTTGGTCGGGTGTGGGACCAGGTCCAGTGTGACCACTCGGCCAGTTGCTTTATCGCGCTTGGCGATCAGCGGGCCCCACTGCAGGATCTGCTTCACGTTCTCCAGGCTGATCACCCGTGGCTGCTTCTTACCGGCCCACTTCAGGCCGATCCACGACAGGTTCCGGATCTCGCGCTTGCGTGGCTGCCCGCCGGCGGCTTGGCTATGGTGGGTGCAGTCGGGACTCATGTGGAACCAGCCGACGCGGCGGCCCTGGCATTCCTCGTCCGGGTCACCCTCAAACACGTCGGTGGTGAAGTGGCGAGCGTGCGGGTGGTTGGCGGTGTGCATGCTGATCGCCGCCGGGCTGTGGTTCTTCGCCACGTCCACGGGGCGACCTAGGCCCATCTCAAGGCCGGTACCGGCACCGCCGCCACCACAGAAGAAGTCAACGACGATCTCGTCATCCTGTGGATCCAGGCCGAGACCATACTGGGTCTTGAAGTCGAACGGATTCTTTTTCTGGAATGCAGACATGGGCGGTCCTCGCCTGGGCGGCGTGATTCGTTATCGTTTGAGAGGGGAAGGCGCTGGCGGGCAGCGCTACCGTTTCGGATAGGTCTTGGTGAGATCGCCGTTGACGACATGCCCGCGGCGTAGAACGAGGTTTGCCAGTGCGGCGCGGTCGCGCTGGCTATGGCTGGCCTGGCCGAGCAGGCCGAAGTAGCTGTTGGCCGTCTCGCGCAGGTTCTCTGCCGGTACCGCCGCCGTTCTCTTCAGCGCCTGGGCTACCGACTTCTTGCGCGTCGTGCGCCGCCAGGGCTTGATCACATGCCCAACGAAGTCGATACCTCGTTCAATCGGCTGCAGTATCGTCTTGGTCGGGTTGAGCTTGGCGCCCAGCGACGGCAGGAACTGCTCGATCCGTAACAGCCACTCGTTGAGCTGTTGCGGTGACTCATGCAGTAGGACGAAGTCATCGACATAGCGGATGTAGTGCCGGACCTTCAGCGTGTGCTTGCAGAACTGGTCCAGGGCGTCGAGGTAGACGTTGGCGAAGAACTGCGACGACAGGTTGCCAATCGGCAGGCCGAGGTGCGCAGGCTGCGTCGTGAGCCGCTTGTGCTGAGGCACCCGGTTGAACAGGTGACGAGGGCTGCGGATCTCGTAGTCGTCACGCGGATCGTGCCAGAGCACCTGCAAGGCCAGGGCTCGCCACCACGGATCGCTGATCCGCCTCTCCAGCTGCCCGGCCAGCACCCGCTTGTCGATAGACACGAAGAAGTTGGCCAGGTCGCACTTCAGATAGAAGCCCGGCCTGGACCAGTTCTGCGTCTGGCTTCGCACCTTCGCCTCCATCCGCTTACCGGCGTACAGTGTGCCGCGCCCGGGGATACAGGCGCAGCTGTCCGCTATGAAGCTGCGCTCGATGGTGGGACCGATTCGGTTGTACAGCAGGTGGTGCACGATGCGGTCGCGGAACTCGGCTGCCCACACCTCGCGGGCCTTTGGCCGGGTCACGACGAAGCAGATTGAGCGGCCAGGCTGGTAGGTTCCAGCCTGGAGCTCGTCGAATAGGTCGAGGAGATTGGTTTCCATGTCCTGCTCGAAGCGCCGGGCACTTACGGTGTTCCGCTTGTGCCGCCGGCAATCGTAGTAGGCCATGGCCAGCTCCTCGAAGGTGAAGCTCGCAACGGGTAAATCTGCGGACGGGGCGCACGAGACGCTCGTTGTTCTTGTCGTTGTTGTTGAGCCAGCCATCTTCGAAGTCCAGGTTGTAGGCGTTGTTGGCTGAGTACTGCGACCTGTCGTGCTATCTACGTTGCCGGGACGATTGCTCAGCCCGGAAACTACGCCGGACCTTCCGGCATTCACCGGTGGTTTCCGTGGTGCGCATGGCGGTGTCCATAGGACAGCGGCACGACCAGATTTAGCGCACAGGCAGAAGGGCCTTGACCCTCAAGCAGCGGGCGCGGTTGCGGATTTCTTCCAGGCGTTCGCCTGGCGGCCGACAGAGGCCGTGAGCTTCATTGCCGTGGCGTGCTGGCCTTTGCTGATGAAGCCCTTGTTGGTGAGGGCGCGCAGTAGGTAGTTCAGCATCCAGACGCTTTCGAGCAGTTGGTTGAGGTGATTGAGACGATCCCGGCTCATGTTCGCCCGACCGATCAGCACGAGCACTTGCAGGCACTCGTCGCGGATCTTTGATCCGACGACCTGTTTCAGGTCGCGCGGGATATTCCTGACCAGGTCGAGCGCAAGCCCGAGCAGTTCCTCAGCAACTTTGTGGATTTCTAAATCCGTGTGGAGCGCCATCCTGGCATCCTCGAAAGGCGAGGGCGCCGAGGCGCCCATGAATGAAGAAGTGAAGTATCAGAAGTATTTTCTGCGGACGGGGCGCACGAGACGCTCGAGGCTCTTGCCGTGGAGGTCGAGCCAGCCATCTTCGAAGTCCAGGCCGTAGGCGCCGTAGGCTGAGTACTGCGTGCTCGTCCAGTGGTAGGCCTTGGAGAACAGGTGCGGAACAGTGATCTCCAGGAAGGACGCTTCGCGCCGCGCCATCAGATAGAAGTCGTTATGCCCATCCCGCTCGAACTTTGCGCAGAACCGCGCCGCCGGGTAGTCGTTGTCAGTTTCGACCAGGTCGGCGGTGTTCGTCATGCCGTCATTGGGGCTCTGTGCACCGTCGAACTCTTTGCCGTAGCTTCCGAATTCGAGCTTGGCTTCAGCGTCGGCGCCGGTCGGCACGATCAAGTAGTACGGCTTTCCGTCGCCCGGGAAGAGTCCGCCATTCACTCCACCTTCGCCCGGCCAGTACTCACCAACTGGAGGCACGCCGTTTGCGGAGATGGCTGGCGCCGCGGCAATGGCGAGGGTTGCCAGCTTCAGAACTACACCTTCGTCAGGACTGCTGATCGTTAAGTCGCCCCGGGTGTAGGTTGTCAGTTGATTCGCTTGCATGGGGTGCTCCTGTGAGCGAGATAAGGGTGCAGGCGGCCGGCGCTTCCCGGCGTGCTTCTGGTCTGATCGCCATCCTGACGAACCCGGAATCGCCTGCGAGGGAAAGGATTGAAGGGGTGAATTACTGGATGATTCGGCTGCGGACGGGGCGCACGAGACGCTCGTAGTCCTTGTCGAGGCCGTAGAGCCAGCCATCGGCGAAGGCCAGGAAGTAGGCGAAGTTGGCTGAGTACTGCGTGCTCAGGTGGTGCCAACGATCTTCGCGCAGGGTCACCAAGCCTTCGGCTTTGGCCGCCATCAGCAATTGCCCTTCCAAGCAAGAAGGGATGTAGGCATCCAGCTCCAGGGCCTTCTTGGCGATTTCGCAGCCAGCCTCGGCCATTGCCACGGTGTTCGCGTAGCCGTCGCTGTAGCTGCCGGCGCCGGCGATCTCGACGCCGTATTCACCCCAGACACCCTCGAATTCGTCGGATGGCAGGATCAGGGCGCGTTCCTGGCCATTGAGCCAGTAGCGGGCAGCGAAGACGCCGCCGAGCAATGGCTGGCCCAGGGCGGGGAGGTCGGATGCGGCGATGACTTGCTGATTGGCTTGGGTCATGTGTTTCTCCAGGGTGATCGCCGCCCTCCATGGCTGGATGCGGCTTTTTTGGGGGGCGTGGTTACTTGAGAATGGCCTTGGCGCAGGCCTGAATTTCTATCCAGAGCGCAGAGGACGGGCTCGCGTCGTACTTGATCAGCGATTTTGCGATGCGCTCGGCCAACTCTTGCTTGCTACCGGCCACTGCCGGCGGCGCTTGATGCGCAACTTGAATGGGCAGATCGATCTGGCCCGGAAGGTCGGCTCGCATTGATCGTCTCCTGTTTTTGCTCTAACAGCCCGCTGGGCGGAAGATGAACATGCAGCTGCCGGCGTCGGGACTGCGTGAGCTTGTGGATGCTCCTCATGGCGTGCAGACCTCAAGAGCGTCCTTCTTGGCTTTGAGGGCCGGCATGGCGATGATGGATGTCTTGAAGCTGCGGTAGACGCCCCATGGGCATCCTGTGGCTATTGCCATCTGAGCGGCGTACTTCACAGCCTTGATTGCATCGTTCCGGCGAAATTCCTGGATCATTTTGGCTTCTTCCCATGACCTGGGAAGTCGATGCCGAACTCCTTGGCGATCCGCGAAAGGAGTCTCGGCGTAATTCCAAGGTGCTTAGCAGCCCGAACCTTGCTCACTCCGATCTTGCCCAAGGCCTCGATCCGCTCAGCCATTGCGGTGAACTCAGATGCAGGCCTCGGCGCTCTCCCGGTCGGTGCAGGCAGAAATTTGATACCAAGCCTGAATGCGATATCACGGATCGACTTCGAGGAAATTCCCATTTCCTCAGCCGCTTGATTACAGGTCATTGTCTCAGCCAATTCAGCGATTCTTTCGTTTCGCTCCGCGATTGCGCGTCGGCTGGAGTTCGGCTTTTGCTCAGGCTTTTCAGGCTGCTTCGGTTTTATGAAAGGCTGCGGGTGGGAGCGCATCGGGTGAGGAGTGAATGAGCAGCCCGCGATTACCACAATGAATCCGCCAGTTGCAAAGAAGGCAGCTTTCGCTGCCTCCAGTTGGGCCTGACGCTCAGCGCCGGCCAGTATTTGGTTGTCGGTCATCGCAACCTCACTTGATTCGGATGGAAGGCTGGCCGCGCTCAAGGTGGGCCCCTTTTACTTCCTGGCCGGCCTTGATGCGTGCAGCGATGGCTTTCTTATCAGGCACCATCGTCACCTTGGGGTTTACCAGATCCTCGTCCAGAAGCTTTTCGTCATCCACAATGACGGAATCAC
Organism: Pseudomonas bharatica; assembly: GCF_048586865.1. Taxonomy (NCBI): domain Bacteria; kingdom Pseudomonadati; phylum Pseudomonadota; class Gammaproteobacteria; order Pseudomonadales; family Pseudomonadaceae; genus Pseudomonas; species Pseudomonas bharatica. The sequence goes on along the minus strand of NZ_JBMAWR010000002.1, from coordinate 335,529 downwards.
GACCAGCACAGAGAGTGATTGTGAACAGCGGGCAGGTGATTTTGGTGATCTTCGCCGCTTCCATGTTTTCGCGCAGGTAATCGATGATCTGGCTTTTGCGGTTGGACATGATCCGCTTGCGCTCTTGCAGCCGATCAATCTCGGCATCAACCGCTTCGATATCGCCATCCATGTTCAGAATCACCCGGCTTACCGCCAGGGCTTTGTCGTTGAACTCTGCTTCGATGGCGCCCATGGTGTCCCGAACAGCTACAGCCATGTCTTCGTCAGCATCCTGTATCAGCACCGCAAGCTCTCTGTACTGGCCGGTCAATTCGTAGAGGTTGCTCATGCTGCGGCTCCTTCAAGTTGTGCCTTGCGCTCTTCGAAGGCCTCGGTAATCCTGCGAATGAACGCTGCCTCATTCCGAGCCGTGGCGCTCTTGATGAAGCGCGTGTTGAGTATCTTGAGTTCGTGCATAGTGACGGCACCGGCCATTGTTTCCACCGAAGACTTGAGCCAGTCCAGCCGCTCCAGCCTTTGGCGCTCTTGCTCAGCCGCCTGATCCTCTGCCTTCTCGATAGCCACCTCGCTACGCACTGTCTCGACATACGAGGCGTCGTCGAACAGGCCCATGTGAATGTCAGCGGCGAAGCCAAGAGGCTGGAGGCATTTCCCGATTGCATCGGTCAGCGACTTCTTTGCAGCCTCCCAGTCGGTGATGATCTTCCCCTGCTGCAGATGCACGAAAGGAGTATGGCCGTAGTGCTCGACAGTGCACCTCTGGCCGTCTTTGCCCAGGTACCAAAGCTGAATCTTGACCGTGTGCAGCTTTGCGGTGATCAGCGGCGCCTCTGGCCACTCCTTAGTCGGGGCTTGGATCGGCGCGCCGTCATCAAAGCGGTCCTCAAGAACCGTCCAGCCCCAACCCTCACCGCAGGGCCCGAAAACCTCGGTCGCCTTACGCATCAAGTAGGTTGGCTTGATCGCGGTTCCCTTGAAACCGCCCATGCCGGTGAAATTTTTGGTTGCACTGGGATCGGTGGTATCGACCTGGTCCCATATGCGCATGTTGATATTGGACATTGGTAAGCCTCGCGCCAGGCCGGCGCCGTCAGTTGAAAGGGGGAATGCCAGGTCACGCAGGCATGAGGGTTGACCCACGCCCTGGCTGCGGTGGATTGTTGCGCGCTCTCGCCGCTTACGCTCCCGGGTGGGTACGGTTATCCCGAAGGGCCGCCGTGCTCGGCTACGTAGATTCAGGAAGTGATGCTGCCGGCTAGTGCGCTGGCGAGCATGAAGACCGTGCAGGCGAATACGGCAGTGAAGGAGCCACGCCAGATGTACACCCGGCGGGCTCGCCGGTAACTGGTCATGGCAGCCTCACAACGATCATTCCGCGACGGATCTCGATGCGGGTACGGGGCGGCAGGTCAGCGACCAGAAAAAAGCCCTGGCGATTCAGGGCTTCGGCGAGTTCTTTGCAGGTGCTGGCGATGACGGTCATGAGCCATTCCTCAGCGCTGAAATTCGGTTTCCGGTTTTGATGGCCAGGGCCTGTCGATAGCTCTCCGAGTCCTGGTAGGTGATCTGGCTCAGGCAGGCGGCCATTTCGATCATGCCTTCAATGAAGGTGCGGTCCTGGGCTGGGGTCGATGATCGAGCGATCTTCGCAATTTCCAGCCCGATGCGGGCATGGGCTAGGTCGGCGCTCATGACTCAGCGCCCTCGGCGTCAGCGATGACGCCATCAGCAGCCAGCGGACCGAGGAGAGTTGCGGCGATATCGCGCAGTACCTGGTCGTCACTCAGGATCTCAGCGACGATGGATTTGCACTCGTGAATTGCGCCGCGCCGGGCCGCCAAAAACATGCGACCCAGGGTAGAACCGCTCTGCACCGTCTCAACCAGCAGCGCGCTCATGCGCTCGTCTACTGCGGTCGCGAACTGCTCGTAGGTAACGCCCTGAGCTTTCCCGCTAGCCCGCTGGAACAGCACGTCACAGCCACGTAGCAGGTCAATCGTTGCGTTCTCGACCCAGATCCGCTCAGCTTCGTAGTCCTCCAGCGGCACCGGCTCGCGGTTGTCGTAGTCGGACTGGTTTCGGTGCAGTTGAATGGCTGCGTTCATGATCGCCTCCAGGTGGTGGGCTACTCGGTGGGTGGACTGAGGTGTGGCTGCCAGTGCGTCACGCGGTGCTCGAACCGCGAGCCATCCCCGTAGCGCCAGTCAATGCCGTTCCAGTAGAGGAAGCGGGCGCCATTGGCGTTGCTTTGTGCTCTCCGCGCCGGGGTGTAGCCGATCACCCAAGCCTTACCGCCGCCCTTGGGCAGTTCAGGAAGCCTGTCGCTGCACTTGATCCAGCCGCTCATGGCTTCACCCGGGCCTTGGCGATGGCGGCACGAGCCTCCTCCATCAATTCAGCCTTTTCAGATGCGTGGCGGTCCGGGTGCCACTGAGCGTCGAGAGCCACGAAGCGCTGAACAATGCTCAGAAGGTCAGGTGCGACGGCTATCAGGTGGGCATCGGCTTCCTCGTAAACGAAGTCAACCACCTGCTCCTGAGCTTCGTTAAAGTCGATCGCATAGCCGGTATGGCCGACAAGGCCTGGATTCGGAACAGGGCGGACCGTCCACGGCCCAGGTGTGTGAGTACTCATCGTGTGAACCTCGATAGCCAACCGCATTGATCAGGTGCCGGGTACCGGTGACCAAGCCGGGCGTGAAAAGCCAAGCCCGGCACCTGTCGATGCGGTCGTTATGGGGAAAGGGGCAGGCGCCCCGAGCTGCCGGGGATGCTTCTGGACTGGCTCGTCTTGAGTCCCGGAATCGCCTGCGGGAAGGGTTTGAAGGAATGAATTACTGAATAGGCAATCTGCGGACGGGGCGGACGCGGAGCTCGAGGTTCTTGCCGCTGTTGACCTGATAGCCATCTACGAAAAGCAGACTGAATGCGTTGTTGGCGGAGCGCTGCGAACTCGACCACACCAAGCCCCAGTCCTTGTAGCCCAGGTTCAGCCAGGCCTCGTACAGCTCGGCAGCGGCCGGCAAGTAAAAGTCGGCGTGACCGTCGGCGATGTGCTGCGCAGCAGCGTGTGCGGCCGGGTAGTCGCCGCCGCTTTCGATCAGATCCTTGGTGTTGGCCTGGCCATCAATGAGGCTGCTGGCGTTGGAATGGTCGCAGTGCGGATCCCAAGCAAACCGGCCGATTTCTTCGCCGATGATCAGGTGATAGGCCTCTGCGCCATTGCGAGCCGGGACGATGCCGGCGTAGATACCGCCCTGGCCGGGCCAGATTTCGCCAATATTCGGCGGGGTGAGCTGTGCGTTCATGGGGTGTCCTTTGGGGTTGTGGGCGGGCTACATCGGTCAGAACCATCGGCAGTCCCACCTGCTGCCCAGGCGGGAACAAACCCTATGGCCACTTGTTCAAGGTGGCGTTGGGCACCAGCGCTATCGTCCGGGGCACTTCCAGTAATTGCAGTTACCGGGATGGTTCTGACCGATGCAGCCTGCTATGGGGAGCAGGGCATCGGGCCAGTCTGTTCCTGGCAGTCAAGGGATTCAGTTCTTGCCGAGCACCGCCTTGGTGACTACTCGGGGGAATTTCTTGGTGCGAATTTCGTTCGCCTGCTTGTCGGTAAGCATCCCCGCCAAGTACAGCGTGGTGATCGAGGTGTTGATGTGGTCGAGGCGCTTTGCCTCGTCGGCGTTCATTTCCGGGAACTGCTGAGCGAATGGTCGTGCCGCCCAGCCTTGCTCAAATGTCTGAGACATCGTCTTGCCCTCCAGGGCGGTTGATTTCCCAGATACCACTCATGGAATGGCACCTGATGAAATCCCGGCCTCGCTACTGGCGACAGGCCGGGGTATTGCGTGAGCGGTGCTGGCCAGTTACCCGCCGCTGATTGCAGGACTGTCCGTTCGTCTTCGATGTGGGCGTCGAGCTTCCTCCTCATGACGGCAATCAGTGCCTGTTCGCCATGGATCGCAGGTCCTTACAACATGCACGCTGCAGCTCTGGGTGCCCGGGTGATTGGGGCAGGGTGCATGAGGTCCGGCGCCCGCAGCCGAGGCTATGGCGGGCGCTAATTAAGTTCGGTATCTCTCCCTTCTGCCGCTGGGATTCGCGGGGCGCATTGCATGCCGGGTCGTTCGCACGGTTCGAGCATCTCGCTCTCGATCAGCCGTACAGGGTTCTCCTGTCGTTGGCGGGCTATCTGACCCGTCTGATCGCCGGTCGCCGGTAGAGGCAATGCGGTCTGTTGGTGTTTCGATTGTTGCGCTGACTGTTAAAGAGCGGTGAGGCTTGAGGGCCTCCCGAGGGGCTGTGTAGCGCCTCGATGGATGTAAATTTAGAAAGTTAAACTGATCGCGTCAAGCAATTTGTTTAAACATTTAAACTTTCGAGGCGCGGACCGTCCAAGCGGACAAAAAAAATCCCGCACGATGGCGGGATCAGGTGGGCTGTATCAGGCGCCAGGTCGACGCATGTGCTTAGCGGTCAGTCAGTAAGAGGAGGGAATTTCCCGCTGACGTTGTCTCGGTAATCGACCGTAGCATAGACGCTTTGCTCGCCAGACAATCTCTTCACCGCTGCCTTGGCCTCATCCTTGGTGGCGAAAGGGCCTGCTCCAATATTTGCCCCGTCCATCGGCACGACGGGAAGGCCGAGATCTAACACTGCCTGCTCAGATCTTTCGCGATCCTCGCCTGGGCGACAGGGGATGAATGCGACCCAGCCGTGCTTCAGCTTTGGGGTTGGGACGGGCTCTACAGCCTCGCCGCAGAACCGGCACTTGGCAGCGGCCTTCTTGATCAGTTCGGCGCATGCAGGGCATTGGCGGACGTCATCGACCTCCGCAACGGTCGCCTTGCTACCGGTTTTGCGAGCCATCAGGATGCCAACAATAAGGAGAATCCCACCGATGATTGTGTAATTCTGCCGCTCAGCCATAAGGCCAAGATTGTTGACGCGCCCCAGGCCCGTTGGAACGGATACATCCATTACCAAGGCGCCAATGAGCATCAAGGCTCCGATGATCGCCGCTATTACACCGAAAACTCGCATCTTCGTCCTCCATGATTGGTGAGCCATCTTACCACCCTGGCTTTCCGCTATCACGCAGGCATGAAAAAGCCCGCCGAAGCGGGCTAGAAAAAATCAATGAATTGCTTCCGGAATCCCTTTTCGAATCTCCTCAAGAATACGAGCCTGGGTTTCGGCGGTGCTTGTCACCCTTACGCCTGGGAAGCTCTTGAGCTCATCGCAAATTTCCTTGAAAGCTCTAAGCAGTTTTGGCCTGCCTTCCTCAGGAGGGCCAGCGATAAACAAGGTGTCTCGAGCAAGATCCTCAGTCGCACTGAGGCGCCGAATCTTGGATATCCAGGCATCTCCATGCTCAATGATCTTGGCAGGCTCGTCATGTCCAAGATGGAGAGGCTTTAGCGCCTGCACAGGCTCACTGCCGTTAACCATGACGAATGGAAACTTGACCACGTAATCAGTGCTGCCAAGCTTCAGATCGCTGTACCTCTGCTTCAGGTTGCTCGAGGACAGAAGCTTTCCGAGTTGGCGCTCAAGCACCGTCTCCTGGTATTCCTTGTTGGCGAAGCTGTGATTGACGTAATGGTCAAACAGCACGTTAATCGCGTCGTTTGCGTTTTCAACTGCCATCGTCCCGGGGTCACTGAATCGCATCATCGTCTCACGAGGGTGGATGAGGTGCTTGAAGGTCCCCAAGATTGCAGAAAGGTCAGATCGGTTTGCAGTGAAGAAGCCGCTGAGTCTGGTGAGCTCAGCCTCGACCTCGCGTCGAGCCCTTAGGAAAATTTTCGCCTCCAAACTAGGGAAAAAATTCGTGACTCGTTGACGCTTTTTCTCGATTTTGAAGCGAAAGTCTCCATTATTGGCAATCAAAACGATCCCAATATTCACGAATTCGCCTGTTTCTGGGTAAGGCAAGAACCGCAAAATAGAATAGTTGCAGATGTATTTCATAGCGCTCCCCAGAACCGCTCGTCCCTGAACACTTCCAGCATTTCCAGCCTTTCAGCTACCGTTGGCTCCGTTTGATCGATGTGGTCAGCGTCCCGATACAGCCAGTCCTCTGGCAAAAGGTCGGTGATCGTACCCCAGCTGTCGACTATACCGCCAAGCATTTGCATGTACTCCTGACGAACAACCAGGTCTCGGAAGAATGACCTGCATTCGCGGAAAACGTGCCCCTCCATAAATGCCTGGGGATCAAAGGTCCTGTCAAACGCGAGATTGTGATCAATCACGTTGAGATCGCCGTTTGAGTCGAGTATGAGGTTGACGTTTCCTCCGTGCTGGCCAAGACAACGGTCCTCATTTCGTACCCACCAGTCGAAAAGCAGGAGTTTTCGGCGGAGATCTGCAGGCGTCGAATTGATGCTGCTTAGGCTGAAGTCGGTCGCATTTTCAACAGCTTGAGAGGCGAAGGCCATCCCTCCGCGCAGGTCATCAACATGCGGTATGGCACTGAACGCGATCAGTTCTTCGGGGATGTGCATGAGGGACCAGGCAGGAATTGGCAAGCCCATCCTCAAGCCAATTTCTGCGCCAAGAACCTCAGAAATCAAAGCTGGGCCGCCAGCTTTCTGGTGGCCTTTCACAAAATAAGTGCTTCCATCATCGCCGCGGATGAGGAATGGCTTGATCGAGAAGCCCTGATGGCTCTGCCTGATGATTTCAACAGCCGTAATGCACTCAGGCATTATTGTTCTTCCATGCTCTATAAGCTGTCCAATGTCAAAGGGATGAGTCTACTGCCCTTAAGGATTGCGGGTGGTTCGCTAATCAAAGCAAAACCGAATACCAGAACACCTTCCCCAATACGCTAATCCCGCTCTCGGCCAGCTGCTGCGCGGTGTACTCCTCGTCCGGGTGCTCATCCTGGTTGAAGCTGCGGAAGCGCAGACCGCCGCCCGGCATCCGGTAAAGCGTCTTTACCCGCAACTCGCCGCCATGATCGATCGCATACATCTTCCCGTCCTTCACCGCAGTGCATGCGCGGTCGACACCGACTGTGCTGCCGTCCGGGAGCACAGGCTCCATGCTGTTGCCATGCACAGTCACGCACACGGCCTGGTCGAATTGAACCCCCTGGTTGCGCAGAGTCTGCTTGCCGAAGCGGAGTTTCCTGCTGCTCGATTTCTCTATCACAGTGCGTCCGGATCCTGCGGACAGCTCAACTTCCTTGAGGAACGGCACGTACACCTCGTCGTCGTCCAGCGGAGTGTCGTCGTCCCAAACCGAAATCGGGCCGAGCATGGTGGCGTTGGAGCGGGGCTCCGGCTCAGTGTCAGGTGGGTTTCGCCCATCTGTAAGCCATTCAGGCGCGCACCGAAGCACGTTGGCCAAGGAGAGCAGGTTCTTTCCGGTAGCCCCGTTCTTTCCGTTCACCCAGAAGCTCACCGTCCCTTTCGAGACGCCGGTCAGCTTAATGATGTCAGCAGCAGTCAGCCCTAGAGCTTTCATGCGCGTCTGAAGTCTGTCTTTGAATTCCATATTTAGGATCTTAAACATTCTTTGGTTTAGGTGTTTGCATTTGTGATGTTTAAGGGTCTAAACTGCGAGGCATGCAAATGGAGAGAAAAAATGACCTATGACGACGCCCTGAAGCTGTTTGGCTCGGGCAAGGCAATTGCTGACGCACTCGGCGTTACTAGAAGCCGCGTCTCTCAGTGCCGTGCCACTGGAGGGTTCTCCTACCCAATGCAGTGCGTTTTGGAGAAGGAATCGCGCGGGGCGCTCGTTGCCAAGCGTGAGGATGATCCAGTCAACGCGCTCAAGAGTTCAGCAGCCTAATCCAACCACCACTTGCAAGGAGCAGTACCCAAATGAGCTTCAAAGACCCACTTACCCAGCGCCGCGCTATTGCCAGGAAGATCCGGCTCTATCCGCTGCTGGATCGGCAGCTTCAGCGCGCTGCGGATAAGAGCCGTCGAGAGTACGCGACCTATCTGTTCGAGATGCTGGAGTGGGCTGCCGTCAACGGAGCCATTGAGGCGCTGATGCCCGACGACCTGAAGGATATCGCGGGCTAGAGGCCCTCAGGAGGGCACGATGGAATTTTGTGAAGAGAACGTGCCGCCAGAGACCAGAGCCAAATTTAATCGCCTGATGGAAGCCAGAGGTTGGACGTTTGAGGAGGCCGTGAACGAGGTCTTGCTCGAAGCAATTACGTCTGGCGCAACGGTATTCGTAGGAAGGCGAAAGGCACCGGTTCTGGAGCTGGTGGGACTGAAGAGGCCCTCTACCGGATAGGTGAGGGACTCACAAGGGGCCTCTTGAGGGCCTCAACCAAATCGCAGAGACAAAAAAGCCGGGTTCGCGGCCCGACTCTCTGCAAAACAAAACTCTGTCAGGGAATTATGCATATGCAGACCCCAAGTGTACAGCCCATAAGCTTGCTCGCGCCACAAAACGCGAAGCACGATTCTGTGGCGCGCACAGTCAATCTGTTCAATTTCGAAGGCTTTGATGTTCGCGTCGTGCTCATTGACGGAGAGCCCTGGTTCTCTGCCAGGGATGTGGCGGAAGGCCTCGGCTACTCCAACCCACAGAAAGCAGTGCGCGACCACTGCAAAAGCCCGCGCCCGGTGGGGGTGAACGATTCGTTCACCCTTGGCCCATCGGCAAACATCATCCCCGAGCGTGACGTTTACCGCCTGGTGATGCGCTCCAAGCTGCCCCAGGCCGAACGCTTCGAAGAGTGGGTGGTGAGCGAAGTTCTGCCCAGCATTCGAAAAACCGGCGGATACAGCGTACCAAGCCACCCCGCCGACCTCAGCAAACTGGAAATCCTCCAGATGGCCCTGGAGTCGGAGAAAGCCCGCGTCCTGCTCACCGTCCAAGTCGAGGCACAGGCCAAGAAGATCGACAGCCTGGAAAACCTGTTCAAGGAAGGCATGAGCCATGTCCAGTTCTGCAAGGGCCTCAATGGGGTCAACGTGATGCAGGTCGGGCATTTCCTCGAAGGCCGCAATTGGCTCTACAACGAGAGCAAGTCCGGTACCCGCTACCGCGTGGCCGCCTACGCCCGCGACAAGTACATGACCGAACACCAGCAGGAGATCACCCCGCACGGGAAAGAGGCGTTCATCAGCTACACGCCAATTCTCCTGCGCAAGGGTGCCGTGCGCCTGTACGAGCTGTACCTGGCCGGCGAGCTGCCCATGAAGAAGAACTGGGACGGCCTGCACACCCACGACAAGGCCGTGCGGGGTGCAGCATGAGCCCGGAATTCCACACCGAAACGCACCGTGTCGCGCGTAAGCGTCACACCTGCACCGAATGCCGGGGCTACATCGAGCCAGGCGACCGCTACGAGTTCGTTACCGGTCTTTGGGAGGGCGACGTGTCGACCTACAAGACATGCGCGCACTGCGAGGCTGCACGTGACTTCTACGTCAACGATCTAAATTCGACTGAGTTCCGCGATGCTGAGTTCGGCGCCTACTGCTACAGCGAGGTCCGCTGCGATCTGGAGGAGGCTGCGAATGACATCCCACCGGGGACCGGACTGAAGTTCAGGGCATACCGGCATGTCGTGGGTATGCGGCGGCGTGGTGCTGCAGCCAGGGCGGAGCGCGCAGCATGAGCATGGAACTGATGGTCAAGGCCATGAAGACCAAGGTCGGAAACCCCCTGCGCAAGCTTGTGCTCATCAAGCTGGCCGATAACGCCAGTGACCAGGGCGAATGCTGGCCGTCATATCAGCACATCGCCGATCAGTGCGAGATCAGCAAGCGCTCGGTCATGAACCACATCAACACCCTGTGCGGTGCCGGCCTGTTGCGCAAAGAGATCCGGAAGGGTGGCCCCAAGGGTAACTCCTCGAACGTCTACTACCTGACCTTAAGTGGTGCAGCAGATTCACTAGGGGTAGTGCAGCAGATTCACCAGGGTAGTGCAGCAGGTTCACCCCCTAGTGCAGCAGATTCACTAGGGGGTAGTGCAGGAGCTGCACCCAGAACCAGTCACTCTTTTGAATCAGTAAAGGAACCAGTCACTGAACCTGTTGCGCCCCAGGCTGAAGCCGTGGTCGCGGAGGGTATCGTGGTGCCGTTTACGGCTCAGCAGCCGCGCTGCCAGATCCCGGCTGATATGCCAGGGCCGAAGGACCAGTCCTGCAAAACCTTCAAGGCCTGGGCCAACTACGCCATGGCCTACCGCAAGCGCTACCACGCGTGGCCGGTATGGAACGCGAAGGCCGGAGGGCAGGTTGGTCAACTGATCAGCCGTCTCGGCATCGACGTTGCCCACCATGTGGCCGCGTACTTCCTGACGATCAATGACGCTCGCTTGATCAACGGCTGCCACAACCTGGGCGACCTGCTGGCCAAGGCCGAGGCGTACCACACCCAGTGGGTCACCAATCGCCAGATGAACGCGACCACCGCCCAGCAGATCGAGCGCAAGCAGGCGAACCTGACCGCCGGCCAGGAAGCGGCCACGCGCATCCTGAAACGTGAGGGGAGAGCGGGAAATGAATTCCTCATCTGACCGCATGACCCAGGAGCAGGTTGCCCAGCTGGCGCTAGCCATCTGCGCTACTGCGGAAACGCTTGGCTACACGCTCAGTGCGGATGCAGCCGAATTGATGGCTGAGGACCTTGCCGAATTCCCTGCGCAGACCGTGGCCGGAGCCCTCAAGGCATGTCGCATAGAGCTGACAGGCAAGCTGACCACCGGCGCCATCATGCAGCGTATTCACGCGGCTGACGGGCGCCCGGGGAAGGACGAGGCTTGGGCAATCGCGCTTTCCGCCAGTGACGAGTTCGACACGGTGCTGCTGACCCAGGAAATCCGCCAGGCCATGTCCGCTTCCGATCCAGTCTTGCAGGTCGGCGACAAGGTGGGTGCCCGTATGGCTTTCATGAGTGCCTATGAGCGCCACTGCACCTTCGCCCGTGCTGAAGCTCAGCCGGTGGAGTGGGAGGTTTCTCTCGGCTACGACCAGGCTCGAAGGGTGACTGCCATCGAGGGGGCCGTCCGCGCGAAGTTGATTAGCCAGGATTCCGCCAACAAGCATCTGGCAGACCTGCGGATCGCCCCGATCACCGTCGATGGGCAAGCAATCGCTGGACTGATCACCGGGCAAGTCTCTACCCACGCAAGCGCAAAGACCAAGGCAAAGCTCGCTGAGGTCCGCTCGATCATCGCTGATTCGAAAATCCGCAAGGACCGCGAGAAGCGCAAAGAGGCCCAGCGGTACCGGGTCGACACCTATCTACGCAAGCGCAAGGCCCGCGAGGCCATCGCTAAACTTCAGGAGAAGCACTGATGGGCGCCAACAAGATGCGCGAGCAGTTCGAGGCGAAATTCCCAGTGCCTGCCGGTGTGGCTTGGAAGGAAAGCATCGGGATGTACGAAGTGGTGGACATCTGGAAACTGGATCAGTCGATCACCATCAGCAAGTACAACTGGCTATGGGAGGGCTGGCAGGCCTCGCGCGAGTCCGTGGTGGTGGAGCTGCCAGGATACGGGCAGCCGGATTGCGAAGAGCATGCCGAATGGCATCACACGCGCAACGGAACCATAGATGCGTGCGCCAGGATGATCGAGGCCCAGGGCCTGAAGGTGAAGCCATGACCAACCTGAAAAGCATGTCCCCTGCGGCTCGTTCGGCTGCCATGCGCAGCGGCATGGACGGCTGGGGCAATGTCGGCGGCCTGCCGGGCCAGATCCGGTATCACGAGCCCGTCGACGCAAAGTCTCGCCGCAGGTGCAGCTGTGGCTGCCTTCGGCGCGCTACTCATCGCGGCATGGCCAATGGCGTCTGCCTGACTATGGGTTGCGACCTATCGATGCGCCGCTGGGTTAAGGAGTCGAATCGTGACTGAAAAGATCAGCGTCAACAGCCAGGCCAAACTGTCCGAGGCCGTGACCATGCTGACCCGCCTGTTCCGCGACAAGAAGTTCGTCGTGGTCAGCATGCGCCCGGGCAAGGACCGCACCCTGGACCAGAACGCCCTCTGGTTCGCGATGTACGAACGCATTGCGAAGTCCACCGAGATGGGCGACGTGGAGGACGTCCGCCGGTACTGCAAGCTACATCACGGTGTACCGATCATGCGCTCGGCCAGCGCCGAGTTCCGCGAAGGCTACAACCTGGCGCTGCTGCACCTGCCGTACGAGATCAAGCTCCGCTGGATGGGCGCTTGCGCCATGTTCGGTCCCGACGGGTTCCCGGTGACCCGCCTGTTCAATCGCGAGCAGGGTTGCATGTACACCGATCGCATCGCTGTCGAGTTCACAGCCAAGGGCGTGTTCTTCGGTGATCTGCTAGGGGAGGAGGTCGCATGACTCTGGTCAAGGAGATCAAGCCGAAGAAGTGCAAGGCGCCAGGTTGCGGCAAGCCCTTCAAGCCGACCATGACCACGCAGAAGGTGTGCAGCGTCGCCTGTGCCAAGGCCATAGCCAAGGATCCAAAGCTCCAGAAGATCGCGGCTAAGGCCATCACCAGGCAGGCCCGGGAAGACCTCAAGGAGAGACGGGAGAAGCTCAAGGATCGGCGCGAGCATATAGCCGAAGCACAGAAGGTATTCAACGCCTACATCCGCGAGCGCGACGCCGGCCTGCCGTGCATCAGCTGCGACTCGCTGCCGAGTGACCACGACCTAATCACCGGCAGCCGCTGGGATGCCGGCCATTACCGGTCGGTAGGCGCTTGCCCGGAGCTGCGTTTCGAGCCGCTGAACGTCCATCGGCAGTGCGTCAAGTGCAACCGCAACCTTTCGGGTAATGCGGTCGAGTACCGGATCCGGTTGGTGAAGCGCATCGGCGCAGAAGCAGTCGAGTGGCTCGAAGGGCCTCATAAGCCCCAGCGCCTGACAATCGAAGACCTGCAGGCCATCAAGGCCCTGTACAGGCAAAAACTCAAAGACCTGAGGAGGGCAGCAGCATGAACTGGACACCAACCGACAGCGGCCAGCTGCTCATCCTGGCGATGGTCATCTTTGGCGGCTATGCGCTCGCACGCGGCGCGATCATCAAGGCCAAGCGCAAGCGCGAGGAGGGCGGCCCATGCAACTGAACAGTGCACGTCAGGCTTGGCACGACTGCCTGTACACCGCATGGGACAGTCAGGGCGCATTCATCGAGCAGCTTGGCCTGCTGGGTGCCATGGTGCAGACCACGGAGAAGCAGCGGAAGGCGAGTCATGCTGTGCACCAGGCTCTGGCCGGTGGCATTCAGGTCGCCATTGGACGGCTTGGCCGTAGCATCAAAGCCTTCGGCCATTTCATGTACGCGCCCCGGCTCGACGCTGACACTCAGGAGGATGCGGAGGAGGCCGTATTCACGATGGTCCAGCAGCGATCGCCACGCATGACCGCGGCCAAGCGCGAAAAGCTGGAGTACGTGGTGAAGGGCGTCATGGCCCGGTACCGGTACATGCATCAGGGCGGGCAGTCGGCCAACGACGATCCGCTGGCATCGCCGGAAGGGTTCAGGGCCTGGCTGGATGCGCACTACGGGGTGAGGCTTGAGTCTTCGAACTGGGAGCGCGACTGGGGCGGTTTCGTGAGCCTGGCCTTCGAGTGCTGCGAGGATCTGGACAAGCAGGCATTGAGCCCGGTGGCAGCCGCAATTTACGAAATGCGAAGTGCCGCTTGAGGCCCTATTGCGTTCCCGTGCGGCTGGTGGCATGATTTCGCCATCCTGATAATTTTGCCTTTGGCAAAAACTCAAATTAACCCGGCCATCGCGCCGGGTTTTTTCGTTCATGCACAGCGAGAGGTCGAGCATGGAGTTCTTCCACCGACTGCTCGAGAAGTTCGACTGGATGATTGCGGGCCTATTGGGGGCCTTGGTCGCGACCCGGTGGCACAAGGACGACCTGACCGACCGAAAGGCCTGGCTGCTCTTCCTGTTCACCGGTATGGCCTGTGCCCACTACCTCACCGGGATGGTCAGCAATTACTTCGGTATCACCGAGCCCCGCAGCGTTGCGGGCGTTGGCTTTCTTCTCGGCACCTTCGGCGGTTCTCTCATTGCCGCCATCAACCGAGCGATCAAAGCCGCCGATCTATGGTCTGTCATCAGGTCCAAGTTCGGAGGGCCTAGCTCATGACATACGAATACATCAACGCCATCGCGGCCGGCCTCATCGCCATCTGGGCGACCTGGTGCGTGCTGAGCGGAAAGGTGCGGGATGGGGTGATCGGCAAGGTGCTGTACGCGATCATCGCCATCAGCGGCTACGCCATACTGGCCCGGTCCGAGCGCATGTTCTTCACCGCCAACACGGCCTGGGCCACGCTGATGGTCTCGCTGGCCCTAGCGGGGATGCGGCACATGTTCATGCTGACCTACTGGCCGCGCGTGAAGCGCTGGATCTGCCGGCACCTGCAGTGCGACCACTGCAAGCCGGTCGAGTAATTCGCGCCACAAAACAGAGGTGCGCCGTTTCGTGGCGCGGGAGTGAGCATGAGCAGACCGAACCCTCCGGCTGATCTGCTCGACCACGTCTTCCTCACCTTGCGACCGGCACCAGAGGTCTGGGATTGGATCAACGCCGAGATCCTGGCCGACACCGGCAGCCTGCATAACCCCGACCATGCCCATCTGCTGGATGCCAGTGTGCAGGTGCTGTGGGCATCCCAGTCATTCGCCAAGCAAGGGCGCACTGTGCTGGGCCAAGCCGAGCAGGTGATGTTCCGGGCCGGTGGATGGCAGAAGGCGCGCCAGGAACAGCAGATGCGAGAGTGGTTCGGTGAGGAGCCTCAGTTCCTCATCACCCTGGCGGCGGACTACTGCGCCCAGTGCACCGATGCCGAGTTCTGCGCCCTAGTCGAGCATGAGCTGTATCACATCGCGCACAAGGCCGATAAGTACGGTGCTCCGGCCTTCGGTGACGACGGCATGCCCAAGCTGGAGATGCGTGGACACGACGTCGAGGAGTTCGTCGGTGTGGTTCGCCGCTACGGTGCCAGCCACGACGTACAGCAGCTGATCGACGCTGCAAGCCAGCCGCCCGAGGTGGCCAAGATCAACATTTCGAGGGCCTGCGGAACCTGTCTGCTCAAGTCTGCCTGACCTTTGACAGACCTAAGACGGAATTGAACCTATGGCGGCCCTGAGCAACGAGGTGAAAGCCTTTATCGTTCAGGCTCTGGCCTGCTTCGATACCCCCGCACAGGTGGCTGCCTCTGTCCGAGAAGAATTCGGCATAGAGGTGAGTCGCCAGCAGTGCGAATCGCATGACCCGACCAAGAGTGCAGGGCGGGACCTGGCCAAGCGCTGGCGGACCCTGTTCGAAGACACGCGCAAGCGATTCCGTGAAGAGACATCCGAGATCCCTATCGCCAACCGGGCATTCCGGCTTCGTGCGTTGGGAAGGATGGCCGAGAAGGCCGAGTCCATGAAGAACATGGCCCTGACTGCCCAGCTGCTGGAGCAGGCAGCCAAAGAGGTCGGCGATGTCTACGTGAACCGCCAGACCAAGAACGAGAATCCACATGACAACGTGCCGCCCACCCGGGTGCAGGTTGACGTGGTGGATGCGAGGAAGCCTGATGCCGTCACTTAACGTGCCCCAGGCCAGCTTCCTCCGGATGGAAAACAAGTTCCGCGGCTTCGTGGCCGGGTTCGGCTCAGGCAAGACCTGGGTTGGCTGCGCGGCGCTGTGCAAGCACGTCTGGGAATGGCCTCGGATCGACTCCGGCTACTTCGCCCCGACCTACCCGCAGATCCGAGACATCTTCTTCCCTACCATCGAGGAGGTCGCCTTCGACTGGGGCCTGAAGGTCAAGACGAAGGAGAGCGACAAGGAGGTCGAGTTCTACAGCGGCGGCCAGTACCGCAGCACGACCATCTGCCGCTCGATGGAGAAGCCGCAGACCATCGTTGGCTTCAAGATCGGGCATGCCCTGGTCGACGAACTCGATGTTCTACCCGCGCTGAAGGCTGAACACGCCTGGCGCAAGATCATTGCCCGGATGCGCTACAACGTGCCTGGGCTGAAGAACGGCGTGGACGTGACGACGACCCCCGAGGGGTTCAAGTTCGTATACCAGCAGTTCGTGAAGCAGCTGCGCGAGAAGCCGGCGCTGAACGACATGTACGGCCTGGTGCAGGCCAGCACGTTCGACAACGAGCTAAACCTGCCGCCGGATTACATCCCTTCGCTGATGGACTCGTACCCCGAGCAGTTGATCATGGCCTACTTGAACGGCCAGTTCGTCAACCTGACGTCCGGGACGATCTACACCGCCTACGACCGTAAGCTGAACGGCAGCCAGGAGACCATTCAGCCTGGCGAAGCCCTGTTCATCGGCATGGACTTCAACGTCGGCAAGATGTCGGCAATCGTCCATGTGAAGCGCCTGGGCCTGCCGCACGCGGTGGACGAGATCATAAACGGCTACGACACGCCTGACATGATCCGCCAGATCAAGGAGCGCTACTGGCTGTACGCCGATGGCGAGTACAAGAACACCCGGCAGATCCGGGTCTATCCCGACGCCTCAGGCGGCTCTCGAAAATCGGTCAAGGCGAGCGAGACGGACATCTCCCTTCTCAAGCAGGCCGGGTTTATGGTCTCGGCGCCCGGCGCCAACCCGCCTGTTAAAGACCGCATCAACGCCATGAACGCGATGTTCTGCAACGCGGCCGGCGAGCGCAGGTACCGCATCAACGCCGACAAGTGCCCCACCTACGCCGACGACCTCGAGCAGCAGATCTGGGACACCAACGGCGAGCCCGACAAGAAGCAGGGCAATGACCACCGGCCAGACGCCGGCGGCTACTTCATCCACAAAGAGTACCCAATCAACAAGTACTCCCTCGCAGGTGTTTCCTAATGGGCGTGATCCGATACCTCGGCGACAAGCTGGTGAACCTGGTGGCGAACCTGGGCACTGAGCGCGACAAGGCTTCGGGCTCCGTCTATGCGCCCGTGGTCATGTCGGACGTCGAGCTAAGCAACGCCTATCGCGGGGCCTGGTTGCCGCGCAAGATCGTCGATATCCCGCCGCTAGACGCCACCCGGCGCTGGCGGGGCTGGCAGGCCACCAAGGAGCAGATCGAAAAGATCGAGGCCGAGGAGAAGCGCTTGGGTGTGCGCGGCAAGGTGAAGCAGGCGCTGACCCGGGCCAGGCTGTTCGGCGGGGCGGCTCTCTTCATCGGCACAGGGGAGCGGGACACCTCGCAGCCTCTCAACCCCGAACGTATCCAGGCCGGAGGCATCAAGTACCTGACGGTGATGAACCGCCGGCAGCTGTCGCCCACCGAGCTTGAGCAGGACCCTCAGTCGCCGCTGTTCGGCAAGCCCAAGGCGTACCGGCTGGCAGGCAGCGCCATCGAGATTCACCCGTCGCGCCTGGTGATCTTCATCGGCGCCGAGCACCCAGATCCTGAGCTGGCCGTGGGTAATGAGTTTGGCTGGGGCGATTCGGTGCTGCAGGCCGTTTTCGAGGCCATCAAGCAATCCGACGGGACCATGGCCAACACAGCGAGCCTAGTGTTCGAGGCGAAGGTCGACGTCATCAAGATCCCCGACTTCATGCAGCAGCTGCAAGACCCCGGGTTTGAAAAGCGGGTATTAGAGCGCATCCGCCTGGCCGCCATGGCCAAGGGCATCAACGGCGCGCTACTCCTCGACAAGGAGGAGGAGTACGAGACCAAGACCGCCAGCTTCGGCGGGCTGCCCGACATCATCGACCGCTTCCTGCAGGGGGTCTCGGGTGCGGCAGATATCCCGGCTACCCGGCTACTCGGGCAGGCGCCCTCGGGCCTGAACGCCACTGGCGATTCCGACCTGCGCAACTACTACGACCGCATCCAGGCTATCCAAGAGCTTGAGATGTGCCCGGCCATGCAGGTGCTCGACGAATGCCTGCTCCGATCCGCCCTGGGCAGCCGGCCCGCCGAGATCCACTACATCTGGAATCCGCTCTGGCAGCCGTCAGCGACCGAGCGCTCCGAGATCAGCAAGCGCACCGCAGACACCATCAAGGTGCTGGTTGACACGAAGCTGTGGCCAGAAGAGGCGCTGAGCAAGGCGGCCACCACCATGCTGGTGGAGCAGAGCGTTCTGCCCGGCCTGGAGGCTGCGCTGGATGAGTTCGGCAGCGAATTGCCGGATGAGGAAGAACGCGACGACCCGGCCCCCGGCGATCCCGCGAACATCGAGCCCTGAGGTAAACCATGCACATCACCGACACAGTCAGCCTGGGTGACACCAAGCTGAGCGACTCCGGCTACCTGGAAGCTTTTGCGCTCACCGCGCGTACCGGCATCCAGCAGTACCTGGGGGCGGAGGTAGGCCGGCCAGACCTGAGGGTCGTCAACGTCTACCGCGACGAGAAGGAGGTCTTCTCCAAACGCTCGCTGGAGTCGTTCTCCAAGATCCCGATGACCAACGACCACCCGGCCCAGCCGGTTACCTCTGCCAACTGGAAGCAGGTTGCGGTGGGCACAACGGGTGACGAGGTACTGCGCGACGGCGAGTACTTGAAGATCGGCCTGAAAATTACCGACGGCGACGCGGTAGCCGCAGTGCAGGCCGGCAAGCGCGAGCTCAGCGTGGGCTACAGCTGCGAACTGGTCTGGGAAGACGGTATCGCACCTGACGGCACTGCCTACCAGGCCAAGCAGACCAACATCATCGCCGACCACATCGCCATCGTTCAGCGCGGGCGGGCCGGCAGCCGGGCAAGCATCGGCGACTCCTGGCCACAACACACCCCAACCCCCGAGGAAAAACCCATGACCCTGAAGACGGTTACCGTCGACGGCATCCCGGTTGAAGTAACCGACCAGGGCGCCGTTGTCATCACCACCCTGCAAGGCCGCCTGGCCGATGCAACCAGCAAGCTGACCGCCGCCGAGGCTGCACACGCAAACGCGATCGCCGCCAAGGACGCCGACCTGGCCAAGAAAGACGCCGAGATCGATGGCCTGAAAGCCAAGCAGGTCACCGACGCCCAGCTCGACGAGCGCGTGAAGGCCCGCGGCGACCTGATCGCCAAGGCCAAATCCATCGCCGATGCCGACTACAGCGGCAAGAGCGATGCCGAGATCCGCAAGGCTGTGGTGATCGGCAAGCTGGGCGATGCAGCCATCGCCGGCAAGAGCGAGGCCTACATCGACGCTCGCTTCGACATGCTGCTCGAGGATGCGGCCACCGACCCGGTACGCCAGCACTTCCAGAACAAGGACCACAAGCCGCAGAACGTGCATGACAACGGCCAGGACGCCTACGAACAACGCCTGCAAGACGCCTGGAAAGGGGGTGCCAAGTAATGGCCGTTCAAGATACCTACTCCGAAAGCATCCGCCCGGCGGTCCCCGGCCAGCTGGTCGACATGTCGCCAAAGAGCCTGATCTCCCGCACCGTGGAAGACGCCAACGGCATCGGCTTCGGCCTGCCGGCGTTCCAGGGCGTGCAGGACAAGGGCATCAAGAACACCGGCACCGCGGCTCAGTTCGTCGGCATCACCGTTCGCGAGCGCTCCCTGCAGGCTGAGGCCAACGGCTTCAAGCAGTACGACTCGGCCCGCCTGATCACCGAAGGCCCAGTGTGGGTTACCGCGCCGGCCGCGGTAGCTGCTGGCTCGCCCGTCACCCTGGGCGGCGTGCTGATCCCCGGCGCGCGCTACGACACCAGCACCACCGCCGCCAACCAGGTCGCTCAGGTCCGCCTCGGCGTCGTGCCTGCACCTTCCGCCTAATCGGCCAATGGCATAGGAGCCAACCATGACTTACAAACTGCTCGACGCCCAGGCCGCCCTGGGCTTCGTGATCTCGCAGACCTCGCACATCGAGCGCCAGGTCAACGAGACCGTGTACCCGGACATCCAGTACCCGACCCTGGTGCCGGTCGACACCAGCGCCCACCCGTGGGCCAAGACCGTCACCTACTATTCCTCGGACAAGTACGGTAAGGCCGACTGGATCAACGGCAATGCCGATGACATCCCGATGGCCGGTACCGACATGGCCAAGCACGAGACCGCCATCCACATGGCGGGTATCGGCTACGGCTTTGGCCTGGAGGAGGTCAGCCAAGCGCAGATGCTCGGCCTGAACCTGCAGGCAAGCGATGCCGAGGCAGCCCGCCGCGCCTACGAGGAGATGGTCGACAAGGTCGCCCTCTACGGTGACGCGCGCAAGGGCTTCGTCGGCCTGACCAATGCCCCGACCGTCACTGCCGCAGCTGCCACCACCGGTGACTGGGATGCAGCCACCCCTGGCCAGATCCTGGCTGATGTGAACAAGGCGCTGGCCGGTCAGTATGCCGGCACCCTGTACACCGGCCTGGCTGACACCTTGTTGATGCCGTACAGCGCGTTCCTGCACATCAGCACCACCCCGCTGAACGACAACGGCACTGACACCATCCTGTCCTGGCTGCTGAGCAAGAACGTGTACACCGCGCAGACCGGTCGCCCGCTGGTGATCCGTGCAATGCGCGGCCTGGACACTGCCGGCGCCGGCGGTACTGGCCGCATGGTCGCCTACCGCCGCGACCCGAACGTGGTGAAGATCCACATTCCGATGCCGCACCGCTTCCTGCCTGCGTACATCGCCGGCCCGCTGCGCACCGAGGTGCCCGGCATCTTCCGTCTGGGGGGCGTCGATGTGCGCCGTCCGAAAGAAATGCTGTACGTCGACGGCCTGTAAGGAGGGCGAGACATGGCACAGGTAACCAACAACAGCGACCGCACCCCCATCGGCCTGCCCAATGGCGTACTGGTCGCGCCCCAGCAGACCGTCGAGGTCAAGGGCTGGGACAAGGTCAAGGGCCACAAGATCATTGCCTACTACCTCAAGCACGGCATCCTCACTGTCGACGGCGACTCGGCGAAGGCATCCGGCGGCGGCGACGACAAGGACGAGCTCCTGGCGAAGTTGAAGGCGCTGGGCATCGATGCGGGCAAGAACTCCGGCGTCGAGAGCCTGCAGAAGCGCCTGGCAGAAGCCGAGGCCAAGGCCAAGGAAGATGCGATCGCCAAGCTCAAAGAGAAGGGCATCCAGGTCGGCGACGACGTTACCCTGGAAGAGCTGCAGGCCGAGTTGGCCAAGCATCCGTAACAACCCCGGGCGTTCCGGCAAATCCGGCGCCCACCAATTCGAGATACCACGATGCCTGACTTCTACGGGACATTGGCCGGCGCCGATGCGTACCTGGCTGCCCGCGGCAATGCCGCTTGGGTCGCAGCCACTGAGGAGGATAAGCAGGCCGCCCTGGTGCGGGCATCGGGGTATGTGGACGGCATGGTCGGCCAGCAGGCGAACAACGCTACCGCTGGCTGCGTGTACGTCTTCCCTGGCCAGAAGGCAGGTGGCTACGGCCAGACCCTGCAATGGCCGCGAACAGGCGCCATGGATCGTATGGGCGACCTGGTGCCTGAGGACGTCGTACCGGCTGCCATCGAGCATGCCACCTACGAGGCTGCAGCCCGTGAACAGGCCTCTCCCGGCAGCCTGAATCCTGACTTCGTTCCATCCCAGGTAGTGCAGCGCGAGAAAGTCGGCCCCCTGGAACAAGAGTTCGCGGTGGCCAAGAACGGTAACCCCAGCATCCGCCCAGTGATCGGAGTTATCGATTCGCTGCTGTACCCGCTTCTGGTCGTGCGCTGCCCGGCGCCGGCGGTGTATGTCGTATGACCGCCGCCGATATCCTGCGGGCCATTGAGGCGCTGGAGCCGGGCATGCAGAAGGCCTACCTCGACTCGATCCGCGCCGCAGTGGATGCTGCGGTGATCGCCGAGGTTGAGCGGCTCATTGCCGAGGATGACGAGCAGGGGCTGGTTGCCTTGCTGAGCCTAGGGGCGCTGGCAGCATTCGCTGAAGCCATGCGCGGTGCTTTCCTGGCTGGTGGCCGCTTCGAGACTGTGGCCATCGTCATTCCAGCGACGCTGCGCCGCGAGATTGGCCGGAAAGAGTTCGATCCATCCACCCAGCAGGCCCAAGCCAGAATCGCCCAGCAGGTCGAGAAGGTGCGCCAGGTATCCGTCGACGGTGTGCGTGAAGCGATCCGTGCAGTGATGGGCAGTCGACGCACGATTGGCGGCCCACAGCGCACCGCGCGGCAAGCCGTCCTTGACTTGGTCGGCCGCACGAGCCCCCAGACCGGCAGGCGAACCGGCGGTGTGCTGGGTCTGCCCGGCAACATGGCGCAGTACGTGGTCGATGCCCGGCAGCAGCTGCTGAGCGGCGACCCTGACGAGATGCGCAAGTACTTCGCCCGGACTCGGCGCGACCGGCGCTTCGACGGCATCGTCCGGCGCGCCATGGAGGCAGGTAAGCCAGTGGCCGCTGCAGACGTCGAAAAGATCGCCGGGCGGTACTCCGATCGCCTGCTGAAGACGCACGTCGAGATGCTGACGAAGACCGCCGCAGCCGAGTCGTTCAACGCCGGGCGCGACCAGGCATGGGAGCAGCTGGTATCCCAGGGGGTGGACCGCTCCAAGATCGAGAAAGAATGGCGTGACCGCGCCGACGAGAAGGTGCGCAACAGCCACCGGCACATGCGCGGCGAGACCGTGATCCTAGGCCAGGCCTTCCGCACCAACAGCGGCGCGCTGCTGCGTTATCCGGGCGATATGGCCCTGGGGGCTGGCTACGACGAGACCGCAAACTGCCGCTGCTACCTGGTCTACCACCTGAGGACTTGATTCATGGCCGATATCTACGACCGCGGCCGGGCGCTGGCGGTGCGCATGCTTGCGCCTCGCTCGAAGGGCGGCAAGGGTGCAGAGATGACGCTGCAACGGCGGCAGCAGGGCGCCTACGACCCTGTTGCTGGCGGTGCACCGACCGTAACAGTGAGCCATCAGGGATCGGCATTCCGCGACACCTACGAGCAGAGGGACGTGGACGGGGCGCGCATTAAGCAAGGCGACGTCAAGCTGCTGGTGTCACCGGCGAAGCTCGATGGCTCAGATCTGCCAGAGCCGACCACCCAGGATCAGGTCCTGTTCGGCGGCAAGACCTATACGCTCATCGCTGTGAAGCCCTGGAACTACGCCGGCCTGGCGGTCGGCTTCGAAGTGCAGGCGAGGGCATAGCATGGCCAACCACATGACGTCGCGCTTCGGCGGCTTGAATGGCTCATTCGCCCAGCAGCTGCAGCGGTTCCGCGACCAGACACTGGACGCCATGGACGAGGTGTTCCGCCGGGTGATGATCGAGATCGGCACGACCGTGATTCGACTGTCACCGGTGGACACCGGGCGCTTCCGGGGCAACTGGCAGTTCACTGTCGACGCGCCGGCCAATGCCAGCCTCGACAACCTGGACCCGAACGGCCACGAGACCATCGCCAAGTTGGTCGGCGACGTTCAGCGCCTGAGCTACGGACAGACCGCCTACCTGGTCAACAACCTGATCTACTCCATCCCGCTGGAGTATGGCCACAGTGGCCAGGCACCCGCGGGCATGGTCCGCATCACCCTGGCCGGCTTCCAGCAGATGGTCGAGCAGGCCGTCAGAGAGGTCACCGCATGAGCCACGCACGAGCCCGCCAGGCGATCGAGATCAAACTGGCGGCCTGGGCCTCGGCCTATCCCATCAGAGTGGCGAACTTCGAGCAGGGGTTCGATCCAGCTGCCGGGGAAACCTACCTCCGGTCGTTCCTGCTCCCGGGGCCAACCACCTGCCGCTACCTGGGTGGCGAGGCCTACGAATACGCCGGCGTGTACCAGGTGAGCATCATCTGCCCCTCCGGCACACCACTCGGCACCGCCGAAACATTGATTGCCGCACTGTCCGACCTATTCCCGGTGGACTCCGAGCTGAGCCAGGGCGGTTTCGACGGCCTGATCATCCAGCCGGTAGAGCAGGGGCCCACCATTACCGAGCCGACGACCTACACGGTCCCGGCCAGCATCAGCTACCGCGGCGTCGCGGACCACCTGCCCACTGGGGCATAACCACCGCCGCCCGGCGGGCTTTCAAGAGGAACCACACCATGGCCGCACGCTTCCCGCTGCCGAACGGCGCTATCGTTGAGATCGCCGCGACCCTGGGGGCCGCCGTCCCCTTTACCGCAATCACTAACGCTGCGCCGCCGGTGCTGAGTGCAGTAGGCCACGACCTCACCGCGCAGGATATCGTGCTGATCGACTCCGGCTGGGCCAAGCTCACCGACCGCGCGGCGCGCGTGGTGAACCCCCTGACCGACAGCTTCGGCCTGGGCAGCATCAGCACCTCCAATGCAGAGATCTACACTCCAGGCGCTGGCCTGGGCTCGGTGATCCCGGTCACCGACTGGGTGCAGATCTCGAAAGTTACCGGCTTCACCCCCTCGGGCGGTGAGCAGCAGTTCGCCACTGTCGGCTACCTGGAAGACGATGACGACCGCCAGTTCCCGACCAACCGCAACCCGCTGAGCCTGGCCATCGTGGTCGAGGACCAGCCGGCCGCTGCCTACGTGGGCGCCGTCGAAGGCTTCGACGAGTCCAAGGAGCTGACCGTGGTCCGCCTGAAGCTGCGCAACGGCGATCAGATCCTGTACCCGGGTTACGTCAGCATCACCACCACTCCGACCATGGAGCGGAACAACATCATGACGCGCACTATCAGCGTCGGCCTGTCCGGTCGCCCGCTTCGTTACCTGGCCGGCGCGTAGGAGTTCTCATGGCGAAGATCAAGATCGCGCAGAACCCCACGTTCGCCGCTGTGGTGCAGGTTCCGCGCATTGGCGCCGAGCCGGCTCCAGTGGAGTTCCAGTTCCGCTACATGGACCGCGTGGCCCTTTCCTCGATGTTCGATCGCTGGAACAAGGCGCGGGACGCCTGGGCAGCGAAGGCCCAGAACGACGGGGCAACCTGGGAGGAGGTCACCACTGGCGAAATCGCCCTGCAGGCCGAGCAGCTAGGCGAGATCGTCACTGGCTGGGACCTGGAAGACGAGTTCAGTGCTGAGGCCATCGTTGACCTGGTGCGCACCTGCACCGGCGCACCGAAGGCGGTCATCGATGCGTTCCAGGCCGCCTACAGCCCGGCCCGCCTGGGAAACTGAGGGCGGCGGCCAGGGCTTGCTACGAGCGCGGTCCCTCCGCCGAGCAACTGGCGGCGCTGGGCCTGACGCCGGATGACGTCGAGGAGGAGGTGGTGGAGGTCTGGCCGGACGCATGGCCAGCCTTCCGCCTGTTCGATGCCTTGGGCACACAGTGGCGGGTGGCTTCCGGGGGGGCGTCTGGCCTGGACTACACCGCCATACCCGCAACGGCCTCGATGCTCGGCATCAAGCGCCGCGACCTAACCGACATTTTTCCCGATCTCCGCGTCATGGAGGTCGAGGCCTTGGCCGTCATGGCCGAATCGATGGAGTAGATCATGACCACCATTGCCTCTCTCGGTCTACAGATCGACTCCGGCGATGCTGTCGAGGCCAAGGACAACCTCGACCAGCTGACTGATGCCGGCAAGCGCAGCGAGGAATCGGCCGGGCGAACCGGGCGTGCCTGGGAGACCGCTCTGGGCAGCCTGCAGGGTGATACTCGGCAGATCGTGCAAGAGCTGCAGGCGCTTAACGCCAAGCAGACCGAGTTGGCACAGCAGATGGCCACCGTGGGGCGCGCCGTCACCAACGCTTCCACTGCATTCAGCAGCGCTGCAGCGAACATGGGTGCGTTTCGGGCCGAGGCCGCACAGGCGGGCAAGGTGCAGGAGGCGCTCACCAGCGCTACGGATGCCGGTGCCCAGGCTGGTCGGCGAGCTGCTGAATCCGCCGACGAGCAGCAAGCAAGGATCCTGGCGGTGGCCAAGGCCTCGCTGGAGGCCAGCCAGTACGTGCAGTCGCTCAACCGGGCGACCGAGCACAGTGCCGAGGTCACCGCCCAGGCGAATGCCGTTCTATCGGACAGTGCCAGCCGCCAGGCATCCATCAACAGCCGTGCTCAAGCCCTCATCGCCACGGAAGAGCGCCAGGCGGAGGCGGCGAAGAAGGCCGCCGGCGCTCACCGGGAAGAAGGCCAGGCGCTCGAGGAGCTACTGGGCAAGATCGACCCGACCATCGCGGCCATGAGTCGGCTGGACCAGATGGAGCAGAAGCTGAAGGGCTTCCGCACGAGTGGCGCGCTCGATGCGGAGACCTTCGGCGAGTACCAGACGAAGATCGACCAGGCGCGTGCGGCCTTGGGCGGTGCCGATACCGCGCTGAACAAGACCGGCATGTCGGCCAAGGCCACGGCTGCAGCATTACGCGGCGTGCCGGCGCAGTTCACCGACATCGTGGTGTCCCTGCAGGGCGGTCAGGCGCCGCTCACCGTGCTGTTGCAGCAGGGCGGGCAGCTCAAGGACATGTTTGGCGGCGTCGGGCCGGCTGCACAGGCGATGGGAGGCTACATTGCCGGGCTGATCAGCCCGCTTACACTGAGCGCAGCAGCGGTCACAGGACTGGCAGTGGCAGTAGTCGCTGGGATTGGCGATCTGAACGAATTCAACAAGGCTCTGGCCTTGACGGGTGGCGTTGCAGGCAAAACATCATTCCAGCTCGTTGATCTGCAAAACAAGCTGGCCAATGGGAAGTACTTCAGCCAAGCCAACGAGGCATTGCTCGCGCTGGTCGGATCGGGAAAGCTTACGGGCGAGACATTCGACGCCGTTGCAGGGGCGGCCACCCAGCTATCCGCTGCCTCCGGCGAGAGCGCCGGCAAGTTTGCGCAAATGTTTGTCGACGCAAAAAACGACGTTACAGCTTTTGCGCTGGAGTTCAACTCCAAATACCACGCAGTGACTCTGGCAACCTTTGATCAGATACAGGCTCTTGAAGATCAGGGGCGCCACATGGATGCCCTGAAGCTTCTTGCTGGCGAAGTCTCCGAGGAAATGACTCGTCGGAATGAGGAGATATCCGAGTCCACGCGGGGTATTGCCAAGCTTTGGGATGACGCGACAAGCGCTGTGCGCAGGTACTGGAATGAGCTAAAGCAAGGGGTTGCGGCTGATCCGGATCAGTTCCGTATGCAGGTGCTGCAGCAGCAGGTTGCTGATATAGACAAGCAGTTCTGGTTCAGCGATAGCTCACGAGACGCCCTGAAAAAGCAGTACACCGACGAGATTGCTTTGATCCAGAAGCGAATCGATGCTGGCGTCAAAGAACGTCAGGATCGTGCGGATGGGGAAGCCGCGATCCAGAAGCAAGCCGACCTCCAGAAGAAGCTGAATGATCAGCTCGACCAAGCGAACCCTGAGCGCAAGAGAGCGAAGGCGCTACAGGGCCTGAAGCAGCGGTTCATTGATTTGCGTGAGGCTGCAAGGGAGACGGGCAAGCAAAGCCCGTTATTGGCTGGTGTGTCTTTCGATGGTGACAAAGTATCGGGAGGCGCTTACGACATTCTGGCCAAGGGCATTGCGGATCGGAACAAGGACAAGGTCGGAAAGACTTCCCCAATCGACCTCTCCGGATTCAACGACCAGAAGAACGCGCTGAGCGCCATTCTGGCTGAGTACAAGAACCACCAGAAGGAGCTGGACGCGGCGCAGAAGGCTGGGCTGATATCCCAGGAGTCGTACGCCTCCCAACGCGCAGCGATCATCGAGCAGCAGAAGGGCGATGTCACCCACGCCTACGAGTCTGAGATCAAGGCTCTGGAGGAGGCAAAAGGGAAGAGCACCACCAGTGCCCAGCAGCGCATCCAGCTGGACCAGAAGATCGCTGATGCTCGCGCTGCCATGCTCAAGGCTCAGAAGGATGCCGACACAGAACTGGCGGTGCTGGCGACCAACGAACAGGGCCGCCTGGCCAAGCAGGCCAGGGCAGTGCAAACCTACACCGATGCCCTCGACCAGCAGGTCCTGGCGCTGAGGTTGCAGGGCCAGCGCTCGGCCGATGGCCTTGGGCTCGGTGATCGGCAGCGCGGCCTGCAGGATCAGCAGAACGGTATCACCGACCGGATGAACCAGCAGCGCCTGGACCTGGCCAATCAGTACGGCGACGGCTCCCGTGGCATGAGCCTCGACGAGTACAACCAGAAGCTGTCGGCCCTGAGCAAGACCGAGAAGGATCTGCAGGAAACCACCATCGCCAACTACGACCAGATGACTGTCGCGCAGGGCGATTGGCGCAAGGGTGCATCCTCCGCCTTCCAGAACTATCTGGACCAGGCTAGGGATGTTGCCGGCCAGACGAAGGCGCTCTTCACCAGTGCCTTCACCAGCATGGAAGACGCTGTCGTGAACTTCGCCATAGCTGGCAAGTTCTCGTTCTCGGACTTCACCAAGTCGATCCTGGCGGATATGGCGAGGATCGCGACACGCCAAGCCGCATCTGGGTTGCTGTCGAGTATCGCCGGTACCGCTGTCGGCGCCTGGTTTGGAGGTGGGGCGGGCGCTGCCTCGTCCGGAGCTTCGGGGGCAGCCAGCGCAGCGGGCTCGAGCGGTTTTGACTACGGCCTGGGCAGTGCGTCATCGGGCATGACCTATACCCCGACGTTCTCGGATGGCGGTTTCACCGGTGAGGGCGGCAAGTTTGACCCTGCCGGTATCGTCCATGCGGGTGAGTTCGTGCTTCGTCGGGAGGTTGTGAGCCAGCCTGGCATGCTCGACTACCTCGAGACACTGAACACCCGGGGTTATGCCGACGGCGGCTTGGTCACCCCGCTTGCAGTGCCTCGGCAGGTCTCCGGTCAGGCTGCGAGTGGAGCATCCATCCAAGTCAGCGCGGCTGTCAGCATCAGCACTCAGGATCAGGGCGGGCAGGGCATGGAGCTTGACCAGGCGCTGCTCCAGCAGAACATGCAGAAGCAGATGCAGGCTGCTGCTGAAAAGGCGGTGGCCGACTCCTGGCGCCCCGGAGGACTGAGTTACCGCAACGTAAACAGGAGAGGCTGATGGCAATCGAAACGTTTCGTTGGGCCACCCAGCGCGGCGAGACGCCTGACATCCAGTACCGTGTGAGGGAGTCCCGTTTCGGCGACGGCTACCGCCAGGTGGTCGGTGATGGCCCCAACAACAAGGAAGACAGCTACCCGGTGACCATCACCGGCGGAAAGGCCAGGACCAAGGATGTCATGGACTTCTTCGATCGTCACGCCGGCGCAAAGGCGTTCCTCTGGACCACTCCACTGGGTGAGCTGGGCCTATTCACCTGCAAAGACCCGAAGCCAACTCCGTTGGGCGGCGACCAGTTCAAGGTCGCTGCCACCTTTGAACGGGCTTTTCACCCGTAAGGAACATCCATGTCACTGACACACGATACCCAGTTGCTCGAGCCGGGAAGCGAAGTGCTGCTGTTCGAACTCGACGGCTCGGATTGGGGGGCTGACATCCTCCGGTTCCACGGGCACGCGATTCCGCACACGCCGGAAGAACTGGAGGCTGCTGGCGCAGATGCTGACCAGCTCCCTGCCAAGTCGATCTGGTGGCAGGGCGAAGAATATGGCGCCTGGCCGATGCAGATCGAGGGGATCAGTGCCAACTCGGACGGTACCGCGGTGCGCCCGAATCTCTCGGTCGGCAACGTTAACGGTCGCATCACCGCCTTGTGCCTCGCCTTCGACGATCTTCTGGAGTTCAAGCTAACCATTCGGCACACGCTGAAGCGGTACCTGGACGCAGAAAACTTCCCTCAAGGTAATCCTGAGGCCGATCCGGCCGAGGAGAGCATCGAGGTCTGGTTTCTTGACCAGAAGGTCTCGGAGAACGGCAGCGTGGTGGTCTGGGAGTTAGCCAGTCCCGGCGACGTCGGTGGTGAGACCATTGGCCGGCAGATGACGCAGCTTTGCCACTGGGCGATGACGAATGGCTACCGGGGGCCTGACTGTGGCTACACCGGGCCCTATGTCGACTTCGACGGCAACCCGACCGACGATCCAGCCAAAGACCAATGCAACGGCTGTCTGGACTCAGGCTGCGTTATTCGTT
Organism: Pseudomonas bharatica; assembly: GCF_048586865.1. NCBI lineage: Bacteria > Pseudomonadati > Pseudomonadota > Gammaproteobacteria > Pseudomonadales > Pseudomonadaceae > Pseudomonas > Pseudomonas bharatica. The sequence continues at coordinate 305,702 of NZ_JBMAWR010000002.1, read as the reverse complement.
TCGGCCAGGGCAATCCCAACAGTTTCGGCGGCTTCCCCGCCGTCTCCCTTATCGCCAGGAGCTGATGATGCTGAAGCACATCCTTGCCGCCGTGCAGCAGCACGCCGCGGCAGAGTACCCGCGTGAGTGCTGTGGGTTGCTGCTGGCGGTAGGGCGCAAGCAGGTCTACTTCCCCTGCACTAACACGGCTACCGACCCGACCGAAGAGTTCAGGATTGCGCCGGAGCAGTACGCCGAGGCGGAGGACCGGGGCCAGGTGATCGGCATCGTGCACTCGCACCCGGATGCGACCAGCCGGCCGTCGCCGCGCGACCTGGCCATGTGCGAAGCCACCGGTCTGCCTTGGCACATCCTGTCCTGGCCGGAGGGCGACCTGCGCACTATCACGCCGATCGGCGAGACAGCGCTGCTGGGGCGCCCATTCGTGCACGGCGTATGGGACTGCTGGCAGATCTGCGCAGACTGGTATGCGCGGGAGTGGGGGCTGGAGTTCCCGGCCTACGCGCGGGAAGAGGGGTGGTGGGAGAGAGCAGAAGGCCCGAGCCTGTACGAGCAGGCATACGAGGCTGCCGGATTCCAGCAGGTCAGCCAGCCACAGCGTGGCGATATGATCGTCATGGCCGTAGGGCGCACGGCGCACCCGAATCACGCAGGAATCTACCTTGGCGGTGATCCGGCGCTGCCCGGCGAACGGGCCGAGGTATTTGGGCCTGGCCCCTTTCTCCTGCACCACCTATATGGCAGGCCATCAGAAACCATCGTGTTCGGCGGCCCTTGGCTCGACCGGACGCGCTTGGTGCTGCGACATCGCGATGCTCGGTGATACAGTCCGGGTTTTCAAGGGAGGGAGAACTATGCGGATTTTGATTGCGGGCTTAGTGCTGGCATCGATGGCTGGCTGCACAACGTCGCCCGTTTCACCTGCTCGCGCCAAAGCAGTGCCACCGGATCGGCTGATCCACCAGAGCGCCGCCGACTCGAATGCCTCTATCACCGTAACGAGAGATACGGGCTGGATAGCAGGCGGTGGCTGCTACGTCGGCATATTGATCGATGGCAAGCTCGCCGCCCGGATCGCCACTGGCGAGTCCGTAACCTTTGGCGTTGCATCGGGTCGCCACCTAGTCGGCATGTCTGGCGACCCCATGGGTAGCGGCCTATGCGGTCTTGGGATTGGCCAAACGGTCAAAGAGTCGTCTACAGAGCTCAAGGCCGGAGAGTCACAAAAGTTTAGAGTGTCTGGCGATTCAAGCAGCGGTCTCGACTTGAGGCCCACGTCATTTTGATCATGACCTAAGCCGCCTCCGGGCGGTTTTTTGTTTCTGGAGGTATAGCCATGACAGCAGCTCATGTGATTCCGAATCCTACGGTCATTGTGTTATGTGGGTTTCTCCGCCGTCTTTTTGGGAAAGAGCATCGGCTTTTCCTGGATCGTGGGACGGTGCGCGAAGCCGTCAAGGCTATGGATGTCAATCATCCTGGATTCGCCAGAGAGCTCGCAAAAGCTGAAGAGCGCGGGCTCCGGTTTGCTATTTTCAAAAACGGCAGGAACATTGGCGAGGGGGAGATAGATCGGAGCGGCTCAGCCGAATTGCGATTCGTGCCGGTTGTGCACGGGAGCAAGCGCGCCGGCTTGCTGCAAACAATCATCGGAGTAGCCCTAATTGTTCTTAGCCCGTTTACGAACGGCGCAACTCTGGCCCCGGGGATCGCGCTGACTGCCGGCGGCGTGATCCAGATGCTCAGCCCCCAGGCCAAGGGCCTCTCCCAAAGTGCCGCCCCGGAGAACCTGCCGAGCTACGCCTTCGGCAGCGCGAAGAACACCACGGCCAGCGGCAACCCGGTTCCAATCTGCATCGGCAAGCGCCGGTGGGGCGGGGCGATCATTTCGGCCTCGATCTACGCTGAGGACAAGGCCTGATGCCGGCATCGTGAAGGCTGGGTAGGATGCAGCTATCACGAGCCAATAGCCTGAAAGGATTGATAATGGTTGAGCATTACTACACGGTTGAGGAAAGGGTAGGTCAGCTGAAAAGCTTGGCTTCAGCACTGACCGAGTTGATACCGGTTGCTGAGCTAACTCCGGCAGCAATTCACGTCGATGCCTATCGCCAGGCGCAGGTGACGGCTATGGCGCTGCAGCAAGAGGGATTTACTCAAGGGCAGCTATCATCCTTGGCGAGAGCTATTCCCGATGTTGTTGATCGACACAAAGACTGGATGCCCCCAATGCGCCAATCGGATGCTGGTCGATGGGTTGAGGAGGAGTGGTGGGGGCCGCTCGATGAGAAGTTGCAGCGTGTCCTGACTCTTGCCAGAACGCTACAGACACTTGGTTACTACTGACTCGCATTGCACCTAGCCCGCTTCCGAGCGGGCTTTTTATTGCCTGGAGGAAACATGGGCGCAGCACTTCATCTCGACGTCGCCGGCGCCAAGGGCGGCGAGAGCAAGCCGAAAACCGCGGTAGAGGCACCCGACAGCCTCCGGTCCACCAACATCACTAAGATACTGATTGCGGTCGGCGAGGGTGAGTTCGAGGGTGCGCCCACGGACCGGGATATCTACCTTGACAACACTCCGATCATGGATGCCAGCGGCAACGTCAATTTCCCCGGGGTAAAGTGGGAGTGGCGCCGCGGCTCTGTTGAGCAGGACTACATCCAGGGTATTCCCGCGATCGAAAGCGAGACCACCACCAACGTCGAGCTGCGCAGCGACAACCCGTTCGTGCGCTCGCTGAGCAACACCCAGCTCTCGGCCGTGCGCGTCCGTTTCTCCTGGCCGCGCCTGGCACAGCAGGACAGCAGCGGCAACACTAACGGCTACCGCATTGAGTACGCCATCGACGTAGCCACCGATGGCGGCGCCTACGCCGAGGCTTACCGCGGCGCCGTAGACGGCAAGACCACCAACGGCTACCAGCGCTCCGTGCGTGTCGACCTGCCCACGGCTATATCCGGCTGGATGTTCCGCGTCCGCCGGATCACCCCTAACGCCAACAGCGGCACCATCGCCGACACCATGACCGTCGCCGGCTTCACTGAGATCATCGACCAGAAGCTGCGCTACCCGAACACCGCGCTTCTCTACATTGAGTTCGATGCCCAGCAGTTCCAGAACACCCCGTCCGTAACCGTCGATTGCAAAGCCCGCCGCTGGCCAGTGCCGAGCAACTACGATCCTGAAACCCGAACCTACAGCGGGATCTGGGACGGTACGTTCAAGCAGGCCTGGACCAACAATCCGGTGTGGGCGACCTACGGGATCTGCGTCGAAGATCGTTTCGGCCTGGGCAAGCGCATCCAGAGCTGGATGGTGGACAAGTGGGAGATGTACCGCATCGCCCAGTATTGCGACCAGCTTGTGTCCGACGGCGCTGGCGGCATGGAGCCTCGCTATCTCTGTGATCTGAACCTGCAGGGCAAGGCCGAGGCCTGGACGCTGTTGCGCGACCTGTCCGCGATCTACCGCGGGATGGTGTACTGGGCCCAGGGTGCGCTGTTCATGCAGGCCGACATGCCCCGGGCGCAGGACATCGACTATGTCTTCACGCGTGCGAACGTCATCGACGGCGACTTCGTGTACGGCGGAGCCGAGCGCGGCACGCACTACAGCCGTGCCCTGGTCAGCTACGACAATCCGGCGAACAACTACGACACTGACGTCATTCCGGTTACCGACCTGGCGCTGCAACGCCGGTACCGGGATCGGCCTATCGAGCTATCCGCCATCGGCTGCACCCGGGCCAGCGAGGCCCAGCGCCGCGGGAAGTGGGCGCTGCTGAGCAATAACCAGGACCGCACCGTCACCTTCAAAACCGGGATGGAAGGTGCCAACGTGCTGCCGGGGTACGTCATTCCGGTTGCCGACGAGCTCGTCGCCGGCAGGCCGAACGGCGGCAGGATCTCGGCCGTTGCCGGGCGCACGGTGACGCTCGACCGCGACACCCCGATCAAGCCCGGCGACCGCCTGATCGTGAACCTTCCGAATGGCACGGCCCAGGGTCGCACCGTAGAGTCTGTGGCGGGCCGTGCCGTGACGGTGACTGTCGCTTATGCGCTACAGCCTGAGCCGCAGCTTCAGTGGGCGATCGACTACGAGGACCTGGCCGTCCAGCTGTTCCGGGTGCTGGAGCGCACTCGCACCACGGAAGGCGAGTACGAGTTCACGGCCCTGGAGTTCAACCCAGGCAAGTTCGCGGCTATCGATACCGGCGCCAAGCTGGACGAGCGCCCAATCAGCGTGATTCCAGTGACCACTGTGCCACCACCGGCGAGCGTGAGCCTGTCGTCCGGCTACGCGGTTGACCAGGGTATCGCTGTCAGCACCATGACGATCGCCTGGCCTGCGGTCGAGGGCGCCGTCGCGTACGACGTTGAGTGGCGCAAGGACAACGGGAATTGGGTCCGCCTGCAACGCACCGGCACCACCAGCGTTGATGTCACCGGGATCTATGCTGGCGCATATCTGGCCCGCGTGCGTTCGGTGAGCGGCTTCGACATCACTTCAACCTGGCGCAGCTCCACGCTGACCGATCTCAAGGGCAAGGAAGGCCTGCCGCCGGCAGTTGCGTTCCTGCAAACCACCCCGCTGGTCTACGGCACCCGGCTCTCCTGGGGCTTCCCCGCTGGCGCCGAGGACACACAGCGCACCGAGATCTGGCAGAGTCAGACGACTAGCCGTGACGACGCTATCAAGCTGGGTGATTACGCCTACCCGCAAGCCGAGCACGAAATCCATGGGCTTGTCCCGGGTGCCTCGTTCTTCTATTGGGCGCGCCTGATCGACCGTTCCGGGAACATCGGCCCGTGGTATCCCGCGGGCGTGGGTGTCAACGGTCAGTCGAGCAGCAACGCCGCTGAATACGAGGAGTACTTCAAAGGGCAGATCCGCGAGAGCTCGCTTTACCAGTCCCTGCGCGAAGAGATCAAAAAGATCTCTGGCGACGGGCCTGGCTCGGTCAATGATCGCTTGGAGGAGGCGAAGCAAGAGCTATACGAGCGGATCGACGAACTGACCGATGCGCTGGCGTACGACGAGTCCAAGGCCTACGCCATTGGCGACGTAGTGCGCATGGGCCAGCGACTGTTCCAAGCCCGTGCTGCCGTGCCTGCTGGTGCTGCGCCACCTGACCCTGCCTATTGGATGGATGTCGGCTCGATCGCCGAGGCGGTCGATGCGATGGCTCAGCAGATACAGATCCATACCGCCGCAATCCAGGAGCTTGACGGCCGCGTCACTGCGTCTGCCAGCCAGTTGCAAGCGCTCCAGGCCTCGGCCCGTGACGACGACGGGGAAGGGGATCTCGCAGACGCGATCGAGTCCTGGAAATCGACTGCCCGCTTCGCTGATGAGGTGCGCGTGCAGGCCAGTAAGAACGAGGCGGTGGCCACTCACCTCACGAGCCTCGACGCCGAGGTCGCGGGGAACAAGGCCGGCATCACGACGCTTGAGCAGGTGGTGGCAAACGACCGCCAGGCTTCTGCATCGCGCATCGATCAGCTGCAGTCCGAGTTCGAAGACAGCTCGGTCAGGATTCAAGCCGTCGAAGAAGCCCAGGCTGACACCGACCAGGCAATCGGTGCGTTGCGCACCACGGTGCAGGCGGTCCACACCATCGGTCGCGATGACGACGGCGAGGGCGACCTGCGCGGCGCTATTGAGTCGTGGCAGTCCACTGCTGCATTTGCATCTGAAGTGCGTGTACAGGCAGGCACGAACGAGGCTCTTGCGAGGAAGTCGGACACGCTTGAGGCGTCGATCGGGCAGAACAGCGCTGCTGTCCAGCAGGTTAGTCAAGCGGTTGTCGGCCTGGATGGCAAGGTGAATGCCCAAGTCACTATCAAGGCTCAAACCATCGCCGGGAACCGAAAGGTTGTTGCGGGCCTTGCGCTGGGTAGCAATGGTGAAACTGCGGAGATTCTTGCGTTCGCCCAGCGCTTCGCAATCGTCGATGAATCCAGCGGGCAAATGGTGCTGCCGTTCGTTGTGCAGGGCGGCCAGGTGTTCATGAACACCGCGATCATCAGCACTGCGTACATCCAGCAGATCGTCGCCGGCATGACGATCGTTTCGTCGGCCACAAACGCTCAAGGCCTTCCGCTGCTTGAGATCAACTTCGCCGCCGGCACTTTCATCCTCCGGGGACAAGATGCGAATGGATCGACGCTGCTGAACAACGGCGGCTTGTTCGTCTACGACGCGAATGGAATAGAGCGAACTGCAGTGGGGAGGCTTGCCTGATGGCTGATCTGTATGGGCTCCGGACGCGCGATGCGGCCGGGGCCATAACCCTGGACACCTCGATCGCGACAATCCGTTCACTGAAGATGATGCAAGTCACCGGTACTGGCCCATACAACCAGTACTTCGCGATTCCCGAAATCAAGGCCGACTCATTTGTTGTAGTGGATGCGCTGTTCAAGGGAGCATCTTGGGATGGGACGTGGAGCCCGCAAGCATTCTGGACGGATGGCCAGTTACAACTACGCGCTGCGGGCACTCGCACATGGCAGGTCATGATCCTTTCCCAAGGCGAGCCTTTCGCCACGCCGACAACTTACGGTCTGCGTGCAAATAACAACGGAAACAAGGTGCAGATTGATCCAGTAAACCGAATGCTGAATATCCGATATAGCGGAAACTTCGAATTCGGAGTGATAAAAGTCCCGGGCGGTGTCGAGCAGCCGTCGCCAAACTTCTCTTATCAGTTCCCGGAACCGATCACTACTTATGAAAGGCCGCTGATATTTCTGAATGCGGCAGACTACATGATGGTGAGCGCGTTCTACGTTGATGGAGTACCGGGTAACTGGACGGGCTGGGGCCTTGCTCACGTTGGGTCGGCCTATCGTTTCCACGGCATGACGACATCGACGTACATGAAAATGCGCTGGTTCGCGGCGACATACCAGGCTGTCCGTGAATCACCAGGCGCCTACGGGCTCAGGGTGACAGACGCGGCCGGTGCCCGGATCTTCACGTCATCGGCAAATTTGGTGTCGCTTGCCAGCCAACCGTTCAGTAATTCGTTTTACAACGACAACGAGCCGATTGAAGGTGGTGCGGGTTACACGGCTTCAGCACGGATGGCTTGGACTGGAAGCTTCGAAGACTATGTGCTCGCCAATGCATTGTTTTCATCGACCAACATTGAGCAGACATCTAACCCGATTAAATCGAACTGGGGTGGATTTCTTCCGGGCAACCGTTCGATATTGAAAATGTACACTTCGAACTATTCCGGATCCCCAACAAACCCAATCGGCGCCAATGGCCGCACGCTCTTCGCTGCGCGCCCGATGCGTCCTCTGTAATCAACTTTAAAAGGAAACCCTATGGCCTGGGCAAAACAAGGTACGGTAGCGATCACCGCCGGACAAACAACGGTAACCGGGACCGGAACAGACTTTGCCGCGAGCAGCCGAGTTGGAGATGCTTTTATTGGGCCAGATGGCCTGATCTACGAAGTTACCAACATTGCCAGCGCCTCTGTTCTTTCCATCCTGCCGCCTTATCGCAGCGCAACAGTGACCGCCGGCGCTTATGTGCTGGTCCCAATTCCGGGCTATCCCAAGCTTCTCGCGGATCAGGTAAATGCCATTGTCCAGCAGTGGGGCTTGGCGCTCGCCAGCCTTGGCCCGCTCTCGAGCGTGACAGTGGCGCCGATCGCAAACGGTGGCACCGGCGCAACAACCGTCGCCGGGGCGCGGACAGCTCTTGGCCTGGGCACTGCAGCAACAAGGACGATCGGCACGAGTCCAAGCAATGCCCTGGAGTATGGTGCGTTCGGCCTTGGCCGAACCTTCAACGAAGGTTTCACGCGTCTCAGCGACGCATCCGGCTCCGAGGTGTTCAACACCGGTTTTCATCGCTACGACGTCAACACGGTAGGCCGGCCCACATTCGGCACTGGCTACGGATCGATTATCCAGCTCTCCGCATTCTTCAGTGGAGCGAACTACGGATCGCAGATCGGCGTTGACTATGCGACCAGCGAGATCGGGTTCCGTGCATTGGCTGGCTCGGCGGGCTACACCCCTTGGCGCAAGATCTATCACGACGGCAACACAACCCGTGCCGCAGACGGCACCTTGAAGGCGATCTGATAATGACGAGAGCAGCAATCAACATCAAAGGCGATGGCTCGATCATCGACATCACGTCGCTGGGCAAGTCAGACATCACCGTCGATCACCCTGGTCCAGGCCAGTACCTGGTGCACGGCACTTTGGGTATGGCTCCGCCCCCGGAGGGGTGGGGCTACGTCATCAATCAGCTCGACTCCGGCGCATCGGTGGCGACCTCGTTCACCGATGGCGTGCTTGCTGTGAGCGTGGCAAAGGAGGGCGAGCCTGCAGATCTGCTGCACAGCCTCACGCTACACGTCAGCGTCGATGATCTGCCGCCGGCCGAGTTGCCACTGCCGGAGCCTGGCACATCGAATCCACTGGAACAGGTGCTGGCAGAAACCGCCCGCCGCCGTGCGATTGCCGATGCTGCGATCGCGCCGCTTCAAGATGCAGTGGATCTGGACGAAGCCACCGAAGCCGAGGCCGCGCTACTGAAGGAGTGGAAGCGCTACCGCGTTGCGCTCAACCGCTTGCCGGAACAGCCGGGATACCCGAACAGCATCGACTGGCCCGCGCCGCCGGCCTGATCTGCTCCGAATCCACCGACCGCCGCCTGGCGGTATTTTTTTGCCTGGAGAAAAACCATGCGTACATCGCAACGCGGCTTGAACTTAATCAAGTCGTTCGAGGGCCTGCGCCTGCAGGCGTACCAAGACTCGGTCGGCGTCTGGACGATCGGCTACGGCGCGACCCGGGGCGTGAAGCCCGGCATGACGATCACCAAGGACCAGGCCGAGCGGATGCTGCTGAATGACGTGCAGCGCTTCGAGCCGGAAGTGCAGCGGCTGGTCACCGCGAAGCTGAACCAGAATCAGTGGGATGCTCTGGTCTGCTTCACTTACAACCTGGGTGCGGCAAACCTTGAGTCATCGACGCTCCGGCGCCTACTGAACGCTGGCGACTATGCCGGGGCCGCCGACCAGTTCCCGCGCTGGAACAAGGCCGGTGGAAAGGTGCTCCCGGGCCTGGTGCGTCGCCGCGCTGCGGAGCGCGATCTTTTCCTGGGTGCGGCATGAGTGCCTGGGCGCTGCGCCTCACCGGCGCTGGCCTACTGATCCTTCTCGGTATGGCCGTCGGCACCTGGGCCACCACTGCGCACTTCCGCCCTCTGCTCGACGCCGAGCAGGAGCAGGTGACCACTTGCAAATCTGCCCGGGACAACCTCGCCGGACTGGCCACGGAGCAGGGCAGGGCCCTGGGCGACCTGGCCCTGGCCGCGAACGAACGCCAGGCTGCCGCGGAGCAGGCAGTGAGCGAAGCCAAGGCCAGCGCGGATCTCGACTATGCCGCGGCGAACCGGCTGCAGCAAGAGCGCACTGGCGGTGATCAGTGTGCTGCCGCGACATCGATCATCGACAAGGAGCTTGGCTTATGAGAGCGATGCTGGGAGTGTGCGTGCTGCTGCTGGTCGGCTGCGCGGGAAGGGTTGAGCCTGCAATTCAGTACCTGCGCGTCGAGGTTCCGGTACAGGTGCCGTGTCAGGCGCCAGAGGTCGCAGTACCGGTTTGGACAGCTGCCGACCTACGAAAGACCGACAGTTTGGAGGTGAAGGTGAGGGCTCTTCTGGCTGAGCGTCGCCAAAGAATTGGGTATGAGCGACTCTTGGCAGCCGCCGCAAAGGCATGTAGATAGTGCTGTGGAAGCTCCATTGCCCAGCTCAGGAGGTACATGCATATGGGAGATCCCATATTAGTTTCCCTACCCTCGATTCATGTAACTTTAGTCGGATTTTTCGGCGCGATACTGTGTGGATTTGGTGTTTATGCCCTTCAAAAGATACACGACCTGGAAGACGCCAGAGCCAGGCTTGTAAAAGATCTCAAATCGTTGGTTTGCGGTTTTACTTGGATAAATAGGGATAGGTTTGCTGATGAGTCTGGCGCAATAAGGTGGGATGTTGTTTACCAGGCACTGAAGTCTGCATTCAACACGTCTAGGGGTTTCGGAGGGTTCAATAGCTCAGATGATGTAAAGAACAATTTTGATGGATTTTTATCGGTATTTTCTTCTGTTTATATGATGTACCCGTTTGCTAGCGGCGAAAACGCTGATGCCGCCAGTATCAGCGCTGCCTGTGCAAATAGACGCTGCCTTCCGTTCGATGAGGATAGAACAAGGAGCCTTCAGGACGCCGTAGAGAAACTACGGTTCTGGTCTCACTGTTATGCGGCTGACTTTCGCAGCCTAGGTGAGCGGTATGGGAAACTGAAGCGGGATGAGCAGCTCAGAATGCACGCAGAATCGCTGGAGATGTCCATCAGATCAATTCCTCATCTAGATTCTATTCAAGAAATGGGAATCCGTGAACGCAATAAAGAGCCCGTCGTTCCTAATATTGATTATGCTAAGTTTGTAGATCAAGCGTTTTCAATATTGAATCAGTATGAATATAACGTCCTGCCTAGGTTGATTGAGATGGATGAGGGGGTAAGAGCCTGGAAGCGCAGGTTCCCTTTTTTAGCTGCTCATAATCTCATGATTTTCTTAGTCGTTTTCATCTTGTTCTTCGGTGTGTTTTTGCCTCCTTTAATATTGTGGATTCAAGATGGCTATGATTTGTGTGTGGATTATGGCGTCTGCTGGAGCAAATGGTATTCATTAATTCTACTTGTTGTAACGGCTGCTCCCTATTTTTGCCTTGGCGCATGGTGGGCCAAAAAGAAATATGAAATGAGGCGCTGATGGTTTTAAGGCCATAGACCAAGCTGCTATTTGCTCGCCATGCCAGAAGTAATTGTCCAGCTGCATTGGCAGTGTACCCATGCCGTAAAGTTTAGCGCTTTGATTACGCGACAGCATGACTCAACTCACTCCGCCGTCGCGCTCGCTTCTGGCAGGCCAGGTAGCATATCCCGCCGGGCGGTACTGGCTCCGCCCGACGTCTTAATGGTGAAATGCTGTATCTATATACAGTATTGGTGTCCCATGCATTTCCTACTCGTTCGCCGCCGGCTCCGCGGTGTCGCAATCGATCAGCACCAGCTTCGCCGAATTGCGCCGCTGAACATCGACGTTCACTTCGAGACCTATCACAGCGATGCGCTTGGGCGATCGTGCATCCAGGCCTATGCCTTCAACACTTCGCCCGGTACGGAAGAGATTCCTCGCTTGCTCGAGGCGCGAGTTACCGGGATGGCGCAGAACGGCATGAATATCAGTGGTCTGGAGGAAGTGGATGGCGTTCTCTACGCGCAGTCCTGGTGGTGCCGGAGACAATGACCGACCTTCCTGCTGCTTGGGTTGCCAAGTTGATGGACAGATTCGAGCTGATAATAGATCCGGACGGGCGAGCCGCGGCGCTGGCTGCAATAGCTACGGCCGCACACTGCCGGGGCGAGATCACGGACGGGCAATTGGCGGAGATGCTTGAACTTGCCGATGCCGGTCGTCTGTGGGCGCTGGTCGAGCTTGAGGAGGCTGATCGGGTTGGATTGTTCGATGGTTGGGATTGATGCCAGCCAGGACGGATAGCAGGTCGGCAGAACGCCGGGCATAGGGGCTTTTGAGCTGAAGAGCCTAAGGGACTTTTGCGGGGAGTCGTTGATCATCGTAAGGATGCGTTGGGCTTCGTTGCAGCGAGCGACACGCAGATTTGCCTTATGGATTAACGGTTTGCTATGATGCTGCCATGCATGGGGTGCAAGGGGTCGAGTGTTCGAATCACTCCGTCCCGACCAAATAACTCCAAAAAATCCAGTCACTTAGCGGTGACTGGATTTTTTTATGCGTGATCGATTTTAACTGGTTAGCAATTTTGCCCCACTTTTTGCCCCACCGAGATCTCAATTGGATTTCGCGCGGTGGTCAGCACATTAGAATGCGTGAGTGTGGAGGATGGCGCGGGTTTCGCCCGTGTTCGAGGGTAAACCTCACAGAGATCACCTCTGTCACGACTGGGTCAATAGCGGGAGCTCCGGACTGGCTGACAATGTCCCAGTGTTAGCATGAAGCTACGATGCGATTTTTCGAGTCGCTCCGAAAAGGAAGAAGCAGTGAGCCGTATTGAAGAGTTTTTCAGTCGTGCCCTTAAACTTCAGCACCTGCGCCTGTTGGTCTTGCTCGGGCAGTGGGGGCAGTTACGCATTGTGGCGCAGAGGCTTGGCGTCAGCCCGCCTGCCGTTTCGCGACAATTGGCAGAGCTTGAGGCTGGGCTTGGCGTTGCCGTAGTCCGGCGCGTGGGGAACGGCCTGGTGTTTACTGACTTGGGCCTGGTGTTGCTCGATCGTGCCCGTGAAGTAACGTTCCAATTGGAGCAGGCGCAGCAAGAGCTCAGTGCGCTATCCAGTGGTTTGCGTGGGGAGGTTTGCATTGGCGCGGTACCCAGTGTCATGCAGCAGCTTGCCGAACCACTGACGCTATCATTGCGCAAGCGAGCGCCTGCAGTGGGCGTCAATCTGGTGGAAGAAACCAGCGACAAACTCTATTCACTGCTATGCAACGGTACCCTGCACCTTCTGTTCAGTCGGGTGGTGCCGCCGCACTTTGCCGATGGCTCGATTGCCGGCGAGGTGCTGTTCGAGGACCCACTGGTCATCGTGTGCGGGACGACCCACCCACTCGCTGGCAAGCTGGATGTGCAGCCCCAAGACCTCGCCGGGCATCCTTGGATCCTGCCTTCGAACGGATCTCCCGCTTTTCAAGCGCTCAATGCCTGGATGCATGCCCATCAGCAGAGCTTTGCCGAAGGCAGTGTGCGGACCTCTTCCACGGTATACAGCGCGTTGATTTCTTCGGGCAATTTGCTGGGCTTGATGTCGCTGCGTGCGGCGGCTCGTGCACAGACGGCGGGCCGTATCGTCATGCTCGAGCTGCCGGATGCGCGCTTTCTGTCATCCGTGTGGATGTTCCATAACCCCTCCGAAGCAACATCGGTGTTGCGCATTGCCGTGGATTGCGCGCGTCAGTTGGTAGAGACCTTTGCAGCAGTTAACGAAATTGGTAACTGATACATAACCAATTATCGTTATTTGTTTATTTTATATTCGAATTTCACATAAGAAACGCAACCCTCTAGAGTGCGCCCCATCACCTGCGCAACGCCTTCGACAGCGCGGCAGGAAGCCTCTGGACGATACCCAGCCCTGGATTCGCTCCTCCCAATCCCTTGTCATGACCCCACGGCCAAGCGTCATGCCTGCTCGTGGGTGTCGAAAGGAGCGATATTCATGCACACGATCCAATTGCCAAAAACCTTGGCCCGCTGGCTGTTGCCCGTGCTGGCAGCCGTGGCTGGCCATGCCGCTGCGCAGCAACCGGTGCGGCTGACACTTGCCGACCAGTACGAAGCGACACGCACGTTGTTGCAAACCTCTGGTGCCCAGGCGAAGCTGCCGTTCGAGCTGCAATATGCCGATTTCGCAGGCGGCCCGGCAATTCTCGAAGCGTTTCGTGCCGGCGCGGTGGATGTCGGTATTGCCGGTAGCACACCGCCAATCCAGGCGCAGGCGGCGGGTGAGGCTGTGCGCATCATCGCCGCGTTGGTCAGCGACCAGCCTGCCTATCAGCTGGCCGTGAGGGCCGGCTTGAGTATCGACCAACTGGCCGATCTCAAGGGGCGGCGAATTGCCTATGCCGAAGGCTCTGCCCGGCAGACATTCGTGTTGGCAGCACTCCAGCAGGCGGGATTGACCCGGGCGGATGTCGAGCTTGTGCCGCTGCGCGTCAGCGATTTTGTCGATGCCCTGCGTAGCGGGCAGGTTGATGTAGCGCCGCTGATCGAGCCGCATTTCTCCCGCCATGTGGGCAATGGGCCTGACCGCAACCAGTGCTTCGTGGCCGAGAACAAACTGGTCGGACTGCCCCGTGATGTGCTCTTTCTCTATGCCAGTGCTGACGCTTTGGCCCAACCGCAGAAACGCCAGGCGCTGGGTGAGCTGGCCGGGGCCTGGGTCCAGGCACATGTGTGGGCGCAGTCGCATCCCGAACAATGGGCGCAGGCGTATTACGTCGAGCGACAGCAATTGGGAGCCGAAGATGCTCGGCGTATCGTCGGCGCCCAGGGGCGCCTGAGCACGCCTGCACTCAAGGAGATGATTGCGCCGCAACAGGCCGAGATTGACCTGATTTACGCAGCGGGTGACCTGCCGCGGCATCTGGACGCCAGCGAAGAGTTCGACCTGGGTTTCGAACAGCAGTACTCACCCGTCACCGCCGTGAGGCAGGAGGCCGCCGATGCGCGCTGAGCTTTCCTCCCAGGCCACGGCGTTGCCTGTGCCACAGCGGCCACGGTCCGGCCGGCGGCTATCGCTGCAGCGCACGACACTGTGGGGGCCATTGTTGCTTTTGATCTCATGGGAGCTGGCGTCACAAGTGGGTTGGCTTTCTCCGAAAGTGCTGGCGGCACCGTCCACCGCCCTGCTTACCGGCTTGGAAATGCTGCGTAACGGTGTGTTGCTGCCACATTTGCTGGCCTCGGCGCAGCGTGCTTGGCTCGGCCTCGGCCTAGGTATTGCCTTGGGCTTGTTGTTAGCCCTGCTCGCCGGCCTGACTCGGGTGGGCGATGCACTGATTGATGGCGTCATACAGATCAAGCGTGCGGTGCCGACCCTTGCGCTGATTCCGCTGGCGATTCTGTGGTTGGGTATTGGCGACACCATGAAGGTGACACTTATCGCCACCAGCGTGTGCCTGCCTGTATACCTGAACACCCATGCCGCCCTCAAGGATATCGATATCCGCTATGTGGAGTTGGCGCGCACCCTGGGTCTCGGGCGTGCAGCCTTCGTGCGTCGGGTAGCGCTGCCGGGGGCCTTGCCAGGGTTCTTCACCGGCCTGCGTTATTCGGTGACGCTGTGTTGGGGGGCGTTGGTGGTGCTCGAGCAGATCAACACCACCCAAGGCATCGGTTACTTGATGAACCGCGCCCGCGATTACGGGCAGACCGATGTCATCGTTGTCGGTCTGGTGATCTACATGGTGCTTGGCCTGGCCTCCGATGGCCTGGTCCGGTTGGCGCAGGCGCGAGCACTGCGCTATCGCAAGGTGATCGGCTCATGAGAGCGTTCAAGGATGTGCGTGAAGTGCGTATCGAGGGCCTGACGCGGCGGTTCGAGGGCCGCGCTGTACTTGATCAACTGCAACTGCAGGTGCCACCAGGCCAGTTCGTGGCATTGCTCGGGCGCAGTGGGTCCGGCAAAAGCACGCTGTTGCGTGCGCTGGCAGGGCTTGATGACGACGTTGCTGGAGAGGGTGTTCTGCAGGTGTCACCCGCTCGGTCCGTTTTGTTTCAGGACTCTCGGCTATTGCCGTGGGAAAGCGTGCTGGCCAACGTCATTTTGGGTATCGAAGGCGAGGGCGCCGAACAACAAGGCCGCCAGGCGCTGGCCAGTGTCGGGCTGGCCGGGCGCGAATCGGCTTGGCCCAACCAGTTGTCCGGTGGCGAACAGCAGCGTGCTGCACTGGCGCGCTCGTTGGTGCGGCGGCCGCAGTTGTTGTTGGCTGACGAGCCGTTCGGCGCATTGGATGCGCTAACCCGTTTGAAGATGCAGGCCTTGCTGCGCAGCGTGGTGAAGCGCGAGCGCCCGACGGTCTTGCTGGTCACCCACGATGTTGACGAAGCCTTGGCTCTCGCCGATCGCATCCTGGTGCTGGACCAGGGGCGCATCATGCTCGATGTCCCAGTCGAGCTGGACTCACGCTCGGCCGAACTGCCTGCTTTTACCCTCTTGCGCCAGCGGCTGCTGCGAAGCCTTGGCGTCGATGACTCCCTGACCTTGGTAACTCACCCATGACCCGTACCTTGCACCTGAACCTGTTCGCCTATGGCCGCGGCCATCACGAGGGCGCCTGGCGCCATGCCAAGGCGCCACGCACGCCGCTGACCGACTTCAACTACTACCGCGGCCTGGCGGAGTTGGCGGAGAAGGGCTTGTTCGACTCCATGTTCCTGGCCGATGTGCTGGCCGGGCCGCGTGCCAGCGGCCAACCGCCGGCCAACCATCTGGAGCCGATCACCCTCCTGTCGGCGTTGGCAGGTGTGACTCGCCATATTGGCTTGGTCGCGACGGCTTCGACCAGCTACACCGAGCCCTTCAACCTGGCGCGTCAGTTCGCCTCGCTGGACCATATTTCCGGCGGTCGAGTGGCCTGGAATGTGGTGACCTCGTGGGTCAATGGTGCCCAGGCCAATTTCGGCCTTGATCGTTTGCCCACTCACGCCGAGCGCTACGCCAAAGCCTTCGAGTACATGGAGGTGGTCAAGGGTTTGTGGGATAGCTGGGCGGACGATGCCATCGTCGATGATCCAACGAGCGGCCTCTATCTGCGCCCCGAGCGTGTCCGCGCCATCGAACACAAGGGGGAGCACTTCCGGGTACGCGGGCCACTTAACGTACCGCCTGGGCCGCAACGCCATCCCTTGTTGTTCCAGGCCGGCTCGTCGGCTGACGGCCAGCAGTTCGCGGCCCGCCATGCCGAGGCGGTGTTCACCGCGCAGCCGGACCTGGCGACTGCGCAGCAGTTCTATGCCTCGCTCAAACGTCATGTCGTGGAGGCGGGCCGGCGGCCGGACAGCCTGGTGGTGATGCCAGGCTTGAGCGCGGTGGTGGCCAGCACGGATGCCGAGGCCCGGCTACTGCTCGAAGAGCTGGACGAGCTGACGTCTGTGCAGAGCGGGCTGGAGCATTTGTCGACGCGCTTCGGCGGCTACGATTTCTCCCACTTGGACTTGGACACGCCGCTGAGCGTGGATGACTTCCCTGATCTTGGGCAGATCGAGGCGGAAAAGAGCCGGGTGCAGCAGTACCTCGAAAGGGTCAGCCGTGATCGTCCGACCTTGCGCCAATTACTACGGCAGTTGGCCGGCGCCCGTGGACATTTCACCTTGGCGGGTTCCCCCGAGCGAATTGCCGACGCCATGCAACTGTGGTTCGAGTCGGCGGCTGCGGATGGTTTCAACTTGATGCCGCCGACCCTACCGAACCTGCTGGAAACCTTCGTCGATGAAGTCGTACCGCTGTTGCAGCATCGCGGGTTGTTCCGCCGTGCCTATCAGCAGCAGACCCTGCGCGAGCGATACGGTCTGGCCCGGCCAGCGAGCCAGTACTTCAACTAAGACCTCCCACCGTTGTACTCAACCTGAACTTGACCCTTGCCCTGGGAAAGTGACGTCGGCTGCCCGTCGTTGCGGGCAGCGTTTTCTTCTGCCCCCTGCGTTGCGACGCACCTAGGAAGCTTCATGAAACGTCAGTTCAATCTCCGCCCCCATTTTGCCCTGCGTCCTTCTGTGGCGCTCTTGCTGTTGATGTGCCAAGGCGTTGCCTGGGCCGAGGGCGAGCCTGTGCCCACGCCGGTGCAGGCCGAGCCCGACACCCACCTGGAAAAGGTCACGGTCAGTGCCCGTCGGCGGGAAGAGGATGCGCAGTCCATTCCCACGCCCATGACCACGCTCGGTGGCCAGCAATTGGAGGAGCAGCGGATCTATCGACTGCAAGACCTTCAGCAGTATTTGCCCAGCGTCAACGTTGCCTACAGCCAGCCGCGCGTGTCCAACGTGGCGGTCCGCGGGATCGGCAACAATCAGGTGGGCGAGGGCATGGAAGGTAGCACCGGCATTTACATCGACAACGTCTACATGGCCCGTTCTGGTATGGCAGCGTTCGACTTGCTGGATATCGAACAGGCAGAGCTGCTAAGGGGGCCGCAGGGCACCTTGTTCGGCAAGAACACCACGGCAGGCGTCATCAACATCAGCACCCGCAAGCCAACCTTCACGCCCGAGCGCAGTGTCGAGCTTAGCGGCGGCGAGTTTGGCTACGTGCAGACCAAGGGCACAGTGTCCGGCCCGTTGAGCGATACCTTGGCGGGACGCTTGTCTGCGTACCGCACGCGTGACGATGGCTATGTGAACAACCTGCACGACAGCAGGCGCTTCAACGGTGGTGAGCGAGAGGGCGCGCGTGGGCAACTTCTGTTCGAGCCCAACGATGACTTCAACTTGCGCTGGATCGCCGACTACAACCAGGAAGACTCCACCAATGGCATCATCACCCTGCTGGGCGCTGCCGATCGCTACCGGGAGCGCACGCGCCTGATCGGCGCCACCTCGGTCGAAGCGGGAAGCGGGAAGGCCAATATCGACGGCGTACAAGGCATCAATGTGTTTCAGGGCGGCACCTCGCTGGAGGCCAATTGGAAATTGGACGGTGGTTACAACCTGACTTCGGTCAGTGCCTACCGTTACTGGCACTTCTTGCCGCACAACGATTCGGACATGAGCGACCAGCCAGCGATACTCGACAGTGGCACAGAGGTCACGACGCGCCAGTACTCCCAGGAACTGCGCCTGGCCTCGCCGGTGGGGGAGCGCTTCGACTACGTGCTTGGTGCCTACCTGTATCGGCAGAACACCGGCAACAAGAACTTCACCGACTACGGCCCGCTGGCCGACCTATACGTGACCGGGGCCGACCGAGGTATCTACAACAACGTGGGCACCCAGATGAACGGCAAGGTCAACACCGACAGCTATGCGTTGTTCGCCCAAGGCAACTGGCATTTGACCGATCGCCTGACCTTCACGGCCGGCGCCCGCGCCACGTATGAGGAGAAATCTGCCCGCGTGCATCGCTTCGCACCTGCCGGGGGCGCGTCACTCACCTCCGGGTTGCAGGCGGCGCGGGATGCGCAGATGGGCGCGTTCGACACTGGCGAGTTCGGCTTGCACAGCGTCTCGCCATCGGGCCTGCTTAGCCTGAGTTACCAGTTCGACGAAGACTTGCTGGGCTACGCCTCCCTCGCCCATGGCGAAAAGTCCGGGGCGATCAACCTAGCTGCCCCCGCTGCAGGCCTGGGCGCAGATAGCCTGATGATTGGCCCTGAGCGCCTCAATGACGCCGAACTGGGCTTCAAGAGCACGCTGCTCGACCGCCGTCTGCAACTGAACGCCAACCTGTTCTGGATCGGTGTGCACGGCTACCAAGCGACTACCCGCACCTTGACCGCCGGCTCTACGCTGCCGGTCACGGTGATGGCGAATGCCGGCAAGGTGCGCTCACGCGGCGCTGAAGTGGATATCAGCTGGTTGCCGGTCACCGGCCTGACCTTGAACCTCAACGGCTCCTACAACGATGTGCGTTACCTGTCGTTCAAGAACGCGCCGTGCCCGGCGGAAGTCACTACCGTCAATGCCTCGGCAACCTGCGACCTGACGGGTGAACCGGTGGTCGGCGCTTCGCGCTGGATCGGCAACCTCAATGGCCGCTACCAGTGGAACATCGGTGACGGCCTGCAGCCCTACCTAACCGCCAGTTACAGCTACCGCTCCAAAGCGACTGGCACGTTGGACAACTCGAAGCTTTCGCGCATCGATGGCTACGGGTTGGTCAACCTCTCCGGTGGCCTTCGGTTCGACGTCGGTGACGGCCAGGTAGATGCCTCGCTGTGGGTCCGCAACCTGACCGATAAAACCTACTTCCTGACCGCGTCGGCGGTCACCAATGGCGCTTACACCGGGTCGGTTGGTACGCCCCGCATGGCCGGAATGACGGTCCGATATGATTTCTAAAGCCTGGATCGCCATTACCTGGGAGTAGCTGAGGGAAGAATGACAGTACGGTAAAGTTCGAATGCTACGCTTCCGCCACCATTTCTCATTAAAGCCCTGATTTTTCGGGGCTTTTTTGTGTCTGTGTGTTTTTGGTCCCCCATCTGGTCCCCCATTATTAGTGTGATTAGTGTGGCTTTTACTGGTTTGCTGCGGATTGTAATGGAGGTGCCGTTTTCATGGGGCCTAATGACCTACGTTAGGAAGGGGGTGATTTCTCTAAGGCAGCGTAGGTGTGCTTGGCTCTTGCCGGTAGCTATCGACCCGGCGTCTGAATATTGGGGTTGCTTCGCGACCCATCGCCGATACGCGCGGCTCTCACAAATGCTGGCGCACGTCTGGAAGCTGGTGACACTCCTATGGGACCCATGAGGATGGCGGCTTGCAATGGGGTGATTATGGCAAGTGCCTGCCCTCGGAATACGTGTCGGACTTCTTCGGTGAACTGTAACCATCGTTGCAGGCTCTCAAGGAGGCTTTCGACCCGCATAGCCAGCTCAATCCCGACAAAATCTGCACCCTGCCGGACAGCGCCGAAGGCCCGATCAAGTTAAACGAGGCTCCAATGCGCGGTGATCTTGAACGGACCATCAGCGAACGCGTGTGGCAGGACTTCCCCGGCGCCGTGCGCTGCAACGGTGTCTGTTACAACTACGACCTCTAGAACCGAGAGTTGCTGGAAAGCTCAGGTAAACTCCGGCACTACCTCCAGCGGATGCCGCAGCTTCCTGTCCGCCATCCACTTCACCTGACTGCGGCGACGGTACCCGGCCGCCTTTAGCTCCCCTTCCTAGTCCTGTCGATGCCATTTGGTGGCCAAATGGCATCGTTGACGGTACATTTCGAACTCGCGCATCGACATGGATAACGAATTGAGACTCTTGGTTTCGATTTTTCAGCGTACAGAACACGAGACGGAACGATGACAGAACCTGGCGCGAGCCACAGTGCAGCAGGCTATGGATATCAGTATGAGCGGGCGCTCTACCGCATTCTGCATTCCCCAAATGCGGCGACGCGTTTCGGCATAGAAACTGCGGACGATGTCGAACAGATCACCAAGACTGCATCTGGCTCTCGACGAGTGTCCGAGCAGGCGAAGCTGGTTGTAAAGCCGCGACGCAACGCGCTTCAAGATGCCAGTCCGAACCTTTGGAAAACACTTCGAATCTGGTTGAGAGGGTTGCCCGCAGCGCGCGTTGCCCATGAGCATCTGGAATTCGTGTTGGTCACCAATCGGCCCGTGAAAGACGGTTCGTTGGCCAAGCGGTTGTCCAATGCAGCGGATTCCGTTGACGTGGCCAACGCAATTTCCGCATTGCGTGCTCAGGCCGCCGAAATGTCAGGCAAAACAGGTCAGATCGCAGCAGATGTTGTAGCATTTAATGATAGTGATCTGAGTTACCTGATTAAGCGAATACAAGTGCATGACAGCCAGGATGCCTCGGCGCTCCGGAAAGCGAGTATCGAAGCATTGCGTTTGCCAGAAGGGGCGGTTGAGCACAGTCAAAAAATCTATGATGGTTTGATTGGTTTTTTGTTTCGCCAATGCCAGCAAAAATGGGAAAGTCAGGAAGAATTCTGGACAGATGCTCAACCCTTTTACAATCAGCTCTATTCACTAACCCAAGACTGCCTGAACGCCCCAATTGAGCCGCTTCCATTGGAAGAGACCGGCTTTGCGAAACTGATGTCGGAAATTCATCGTGATGATATGCGATTCATGCATCAGCTTGCCCAAGTTGAGCTAGACGATGACATGGCACTTACCCAGTTTTCATACTTCTGCGGTGCCTATTCTGAACGAGTTCGTCTGCTCTCAACGGGAAATATTCAAGTTTCGGATTTTGATAAGACCGAGCGCTTCCTAAAGGATCGTTGGGAAGCTATTCGTGGAAAACACAGAGTCACTGCTAGGAAGAAGCTGGATCAATTTGACAAGGATGACCACTTAGGTGTTTTGAGTTCGACTCTGTATACTGAAGATTTCAAGATAAAAATTGGTCGAGTTGAAGCTAATCAGTTGTACCTGCACAATGGTATTTATCATCGTATGGTTAATGGTGAAGGTACATATAGCGCCATTCACTGGCATCCTCAGGATGAGGAGGGTGAGCAATGAGTGAACCGTACGTGGATAGGGAACTTATCCATAACTCATCGTTGGCATGTTTCTTGATGACTCATTTTGTTAAAGAGTACGAAGATGTAGGGTCACCCTTTACGCTTGACCTTCCAAAGCTTATGGTAGTACTCCCACTGGCGTGGAATGAAGGTAATCGTGAAAAGCTAAATGCGGGTAATACGCGCCCCAGCCTAGAGAATATTTTACGAAAGCATCCCGCTCTCAGAGTCGACTTGGAAAAACGTGTTCGTGCACATTTGCCCACGACATTGCAAGGGTTGAATCTCGCTGTTGCCTCACGCCTCGTCGGTAAAATGGGCTCTCCTACGGGCGAGAAATTCCAACTACTGATGGAGCGCTGGCCTCGGGGAATTAAAAACACCATCCCGGTTTCGATGCTTCTCACTGTGGAAAGGCTCGCAAAGTGGTTTTCCACCCTGTCGACTGAAGACCTCTACAAGCTATTGTTCGGAATCCCTCATGAAGTTCACCATTGATGCAGTTGTTCTCTGGCCTAGTAATTCTGATTTTACGCCGCGCGTCATACCGTTTGTTGAGGGTAAAATCAACATTATTCATGGCTTGAGCAGTACTGGGAAATCTTCAATTGTACATATCATTGATTATGTAATGGGGTCTAAGAAGTGCCATATTCCAGTGGGGATTATTCGCACGATGGTTTCCTGGTTCGGTTTGAAAGTCAGGATTCACGACTCACAATATCTACTGGCAAGGCGCTCGCCAGGTAAAGGTGAGCCCTCCACAGAATTTTATCTGCAGCCTGTCGCTGAAGAAATTCCTGCTATGGTTGTTAGGACTCACTCTCAACAAAACTACCAGGCCGCGTTGGACGGTATGGTTAGAATCAGCGATCTGCCTCATTCGGATGACGAAAAACCTAAGGGATATGATACGCGCAGCTCATATAGAGACATGGCGGCGTTCAATTTTTTGCCCCAACATATCGTCGCGAATCCCAATACATTGTTCTTTAAAACTGACACTGTTCATCACCGCGAGCGTTTGAAGCGTGCTATGCCATATGCTCTCGGGATGGTGGATGGCAGCTACGTACTTAATGAGCGGCGACGTGAAGAGGCTATGCGTGATAGAGATCGGCTTCGTCGGGAGCTGCAAGCGCACGAAGACGCCAAATCTTCTCATTTCCGCGAGGTGGACAGGCTTTTAGATCGATGTCTTCAGCTCGGTCTGCTGCCTAGGCAAGAATACACATCGCCAACCGAGCGAGTCGAGAAACTGCGGTCTGTGTTGACCGCATCCCTTGAGGGGCGCCTTGAGGCGACATTGCTTGAGCCCCAGCGCCTGCACCTTTCGGAAAAACTGAAAAACGCGATCGAGGCCACCGCAGCCCAACAATTGATCGTTAATGCATTGGATGCACAGGTCGATGGTCTGGACGATCTAAACAAAAATAATCAAAGGTTCTTCGCTGCTGTCACAACAGAGCAAACTCATGTTGTTGGCCTAGACTGGCTAAAGGAAAGTGCCTTGGACGACGGGCATTGTGTAGCGTGCGGGTCGTACACTAATGCCTTGCCAATGGTGATTGAAAACCTTGAGGAGAAGATCTCGAAAATCACCCGTATCTCCGATGCACTGCGTAATAACCCTATTCTGGATAAGCAAATCAACGGGTTGAAGCGAAAACGTGCAGAAGAAGAACGTGTTCTTTCTGGTCTTCGACGCGAGCAGAATCGTTTGGTTAGCGAAGATGAGCGGTTCAAGTCCGTACTTGGGCAAATCTACTTTGTTGCTGGTGAAATCAGTACGCTATTCAAAAATTTAGACGGTTCCACAGGTAAGCAAGATGTCATAACTCGACTTGCGGAACTTGATAAGTTGATCAGTCACTACAGCTTTGCGATGTCCAAGGTTGATCGGGCGGAGCAGGAGCGTAAGTTGGATGCTCTACTCACGCCAATGATTGAAGATTATGCGGATGAGTTTCCTCTTAATGCTGCTGGTGGAGCCAATATTGTCTTGGATAAGACGGAGCTGACGCTGCGCTTTGATCTGGATGAGAATAGTGACTACCTTTGGGAAATTGGCAGTGGCGCCAACTGGATGGGCTATCATATTGCAGCATTCTTGGGGATTCACGAGTTTCTCTCACTGGAAGAAAATCGACACCTTCCGCCGTTTAGTTTCATTGTGATTGACCAGCCTAGTCAAGTCTACTTTCCAAGTAGCGCATCAGGTTCGAACGCCCTTGATGACGGCTTCCAGGCGGTCAGGAATACCAGGTCGGCAGATGTGATTGCTACACGAAGAATCTTTGAGGTGCTCTCGAAGGCCGTGGAACGCTCTGGTCATTATTTCCAGATAATTGTTCTCGAGCATGCTGGGCCTGACATCTGGAGGGATGTACCCCACACTCACCCTGTAGAAGCTTGGGACCAGAAAGGTGACGGTCTCCTTCCGCAAGGTTGGATTCAAGCAATGTAATTCTGCATAGGTGCTCATGCGCGGGGAAGCGGGCATTCAGTTGCTCCAGCGAACCGTCTCATGGCACCTTAACCATTGCCTACAGATCATCGGCTTAAGCGCCAAAACTTACACACGCTAGCGGTGATTGCATGTGCTGACACCCCTGCGAGTGCAGTGGGCCAGCGAAGTCGGGCAGTTGCTTTCTGATCAGTGGGTATCGACCTGATTTTCTTCAAGCGGATTGCGGCGGCAGAAGTAGACTAAACCCCAAAACTTATGGGGCGAGTCGGATTTGGATTGAGGCGCTAGTAATATTTTCGCCAAAAAATTTTAAACCGACAGGCCTTGGTCCCTCCGCCGAGATTACAACGGCCTTGCCAGTGACTGTTAGTGCCATGGAAAGACTTACGTAGGGGATATACATGGTGAGTGCTCAACGATTCTTAATCGCAGCATTCGACTAAGCCGCTAAGTTGGGCGCCTACATCGCGATTGAGAGTTTCACTGGTACGGTGAATGAGCGACAGCGGACTTTTAGTTTTGTTCACTCCGCATCAACAACGGGCTCAGAACGCAATGACGAGTTCATTTGCATTGTCGCAGCTAGTAACAAATGGATGGAAAGGAATTTCCGGCGCCGGGGGGCTCAATTGATTTAGAGGGTAAATACCGCATTCGGCTGAATTACCAGTTGGCTTGATTAGCACCCTTTTTACAGAGCGCCGTCTCTTGCTGTGCCCAGGGACAGATGTGATCTCCGGACGCTTATGTCTATTTGGGAGAGCTCTACACCAGCCAGGAAAGTCATCGCGACGATCACTTGGCCAATGCTCGGTAAGTACGTACGCCGACCTTCCGTTAACGGAGTTTTGATCGCCGCTAGCGCCCCCCAAATGCTCCTCATGGCTGCTGTAACCGCCACTGCCGCAAGCGAAGTAGTCAAGTCTATGTTCGTGTGATTCAGCAGTCAGAAGCCAAGCAAATTTTCTAAACCAAGCTACGCTTCATAAAAATCGCATCTCACATTCAGGGATCGTTCTCACGTTGAAGCGAATACTCCTTTTAAGTGGGCCAATGGCCGGCGGCAAAACCTCGGTATCTGCAGTTTTACAAGAGCGTTATGGATTTTTGCCCATTAGCAGTGGTGCATTTTTGCGAAGTCAGCGAGCTCTCCAAAACGGACCGAATGAACGACAGCACCTTCAGGACCTCGGCGACACCTTGGACCAAGCTACCGACTTTTTTTGGCTCATTGATTTTGTCGCTAGGCCAGCCTTCGACGCTCGACCTCACACTGACAATTGTTTGGTGGATTCTGTCCGTAAGCCCCGGCAGGTGGAGTTGTTCAGGCGTGGTTACACAGAAGCGGTCAGGCACCTGCATGTAGTCGCTCCAGAGGACGTGCTGCGGGAGAGATACGCCTGTCGTAGCGCGCTTACCCTTGCGCGATACCAGGCAGACCTCTTGCACCCAAATGAGCAGAGTGCGCGTTCCCTTGCAGCCTTAGCCGACCAAATTTCGGATACCGATAAGCACACCTCATTTGAAATCGCAGATCTAAACATGGCAGCTTGGGAGAGGTAGCGCATGGAAACTCGGCAAATCGTGGTTATCAGTGGAAAGACTTGTAGCGGAAAGAGCGGTTTGGCCAACTTGCTGGTAAAGGAGTACGGCTTTGACGTCGTCTGTGATCGTCGAGGCTCTCAAAATCCTGACTGGCATCTACAACTCGATCAGCCGGCTATGCTCGATCGGCGTCGTGAGCTGGGAGCTGAAGACCATGAGCATTGGATGTTGCAGGAAACCAGAGCGAGATGCGCTAAGGACGCAGGTGGCCCGCCGGTGGTGGTTGATCACCTGATCACTCTGGCGCAGGTGCTGGAGTTTCGAAAGACCTTCGGGGCGAATCTTATCCATGTCCATCTTTACGCCAGCGATCCGACGCTTCAGAAGCGTTACGCAGAGCGCGTCGAGGGGCAGGCGGATCCTGCTCCCTACGACCAGGTCAATCAACTCAGAGATCAGGCCGAAATCGAACTGCTCAAGGAGGACGCAGACGTTCGCATTTATACCGAAAGATCTGACTCCAGTGACACACTTGTGCGTGTCGCCGCGCGCTTGCACCTATTCACGCCACCCGAAATTCGATGCGTCGATGTGCTTATCGGCGGGCAGTACGGAAGCGAGGGCAAAGGCAACATTGTTTCCTACCTCGCTCGTGAGTACGACGTCATGGTTCGAGTTGGGGGCCCCAATGCTGGACACACAGTGGCTAGCCCTCTCGGCCCTTACACCTATCACCACTTGCCTTCGGGCGCGCGTGACGTGAGCGCGAGGCTACTTTTAGGCCCTGGGATGACGATTCGATTGCCGGGGCTTTTGAACGAAATTGAAGAGTGCCAAATCGCTCCTGATAGGCTATTCATTGATCCTCAGGCCACCATCATCGAAGACGAAGACCTTGCAGAGGAGCAGGTGCATTTGGTCTCAACTATCGCGTCTACGGGCAGTGGGAGCGGGGCTGCAGCGGCACGGCGTATCCTCAACAGAGGCAAGAAGACTATCAGGCTTGCTCGGGATGTTGAGGAACTACAACCCTACGTTGGTACGCCTGGGAATTATCATGGGTGTACGACAGATAGGCTAGAGGAGGCCTACCGCAATGGGCACTCCATATTGCTGGAGGGCACACAGGGCAGTGGACTGAGTGTTTTCCATGGGGACTACCCCCATGTCACGTCAAGGGATACCAATGTCGCAGGGTGTCTTGCGGAGGCTGGCATATCACCCAGCCGTATCCGGAAAATTCTCATGGTTATCCGACCCATGCCTATCCGTGTTGGAGATCCCGATGGAGACCAGGGACACACCTCTGGGCAGCTCAAGCATGGTACTACCTTTGACGAAATTGCTCAGTTTGCGGGCCTCGATGGCACAGCGCTGAACACCGCCGAGAAGACCTCTACGACTCGTCGGAACAGGCGTGTGGGCTGGTTTGAATGGGATCAGTTTCGCAAGGCATGTGCGCTCAATGCACCGACCGATATCGTTCTGACGTTCGCAGATTACCTCAAGTCTACGAACAGCCGAGCCCGCCGTTTCGAGCAACTCGATCCAGACACCATCAAGTTTGTGGAAGAGCTGGAGCGCGTTTCCCAAGCGCCTGTTTCGCTGATCAATACGCGATTCTCTCGAGATACGGGTGCCAGCGATCTACGCTCGTTGATCGACCGGCGCAACTGGACTGCACGATCGGGCGGGAAATAACGGATGAATCTGGAAAAATTGATTGAACTGCACCCTCGGGTTTACCACATGGCTGAGCGTGGTACCTGGAACAGTATTCGCACTCGCGGTTTGATGAGCACAACCGCGGTGCTCGACCATCTTGAAGTTGAAGGGGTTAACCGTTCACGCTTCGAAAGCGAGCACCGCGATCAGAAAATGGATGTGAGATCAGGGCACTCGTCAAACATTGTGCTTCGTGATCAGAAGCCCATGCCAGAAGCGCGTTTAGCTCAGGCGCTCACAGACGGAACAACACCCAGAGAGTGGTATGAGCTGATCAATGACAAAGTATTCTTCTGGGTTGAAGAGGAGAGGCTGCATCGTCTGCTTGGAGCACGTGACTACCGACATCTCGAACACGACGTGCTGATCCTTGACTCCGCGGCGCTCATCCCTGCCTATGCAGAGAAGATATGGCTGTGTCACATGAACTCAGGCAATACATGGCCGATCCCTCATCGGCGAGGTGCCGATGTGTTCCGCAGGATAGCGGATTACCCTGTGAAGCCTTCCGGTAAGCCAGTCAAGACTGTTGTCGAGCTTGTAGTCGATTACGCCGTCCCTAACATTGCTGAATACGTTTTGGAAGTTCGCCGCATGAAGGGTAGTAACGTTCTGGGCGTCATAGGGTAGCGCCAATCAGTCTGCCCAGTCTTTCACGAGTCCTTCTATTCACTCATCGAGGAGTAGATTGTGCCACGACGTCGTTTAGCTTCTCGAATCTTGCTGATCAGCCCCGCAAACCGGCTATTGCTCTTCAAAATTCGTTACTGCACCGGGGCCCTTGCCGGAAGGTGTTACTGGGCCACGCCTGGCGGAAAGCTGGGAGAGGAGGAGTCATTCGAGGATGCCGCAATTCGCGAGTTACACGAAGAAACTGGGATTGAGGTTCTGTCCATCGGCGAGTGCATTGCGTCCTACGAGTTTCTCTGGCAGATGCCGGATGGAGAGCAAGTGATTGCAGTAGAGCGCTATTACGTGGTGCACTCAAATGACGAGTATTACTCGGCGGTGAGGTGGAGCGAGCAAGAGCGTGAAGTGGTATGTGACGTAAAGTGGTGGTCAGAAAGCGAGCTGGAAAATTGCCAAGATGAAATGTTTCCGGCGAATCTACTGACCCTGTTTGTTCAAGCTCAAGGAGCCTGTGTTCCTCGGTAACTCGCAGCGCGACGGGGCAAAAAGCCAATGTGCACCTAGACGCTAGGGCGCTTCATGCCCAGAACACGAAGTTGACTGCCGTGGTAGCCTCAAGCTAGCCGACAGGATTAGCAGAGGCGACGTCGAAATCGTTGTTG
Organism: Pseudomonas bharatica; assembly: GCF_048586865.1. Lineage (NCBI taxonomy): Bacteria > Pseudomonadati > Pseudomonadota > Gammaproteobacteria > Pseudomonadales > Pseudomonadaceae > Pseudomonas > Pseudomonas bharatica. Next base: position 276,869 of record NZ_JBMAWR010000002.1, on the reverse strand, counting down.
GTCAATTCGGAATGTAGCCGATGATTCAGCAGTACTTGAATGATCGCCCGTGCTGTTTCAGCAGATGGGATGATCTTCCCATCTGCATCAAAATCAATGTTCCATTGACGTGCTTCGTTGACTTGGCGCAACCGAGCCATGAAGCCAGCGTCCAGGTAGTGAGCACGCTCTTGCACTACAGCCATACGACGCAAGTGGGTGGTGTTGGTGCCGACGTATTCGACCAACACGGCCAGGTCCGCGAAGACTCCTTGGAATCCGAGGTCTGCCTGTAGCTCCGTAAACGACGTTACGTAGGTCTGCTTGTGTTCAAGCAAAGACTCGAAGGCTGGTTTGGAAATGACCAGCATGTCTTCATTGATCGCGAAGAAATCAAACCGTTTCGGAATACTGAAGGCTTGCTCACCTGCAAGGTCTAGCTCATTTCGATTCAGCACCAGATTCAGCATGCGTGAACGCTTCTTCACTTTCCAGTCGGATGCCAGGCGGCAGACGCAGTGGAGAGTATCGTCGCCTTGTGTCATACGAACAAGGTATCCGTCGCTGCCCTCCAGTTCTGCCATGTCCTCGATTAGGTGCTCTTCAGGTGGTTGGCGCACAAGGTCTTCCAACGCAGAAAAAACCGTTTCATCACTTTCCAGGTGCAGGCATGAGTTTTCATTAGTCGACGCGAGCAGTCCATAGTCCTCGACCTCGGTACATCTACGTATGCAGTTACCCGCCAAATTCCTCAGCTCATTTGCCAGATCAGGCGTTGTTATTACGGAATAAGCGCGGAAACGTGAATTCCTGCTATTACTTTTCTTGAAGGTCCACACGCTCAACTCTGCGTTCTCTAAATCAAATGCCCTAAGTTTCACCAAAGCCTGCTCTGCGGTCATCACTCACTCCTTTTTTGCAAGCACGTAAATTCCTTGGATCACACAGAATTTTAGTGTGTCGCCAGGGTTAACCTTTGTTTTGGCGAGTGCAACGACACTGCGAGTGTTCCCAGACGTCGTCACACTCAGTTCATGAAGCTGCCAGCCGATCGCAAGCAGCAATGGATTCATGAGGATCTGCCCAGATCGATAGGTGATCAGGAACATCCACGCCAAGAAGACAAGAAAGCCGTAAAATTTGCCGTTGCTGGCCAGATCCAGCCCCATGAACGAGACAACGTACGGAAATACATAGTTGATGAGGTCGTTTGGAACTGTCTTCGATTCTCTGACTGTGAGCTGATGGTCAGCAGGCATGCTTTTGAGCACGTAGGAAAAAAGTGCCAAGCTTAGCAAGCATATGATGAACAACCCGAGCGAACGCTCCCCGTTCATCAAGGTTGGCAGGGTGCAGTTTTGCAGCGACCAACAAACAGACTGCGACCAACTGGCGTCAGTGAAATCTTGCAGAAGCAAAATTACACTCAGCGGGAAGTACGAGCCGAGAAAAAGGAAAACCGCCGGAATAATTTTGACCTTCATCGCATCCCCCTGGTGCGCCGTCAGTGCCAAAAGTCAAAGCAGTGATGGCACTATGGCAACTTTTTGGCTCACTTGGAAGCATCAGAAATTTCTATGACCTGTGGGCGGCCTCCTCTGCAAGCGTGCTGCTGACGATCGCTAAACATTTTGTTGTGCAGCCTCAGCTGTGAGTTCTAGGAGTCGATCTTCAGAAAGGGGTTGTCAGCCGGAGGCTTACCACACGCTGCTACGGCATCGCATAGCAAATAACCGTTTAACGATGTGCTTCTACGGGGCCCTTGAACCTTGCAAGTCCAGATGTTCTGGCCGTTGGGTAGCTTCTGATGGATCTCCAGCCGTTCGAAATCGCGCTGAAGCCGTCGCCAGGCATCGTTAGCTCCCGTCGTACCTGCAAGACGTGGGTGTTGAGCAATATAAAGTCGAAAAATGCCGGGTGATACTAGGAAAAACGTACCTGCAACTGAATGGATCTTGGCCTTGCGGTCATTAACAAGCAGCTTGTGGCTGCCGATACCCGAGCGCAGCCAGTCGAGAAATTCCTGCCCAGGGGCATCATGCGAGTTCGGCTTTGATGCGTCAGTACCACCGGCGAGGCGCTCCACTGTGTTGTCGGCTTCGTCGCTAAACAGGTTCATGAAGTGATTAACGTAGTCGAAGTCCTGCGCAGAAGGCATGGCGTCGTGAGGGTGCTTCACCTCCAGTGAAATCCGCGCTTGATCAGGGGCTAATTCGTCAGTAGTGGCTGGCTCTGCAGGCGCTATCACAGGTTTGACGGTACCTGTGAAACATTGAGGCCGGCTGTCTTCGCGCCAAATCAGGCTCGGCCGCAGTCGAAGAAAGGTAAAACGATGCTGCCAGTCCCCGTCTGTGACGGCGGCGCTCCACACTGCTTTCCCTTCACCTGTCGCATCCACCAATCCATGTGATTGCAGCTCATCGAATAAGGTGATATTGGAGGAGGGGACACCATCCACGGATTGAGCCAGCAGGTAGGCACGCAGTTTGTCTGTCACAGTTTTGCTGACCAACCACAGGTGCTCCTCGGTGAGCCAGCCGGCCGCGCCGGGCTGGTTGAGCTTGAATTCGTTTTTGATCAGATGGCGCAGGCCCATAAGCAGATGGTGCTGCAGCGAGTGTTTAGGCGCCAGCAGGGCTTTGGTGGGGTTGGCGCCGATGTTCTGCGCGGTGGAGACCCGGTCCGCTTGCCGCACCAGTTCCCCGAGGGTTCCGGCATGCTCGTAGTGGTTGGCCAGCAGAAACAGTAGATGGCCCCACAGGATTGGATAGCTGCTGAGCCAGTCGAGCTGACGGGATGTCAAAACTTGTGTGTAAAGCAGCCCGGTGGCGGCGCCATGTAGCTTGTAGTCACGACCGGCCACGTAGCGAAAGCGGTAGGGCCGGTTCAAAGGACCGTGCCAGGGGTGCCACACCTCACCATTCAGATACTCTACCTGCAGGTCAACGGCAATTTTGCCAATGTCGTGGAGCAGGGCACCGTATGCAATCGCCGCGCTCCAGGCGTCGGCCTGCGCGGCCTGGTCTTCCGGCGCCGCGCCGCTGGGTAGTAGGTACGACTGGCGTAGCTTCAGGCTGCAGCCGATCAGTTCCAGTCCATGGTCCAGCATGCCGCCCAGGTAGGCATGGTGGTGGCTTTCGCTGGCGGGGAGTTGCTGTACAAAGGCGGCATAACGGCGGATCGGATCAAGGTAGAGCTGTTCAAACTGAGGCTCGGAGAGCGCCGTGTATTGCCAGATGCGCTCCAGCAGCTTTTTCCGGTGGTCGGCACAGAGCAGGGATTCAGCGGGGAGCGGGAGGAGAAACCCCTCGGGCGCTGCAGCGAGCGTGGGCTGCGGGGCATTGCCTTTTTGATGTTTGAACCACCAGCGCTTCATCGCGGTACCTGCTTTGCATTCAGAAGGTCCTTTTGCCGTTTCGGATAGGCCTCTTACCCTTGTGCCCCCTTACCATTGCCGCCATTACCGTTTAACGCCTTGAGCCTTTTTGCGAACGCGAAAATTCGAAGCCTGGCGCATCGGCTTACCTCTGGGACCGGAATGGCCTGTCCTTTTCTCGGGAGGTAGACTGTCCGGCATTATTTGGGGGAAGCCTGATGACGTTGAGCGATGCCATTTTGATCGTGCTGTTGGCCGACCGGATTCATGGGACGGATGCTGCCATTCGATCGGCCGCCACGCGTTGCGCGAAAAAGCTTCCACGCAGTCAGCGCGATACGCTGTTCAAGATCGGAAATAGTCCCGCGCCTCGGGAACTAGTAAGTCACCTTTGCCAGTTCTTGCAGGACTGATTAGTCACATAGATAGGTGCACATTTTGAGGGATGAAAAGTTAGCTGAAGAGCAAATTAACGCTCGGCTAGTACTTGTGCCTCAGGTAATATCGCCACACATGCCCCAACCCTGGGAAAGATTTCACATGTCCAAACTTGCCGAATTCAAAGCACTGGAAGCTCAACTGGCTGCTCAACTTCAACAACTGGACGCGATGAAAAACGATTCCGGCCTGAAGCAGGAAATCGAGTTTGAACAAAAGCTCAAGGCCCTGCTGGATCAGTACGGCATGAACCTGCGCCAGGTCATCACCATTCTCGACCCGTCCAAGGGCGTAAGCGTGAGTACTTCCAGCGCCTCCACCGGCGCTCAGCGCAAGCCGCGTGAGGTCAAGCGCTACAAGCACCCGCACAGCGGCGAGATCGTCGAAACCAAGGGCGGTAATCACAAGATCCTTAAGCAGTGGAAGCAGGAGCACGGCTCGGATACCGTCGAGAGCTGGCTGCAGTAATCGCTTGCTCAAATGCCGCGGACGATGCTCGGCGTTGCAGGCAAAGCAAAGGCCCCGGTTGGGGCCTTTCTGTTGAAGGTGAAAAGTCACGCCGAGAGCCGTTCGGTGATCTCTCTGGCGTGATCCGACTGCAGCGCCACTAGGTACTCCGACGCCTCACGGGCCTGACCGCTGGCGCGGAAGATGGCCCGCTTGTCTTCCTTGAGGATTTTCAACCAGGACGCCAGGTATTCCTCGTGGCGCAACTCGCCCTGGGTGCCGGTGAGAGCGCAGAGAAATGCTGCACCCATCTCCGCGACCAATTCCTCGAAGGCGTAGGCTGCAGAGCCAAACGCGTGACAGCCCGTGATGCCTTCCCGATTCAGGCGGGTGTGGTGACCCGACCAGTGCGTCAACTCATGCAGCGCGGTCGCGTAGTAGCTGCCGACGTCCACGAACTGGGCCTTGGTGGGCAATTGAATGAGATCCCGGATCGGTAGATAAAAAGCGGAATCACCGTACCGATGCTCGATGTGTGCGCCGCTGCCGGCCAACAGTCGCTCGGCAGGTGCATGATCGATGAACGTCACCGGATCTTCACCGTCGTCGTGCTGCTGTTCCTCGTTGGGTAGTCCCTCGGTCTGCTCGATGTTGAACAGGCAATGCGTCCGTAGCAGTGCGAACTGCACCATCTTGACGTTACCTTGCTCATCACGGACGACCTGACCGTCTTCGTCGTATGCCTCCTTGCTCATGGGTTTGTACAGCACCGCGAGGGTCGATTGTTCGCCCTTGCGCACATGCCCACCGGCTTTCCGTGCCTGGTTGTAGGTGAGCCAGCGATCCTGGCGGTACCCGCGCAGACGCGCTTCGGCCCATAGCAGTGGAATGTTGATACCGGCATAGGGGCGCCGGGTAATCGCGTTAATGGGGAAAGGTGCGTCAACACTTGAGCCTGAAGTGGTCCAGGGTTTGATCCAGGGGATGACCCCTTGGCTCAGGGCGCTGGCAATCTTGTTGGTGACGTCCAGGTAGATATCGGACATGACGTTCTCCAGTCAAAGAAGGGAACGCTGCCCGGCCGGGAAGGGTTCCCGGTGGGGTAAGTGGACAGTGGTAGTGCGGGCGTTCAGGCCGATGAGATGTCCACACCGATCTCACGTGGCAACCTGATATGAAGAAAAACAGGGCCGGTCGCTGGTGTGATTTGATTTACCTGTAGCTGAATAGCTGCCGGCGATGAGTGCGATTCGCGCTGGGAAGGCTGACCGAGCAGCAAATCGAGCGATTGGCGCAAGTGGCGACGACTTACTGAAGCCAAGGCGATTCCCAAGACGGCTTGCAAGCGCTGCCCTGATTGCTCGACTGCGTCAGTAGCAGTACCAACCTCAGCTATGAATTGCCATACGCCTGGGCTCAGGACAATGGCGGGTAAGGAGCGGTGCTTCCTGGACACTGGTGCCTCCTGGGAGCTGATCCGGCGATGGCTTCACGAACAACTTGGGGGAAGTCCCATCGCCACAACTCACACTGTGAACTGGGCGTGTCTAGGTATTAAAACGCCCTTGCCTGTGGGGTCAATGCCCAAGCTAGGGCACCGAGCAGCTCGAGTTTCCAGCCGATTCCAGCGAAGGCTTTTCATCCCAAACTTCCAGATGAAAGGCTCGCTGCTGTTGGCGTAGAGATTGAAATGAGCGATATCCCAGAGAGGCACTAGCTCGTGCTTTCCTGGGACATCGCGGGTGTTGCGAGAGCATTCAGGATTTCCCGGAGAGGGCAATCTCGGCAGCGATGTACAAGTGGGTGGATGTGGCCTCAACTACCAGCGACCCGCTGGAGCCGCGTAGGCTTTCCAGGACGGGATCATCAAGGTCGAAGTACTCAGCAAAATCGTCGCCGCCGAATTCACTGCGTGCGCGATTCCACCAGGTGTTGAATTCGTCGACGTCAGGGTTGCAGCCCATGGCGTAGGCAATGTGTTTGCGGCTACCTCCGTCGGGTTTGCTTTCACCGAACTCGGACATGAGGTAGACACCGTGGTCTTTGACCAAGACGACTCTGCAGCCGATGACGGCCGCTTCAGTCAAGACAGCATGAAGTTCAGTTCCTGTGAAGCGCAACATGGTGAGTTCCTCCAGGCAGTGCGGAGGAATGCCACCCATGCGGGAAGAATTCCCAGCACGGAAATGGAAAAGGGGCTTCAACGGAGCAGGGCTCAGTGAGGCCGATGTGAAAGAGCGCTCATCACCGCGGGAGCGGTAACCGGGCGAGCCACCGAACGCTAATCGCCCTTGGGACAACCATCACGGAGAGTGACGTAGCCTTGAAGGTTGTGGCCACCTGGGGTGCTTGGTTTCCAGCGCTTGCAAGTTCGGTTTATCAAGCGGGCCGGCATTGCGTCAATGGGGATTTTCAGAAGGGAGCAATGAGTCAATCCATGCGGTGCCACTGGCGATCAGCAGCGTAAACCAAGTGATCAACGGTCATGGAAAACTGCGGGAGAGGAGTAAGCTAAAGCTTGGATCCAAATTGTCTGTAGCGGTTTGGCCGCAAGTGCGGTGAAGTAAACGGAGGTACGAAAATGACGGCCCCAGCTTCTTCAAGCACCAGCCGTACGCCTCTCGGCAAGTACTTGATTCGTGCCGCAGGTCGTGCAGGACGATTGGTGAATAACCTGGAAAGCAGCGTTTTGCACTCATCGATTTTGGCGAGCGTGCCGTTTGGGTATCGCCGGCTCGGTATGCAGACCGTTAAGTTGGTTCTCTTGCTTGGTGTCGCATCTGTCGCAGTCTTCCTGGCAATTGGAATGGTTGCCCTATGGGCTTTTGCCGCGCTCCCTATTGAAGCGAATAATGATGAGCCCGATGTATTCGAGGTTAGCCATCCTCAGCATCGCTTCAAGTATCCAGAAATGTACGACGAACACGGATCACTTCGTTAACTGATCACTTGAGCTTTTGTACGCCTCCAACAACTTGTGATGTTCCCTTCCCAGCTTGGAGTTTGGCGCTCTCTGCACCTTGAGTAAGAAGGCTCTGAACGTTGCTGCCAACGTTGTACCCCGCCCAACTCATGGTTCCCAGAAAAAACATCGGGAGCACCAAAAACATCGCCCCCATCACGTACTCGATCACCTGCGCGGTGACCGTCCCATCCATGAATCCTGCCGTTGGCAATGTTAAAAGCGCCTGATCCGTGGCAGAGACCTGGTGGTACAGAGTGTCGAGCATGCTCGAGTCGATCCAGCGGGCCAGCTCCCACCAGAACGTCAGCATGTGCAGCGTGAACAGCGCGAAGGTGATCGTCATGAGTGCTTTGAGCTGATAGGTACTGATCAGCAGCACGAGCGGCAAGCTGATGATCGTGCCCATGATCAGGAAGACCTGCACCATTGGTAGTGCAGCGCGCAGCGCATTCATCGCCGGGAAGTTGCTGAACGAGCCCAGGGCCAGGCCGGTGTTGGTGGCGAGATTGTTAAGCCCCTGCGTCAATGAGCCGCCTCTGGCACTGCTGCCGTAGTCCTGGAACACCTGACCAGGCGCCATGCTCAATGACTGCTGGCGCGGGCTCACCAGTTCACGGAGGGTGGCATCTTCGATTTCGGTCGAGCTGCGCCCGGTCAGCCAGCCGCGCAACTGCGTGAGTAGATTGGGGTCCACCTCGGCGACCAACCGATCGCGCAAACCGACTGTGGTATCGCTCCACCATTGCTTACAGGTTGGGTAGCCCGCGCCGTTGTCCAACCGGGGCAGGGAGGTGTCCCGCGTCTCGTCATACGGCCAATCAACCCGGGGCGTGCGCGAGCGATCCGTGTCGTAGTAACCCCGTGTATCAAGCAAGTAAGAAGATCCAATCCAGGACGCATCGTAGCTCTGCGATTCGTCTAGCTCAGGGCGGTTGGTAAACAGTCTCGAGCGCGAGAAGCCGTAGCAGTCGCGGGTGAAGTCGGCGACCTCCTGCAGCAGCACCTGGTCATCGATCCGCGAGCTGTCGATCTCCATGCGCATCGCGCGGATGTCGGGTGCGCAGGGAATCGACGCTGTGGCGGCGGCGGTAATGCCCTTGCTCATGGCATGCACCAGGTACCACCACACCGGCACATTCGCCGATTTCTCGCCGATGGTGTTGAAGGTTATTCCCCAGGCCGTGTCGGCGGGCTTGGCCATGGAAACACCACAGCGCTGGCTCGCCGCATCGTCGAAGGTTACGGAGGACAGGTTGAGCGGGAAAAACGGCATGCAGCCAAACAGGATGACGACGTAGCTCATCCACAGTCGGTTCTCGACGCGGGGGATCGACAGCAAGCCTTTGTTGCCCTCGTCGGCCCCCTGTTGGCGGGCGGATAACCACTCCTGCAGGATGATCGCCCCAAACGGCGCAGCGAACAGCCCGGTGTCTGCCAGCGTGTTCCAGATGCCGTTGTTGATGATCCACGCCAGCAGCGACAGGTAGTATTCGAGGTAGCTGTTGGTGCTCATGTTCATGGCTGCACCTCACACGCGCGACAGTTCGACCAGGACGATCGCGCCGAAACCGATCAGGCTCAGGCGTAATAACCGTTGCTGGTCTTTCGGGTGCGGCCGCAAGCGGAGTGCTGCGATCCAGCCGGAGAAAATCAGGGTGTATAGTAGGGCGCGCCAGTAGGCGATATAGGGCGTGCTCTTCCGTGCCTCCTTGATCCATTCCAACTGGGGGCCGCTCAATTGCAGCGCCATCGAGGCAATCAGCAACATGACCATTATGACGCCGAGAATCAGCAGGCCCCGAACGACCGAGCTCCTCACCGAAAACGGCATCATGGCGTGCTCCTTCCCTGATCCGCTCGCTGTAAGCGGTCTGGGCGTGGATCGCGTTGGTCGATACTGCGTGAGGCATCGGCGCCACCGGCGTGGCGATCGAGGACCAGACTGGCGGTGTTGGTGGCCAGTGCTTGGCGCACTTGCAACTCCGTTTGCAGCAGACGGATCTCGCGCTCCAGCGTTTCGACGTTGCTGTTTAGGGCGGTGGTGGCGGGCTGCGCCGACGCTACATTGGGCTCACGGCTACCGGCGAGCAACGTGCGTTGCAGCAGCATCGCTTTATAGATCACGCTCGACAGCGCGGTCTCGCTAGCCAGGCGTCGGGCCAGCAGGTTCTGATCGGGATCATCGCGCAGGCCTTCAATGACGCCGCGCGAAACCTGCAGCAACGGGCTGGAGACTTTGCCGAGGTTCTCTGGCGTGGGCTCCTCAGCGCTCGACAGCATGCGCTGGAGGCCTTCGAGATGCTGCGTGTAAGTTTTCTGGATCAGTGGCGTGAGCCCTGCACCTGCGCTCACGCGTAGCGCCTCGCAATCGTCGCAAGTCTCCACCTCGGTTTCGCCGAGCACTCGGGTGGCCCATTCAGCCGCCTCATCGGGGCTCGCCCAGGCCTGGCAGATCGCGCCATTCTGACAACTTGAGCCGACGGCCGAGGTGTCTTCGACCGAGCGGTTGTGCAGCAGGTTGTAACCCGCCTTGACCACGTCCGAGGTCACCCGGATCGGCGCCTGGCCGTGGCCGCCGGCCTTTTGCCCGCCGACCCAGCTGACACCGTTGTTGCCGTTGTTGGATTCGGTGTCTTTTACCGCGGTAACGGCATCACCGTCGGACTGCTCCAGGTTGTGCTGCATTTCTTGGTTCTGCGCCAATGCTCCCCAGCCGGCCTGATCCACCTTGTCAGCCATCTTCGCCGCCATCGCCTGGCAGGTGAGTTTGGAGCGGTCGAAGTCTATGCGCCCCTGTAGCACGCCGTTGCTCAGCAGCTCATACAGCCCGGGGTTGGCACGCTGGATGATCATCGCTGGCAGCGACATCACCGCCTGGGTGGCGTTCTGGATGACGTTGCCCATGATTTGTTGGAAACCCTGGGTGGCCCCGTTGAGCTGGTTCTGCAGGGTGTTGGAGAGGTTCATGTTTCCGCACATCATGTTCGCGCGCCAGGACAGGCCGACGCCGAGTCCGCTGGGGCGGTAGAGCGAGGAGGGCGCGCCCGCTGCCGATCCGCCACCGATGGTGTACATCACCCGGTCGTCCAACACTTGGGCTTGGTCGCCCAGGTGGTAGCCATTCTCGGCGGCGTGGCCGGCGGCGCATACGAAGAGACATACCAACCCGAACGAGAGGGTGTTCATCACTGGCCTCCATCAAAGTCGATGCTGAACAGGAAGGTCTGCCCCATGCGTTGGCAGCACCTGTACGGGCGCCACAGTGACCAGGCGTAGGCGCCCTCGGCACTCTGGACGGTGGCGCTCGGGAAGATGGCGCAGGTGCTCTGCATCATCGGAGTGAGCAACTGCCAGCGGTGGTTGTTGACGTAGTTCTCCATCACCGGCTGTGGCGGCCAATAGCCGGGAGAGGGCATCGGCTGCAGCGGCAAATAGACGTGCGGCTGGCCGACACGGGTGATGAAATCGCTGGCGCGCTGCGCCATCACCGCGGCGGCCTTGAAGTCGTCGGGTTGTACCAAGAAACCCTGACGCGGGTAGACGTTGCCCCACATGTTGCCGAGGGCCTGGCTACCGATCTCACGTATGCCCGGAATGAGCGCTTGCGGGTATACGGACTCGGGGATGGCGTGGCGCCAGGCCAGTGGATCGAGCGTGCTGAGGTAGTAGGGTGCAAGCGGCACCGCACCACTCGGACACGCATAGCCGAAGCTGTGCGCCAGCGCCGTCAGGGCCGCGCCGCCGGGGTGCCCGATGCCGTCGACATTCTTGAAGCGCGGCAGGTTGTTGCGCTGCGGCGAGGGCGTGATTAGGTTGCCGCCGCCTTGCGACAGGGTGGTCGGCGCCGACAAAGCAGACATCTCGCCCCACGGGTTACTGCCGGTGTCGGAATAGCTCGACACCACCAGCTCGGGAATGAAGTGACGGACCTTGGGTGAGGTTCGCACCGTGCAGCCGAAGGGCGTACACAGTAGCCAATAGCAGATCCCGACGATTCGGTACTCCAGACACTGCAGCGACGCGACAGAGGCAATGATGGCGGGGGTGGTCAGCGCCAGGCACTGCTCGGCAGCCATGAGCAACGCGATCGCGAGGAAGGCGTGACCTCGGCCATGTTTGCTCGGCTGTGGCGTTCGGCATGGGACATTCAGGTTCATCGGCAGCGCTCGGCAAAGGGCAACGGTGTGCATCCATGCGCCGAGTTGCAGCATCGCGGATCAGGCAGAGGAGAGGGACGGACAAACCGAGACTCGGGCGTTCGGTTTCTTCAGTCGCCAAGGTGAAGATGAGGTTTGTCCAAAATCACCGAAGGAGTACAAATGTACTCCTGTCGATTTTTATTGATCAGCAGGCCCAGAACATCGTGTGTTCCGAGGTTCAGGACATGCCGCGCAGGCGATCGATATCCGCCGCAATCCGAAGCGCAGCCTCCAGCTCGGACAGCTGATGGGCTTCCATCAACCGCCAGCGTTGAGCCTTTTCCTCGGGCTCGGTCATGGCCAGGGCGAGGTACAGGCTTGGTGGTACTGCGCGAAACAGCGTCTCCAGCTGCTTCGACAAGACCACGCCCTCGGTGTATTTGGCCGAGGCCTTGCTCGCTGACAGCAGCAGAGCCTTCTGTGCTGGCGTGAGCTTCTTGAAGCGCGCGATCTCTTCGATCTCCGCCGGCGGCATGTTCAGGCAGATCCACCACTCGATCATGTTGAGCATGGTCTGCGCCGCGTCGGGGAAGTCGGCCAGGTTCTGCGTCGCCAACCAGAACCAGGCACCGAGCTTACGCCACATCTTGGTGCCCTTGACCACGAAGGGCGCCAGCAGCGGGTTTTTGGTGATGATGTGACCTTCGTCGGTGATCATGATGATAGGCCGACCGAGGTACTGGTCGCGTTCGGCCAGGTTGTTCACCGTGTTCATCAGGCTGATGTAGCTGATCGACATTTGCGCTTCATAGCCCTCGCGGGCATAGGTGGCAAGGTCGACGATCGTGACATCGCTTTCCGGCCAGGGCGTTCCCGGTCGGTCGAATAGCGCACCCTCGAAGCCCTGGCAGAACAGGTCGATGGACTCGGCCATTTCCTGGGCCCGCTCGCGACGCTTGTCGGGCAGGTGGGCGTCGCAGGCCACCGTGCGAAGGGCATCACGAACGTGGCGTGTCATCACCTGCTGGTCATTGGCCGCACAGTGCCTGGCGGCGTCGAGGATGCATTCGCGGATCAGGCTGCGGTCTGCCCGGGTGAGGCGCGCCTCTTCCTTGGCTTCGCCGCCGGTGATCATCAGGCGGGCGGTGATCTCCAACTCGCCCAGCACATCGCGTTGCTCGTCACTGCCCGAAGCGTCTTCATCCAGGTCCTCGGTGGACAGGCTGGCAACCTGGTCCGGGCGTTCGATCAGTCGGCGGGCATCGGCAAAGGGAGCCAGGCTCAGGCCGCTGCCGGGTTTGAGCTGGACCTTGTTGACGGTCAGCCCGAGGGTGGCGAAGTAGTCGCCCTGCAGGCCGAAAGAGTTGCCGGCTTCAACGATGAACAGCCGCGGCCGGTACACCGCCATGACCTGCATCAGGATCGACACCAGGGTGGCCGACTTGCCGGCGCCGGTCGGGCCGAACAACAGCAGGTGGCCATTCATGGAACGGTCGAAGCGTGACAGGGGATCGAACGACAGCGGCGCGCCGCCTCGGTTGAAAAAGGTGATGCCTGGGTTGCCGGTACCGATACTACGCCCCCAGAGCGGCAGCAGGTTGGCCACATGCTGGGCAAACAACAGCCGGGTGTACCAATTGCGTTTATCCCGTGCGGGGTTGTAGACCATCGGCAGCCAGCGCAGGTAGCTGTTACAGGCGGCCACTTCATCGCCTTCGCGCACCGGCTGTAGGCCGGCACCGAGCAGTACATTGGCCGCCTGGATCGAGCGCTGGCGCAATTGTTGTTCATCGGCTCCGCGCAGGTACAAGACCAAGGTACCGCGGTACAGCTTGTGCTGGCGGCCGATTAGCGCGCGGGCCTCCTCCACGTCCTGGCGGGTCTGGGTCGAGGCGAGGTTTTCGCCGATGGCTTTGCGCGCCAAGCGGTTGAGTTGCTCCTCGAGCACATCCTGGGGTGTGATGACCAAGGTCAGGCTCATGACGGCCTGCTCGGGCAACTGGTCAAACAGGGCGTTGAGCGCCTCGCCCTTGCGGGTCTCGCCGGTCAGCTGGCCGATATGGGGTGGCCTGCGCAGTTTGTCGACCACCATCACCGTGTGCGGCTGCTGATCGAAATACCACAGTCCTTGCTCGCTGTCCGAGCGCGGCTCCTGGAAGAACAGCCGTTCGGCAAAGTCATGGTCGAACGGCAGTGACAGACCATCGCCGTCATCGGCCTCCGGGTACGGCACACGTCGATAGAACGCCGCCGGTGAATCGCCAGTGAGGGTCGGTGCCGGGTTAAACCAGGGCAGCAACCACGCATAGAAATCCCGCCCCGTCAGCCGGCGAGGATTGACGCCGCAGGCCTGCAACGAGGCTATCAGGCGGTTACAGGTTCTTTCCAACAGCTGAGTGGGTTTTTGCCCGTCGTCGTCGGCCTGGTCACCGAGCCAGCGATAGACCACCAGTCGAATCCGCCGATTGCTGCCGCGCCAGGGCAGGTGCGACACGACATGGTCGTCAAACAGCCCACCCGGTTTGGCAATGGCGTCGAGGTGGCGCTGCATCGAGTTGAGGAAAGCAGCGGTGAACGGTGTGCCTGTCGCCCGTGGTTCGACGTACTGTGCCAGGCGTTCCAGATACGGCGAAAAATCACTGTCGTCCTGGCAGAAGAACTGCACTACCCAAGGTGCCTGATCAAGCTCGTCGAAACTGTCCTGCAGCGCATCTTCCAACGCATCACGCGCCACCATCAGCCATTCGGGCTCACGGCCCTCGGTGCCGATCGGCTGCAGCTCGAACACGGCACCCACCGAGCGGTTGTCGTCGAGCAGAAAACACTGCTCCTCCTCGAGGTATTCTACCCAAGGTAAGTGGTCAGTGAAGCTGGGGTTGTGCGCATACTGCGCAGCTTCGTCCGCACGCGTTGCACGCCGACGCTGTGCCGCGCGCCAGGGCTGCCAGCGTGGCGGGGCGCGATCGTCATCATCGTCCATCACAGATCGTCCAGGCGTTCGCCGGGGAGCGCGTACTGGACCTTCTCGTACAGCGGGAACACGGTCGAGTAGCCAGGCACCGGCGCCTGCTGGGTGCCGGCCAGGTGCGGATAGACGTACATCACCAGGTCGGGATTAGGCAGGCGTGGGAACTGGGTGCGGATCTCGTTGGCGGCCGTGCGAGTGTAGGCGCTTTGGTCCTTGATCAGACGCTCGGGATCGAGCACAGGCCGGCGCAGCTCGCTGCGGGCCTCCTGCAACTGCTGCTGCGTGCCGACTGTGCCGCCACTGTTCCAGATGTCCAGCATGGTGTGATCGCCGTGGGGCAGCATCTCGTCCTTGCTGGTGGTGCAACCTGCCAGGTGCAGGCAAAGCAGCAGGCTAATCCAGGTCCAGTACCGAAACGGATGGGCGTTCATGGTTCACTCTCCGGCCTTTGGGTTCGTAGTCGATGCTGATTTCGTGATCCAGGTGCAAGGCCACCTTGGCCCCTGGCGGGACGTAGATGGCGGCAAAGGCTTCGCCGTAGAGCTTGTTGATCCAATCGCGGATGTCGCCGATGCCACCGCTGATGACCGAGTTCAGCGCGCTGTTGCCGCTGTTCTGCGACACCCCCAGGCTGCCGCTGGCCGAGTTGATGAACGAGGTGTTGGTCTGCTCGTTACCCAGCGCGGCCGCGAAGCCGGCACCGGCTGCGGTGATCAGGCTCTGGCTGCCGAGGTACTGCTGGGCGTTGGAGCGACGCTCACCGGCGATGCAGGGAATGCCGTAAGGGTCGGAGATGTAGCCCAGGCCGCCGCGGATCTTCTCGGTGTCCGAGGTCTGGGCGCTGCTGCGGTTGCGACTGACCACCTTCTGTGGCTGTGGCACCGTGCGGACTGTGCCGTCGCTGAAGACAAAGGTGATCGACTCGACCTGGCCGCGCACGCAGGACAAGGTCCAATCGCCGGCGGCGGTACCGCTCATGACCGCGCCGACTACGTCCGGTAGGTCGATGCCGTTGGCGGTGAGGTTGTCCGGCCCTACCAGCACCTTGAACGGGTAGGGATCATTCACTGTGCCGTCCACCGGCACCCGGCCAATCAGGGCGGTCATGGCGATCGAGCCCATCAGGGTTGAGTTTTCCGGGAGGGTGTAGACGGGCTTGGCCCCCTCGGCGCGATCCTGACTGTTTTCCAGATCGCGCTCGCCCTTGGCGACGGCGCGCAGTTGGTCCTGGCCCCGGTCAATCGCGTTGTTGTCCAGGCCATGCAGATCCTTGAATTTCGACGTCAGCGACGACAACGGCTCCTCGGTTTTGCTGGCCCCCTCCTGACCAGCTCGTGCATTGGATGGCTCGATCCAATGCAGCGCATCCGCCGGGGGTTGTGCTCCAGAGAATTGTTGCTCGTCCCCCGGCTCGAGACCGAAGCCCACGGGGACGTCGGACTTCGCGGCCGGCTTGCTGGAGAGCTGGTCTTTGAGTCGGGACAGCAAGCCTTGGGTCTCGCGATGCTGCTGCTCGGCCTTCTGCCGGGCATCGTTGGCCTGCTGGCGCTGCTCGGCGACCTGCTGGGTAACACTGCTCAGCGTGCTTTGGATACGGCTGTCGACGTTGCCTTCGCGCGTGCGCAGGCGGTTGTTCTCGGTCTGCAGGGTCTCGTTGCCTTTCTTCAGCGACAGCATCTCGCTGCGCATCGCCTTGACCTGGCCAATCAGCGTCGCCACGGTGTCGCGCGGGGTGTCGCCGGCAATGCCGAGGGCCTTGGCCTGTTCCGGACTGAGGGCAGTGTTTTCAGGATCATGGGTAGGTTGAGCATCCGGCGCCGCCACCCAGGATTTGCCGATGATCAGCACGATCCCCAGCAGGACCGCCGGTACCAGCCATCTCAGCAAACCGTTAGCTTTCATGATCGGCAGCCTCCGGTGCGGGCGGTGGCGACAGCAGCGCATGCTTCAGGTCGCCGCCCCGAGTGACGAGGTATGCCACGGTGGTGTCTTCAGGCGTGCCGGCGTGCCCCAGGTACTCGTGCTGGAAGGTGGCGGCGTACAGTGTGGCCTGCAAGTGACGCGGGTCCAGGGTGACCTTGCCCGGCCCACGGTTGACGATCTTCACCGCCGTTACCCAACAATCACCCAGCCGCCAGGCTGCCAGTCCCTTGATGGCCACGTGCTCGGTCGGAAGCAGTGTGCTGAAACCAGAGGAGTCGCCCAGCGGGACCCGACGCACCCCGGGCAAGGGCGCCACGGTGCGCAGAGGCGCATAGAGGTTTTGCGCCGCATAGCGAGTCAGCACAACCGGTACCGGTGTCGCTGCAGGAGCTGCGTCCTTCGCGATGTCCATGTCCGGTACCTGCGTCTGGGCAACGATCTTGACCGGCTCCAGCGCTTCGCTGCCCTCAAGCGCTTCGATGTCGACCAGGATGATGTCCCCCGACTTCACCGACTGCAGTTGCAGTCGAGTAGGGGGGATGGTTTCCGACGCGCGCAGGTACACCGTCCCACTCACCGACTGCACGCGCAGCTTGCTGCTGACTGCACTGGGCAGCCCGACGCGGACATCCTCATCCAGCATCAGGATACGTTCCTGGCCCACCGTCAGCGGCACGGCCAGTGGTAGGCGGTCCCAGGACTTGACCTCGACTGCACTTACGGTTGAACACCATCCGGCCACCGACACCAGAATCAGGAAAAAGACACGCATCATCACGCACCTCCAGGCAGCGTCAGCTTCTGCGGTGTGCCTTCGTAGCAGTCCAGGGCCAGGCCCCATTTGTTTTGCTCGGGATCGACGTCGAAGCGCACCACGCGCAGGGGGTAGCGTACGACCACGCGCTTCACCGGCTCGGCGGCGTAGTACTCGTCGGCATTGAGGTCGAGCTTGACCAGCCAGCTGTGCTTATCCAACTGCTTTACCCGTAGGTCGGGATCATCGCTGTAGCCCCGGCCCAGCACTTCGTAAACGCCGCGCACGCGGCCGCGTAGTTCGCCAGCGACCTTGCGGTACTCGAAGTCGCCGTCGAAGAAGGTCTTGCACGCCGGTGTCAGGTAGGGCTGCAAAGCGAAGATGGCGCGGTGGTAGTCGACCTCCCCGTCGGTAGGCCAACGGTTGAGCTGGCCGAAGATGTACAGGGCGAAGGCATAGACGTTCTCGGGCGGTACCTCCCACCATTTGCGTGTACTGCCGGAGCGCAGATCCGGCGGCACGTGAATGGTCAGGTCGGCGGGGGCGGATTGCCAGCCGTACCAGAGTCCGGTGCACAGCAGCGCCATCACGGCCACGGCCAAGCGCAGGCTGAAAATGTGCGCCTGCTGCGCATCCACCTTGTTGCGGAAGCGGCTCATGGAGTGGTCCTCGCAGTCCGGCGCGTGCGCCGAACCGTCCACGGGCCAGAATGCAGGATCAGGTACTGAGTGCCGATGCCCCAGTGCACCGCCAGCTGCCACTGCAGGCGTCGATACAACCAGGTCTCGGGGCGGGCGCGTTTGGCCCGGCGCAGCAGCTTGCCACCGCCGAGCAATACCAGTGCCATGCTCAAGAACATGCAGGTGGGGAGGGTAGCGATAGAGGCGGTGGCCAACGCCAGCGGCGCGCCGAGGACAACGCCCAGTACTGCGCCGACAATCAGCGCGACCCACATCTCGTCATTGGTGAGGCCGCGAAGGACGGCTGGATCGCGGTTCAGGCGTTCCGGCAGGAAGGTCAGCGTGCCGTCGGATAGAGTGGCAGGGACGTCGGACATGGCAACCTCACAGGATCGTGGCGGCTTTGGTCAGGAACCACAGGATTACCACCACCAATAGCGCGCCGACGCCGACCACGGCGCCGAGGTCCTTCCAGGTCTTGCGCTGGTTTTGCACGTCGGCATAGACGGTGAGCGAATGCCAAGCCACGCCGAGGAAGGCGAGGGTAGCGATCAGCAGGCCGAGGAGGATGCCGCCGTCGTAGGCGTAGTTCTTGATGGTGTCGATCAGCCCAGAACCTTCGCCGCGGGACGGCGCTTCCATGGTCGGCAGGTCAGCCCAAGCCAGCGTCGAGCTCAATAGCACCGAGCCGCTGATTAGGGCTTTCGAGCCAATATTCCGCAACAGGATGAGCGGGCAGTGAACACGACGGGAGAGGTTCATGGCGAGGTCTCCTGGTTACGACAGCATGAAAAACATAAGTACGATCAAGGCGAGTGCCAGGCGCAGCGTGCTGCCGCCCAATGCGCCGAAATTGAGGTTGCCGGCTGCCCAGCCGCGGTAGCCGGTCCACAGAGCCCAGGTGCACCAGAGCAACGCGAGCACCAGCACCGAGGAGCGCCACAACACAGAGCTGAGCTGCGGGGTAAACCCGGCAACAGCCGAGAACGCGCTCAGTTGGGTATCAGTCATGTTCATTAGGTGAACTCGCGAGAGGCGCCTCGGCGCGGTAGTCATCGGTCAGGTCGACCAGATCAGCTGGTTGCGCTCGGGAGGGTGACAGGTAATTGTTGATGCCTTGACGCACTCGCGCGAGGTCCGTCGCGAATCGCGGGTAGTCGAAGTGATAGTAGGAGCCTTCTGTATCGATATGGCTTCCACGCGCACGTTCAACCAGTTGCTCAATGACTGCGATTTGGCGTTGTACAAGTGCCAGATCTGAGCGCTCCGAACGGACTTGAGCCGCAGCACCTAGCGTAATCATGAAAGCAGCAAGCAGGCTGTAGAGTATATGCTTCATGGAGAGGTCCAGGCAGGTATATGGGATCTAGCTTGAAGCATTGACTTGGCTTTGGTATGGGCTAAAGGGATTTATGTGTTATCGCTTTAGAAAGAAAGTGCACTCAAGCGATGTGCGGCGTAAGTTGTGCGGTCTCGTAAGTGCAGTAGTGCGCTAAGTTTGATGATGTCTGCTGCGAAGTGGGTTTTGATGTGTGGAGTGGTGGTTTGCTTTGAATGCTTACGTGACGGGCTTTCGGACGATTAAGCTCTTATTCGTTGCTATCATGCTTTGTGCGGCGGTTGCGGGCTATTCTTTGGATGGGGCAAGTGTTGTTATTCACTTGCATGATTAAGTGCTTTTTGAGTTGCTGGGATAGTATCAAGTAGTATGGGGTTTAAGACGTTTCTAAGTCGGCCTGCGGGCTCGTGCCCGCAAAGCCGATAATTACTGCTCTAGGTGGTTTTGTTCCAGCGCCATTCACCGCTAGCAACCAAGCTGGTACGATGAGAATGTCCAATATACAGTCCGTGAAGCTGACTAGTATCCGTTATTTTAAGTTGTAAGGTTCCAAAGTAGGCGTGTCGATCGTCTCGATCGTACCACTCGCCAGTGATATATGAGTTTTTGATTGTGCCAAATATGCAGTATGTTCTCTCCTTGCTCTTGAATTCTGCGTACAAGTAGTGGCCGAACTGCTTGATTTTAGTGCGGCTACTCCTGTCGTCAGGGTTCGGGAAATTTGGGCTGCCTGGTGCGTCCCAACTTTGCACCCAATTCCCAGATAGTTTGGGTGGGTTGGCTCTGAATAGTCCTCTTACGGGTAGCCAGTGAAGATATTTCACAATGTAATGGGACAGGCTGAAGTCAAGCAGGGTTTTCACTGCTAGTACTGCGCTAGGGGCAATTAGGCCAGTGGCTATGACATTCCAATCTAGATTTATCACTTTGTTGGCTCTAGCAGTTCACTCGTTATTTTGGTGGAGATTTCGGAGAGATCATTCACCATTTTACGTGCATTTTTATTCTTCAGTAGAGATCTTGCGTGTTTAAGAAGTTCATTTCTGGTGCTTTCGCTTAATGTGAAGTCCATGTGTGATAGTTCAATTATTTTCATGATAACTGAGGAGTATTCATAGCTTTGAGTTGGAGTAATCGATCTGATTTCTTCAAGTGTGTCAGTTTCATCGAGCTCGCACAGAGAGTAAGTAATTATAATTCTCTCTAGATTTTCAGTTGTAGATTTGCGTTTGCTCTTAAGGCGATTTATTTGTCTTGAGTTAATGAGGTCAGCAGTCATCATTGACACTGTGAAGTTAGGGAATGCTGCTATTACAAAGTTTAAGAAGGCATTTATTTGCTCGGTCGCCCTTTGCTTTTGCTCTTGTGGTAACTCTTTGAGTTTCGAGTGGTGAAGCAGACGATCTATCAAGATTGGACGCAAGGTGTCGTGGAATTTTCGAGTATTAAGGGCAATTGTTTTTTGATAGAAATCGAGAACTTTAGCGAAGTGTTCGTCTGCAATAGTCCGGTCCGTGACATGCTCCGCAGCTCTAAATACTCGGGCATATAGAGAAAGAGATGATTGAAAAAGAGTGGCTTCGTTAAGATCACCCCAATTGCCACGGCTTTCGCCATTATTAGCCCGCTCTGAAAGCGGTTTGGTGGAATCTAATCGCTCATCGATTTCATGTTCTTTCGGAGGTTCATGCTCTAGTGTTCGTTGAAGCGCATCCTCCTTGAAATGATCTAGCATATCTGACTGAGCGGCTTCTCGTAGTTCTTCTGCAGCAGCTCTGAGGTCAGTGATCCGTTCGGAATCGATGCAGTTCTCCCAGGCGATTTCAGTCAGCCCCCTGCAGAAATCGAGAAGGTGCGTATCTTCTTTGGAAATTGCTGAAATATATTCAATGACTTTATTGAATCGGAGGAAGTTGAATCTGGTGTGAAGTTCGGAGTAAATGTTTGTTTTGTTACTCAAGTATCTGGCGTATGCGTAGTCAAAAAAACATGCTTGGCTAAACCGATACTTGTTGTCGGTCGCCAGATATTCTAGTACGCCGCTAGCTAACAAAGGGTTAAGGTAAGAGGTTGCCTGGAAATCCTGAGCGATATCTTGATTGAATTTGACGACGATGTTGTCGACGTCGCATGTTCGCAGCGAAAAGTTGTTTAGCTTTACCATTTCGTCCGCGATTACACCCAGCAATCTAAGTAGGTCTTTATATTGCGGGGCTCGCTCACGAGTTATGCAATGCTTGTGCATAATAACTTCGATGAAGTTTTCTACTAGATCTGCTTCGTGTAAATATGTTGAGAAGTGGCCTTGTTTCCTTTCGTAGATGGAAAGTAGCATGGAATAAACAAAGAGGTTGTTTGGCATTCCTGCATTGTCTACAGCTTTTAAAATCTCCCTGGCTACTGAACTTTGCTTGGGTGAGTTGGTCAGCCATTTGCCAATTAATCCTTTCAGGTGGCTTCTCTTCATTCCACCGATGTTAACTTCAACGAAATTTCGATTGGCCTGCCCTCTTAGTTTTGTAGTTAGTTCATGAGCTGTCGCATGCTTACAAGATATGATGAAGCGAGGAGCTTTAAAGTCTTTTAGAAAAGAGACTAGTTCATCAATGCAGTTTTGTGTAAGTCCGTCGACGCCATCGAAGATAAGCAGGGCATTTTCGGTTATGACTTTGCTTCCTAAGGCATCTATATATAGTGAGGAGTTCGGGAATGACTCGTAGATTTCGGTAAGAGTAGTTTTGATACGATGCTTCGACGGCAGGTGTTTTCCTTTGCAGTCGAAGTAGTACGCGATTTCGTCAAGTTGAGTACGAGCCTGGCTTTTAAGTCTGTCTAGGAGCAAGCTTTTCAGAATTGTACTTTTGCCGGAATTTTCGCCGCCAACCAAGATGTAGTTATCACGTGAATTTTTTAGATCTTGGAACTCAATGTATTTTTCTTGCCCTTCATCTTGGAGATCCCTTCGTTCGATCTTTATTGCTGGGCAAACAAATATTTCTGATAAGCGTTTTCGTTCTGCGTGACTGACGCCGACATTGCACATCAAATCATAATCGAATACGTCGAGAGCAATTTCGCAATCTTCTGCAAAAGCCTCTCGGTCAAAACCGCTCGTCGGAGCAGCCTCGTAATCCATCTTGCCGTTAGCGCATCTATCAATCCATGGAGTGAAGGCTTTTTCGCTCTCGTCGTATTTCCTGAAAATTATCCTTCCAGATTTCAAGTTGTCTGTGTGGGTTGTGTTAATTATGGAGTAGCCGCTTTTCTCTCTTCCTGAAAGATCAAAACGTCCTGCTTGCATTTTCATGACAAAATCTTCAGAGAATGAAGCCTCTCGAAGAATGTTGAATTCATGCATGTGCCCATAAAAAACGGTTGATACTTGGTGTCTTGAAATTTTGGCCGAAAGTAGTTTTCGTTCTTCTGGGTGAAGCCAGTCAAATGGATGGTGGATGATCAAGATTTTCTCTTTGAAATTCTTGATTTTTTTCAATGCTTCTTCTACGGGGCGTTCACCAACGAAAAGCTTCTCGCGGTCACCTTCGCCTATAGCTGACCACCCAGTGTTGAGACATGCAATTCCAACGTTTCCATGGCTGTAGCACTGATATAAATCATTCAATTCAATAACGTTGGATGAGTCTTTGTGAAAACTTTCAAGAAAGTCCAGCCAGTTTTTTAGTGGGTGAACTTCCCTGCTTAGTAGCTCATCTTGAAGCTCTGCTACTTCGGAAGACTCGTATTCTTTACGTAGGCCTTTGATAGCTTTTGTACTTGAAAATCCGAATCCAGATCTGTCGGTGTCATGATTTCCGGGGGCAATAAATATATCAGAATTTTTTAGATTTAATGCGTCTCTTATTGGATTTATAAGTTCGGTTTGGCACAGCGAATATTCCTGTGGTGTGCCGGAGTACGTGATGTCGCCGGAGATTATTATAGCATCTGACTTCTCAATTGAAGGGTCAGCCAGAAAAGCATTTCGTAAGCGTTCTAGATCATGGCGAGACTGTCCTTTTAGAGGGGTGCAGCTAGCATGTATATCAGATAAATGAAGAACTTTTTTCATATTCCATTATGTCTATAGATGGCTAAAGGCCTCCATTATGAGGAGTGGCTTGCTTTTTGTAAATGGTCCTATCGTTTCGATGCCCGCTCGGCTCAAACCAAACCATCAAAGGGGCCGCCCCGGAGTTTGTTGTGAGCGTCATTATTGGCTGCTAAATTCGAAGTGGTCAGCTGAATTTTTTCAGTATAGGCATCTATCGCCGTCAGTGAAGGGACAGGAGTCCGAAGATCTTGAGTCTACAGGGTAGGGTGAATGCTAGTGGCACATTCGGAATTTGGAAAGTTGTGCTGCGCAGTCAAGAGTTTGCGAACCAGAGATTTCTTCGTCGGTGTTTCGCCTGGTTTTCCTAGGTATCATGTTCCACGGGCACTGGTTACTATCAAAGGTATTTTTTGAATGTTGCAGCTGTTATTTCCACCATGAAACCAAGCAGCGCAGCGCACGGCAGCAATATCCAGTTTGGATTCAGCGACCAAGGGAGCGACAGATAGATTACCCAAGGGCTGACCATTAGCGGCAATAACGTGCGCTTGGCTCGGTGATAGACAAAGCTGCTTTCCCTATCAGCCCCGAACTTGCGCAGGTCGCGGCGCATTAACCCGTCAACCAGTCCGGTGACTACCGCGAGCAAGAAGAGGGGCGTTGCGAGAGCGAGGACAGTCAAGCGCACTACGAACGTGAAGACCGTGAACACGGTTGCCAGCAGGTAATCCTGCCCTGCGACGTAAGCTTGAGCGAGCTGTCCTTGCAGGGACGCCTCGCGACTGAGCAGCTTCAGATGATTATCGGATTGCTCCCAGCCGGAGCGCACCACAACCCAATCGTTAAGGCGTTCAAGGATTTTCGCGGTTGCTTGCGCCGGCTCCTGCACCAGCAGTGAGCTCCTGAAGTGGTTGCTGAGCCAGCCGAGTTCACTCAGCCACATGGTATGGCTGTTGTGCCAGCCCTGTTCTGGCCAGAACCACAGCATGCCCACGAACTCCAGCAGGATGGAGAACAGTAGGGAAGCAAACAGCAGGCCGAGCAATCGAAGGCACAGCTCAAGCGTGCCGGAGATCAGGCCTGGTCGCCGTTGCGTTGAAGGCGGGTTGGTTGGGGCCGTAGGCATAAATGTACCCTAGTGTTTGCTGGCTGCCAGATACTCACGAGGCTGTTTTACGCCCCGGTGGTGGCATCTCGGGATCGAAGTCAGCGGTCGGCGCACCGCTGACACTGCTCCACCAACTTCCCGCATTGGCGTTGTAGGACTCGCGCATGCGCGCAGCCAGCGCCTGCAGATCCGCTGGCATTGCATCGTCGCTGGCCGGTTTGGGTAGCGGCATTCGTACTTTCCACAACTGACCGCCTTCCTGGAACGAGAACATCTGCCCCTTCGGCAGGGCGATGATGTGCGCGGGTTCGATCAGCGGCACGGCAGTGGTGGTAACGCGGTCCTGTGAGGATGATGTGAAGTCGGTTCTAGCGTCAGGATCAGCGGTGTCCGTTGCGCCGGAGACCAGGGTGCGGGTCTGCACGTTGACCTTGGGCAGTTGATTGGTCAGCAGTTCGGCGGTCGCGGTTTCCCGTACGCGCAGCATCTGCAAGGTGTTGAAGTTGCCGATGACTTGTCCGGCTTTGGCCCGGCTGCCGATCCGTGCCTCGATGTCACTCAAGGTCTGGGTGTAGGCGGTGACCTGGATACCGGCTCCGCCACCCTTGTTAATCAGCGGGATGAACTCATCGCCCATCAGCTCGTTGAACTCGTCGGCGTGCAGGTTGATGGGCACCTTGTCGGCCGTGCTGGAGGAAGCCGGCAGGCCGTGGTCGATGCCATGTTTGTAGATGTGCCCAGCGACGGAGACCAGGTCGGCAAACATCGAGTTGCCGACCGCGGCCGCGACCTCGGCATCGGACAAGGCATCCAGGCCGACGTAAACGATGCCGCGCTTACGGATGACCTGCAGCCAGTCGAAGATTGGTCTTGGATCGTCCAGGTCGGCGTAATTGGGAGCCAGCAACTGGGCCGTCTTGCCACTGGTGAGTTTTTCCAGCAGCGGCAGCAGCGAGGCGACGATCTTGTCGAAGTAGGTACGGTCGTAGCGTACCGCCGAGCGCAGGCCATCCATTACCGGGTCGAAGAGGCGCTTGGCGGTCAGGTACTGCTCGATGGCCACGACACGTTTCTCGCGGCCGATCATGTGCCGTGGCACGTTCTTCTCGTTGAGGCGAGCTTCGAGACCAACAATGGTTTCCCATGCCTGCGGATCATGACGGACGAAGAAGTGCTGGGCGTACTCGATGAACAGCGCGTCGATGTTCACTACATGGCGCTGGATCTGCAGGTAGTCGGGGCGCCGGCCGAGCTCGATCAAGGCCCGGGCGATGATGTTGACGAAGCGCCAGGCGAACTCGCGAAACGCCGCCGAGTTGCCTTCGCCGCTCAGCTGCCCAGCGATACGGGTGGCCACTTCCGAGATGCGACCGAAACGCCCGATGGCGTTGTAGCGCGCGGAAATCTCCGGCCAGCCCAAGTGGAAGACGTAGAATTCATGTTCACGGCCGGCCCGTCGCGCTTCCACGTACATGCGCTTGAGCAGGTCGGCATCGCCTTTGGGGTCAAAGACAATCACCACTTCTTGGCTTGGTCGGTGAATATCCTGGGTGATGTAGACCTCGGCCAGGCGCGTCTTGCCGACCCGCGTGGTGCCCAGCACCAGGGTGTGGCCCACGCGTTCGCCCAGTGGCAAGGAGGCTTCCTGCTCGTTGGGCTCGACGCCATGCAGCAGCGGTGAGCCGCCCACGGGCGGCAGCGGTCGTACCGGGTTGAGCGGGCTGTCCCAGGCGGTCACTCGGGGCAGGAGAGAGAGCCCTGGCGGGGCTTTTTCCAGGAGGTGCTCTAGGCGACGGGCCCACTGGTAGGTCGTTGACTGGTTGACGTAGCGGGCGAGCGCCGGGTCCTGCGCCTCCAGCAAGCGTTGGGTGTGCAGGCGGCTCCAGCGAAAGCCACGGCCCATAAACAGGCGCTTGCTGCTGACCGGGATCTGTCGGCTGGTCAGCGAATAGCGGGGCAGGCGGCGGATGTTGCGCCGATAGCGCAGGACAATGCGAGCCTCGTTGAGGCGCTTCAGGCCGAAGGCGGTGTAGGCCAAGGCCATGCCGGCGCCGATCTCTGGCGACAAGGCGACCGCCCAGGGCGAATGCAGGCACAGCGCGCCGGCACCGGCACAGATGCCCACGGTGTACAACTCCACCGCCGGGCGCAGCAAGGACTCCATCGCATGATCACCCATGACGGTTCCTCACTGCTCCAGGCCGGTTGGTGTGATCAGTACCGGGTAATGCTCCAGCTCCAGCCGCTCGGCGATGTCGTCGCCACTCACCGGCCAGATGACCAAATCAGTCGCTACCGCCTGGATGCGCTGTAGCGCCGCGGCATCGGCGACCTCAACGGCCAGGCCGTTGGCGCCCAAGCGCTTCAGCGCTGGCGCGTGCTGCGCCAGCCACGTCAATGAGGTGGCGTCCGCCCCAACCAGGAACAGCGGGACCATGCCAGGCAGTTCCAGCGCTCTGCGCCGCACCTCACCTGGCGTGAGACGCTTGCTGTGCACCGGCAGCACCCAGCTCAGTGTGCGTGGGTCGGGTCGTTCGACCGGCGCGGCCGATTCAGCGGCCATGGCAGGGGTCGTTGGCACAAGCCATGCCCCGGCAACCAACGAACACAGCAGCCCGCAGATCGGTGCGCCCCGGCGTACGTCAATCATGAGCGTGGTCCTCTACGGCTGGACGTGGCGGCTTCAAGATGCTGCCAGCGCTGGCTGAATTGCATGCGGTAGCGCTCCGCCGGGGCTCCACCTGCAGGCCGGTGGTAGCGACCGGCGGCGACGACCCAGTCACCGACGTCGGCGTAGTGCTCGCGTAACAGGTCGGCGGTGACGGCGAGGTTGCTACGCGGGTCGAGGGCATCGCAGGCGCTGGGGTAGCGCTCCGGGTGATAACCCAGGTTGGTTTGCCCCAGGCCGACATCGATGCGCTTGGGATCATGCTGGGTGAGCGCCACGGTGAGTGCAGTACAGGCCTGGTCACGGGTGGCGAAACGCTGCGGCGTGCCGGCCACATTCAAGGTCCACGGCCAGGGAACAAGCTGCCCACGCAGCGGAGTGCCGCTCTCCTGCTGGGCAATGGCGAACAGCACCGAGGCCGGTATGCCGGCCTCGGAGGCAGCCAACTGATACGCAGGCGGGGGTAGGCCGCCGGCTTGGGCGGCAGTCATCCCCATCAGGGCTAAGGCGAGGCTCAGTCGACGCGCTGCCATTTCCCTTCCACCTGTTGAAAGCGTGCGGGCAGGGGGCGGCTGGCGCCGAGGGCGAACCATCGGCCGCGGTCGTGATTGAGGGTGACCTGGCCGTTGCTTACCTGGGCGGGTGTAATCCCCACCGTGAGCGCCCATTGCCGAATGCGCGCATCGTCGCCCTGGCTGCCCACCAGGTAGACGTCCAGATGTGCGCCCGTGCTCAACCATCGGCGGAGGCTGGCCTCACAGGTCGAGCACGGGGCCTCCACAAACACGGCATAGCGCGGGCTGCTCGACGAGGAGACTGCATCGCCCATCCCCTGCAGCGGCAGCAGTCCCGGGAACAGCCGCGCCCAGGCGGCGGTGTAGGCTTTTTCATAGGCCAGTTCGCGTTCGGCACGCTTGGCTTCGAGTCGAACCTGCAGCTCGGCGTAGCGCTGACGCTCCTGGTCAGAGTCGGCTTCCACGCCGAGGGTGGTCAGCGGGTCGAGTTGCGGCGACCAGTACTGGCGTGGACCACTCTGCAGGTGCTCGAACTTGGCCCATTCGTCATCGGTCAGCCCCCAGGCCTTGGCCTGTGCAGCAGATCGAGCTTGCTGCAACTGGGCCTGCTCGCTGGACTGCTGCTGAGTTTCGACCGTGGTGGGTGCGCTCCATCCCGGGCCTGTCACCAGGCAGATGGTGAGCAGGAGCAGCGAGAGGGTGGTGAACCGGACCATACTCACCTCGTTATGGTAGGGACAGCGAGCGTTCGCCGAGGCCAGGCACCTGGAACACGGCCTGGTTTCCGCGAATGGCCTTGAGCTGCCAGTCGTTCAGGCTGTCACCGGGCTGCAGCAGGTGGACGGTCGACAGGGCATGCGCGCCGGCCGGTAGGGCCGAGACAAACCGGACGTCGCCCCGGGTCTCGACACCCAACAAGGTGAATGGCGGCGTCGGGGGTTCTGCTTTGGCGGTCTGTTTGGCGGGGACGGCAGGCTGGGTCTGTGCGGATGGCGCAGCCGGTCGAGCCTCGAGGGTGTGGATAGTAGTTTCGGCGTTGCCCAATCGCTGCTCCAACTCGTCCAGCTCCGCCTTGGTCGGACCCGGCGGTACCGCTCCATTGGCCTTGAGCGAAGCGCTCACCTCATCCACTTTTTTGCTCAGCGTCGCGGAGGTCGCGTCCTGCTGGCGCTGGTGCTCACCCAGTACTTTCACTTGCGAAGGGAGTGCCGCGAGGGTGGCGCCGAATGCATCGAGATCTCTACGCAGCCCCGGTACTGGATCAGCTGGAGCATTGTTGGCGGCGGTCAGGAGTCCGGTCAGTTGTTGCTGGTGGTTGTAGGTCACGGCGGCCAGTACGGCGGCGCCGAGGCACAGGGCCCCGAGCACTAGGGCCTGAAAGTGATGGACCTTCATGGCGCGATCTCCAGAGGCGGGTGAGGTGGAGCGGGCACCGGGACGCGAAGCGCGTAGCACACGCTGCGTTCGACCGGATCGATCACGAGCCGCCAGGCGGGGCCACCCAAAATGGTCAAGGCGTCCAACAGCGCCATCGGCCCAAGTTGGTGTTGCACGGCTGGCAGGGGGCGACTGAACAAGGTCGTGACCTCGGCGCGGTTGGCGCAGAGTGAATAGCCAGAACGCTGCAGCACATGGCGCAGGGCATCACCGACCGTTGCGTGCAGTGCCGGTGATATCTGCACGTTGATGAGTTGAAACAATGGCTGGCGTTGCTCCCGCGTCGGTCGCGTGCTGACCAGGGTGTAGCGGTCCTGGCGGACCCACGCTGGTGACTCTGACAACGGCTTGGACGGGGTGGCCGGAGCCGGGACGGCTTTGGCTGGCGCCGTCAGTGGGGTGATGGCAGGCGACGTGTTGCAGCCCGCCAGCGCGAGCATCAGGACAAGGTAAGGAAGTGCGGGCGTGTGCATGAGCAAGTCTCGACAGAAGTTGCCGACACCTTGGCAACGCGCGTGAGCTGCACCCATTGAAAAACCGAAATTGCCCGACCGGGTTATTGCGTGCAATGGATAAAAAGGCGCCCTGTAGGGCGCCTTGGATCAATCGTCGGTAAACACCGGGAGTCCTGCCAGCAGAGCTGCATCTGGATCAAATACTAGGAAGCGCGTGTCGGCTTGGCCGGCCAGCAGCAACAGGGTCATCAACACCGGCGGTACCTGTTCGTCCAACAGGCGAGTGCAGACGTCCGCCGCTGCGCAACCAAGGTCCTCCACTTGGCCGCTGCGTTGCCAGGGGGTCGAGTACAGCTTGCAGCCGACGGAGCGGTTGCTGACCAACTGGAAGCACTCAAAGTAGCCGGCCGGTCGTTCGCAGCGGGCAAGCTGCTCAAGGTAGGCATACTCGCTGGCCGGTAGGTGGGATGAGCTGATCTCCCAGCTGCGGCTGTAGTGGCCGGTGGCGAAGGACAGCTGCTGCATCAGGTGCTCCGCCGCTTCCAGGCTGGGAAGGTCGCCGAGGTGTGCCGTGCCGCTCGGCCGCTCGGCCGTGACCTGGTACAGCACGGTGGTGACCACGCCGTCTGAGGGCAACTGCATGCGAAGAAAGCCAGAGACATCCTGGCCTTCCGTGATGACGGCGCAGTCGTCATCGAACACGCATGCCTGGCAGTTGATGTGATCGTCGTCCAAGTCCAATTGGGCGGTGTGCAGGGGGCGGTAGCAGGGCGGGCACTGGTCGTCGTAGTGGATCTGGACCACGCGCTCGCAGGAGAACGCATGGAAGCCCCGGGCAAAGGGGTTGGGGGTTGAGGTGAGCATGGTGGCGCTCCAATTAAAAGAGAACGCCACCCCAATGCAGGCGGTGGCGAGTGAGAGAGGGTTAGATCCAGCCATATTCGGCCAGGGACAGGGGCTGGCCTTCGCCAACGATGATGTGGTCCAGAACGCGGACTTCGACCAGCGCTAACACTTCGATCAGTTGGGTTGTCAGCACGCGGTCGGCGCCACTGGGCTCAGGGCAGCCGGAGGGATGGTTGTGGCTGAGGATTACCGCAGCGGCGTTGTGCGCCAGAGCCTTGACCACCACTTCACGGGGGTACACCGTGGCACCGTCGATGCTGCCGAAAAACAACACCTCGAAATCCAGCACACGGTGCCGAGAGTCGAGGTACAGCAGGGCAAACACCTCGTGGTGGTAGGGCGCTAGCCGTAGCTTCAGGTAAGACGCGGCGTCGGCAGGTGTGATCAGTACTTCGCCGCGGTGGAAGTAGCGTTGGTCCAGCAGCTGCAGGGCTTCGTTGATCAATGCATCTTCGTGGGCGCGTTGGGTCAGGGTCGGGTCGAGAGGCTCGACCAGGGTCAATGGCGTATTCATGGGGAAACCTCGTGTGCAGGAGCGCTCCGGGGAAAGGCCCCGGTGGGTGGGATCAGTTGGTTACAGGCGGGTGAAGCGATGGCGGGCGCCGTGCAACGGCGAATGGCAGGCTTCGCAGGGGTGAGTGGAGAACGGGTCGATGCCGACGCCGGTGTCCGGATCGAAATCGGCGCTGAGCGGCAGTAACGCTTGCACTGCCTCACGTATATGCGTGATTCGCTGGTCGACTTCGGCCTCGCTGTAGTACAGCGACAAGGCGCTGAAGTCGTCGTAAGCAACCGCCTGCAGGCAGTCTTCGCAGAGCCAGAAGCTTTCCATGGCAACCTCCGACGTGAATGAACAACAGGCGCTCCCAAGAGCGCCTGTTGTTGGCGGTCAAACTGCCTCAGGCTGATTGAGTTGCTGCGGTGGAGTTACGGGCGGCGGTCGGGGTTGGCAGGCGCTGATCGGAGTCACCGTCAATGTCTGCCTTATCTCCTTCCGCCTCCGCTTGCTCCATCGCGTCAGAGGCAGCGTCGGTGCGGGCGGGCGCACGGTAGCTGAACTGGCCATCGACCTTGATCCACTCGATGAAGATCAGGCGGCCTTTGAGGCTGGCGCCGGGTTGCCCCTTGCGTTCGCCTTTCTCGTACAGGAAGGGATCCACCCAGAGGTCGCCGATGCGAAACGCGATGAGGACCTTGCGTTCAGCGCGGACGTCTTCGAGGTGTTCACGGATCAGCCGGTCGGCTTCCCCGCTGGCGACCTTGCAGTCGAAGCGGGTGTATTCGACGTCGTCCGAGGCACCGTGCAAGGCGGCGATGTCACAGGCCATGAACGCTTGGCCTCGGCGAACCGGGACTTCGCGGACCCGGTTCAGGTAACCGATGCCTTGGGTGTGCAGGTTGAAGTAGGTAGTGGGGGCGTTATTGCTTGCAGTGGTCATGGTGGAACTCCTGTTCAGCAGAAACGCGGACATCCACCGACCCTGGCGGCTGGTGAGTTCCGCAAGGGTGAGGGTGCAAACACATGATCGGTAGAGAGGGCGCTCATCACCGACAGGTCGGTGACCGTGCGAGCTGCCGAGCGCGAGTCGCACTTGGGGAGAACCACCCGAAACGGGCGCAGCCTTGAAGGTTCTGGCTGCCTGGGTGCTGTCAACGACAGCGGTGTGCAGCCCATCTATAAAACGCAGCCAACCCTCCGTCAACCAGGGATTTGGGACGGTCTGGGCGGGCGGAATTCGGTGGCTTTCGGTGGATTCTCAGCGGCGAAAAAATAGCCCGACGGTCATCAGGCTAGGAAGAGGTGGACCACCTTTGATCCGGCGAAATGACACCGGAGTTCGTCGCAAACTCTCCGCTGTCGATCCACCTGAATCAACCGACCCTTGTCGTGGCCTGGGTCGGAATCAACTGGCACGCATCCGCGCACAAAAGGTGCCCAGTGTTTCGCCGGCGGGCACCGGAGCTGAGCATCGTCGCCGAAGCGGATGACCCCTGAGGCCTGGCACAAGCCGCATGGGTCATCCACCTGGGTGACTTGGAACACTGAGAAGTTATCCGCAGAGGCGGTGAAGGGTGGCTCCGAACTCTACGAGTCTGACCGAGCTGCCCGGAGCGAATCGGTCTGGGGTCGCCAAGTGGCGTGGGGCAAATTCACTACACCAGCGCGGCGGTGCGTCGTCAAGTCATGTCTTCTTTGGGCGCCTGGCTTTGGCTACCGGCTTGGTGCCCCTGCATTCTGGGTAGCGGATGCAGGACCAGAAGCTGCCGGTGCGGCCTTTGCGCTGGCGCATGGTGCTGCGGCACACCGGGCAGAACGGCCCTTTGGAGGGTGGCGGCTGCAGGGTGAGCGAGACGTTGCTGCGCACCAAACGGGTCAGC
Source organism: Pseudomonas bharatica (assembly GCF_048586865.1). Classification (NCBI taxonomy): domain Bacteria; kingdom Pseudomonadati; phylum Pseudomonadota; class Gammaproteobacteria; order Pseudomonadales; family Pseudomonadaceae; genus Pseudomonas; species Pseudomonas bharatica. The sequence goes on along the minus strand of NZ_JBMAWR010000002.1, from coordinate 244,342 downwards.
CACTGCGCCTGCTTGGTAAGAAAGGTCTCGACGCTCAACTGGCCCGACTCGATGCGCTCCAGCGCCTGCTCCCATAGCGCCGTCAGTACCGGGTCGGCTACTTCCGGTGGCACCGCTTCAATCAAGGTGTGCGCCGCAGCCGAGGCGGCCAGGCTGCGTTTCTTCTTGGTCAGATAACCGTGGTCGATCAGCCCCTGGATGATGGCCGCGCGGGTGGCTTCGGTGCCGAGGCCGCAGCTGTCCTTGAGCGTCTGCTTGAGCCGCTGATCGGCCACCTGGTTGGCGATGGCTTTCATCGCCTTGACCAGCGTGCCCTCGGTGTAGGCTTTTGGGGGCTGCGTGCGCTGGGCAATGGCGGCCGCGTCAGTCAGTGCCACCAAGGCGGATTCGCGCAGTGTGGGCAGGCGTTGAGTTTGCTCGCCAGGCTTATTGCCATGGGGCTCGTTGATCACAGCTTTCCAACCACGCACCAGGATCTGCTTGCCGCGGGCCAGTAGCTGGTCGGCCTGACTGTGCAGCAGCACCTGGGTTTTCAGGTACTCATGCTCAGGAAGGAACTGCGCGAGGTAGCGGGCGCGGATCAGCGCGTAAACCGCCTGCTCGCGCTCGGAAAGCTGATTGAGGTCGAGCGTGATGGCGGTCGGAATGATGCCGTGGTGCGCGGTGATCTTGCTGCTGTTCCAGGCACGCGAGCGGCGACACGGGTCCAGCTCTCTGATGACCTGACCGAGAGCAGGGGTGGCGGCCACCAAGGCATGGAGTATGCGGGGCACCTCATCGAGCATGCTCTCGGGCAGGTAGCCACAATCGGTCCGCGGGTAGGTCGTCGCCTTGTGGGTTTCGTACAGGGCCTGTGCGATTCCCAGCGTTTCCTGGGCACCGAGCCCGAGTTTGGCCGAGCAGACTTCCTGGAGCGTGCCGAGGTCAAATGGCAGTGGCGGGCCTTCACGGACCTGCTCCACCTCAACGGTGTCAATGCGGGCCGTTCCGTGTTGGCTCAGGCGCAGTGCGACTTGCCTGGCGGCCGCTTCATCGATGCAGCGGCCCTCATCGTCGCAGACCGTAGTCGGAGGTTGCCAACGGGCCTTGAAACTCATGCCTTCTGCCACCAACTGGGCGTCGACGTTCCAGAAGGGTTGCGGCACGAAGCTCGCGATGGCCCGGTCGCGTTCGACCACCAGGCGCAGGGTTGGCGTCTGGACGCGACCTACCGGCAGCACACCATCAAAGCCGGCGCGGCGGCCCAACAGGGTGAACAGCCGGCTCAGGTTGATGCCCACCAGCCAGTCGGCGCGGGAGCGGGCCAGCGCACAGTGGTATAGCGGGAGGGTCTGTTCGCCCGGGCGCAAGGCCGCCAAGGCGCGGCGGATCGAAGCCTCATCCAGAGCGGATAGCCACAGGCGCAGAACCGGCCCCTGGTACTGACAGCGCTCGAGGATCTCGCGGGCGATCATCTCACCCTCACGGTCAGCGTCGGTGGCGATGACCACCTCGGCGCACTTATGCAGCAGTTGGTCGATCACCTTCAGCTGGCTGGCGACCTTGGGCTTGACCACCAACTGCCAGTGAGCGGGGATGATTGGCAAGTCGTCCAGCGACCAGCGTTTGTAATCGCCATAGGCTTCAGGGGGCGCGGTTTCCAGCAGATGGCCGACGCACCAGGTGACGGTGACGTTCTGGCCCTGCAAGCAACCATCGCCGCGCCGGCTGGCCTGCAGCACCCGGGCGATGTCGCGGGCTTGGGATGGTTTTTCACAGATGAACAGGCGCATATGCGGGCCCTCTCGGTGGTTACCGACAGGGTGGGGGTGTGGTTGTGAAGCGCCAGGGTAAAGCCGAAACCGGCGGTATCGGTTCGACGTGTCAGAGCAGGGCGAAAAAACTTACTTGCGTTGCGCCAGATGAGTGGCCAGCGTTTGCAGAAACTCGAGGGCGAACTGTTTATCGGCGTCGCCCAGCTCCTTGATGATCGCGGTAATCTGCTGACCCTGGTCCTGGGGGCGAGGACTGATGGCCAGCAGCAGCTCATCGACGGGGCAGCCATACAGGTCTGCCAACTGGAGCAGCTTCGTCACGGACAGCTCTACCAGTCCACGCTCCAGGCGCGAGACGGCTTCGCCGGAAATGCGCAGGTGCTCGCCGACCTGATCCTGGGTCAAGCCGCGGTCGCGACGGTACTTCGCCAACTGGCGGCCAATGTGATGTGGGCTAGGCTCTTTGACGGGCAACGGGGCGCTCTCCAATTCGACCCATATGGTTGACTACCCACCCAAGGATATGAACGTCTCAAAGGGTTGACTGACAACCCTATGAGGCGTATCACGAAAAATAACTGCATGACCCGCCCGCTCACACGGAGGATTGAACTTGCACGGATCCCACCAGAGTGAGGCAGACAAGTTAGCGATCAAGGCCTACGAGCTGTTCATGGCTACCCATCTGGAACCGGACAATACGGAGGCACGTGCTCAGTTGATTGCCTGGGTTCAGGAGAGTCCGGCGCACTGGCGGGCATTCCTTGCCCTGGATCAGTGCCTGACGGAGGTGAAGCAGTTGCTAGAAAGCGGACAGCGCGGGAACGCCCGGCGAGATGGTTAGCGTGCCGAATGGCAATACTGCCCGCCGGCTAAGGTGCGCAACCCCTGCTGTATCGCGCAGGGCGCGGTGATTCCAGTGAGTTCCACGCTCACCCGGCCTTGCGCGGGGCTTTCTTGCCACCGCCTTTGCGCGTGGCGCTGGGACTGTCCTGCGCTTTCTCACGCATAGTGACCGAGGCCAGGCGATGCGGCAGGATACCGATGCGCCGGGCTTCGACCTTGAAGGTCACCCGCGCGTTGTCCTCGCTGTCCTCCCACTCATCCTTGACCGTGCGACCCTCGACCAGGATCCGCATGCCTTTCTGGTACAGCGTGCTCCAGTGCTCGGCATCGCGGTGCCAGAGCTCGACGGGCGCCCAGTAGCCGCCGCGATCTTCGTAACCGCCTTCACGCGGTACCGGATTGTTGAAATAGACGTTCAGCCGCAGCAGGCGCCGCGGTTCATCCGGGTTGGAGTTGAACTCCTGGAATTCCGGAACGCTGCCGATGTTGCCTTCACCTACAAATAACGTACTCATGCGGGTCACTCCTCGGTGGGGAAACGGGTCAGGACGAGCTCGGCGGCCGCGAGCTTGCTGGCACCGGAGACGGCCTGGCGATACAACGACTGCAGGCTGCTCATCTGCAGGTTCAGCACCACGCGGTTGGTCTCCAGCTGATACAACGCCTGCCGCAGCTCAGGGTGCAGATGCGGATGAACCACCGCCTCCTGCCACACCTGCACGCCCATGCGCTGAAAGTCCGGACTGCGCCAGCGCAGGAAGTCGGTGCCCGTCGCGCTGTGCTGGACGACCAATCGCAGCTCCAGCAGCGAGAAGGGGGGCTGCGCCATGATCGCCAGCATCACCGCCATCAATTCGGCGACCTGGGTGCGCAGACGCAGGATCGTCTCGGCGAACTGCTGCAGCTCCCCCTTACCCTTAAAAGGCTTTAAAAGGCCTTTTAGGGAGTCACCTTGTGCGAACGCGCGATAGGCATCTGCTGACAACCGCCGGGCAATTGCTTCGGCCAGGGTCATTCCTCACCCCCTTCGCCCAGGACTTCCGGAGTAGGTTGTGCCTCTGCCTCAGGCAGGGCAGGTTGATCCGGCTCATCGGGATTCGAGGTGGTCTGACTCCGCGTGATGGGTGGGGCGAATTGAGAGCGGTGGCTGCCTTCGAGGATCTTGCGTGGAGGTTCGCCGAACTTGTCGATCGCTTCACGGGCCCGGGCGTTGTTGGCGGCCATGTCATCCCGACTGACCCCCGCCAGGCGATAGCGCTGGGCCAGACCGAACAGGCTGCGCAACTCGTGGGCGCCGCGATCGATCCAGTTTTCCATGTCGGGGCGGCCGATTAAGGCTGTGTGGTGAGCGAGCAGAACGCGGCGCACCAGGGCGTCGTAGTCGGTCAGCAGGTAGACCGCGAGAAAGCCAAGCTGGCTGCCGATGAACAGGGGGAGGGTGACGGGATGGATATTGAGGTTATCGCCGATATCGACTTGGGTCGGCAGGGCGCGCTCCACTCGACTGACCTGCTTGGTCAGCGCGCGGAGTTCGGCCTTGGCCTGCAGCAGCTTGTCCTCCAGTTGCAGCATGAACCAGTCGGCGAAGGGGTCATCCTGGCTGCTGGCGTGCTTGAGCAGATTGGTGACGCCGATGTAACCAGGCATGCCCATGATCGAGTGTACCCCTTCGCTGCCCATGCGGCCTTGCCACAGCCGTGCCGCATGGTGGGTGTGCAGGGTGAGGGTGATGCTGCTGCGCAGGGAGCCCAGGTTGAGCTGGTAGTGATCGGTCATCGCCAGTACCTCGCCGTCGGAATGACGCCGACGATGGGCCGATCCGGGCTGTCCGGCGCGGATCAACGTGAAGGTGGTCTGCTCGTAATTTCAGGCGGTGGACCTCCTTGGATTCAATGGCATGGGCATCAAATCCATTGAGATCCAATACTAGGTTGGGGCAAGCGAACCGCGGCAGCGTTGCTTCAGCTCCTCCAGGCAAGAGAGCGCGAGTGGCGAGGCGGTGCGCTGACCACCTCGCTTGGGTCGTTCACCAGAGATCTCCGCTGGCGTGGCTTTCGGTGTGCGCGACGGTGCGCTTGTGCCTGTCGCTTCATCGGCGCGGGCCGCCCACAGCGTAAACTCGCCCTGGCAGGCGCGTTTGATCAAGCCCATCAGGTAGGCGACGGGTTTTCGGATCTCACCACGGGCGCACCGCACCGCCGCTTCATTGATCACCGCTTGTTGCTGTTCCGGCTCGAGTTGGCGCATTGCCTGCGAGGCCATGCGACGCTCGGTCGGGTTCAGCGGTAAATCCGCAGGCCACCGTGCTCGTCCGAATTCCACCTGCGCCAGTACTGTACATTTTTTGATTTGGTCTTTCTGTACTGTACGACCGGCGTCGGCATTCCGAACCACAGCCGAAACCGGTGCATTGCCGCAGGGTTCGGAATCGGTGGTCGGGACCTGAGGATTCCGAACGGGGTGGCGCAGGCCAGGTTCGGAATGTTCCGCCTGCGTGTCTTCGGCCATCAGCGGCAGCGTGTGTTGCTGTGTCGGGGGCAGTGAGCGCAGCCGGTCCTTGTCGCGCTGGGCGACCTGCGGATCGGCTTGAATTTCGGTAAGCACATGTTGCGTCACATCACGCACCCCCTTGGTGGCATGGCTGAGGTTCTGTTGCAGCAGATCCGCGTAGCCGCTGTCCAGCTCAAGCTGCTCGGCTGCCGTCAACGGGGCGCCGTGCAGCACGTAGACGCAACCGCGTAGGCAGCCTTGGGCATCGCGTGAACGGTCGACTAGGCTGAGCCAGCGAGTCGTACGCAGGACGTTCAATGCGCGGGCGATGGTTTCGCGCGACGCTTGGGCACCACAGGGGCTGGTCGCCAGGTAGGGCTGCAGGTCCTGGTAGCGCGGTGTTTTGACCTGACGCTCGGTGATCAGCCAGCGTAGAACCTGCCAGGTGTTGCGCTCCAGCGGGGTCAGCCGACGATCGAGGAGCAGTGCTTGCGGCAAGGGATTGTTGTCGCCGTAGTAGATCGTGCGCAGCGCGGGCTCCGCAGCAGCGACCGCTTGTTGGGCCTGGGATGCTTGGCACTCATTACGGCGTCGAAGGGCGTCGTAGCACTGGCGCACCACATCCTGCCAGTCGACTTCGTAGAAGCTCAGCATGGTGCGCCTCCGTACAGTTCGACCTGTTGCCAGACCAGGGTCAGGCTGATGTGTTGTTCCTCGGCCAGCATCATCATGGTGTCCAGCGGATCGTTATGCGGATCTTCCGCCCGCAGTTGGCTCCAGCGGTTCCACACCGCATGCTCCTGGGCTTCACTGAGCTGGATTGGCCGGCCGCGGTGGGTTTCGATCTTCAGCACCCGGCGGCGCAACGCCGTTTCCGAATGGTCCAGGCCGAAACAGCGGTACATGATGGTCGAACTCGCGCCGAGCTTGAGCGCTCGGTTGATCAGGCGTTCATTCTGCTCGTCGCGCTCGGCCTGGACGATCAGGCGGCGCAGCACGGTGATATCAACCTTGACCTCAACCCAGGCGATCGATGAGTGCGCCAGGTGGGACAGGGTGGTTGGAGGCAGCGATTGCAGCACCTCGATGTCTTCGTCGGCCAGGCCCAGCGTTTTGCAGCGCTGCAGGCGGCCATGGCGCAGCTCATGCAGCACCTGATTCAACATCGCATGATTCAACAGATTGAAGGTCGTACTCATGAGGCGGCTCCTCACTTATCGCGTGGACGACAGTGTCAATTCGATCAACTGCCGGGCGTGGCGGATCAGGGTGTACAGCTGCTCCAGCTGGGCATCGGGTAGTCGCTCGAGGCCTACGGTCAGGGCAGGGCGCTCGGGGAAGGGCAGGTCGTAGGCGCCAATCAGTAGTTGGCCAAATAGCGCTGCCGGCAGCTGCTGACGTTGTTGCCAGGTCACGTCGTCCTGCAAGCGCAGCAGGGCCGAAAGCAACAGCTGAATGCCGGTGTGTCGCGGACTCAGCTGCTGGTCATGCTCAATAGCCAAAGTGAAACCCAAGCCCTCTGCGTGCGGTTTGACCATGGCACTGGCATCGGCATATGCCGCTAGGTCCGTCGCTAGGGCGGCACAACGCTCACGCAAGGCATTGATGTCATCCTGTAGCGATGCGCGAGGTGAAGCGGAACCCAGGGAGCGCTCATGGACCTCAAGGGCGTTTGGCAGCCTCGCAGCAAGCGGTTCGTCTTCACTCAGCGCCTCGCGGATGTTGGGGAGGCGTGGTGCCTCGGCTGCCGAGATGTTGCTTGCATTAGTCATCGGCTCAGGCGTGGGCAATTGATGAGCCGTTTCTGCTTCCTCTTCGATGGCAGGTGGCGGGGAGGCGGCCTCGCCCTGTGAGCCTTGCGGGAGAGGCTGAGTCGTATCCGAGGTCGGCGTTGAGCGACGCGGTTCCTGATGCATTTCCAGCGCGAGCAGGCGGGGTGTCTGCTTCAACGGCACCGCCATCCGGGCAATCAGCTCGTCCTGCAGTTCACCCCAGTTCAGCTCGGGCTTATCACTGTCGAACGCCGACAGCACTTCGAACCACAGCAGCGCGAAGTGTTGGACGTCCCCAAAATACTGGTTCCAGATCGACTCCGCTCGGCGCCGCAGGTTGATGATCCGGACGATGGTGGGTTTGCCAAGGCCGGCATACAACACCTGCGGGATCACCGGAAGCAGGTGCTCGAGTGTGTCGAACATGCGGCTGATGTGCGATTGTGAAATCGGATAGCCGCCTTTGCTCAAGCGTGTGGATAGCTCACGTTGACTGAGCAGGACATCTGGCTCCTGCAACATGTCCTTGAGTTTCGCCACCGCGAGCGCTCGCTCGATGAAGGTGAGCTGGCCATGCAGATCACTTTCGGCCAAGTGGCCGATCAAGGTATGCGACTCGGACTGCCAAGGGCGGAACAGGCAGTGGATGTGAAAGAATCGCTCCTCGCGGGTTTCCTGCCAGAGTTCGCCGAGGATGCTCAAGCGCGTATTGCCGCCGTTGCGGATGATGAAGTACGGCTCACCCGGGCGGCGTGTAATCGCGGGAGGCTGGTCCAGGCCGCGTTCGCGGATTGAGGCTTTGATCTCGTCATACAGCGGGTTGCGGACTACCCGTGGGTTGAGTTCGTACGGGCGCAATTGCTCGAGATTGACCACCAACGGTGTGTCCTCGACTGGCACGGGCACGATGTTGCGGCCCTGTTTCTGCGGAAAATGCGCCTGCTGCAATTGACGCGTGATGTCTTCGGAAGACGGCGGCTTCATCACAGACCCTCCCATCAGCCGCGACGACTGACTGGACGGTCGGCCACTAAGGGTTGGCCGGGCGCATGGGAGCACGAATCGACAAGTCGCTCCGCCCACTGTGGGAACAACTCGATGGCGAGCGCGCGCATCACCGCCGCACCGCAAGGACCGCGGCTGCCAGAGGGTGGGACAGGCTCTACGCGATGCACGGGCAGTCCCAGCGAGGCGGCATTGGTGTAGGCCACACGGTCGGGAATCACCGTGCTACAGACGCTGACATGGGAATCGGCGTAGAAAGACGCCTGTAGGCTCTGCATGATCAGGCGGGTGTCACGGCGATTGGCGTTGACCTGGTTGAGTAGCAGCTTCACCGACGGCAAGGCAACACCCAAGTAGCGGTAGGGTTCCAGCTCTTCAAAAAGTCCCAGCGTGCCCCGCCGCAGCTCACGTGCGGCGAGCATTTCTGGCGGGACCGGGCACAGGGCGCAATCGGACGCGAGGATAACCATCTCCACGACGACGCTACGTGCGCCTTGGGTGTCGATGATCAGCACATCGTAGTGATCCTCGAAAGCCGACAGCAGGTTGCGCAGGCGCAGGCGGCCGTCGGCCGCGTGCAGCAGCAGGGTGCTGATGTGCCCGGCGCGGTCGTTGGACACGATAAGATCCAGGTGCGGGATGACGGTGGCGGAAATCATCTGTTCAGGTGCCGTGAGTCGTTGCGCGATAAGTTCGTAGCTGCCGGCCTCACGGGACTCGCGCAAGGCGTAGTAGCTGGACAGCGTCGGTTGGCTGTCCAGATCCAGCAGCAGGACGCGAAGGCCCGCATCGGCGAGCACACCGCCTAGGTTCGCGGCCACGGTGGTTTTGCCTGCGCCGCCCTTGGTCGAGATCAGCGAGAGGACGTCCATGACGCTACTCCCTGACCGAGAGTCGATCTTGGACCCACTGCTCGATTTCCAGCGAGTCCCAACCGACGGCGCGGGTACCAATGCGCCGGCATTGTGGGAACAGCCCGGCTTTCATCAGGTTGTAGATGTGCGAACGTTTGAATCCGGTTTTCTGTTCCACCTCATCGCGGCGCATGATGTGGCGGTCGGCAGGCAGCGGGGCAGGGCTGATCGGTTGCATGATGTCACTCCGTAGCACCATGTGGTGCGCAGTGGGATGTGACAGTCAGTGAAGGTCGATGCGGGAGGAAAAACATTGTCAGGCGATGCCAAGCATCGCCTGACAATGCGGTGTCAGCCCCGTTTTACCTGGGCTAGATGACGGCGAGCGTCGGCAAATCGCCGATCAAGGGTACTTTTGCTCAGGCCAGGCAGACCAGGAAAACGGCGGAGAATCTCGTCGACCAAAGCGCTCTGGGACTTGTAGGCCGATTGCACACGGCCGTCTTTGGATTTACCCAAGGTCACTTCCAGCATGGTGCCCACGAGCATGTTGTGCGTGCTTTCGGAGGCTTCGGTGGGAATGCCCAGGGCCTCAAGTCGCGCCATCAGCTCGTTGTTACACGCGGTGAGCGTTGTCACCTCTTCAACCCGTGCTGCAAGCTCGTTGCGCAGCTTGTCGATGGTGCGCTGAGCCGCAGCGAGCTCTGCTTCCTGCACCAAATGAGCATTGAGACTGACGCAGCTCAAATGCTCGAGACTCTGCGAGAACAAGAAAGCAGGCTTCTCGTTGGGGTAGTTACGTGCGAACCAGACCAGTAGATCAGCCCGTTGAATGGACCAGTACTCTCGGCTTACCCGGTTGTCAGCATTGATCGGTCGGCCCAGGCAGGTCGCGGGTAGCTCACCGCTGGCAATCGCGTCGTAGATGCATTCAGCATACAGGTGCAGGATCGGCCACTGCGGAAAATGCTTGAGCAGACTGCCGGGGTAGGAGAGGTCGACCCGGAGAATCTCGTCCTCGTGGTCGGCAAGGTCACACCACAGAATCGCGGCGTCGATAGGATGGTAAGAGCTTCTGATCGAAATCATGGCACACAGCCTCCTGCTGCGTTCGTCCTGGAATCGCTGGCGGGGGCTGCGTGATCTGTGCCTCTGTCTAGCGAGCCTGATATCAATAGGATCGCTTTGGATCCAATGAAGGGGACAGTGTCAAAACCGATTCGTTCGACGCATACACGCTAGATGCGACAGATTCTGACGTTACAGCAGACACTGCCATATTGGACAGACTGTTTGCAGCGGCATTCTCAATGTGGAGGCCTTGGGAATTACGTTGGCCGCCAATTGTCTGCTCGCATTACTTAGATGGGGTCATGTGGTTCACTGTTGCCAACCCAGCCCCAAAGCTTTGTGCAGCGCAGCAAAGTCCTTGAGCAACTGCCCTTCACCTGATATCCGCTCCTGCTGGGCATTGAACCTCGTACGTTCGGCATCGAGCCAATCCAGGGTATTGGCAGTGCCAGACCTGTAGCGCTGCTGGGTCAGCTCAGCTGCGCGCTCGGCGGAGCGCTGGATATCGATCAACATCGCAACATGCTGGCGTTGGTAGCCGTAACGCGCCAGGGACGAGTCTGCATCTCGCAGGGCATTCAACACCGTTTTTCGGTATTTCGCCTGTGCCAGATCACGTCCACTTTCGGCTTGCTCAATTGCTGCTTTGGTACGCCCAAAGTCCAGTGCGTTCCAGGTCAATCGCGGTATCAACAACCAGGTGCCATTACTCTTACGCGCAAGATGCCCGGGATCACCGGCGCTGAACCCTAAGTCACCCAACAAGCTTAGTTTGGGGAACCAATCGGCCTTCTTCTCACCGATTTGCGCGGTTGCTGAGGCAAGTTCGCGCTCGGCGATGCGGATGTCCGGCCTGGACATGAGCAGTTGAGTGGGGTTGGTGATTGGCACGTGCTCGGGCATCAGTGGCATTGAAGCTCGGGATGTCAATTGGTCATCTAGGGTACCAGGCTCAAGGCCGCATAGCAGTGCAAGTTGGTCAAGGGATTCGATGATCTGGGCCTGCAGCGGCAAGCGTTTAGCACGTGTACTATCGGCTTGAGTTAACACTTGCTCCACTTGTAGTTCACTGGTCACGCCCTGATTACGGCGTTCAAAGGTAAGATCTACGATCTGCTGATCGGCAGTAACCGTCTCCTCTACCAACGCCAGTCGTGCTTGGCGGTCACGCAAGTCGACATAATTCTGCACGACCTCCGCAACCAGTTGTACCTGGGTATCAGCGAGCTCAGCTGCGGTGGCTTGAGCAGTGGCATGGGCGGCTTCGATGGCACGACGCGTTCCACCGAACAGGTCTGCTTCCCAGCTGGCATCGAAGTTCACCAGGTACAGGCTCAGGGGGGCTCTGCCACCCCCGGTATCTCCACCCGTAAACTGGGACAGATCCGGGGAGCGCATGCGTATCATCGTTGCATTGGTGGACGCGCTCGGATAAGCCGAGGCTTGTTGTTCGCGTAGTCCCGCTCGTGACTGCTTGAGCTTTGCTTGTGCCTGAGCGATATCGGGGCTGTTTGCGAGTGCCGTTGTCACCAACCAGTTTAACTCTGCATCGTGCAAGTCCAGCCACCACTGCGCCACGGCGGGTTGATGACTGGCAGGGTTTTGATCATGAGGCAGGCGAGCATTTGCATTCGCAGTCGTCAGCGATTGAGGTGGCCCGGAATAATCAGGACCGACCGTGCAGCCGGAAAGGATAGCAAGCGCCAGTGTAGTAATAACCGGGTATCGCATTATCAGGATCTCTTACCTTGGGGCTGCGCCTTGAGTAAAAGCGCCAGTGGAATCGTGGCAGCCAAAGCGAATGCCAGAACGAAGAAGCAATCGGCATAGGTCATCACCAAAGCCTCGCGAGCGATGGTATCGGCAAGCTGCTGCATGGCTTGCAACTGCGCGAGGGCAAAGTCACCGCCCTGGGATAGGAACATCGAAGTGCTCTGGGCCATGTGTTCCTGGCCGAGCGTGCTGTTAGCGCTGATCGACTCACGCAACACTGCGTCGTGAGCGTGTTCACGGCGATCCACCAATACACCGAGCAGAGCAAGACCGACCGAACCGCCAAGGTTTCTTGCCATGTTGTACAGCCCTGCGGCATCGCCTGCTTCCTCCGGTGGCACGGCCGACATGGAAGCTTGGTTAAGTGGCATCATTGCCAGTACTTGGGCGAAGCCACGAAGGATCTGTGAGGCATAAAAGTCGTGGCCGACGCTGTCTGCCGTGAGGTAAATATCGAGCAGACAGCTGACGGAAAAAAGCAGCAAACCTAGGCTGACCAGCAAGGCAGTTGGAAAGCGCCCCAGTAGCCTTGGCAGCACCGGCATGAGGAGAAACGCGGGGATGCCAGAAAGCAGCATGATGGATCCGGCTTGCTGGGCGTTGTAACCTGATACGTTGCCGAGAAATTGTGGGAGCAGATATGAAACGCCATACAAGCCAGCGCCTATGACAGCAACGATCAAGATCACGCTGGCATAGCGGGGATTGGCTAGCAAGCGCAGGCGGATCACTGGCTGTCGCGCCTTGCATTGACCAATAGCGATCAGTGCAAAGCCCACCAGAATCCCGATCGCCAGCCATTGGATCATTGACGATTCGAACCAATGCTCTCTCTGACCTTCTTCCAGGAGCACGGTCAACGAACTGAGACCCAATGTCAGGCCAGCGATTCCTGCCCAGTCGGCTTTGAACAGCGCCTGAAGGTTGGCCTTTTCAGGTTTAAGGCCAGACCAGAGCAACGTTACAAGCACTGCGCTGATCGGAATGTTCAGGAAGAAACACCAGCGCCAACTGGAATTTTCCGTGAGCCACCCACCCAGCACCGGCCCCAACAATGGTCCCAGCAGAATAGTCAACCCGAACAGGCTCATGCCGATGGCCAGTTGATGGTTTGGCAAGCGGCTGCGCACAATTGTCTGTGCCGTAGGGATCATTGCTCCGCCAGCGAAACCTTGACCGATGCGACCAATAATCATCTCTTGCAAGCTGCTGGAAAGCCCGCAGTAGATCGAGAAGAGGGTAAACAGCGCAGCCATGACGATGAGGAACCGACGCAGCCCCATCACCCGGGTAAGCCAAGCCGCTAGCGGGATCATGACGATTTCGGCCATTAAGTAGCCCGTACTGATCCACGTGCCTTCGGTGCCGGTTGCACCTATCTGCCCCTGTATCTGAGGGAGAGCGGAGTTGGTGATGGAGATATCCAAAGTGGCCAGCAGTGCTCCCAGTGCGCCGCCGATGACGGCGATCCAGTCACTGAGTGAGGCATCGCGTGGTCGAGATGCTTCAGGCCGAACATATGCCGACTCAGTCATGGTAGCCCTTGGCAGAGGAGCGAGTATCGACGTCGACTACCGCCGACAGCCCGGGGCGTAGGGTTTGGCGCATAGCATCAGGCACATTCAGTGTGATTCGTACTGGCACGCGTTGAACGATCTTGGTGAAGTTACCTGTGGCATTGGACGGCGGGAGCAGGGCGAACTGCGCGCCGGTGCCGGGTGAAAAGCTGTCGATGTGGCCGGTGAACTTGCTCCCGGAGAGTGCATCGATGCGTACCGTGACCTGCTGGCCAGGCTGCATGGCACCGATCTGTGTCTCCTTGAAATTAGCCTCTAGGTAGATGGATTGCAGAGGCACGATCGTCATCAGCCGTGTACCTGGCTGCGTGTACTGCCCAACACGCACACTGCGGTCCGCCACGTTCCCTGTGACAGGACTGCGCAGTACCGTGTCTTGCAGATCGATTTCGGATTGTCTGGCGTCTGCCTTGGCTTCGGCAGTTTGTGCGTGTGCTTGCTGTGCTTGTGCCTTGAGTGTCGCGGTACGCGCTTCACTCGAGTTCAGTGCCGCCTGCTTGGCAGCCAAGGTTGAAATAGCGCGGGCCCGCTCATTCACGAGGTCTGCCAGGCGCTCCTCAGTCTCAGCGCCAGAACGAGCCAATGGTGTGTAACGCTCCACTTGCAGGCGGGCATGTTTCAGGTCGTTTTCGGCGCCCGCCAGCTCTGCGCGGTTCTGGGCGATGGTGGCTTTCTGTTGTTCCAGTTCAGCTTGGGCGCGAGCTTCATCGGCTTCGCGTGCCGCGACAATGGCGGAGGACTTGTCGCGGGCCGCACGATAGTTGTCCGTCACCAGGCGGGCCAGCGGCTGGCCTGCTTGTACATGCTGATTGTCGCGGACCAATACCTCCGCCACATACCCGGCAACCTTGGGGGCCACGGTGACGCTATCGGCCTGCAGGTAGGCATCGTCGGTACTTTCGATGTAGCGACCGTGCAAGTACCAATAGGCTCCCCAAACAAGGCATGCGGCAAGTCCGGCAGCTCCAACGCCTATCAGCGCGCGGATAGGGGCTCTTCGTTGGTTCATCTGCGATAGGTCAGTTTGAGGGGGTTGTACGGCGGTCATGGGTCTGCTCGGATTTATTCCAGTCGGAATAAAATGAGTCGTGTGACAAAATATGTCAACTGATATAAATTCGCCATTAAGGCAGTTAGGACATGCGCATGGCTCGACATAAACCAACAGCAGAGGGTGGCTACCAGCGCGGTGAGGAAACACGCGCGCGGTTGATCAACAGTGCGATGAAACTTTTTGCAGACAAAGGCTACAGCGGTGCTTCAACCCGTGACATCGCCCTGGAGGCGGGGGCTAATGCACCAGCATTGCAGTACTACTTCGGCAACAAGGAAGGGGTATACCGCGCCTGTGTCGAGCACATCGTCGACCGGGTACGGGAGCAGCTCGATGATCAGCTCCTGATCGCGGAGCGTGTTCTGGCGGATTCGCACAGTTCGGACGAAGCATTGATCGAGGCGTATCTCGGTTTATTGAGCGGGTTCATCACGTTGATTCATGACAGCTCCGAGGCAACGGCTTGGCGTCAGTTCATGGGGCGGGAGCAATCTGAATTGGGAACACCCGACACTCGTGAAATCATGAATCAGCGTTTACATGCGCCCATTCGCAGTGTCACTGCATGCATCATGGGACGCCTGACTGGCTTACCTGCTGATGACGAACGCACGCAGATACGTACTTTTGCGCTCAATAGCCAAGGATTGGTTTTCAGGGTATTGCGGCAACAGGTCATGAGTGCACTCGGTTGGGAGCATATCGATAAGCCGCGCATGCAGGCTGTTCGAGAGGTGTTGCTCGAGCAGACGCGGTTGACCTTACAAGCCTTGGTTGCTGCCCGTGATTTTAAGAGTGAGTCCATTGAACGCTGAAGAGGATCTTGCCTGGCGAGTGTAGCCAGGCATGCCACGGTACCAGGCTCTAAAAAGAATGCCCCATGGTGGGAAAGTCGTGGTTATCAACCTCCTGTGCGAAAGCCTGGGCAGCCTGAAGAAGCATCGAGCGTATATCGCAATATTGTTTGGCAAATCGAGGCAACTGGCCTGAGCGTAGTCCCGCCATGTCCTGCCAAACCAAGACTTGCGCATCGCAGTGGCGACCAGCACCAATTCCGACAGTTGGAACCTTGACCGATTCGGTAATGAGCCGGCCTACTTCCTCCGGTATCATCTCCATCAGGATTGCAAAGGCGCCTGCCGTTTCGAGGGCCTTGGCTTCTGCGATCAAGCGCTTGGCATCTGCTCCGCGGCCCTGAACACGGTAGCCGCCCAATTGATGCTCCATTTGGGGCGTGAATCCGATGTGTGCCATGACCGGGATACCCGAGCGGGTGAGTTTCTCTACTTGAGGAACCATTTCAAGCCCGCCTTCGAGTTTTACCGCGTGGGCTCCAGCTTCCTTGAAAAAACGGACCGCGGTCTGGAAGCACTGTTCTGGGGAGGCTTGGTAAGAGCCGAACGGTAGGTCCGCAATGACCAAGGCAGATTGAGTAGACTTGGACACCGCTCGGACCAATGGCAACAACTCGTCCACCGTCACATCAAGCGTGGTTTGGTTGCCGAAGACATTGTTCGAGGCAGAGTCGCCGACGAGGAGGACAGGAATTCCCGCCTCTTCGAAGATTGCCGCGGTATACATATCGTACGAGGTCAGCATGACCCACTTTCTGCCTTGTTGTTTCAATTTCTGCAGATACGGAATTCGAATTCGAGAGGGTCTGAGCTCGCGAGCTTCCGGGCTATAGGGTGGGTGCTGTTCGTGCATGGGATCTGTCCTGTGGGTGGCCTGCTGTCAGCGGGCCGGCAGGTTTTCGAGGTTAGCTTGGATCTGTTGCAGCGCGATCATCAGGCTGTCTGTCTGCGCCGGGGAAAGGTTGAACAAAGCCGCATTGCGTATTTTCTCTGAGGCCGAGGCGATCAGGGTCAGCTCTTCATCGGCATGGTCTTCGAGGTAAAGCCGGAATGCCCGTCGATCAGAGGGAGTTGGTTCTCGTCGAACCAATCCTGCGTGCTCCAATTGGTCAAGCATGTTGCCCAGTGAGGACGCCTTGAATCCAAGCATGCGGGCCAGGTCGACTTGCCTGCAGCCGGGGTTATTCGAAATGCACAGAAGTGCGCGGGTCTGGGTCACGGTCAGCCGCTGGTGTTTCAGGTTCTGTTCGAATCCTTGTCGCATCGAGCGAGCGACGTCTGCGACCAGCTGTCCGAACCCTGTCGTATCGGTTGGCATCGATTGAGTTTTCCTAGTGATTAACGGGCAGTGGGAGCCACCGTGTAGTAGCCAACCGCGATGAGCAATTGGCCTTGACGCCGGAGCAACGTGTGTTTGATTTCTTTCGCCCCTGTTACAGGGTTGCGCCATACATAGCTAACCTCGCCCTGCTCACGATCTTTCAGAGCATTGATGATCTTCTCGCCGATCAACTCGCCGTCCGCAGCTCTAAGGACCGATACATCGCTGCCAACCAGGCGGGCGAGTGCCCCGTGCGCCACGAAACGCCTGGTTTTTTCGTCGATCACGAAGACATACAGGTCATCACGGTTGAAAAATGGATCCAGCTTGTTGATACGCTCGATGCTCTGCGTTCGCTCCGCTTGCAATCTGCCTACCGCGTCATTCAGAAGTCGCTGAGCATCCTGTTCGGAAGATCGGGGCATGAAGTAGCCTGCCGCAAATACCTTGTCGCCTACCCGCTGGAAGAGAACCCTTTTGGGCTCACGTTTACCATCTTTCCAGTTCATCCAGCGGTAATCCCGGCTTTGAGGTGCGGCGGTCTCAGGTTCGGCTAGTGCCTGGTCAAGGGCTGATCGCAGCTGGTCATCAAGCATGGGCCTGATGTTCCTGCCAATGTACACCGCCGAAGGGCCTCCGCTCGCCAGCATTACACCTTGTGTACTGATGACGTACACATAGCTCTCAGCGGTGGTGAACCCACCTTGACGACTTATCTGAGCTAGTACGAGATCGCCCTCCTTGCGATAAATTTCCACGGCCTTTGTAACGAGCAAGCGCGCCTGGTTCGCTTGAGCTTCGTAATCCTCTGGTGCAGGGGCAGCAAAAGTCAGCTGACAAGTGCAGAGCGCAGTGACCAATACCCCGGCGTAACGCATACGGCGCAGGAACTGCAAACAGTGGTTTGTCGGACTCAACGAAACACCTCACCCAGGGAAAGATGGGAAGGGCGGGCGCAATCGGGTGACGCCTGGTACTGGCAACCCTGATAGCTCGTGAGGGCTTGGCCTGGTTTCGCTGGCCCATGGCTCTCCGCGCAACCGAGCAGTTGCACGAGGCAAACGACGATCATCAATTGTGTACGCATGAGGCAACCCTCTTTTTGTTTTTGTGCTGCGCATACTCAAGCAATATCAAACCAAGATAACCTGGTTATCTAACTATCCTAGGTTCCAGCCTTCCGTTCGGCAAGTACCGTCGATCCAAGTCGCGCTTCAAGACCGTGAATTGAAATCGCCCCCCCTATTCGTGGAAGGGGGGCGATTTCGTGCTGCACACCGAAATGTGCGAGCTCTTGGGTCCGCAAGCCGAGCGAGAAAGCCTGCTGAAGCAGATTGCTAGGTAACTAAGTTATCTATGTTGGCGAGCATACGCATGCGCTCGCATCTACGCAAGGGCCTTGCCCAAACCTTTCGATAGCTCACCATCTGCTGAAAAAAACGCTTGTCGTGGGCAATCGATCTGTTGTAACTATGTTAACCAAGTTACCTAGGTGGCGACCTCCCATGTTTGTACAACAAGAACGAGACGACATGAAAACGACCGCGTGCCAACAAAAGCTCAGCCTTGCATTAGCGACCCTCTGCGCCTCCATGTCCTTCGCCGGCAGCTCTTCGGCGATGGAGATCGAGACGGGCAGCCCAGACTGGTCGGTTCGCTGGGACAATACGTTCCGCTACAACCTCCAGACACGTTTGGAGGGCCGCGATAGCCGCATTGCTGGTAACCCGGCCTATGATGATGGGGATTACAAATTCGACCGGGGCGACATCACTTCGAACCGCCTCGACATCCTGAGCGAGCTGGAGGTTGGCTGGCGCAACACCCACGGTTTCCGGGTATCTGCAGCAGGGTGGGTGGACCAGGCATATAGCGATACCGATGTGGAGCAAAATCCGTCGCTGCGAGGCCTGCCTTCCTCGTACGACAACAACAAGTACTCCTCTACCACCAAGCGCTATTACCGTGGTCCTTCAGGTGAGATCCTCGACGCATTCGTCTACGGCAACTTCGATGTCGGCACCATGCCGCTGTCGATGAAGGCGGGGCAGCATGTGGTGTTCTGGGGCAACTCGATATTCACTCAGTCGGGCATCGCGTACAGCCAGTCTCCCGTCGATGGCCGCAAAGGCGCAGCGATTCCTGGTACCGAAGTACGCGAACTGTTCCTGCCACTCAATCAGGTCTCAGCCACAATGCAGGTTACTGACAGCCTGTCGGTGGCAGCCCAGTACTTTCTTGATTGGGATCATGTCCGCTCTCCCGAAGGTGGCACCTTCCTGGCGGGCTCCGACTTCACCTTGGAAGGTCCGGACCGCACAGGAGCAGGCCTGCCATTCATACGCGGCAACACTGTCGAGCCCGACAGCAAACGGGGCAACTGGGGTGTTAATGCTAAGTACAACTTCATCGACTGGAACGCTACGACGGTAGGTCTGTACTACCGCGAGTTCGATGAGAAGAATGGTTTGTGGCTACTGCGCAATCCGGAAAACCCTCTGGAGTACCGGGCGGTCTTCCCGGAGAAGACCAAACTGGTTGGTTTGAGCCTTGATGCAACCTTAGGTGTGTTTGCTGTTGGGGCCGAGTTGGCATACCGCAAGAATGCTGGTCTGAATACGGTTGGCTTCTCTCTCGCCGATGAAGGGGCGCGAGGCGACACCTACCACGTTGTGCTCAACACGCTGTATGGGCTCACGCAAAATGCCTTGTGGGATGCGGGCACTGTTTCGGCTGAATTGACCTACGACCACTTGATCAAAGTCACTAAGAACAAGGAGTTGTTCTACGGTGAGGACACCGCCAATTGCCCACTTGGCAAATGGTCCGGTTGTGCCACTGATGACGCGATTGGTATCGGGATTCGCTTCGCTCCACAGTGGTCGCAAGTATTTCCAGGTGTGGACCTGACGGTTCCGGTCACCTACCAAGGTGGTTTGAAAGGTAATACTGCAGATTTTGGGGGGACCAACCAAGGCGCTGGGACCTATTCCATCGGAACCGAATTCAACATCCGCAACCAGTGGACTGTGGCGCTTACCTACGCCGATTCGACAGCAAGAATCTCTCGCAACGGTAATTCGTATTACGGCAATGGTGCCTGGCAAACCACGGACCGTGGCCGGCTCGGGCTGACTGTCAAAACCAGTTTCTGAAGCATTTACAGCTGAAAGGTAGTAGATCAAATGAACAAAAAAACGGCGTTGTCGCTTACCTTACTGTCGTGTTTTGCCCTCTCGTCGCATGCTGCAACGGTGTCGCCACAAGAAGCGGGCAAACTGGGCACCTCTTTGCTGCCGTGGGGGGCCGAAAAAGCGGGTAATGCGGATGGTTCGATTCCAGCTTACACCGGCGGTATGACCAAGCCCCCAGCGGGTTATGTGGAGGGCTCCGGCAAATGGATCGATCCGTTTGCGGATGAGAAACCGCTTTACTCGATTGACTCGAAGAACGTTGCACAGTACGCAGACAAGTTGACTGCGGGGACGCAGGAGCTGATTCGTCGCTGGCCGGACACTTTCCGAGTCGACGTTTACCAGAGCCATCGTACCTATCCCCAAATGTCCGCGGAGCGGGCCGCCACTAGCATCAAGAATGCCACTGACCCCGAATGCAAGACTGTCGCCGATGGTGTGGGGCTTGCGGGATGCGTGGGTGGCGTGCCATTTCCGATTCCTAAATCCGGCTACGAGGCGATGTGGAACCATCTGCTCAGGGAGCGAAACCCTGGCGGGTTCGAGGGTCGAGGAACCAACCTGGTGGTCGACTCCGCCGGCAATCTGGCAACGCCACAAGTGTTCAATGTGTCCACCGACTCACCTTTCTGGACGAGCGGGGGCGATTATTACTATCGCACATTGACCAGTACGCTTTCCCCTGCGCGCGACTCAGGCAACAAGATCTTGCTCTGGTACCCGCTCCGGTATGACCAGAAGGACCAGCGTAGCTGGAGTTACTCGACCGGACAGCGTCGAGTCAGATTGGCGCCGGAGTTCTCGTACGATACACCTGTGACACCCTTGGGCGGCGTGCTGTACTTCGACGAAGCGAACATGTTCAACGGGCGTATGGACCGCTTCGATTACAAGCTTGTCGGTAAGAAGGAAATGATTGTTCCCTACAACGCTTATAAGACCGCGTTGGCGCCGATCGACAAGATCATTGGTAAAAAACATGCCAATCCTGATGTCGGGCGCTGGGAGCTGCACCGTGTATGGGTCGTTGAAGCCACGCTCAAGAACGGCATGCGCCATGCCGCTTCCAAACGTTATTACTACCTGGACGAAGATTCCTGGTCGATCGTCGCCAGTGAAGGCTATGACCAGGCGGGCAAGATCTTCCGTGTGCTGTTCTCCTGCTTCGGCGCCAATTACGTTTCGGGCATAGGCGTGGTCGACTTCGTTTCTGGCTTGACAGGCTACGATCTGGCACGAGGTGGTTACACCGTCGTCGCTAACTTCGGCGATCCTAAATCCTATTACAAACCGGTGGCCAGCCACCCGGCTAATGTCTTCACCCCTGAAGCAATGGCGGGTCGTGGCGTTCGGTAAGGGCAACAAAAGCAATACGCGTACATCGTAGTACCCCTCTGGTTACCTCTTCGAACCGGCTTCGGCCGGTTTTTTTTTTTAAGTGCTGAGCGGCTAGCTCAGGCTCCATTCAAAATGAAGCCGTCGCTACGGTCAGGAAATTGGTCGCAGTAGGTGTGGTCTTATCGGATGTGGAATGCGTCGGTGAGCGTTCTCAAGGTCGTTACTTGCAGCCTTAGCTGCTGGCTGGCATGAGCGGTACTTTGCGCAGCTATCGATGTCATTTCACTCGATGCATTGATGCGCTCGATGCGGTTATCGATATCGATGACGGCGCTAGCCTGTTGTTGCGCTGCCATTGAAATGTGCTGGCTTTGGTCAACGATTTGGCTCACCAGTTGCAGGATATGGGCAAATGCTGCCTGCATGCTATCGGTCTCAGCGACGGTGCGTTCAGCCATGGTCTTACTGCTGTCCATGACCAGTACCGCCTCGCCCACACCGGCCTGCAGTTGATCGATGATGCGCTCGATCTGTTCGGTAGATTGCCGAGTGCGTAACGCGAGGCTTCGCACTTCATCGGCTACGACAGCAAAGCCTCGGCCCTGGTCCCCGGCACGAGCCGCTTCGATTGCCGCGTTCAACGCCAGCAGGTTGGTTTGTTCGGCAATCGCGCGGATGACGCTGAGCACTTCGCTGATCACTCGGCTGTCACTTGCCAGCTTGTTGGTCACCCCTACCGATTGCGCGATAGTGGTGGCCAGCGCCCGGATACTTTCGACCTGACCGCCAAGCAGTGCTTGTCCTAGTTTGCTGTGGTCGTTGACGCTACTGGCGTGTACAACCGCTTGCGCGGCACCCTTGGCGACTTCCTGGACGGTAACGGCCATTTGGTTCATCGCCGTGGCGATCTGCTCCAGTTGTTCGCGCTGGCTTAACAAGGCCTGGTTGCTTTGGCTGGATGCGAGCGCGACCCCTTCGGCTTGCTCTCCCACCATGGTAACGGTCTGGCCGACGCGTTCGATCAAATCATGCAATTTGCCAATTGAGCCATTGAATGCACGGCTGACCTCTCCAAGTTCATCTCTGCTGTCAGAGGTGATACTCACCGTCATGTCCCCCGCGGCGACATCGGCCATGACTGCGTTCAGTTGGCTCAAAGTTCTGCGCATGGATACGTGAAATGAAACTGACAAGTAACCGATGGTCAGCAGAGTTAGTGAGAGCGTAGTCAGTAGCAGCGCCAAGCTTTGCTGATCACGTACGAGCCTGTCGTCGAGCTGCTGGAAAATGTAAGGCAGCACGAGCTGATCGAAACCGCCAATCCTGTCCATGGCTTGGCTGATCGACCGATAATAAGGTTGCCAGTCGGTACCGAGATCTTCGGCGAATAACAGCTGGCTTTCGGTGGCTGCTTTGACTGAATCGACAGAGATTTGCGTCTGCGTCATAAACTCTTGAAGCACAGCTTGAAGTTGCGGGGTCCGCTCATGCAAGCGCTGAAGTTTGGTGAGGAAAAGATCGCCAGCCTTGTCCAGCTGGTTGAGATCGCCCTGCACCACGTCGCCATCCGCCGAACTGAGCATCCCCAAGGCCAAAGCTGACGAGGCGTGGGTGCGGACTTGATTCAAGGTGTTAGCCAGCTCGCCACCTGAGCCCACCAACAATTCGGCCATTTCCCGGATGTCTGGCTGTGCATCGATGCTGAGCCCGCTAACGGCAATTTGTGATTCGAGCAGCAATTGCACATTCGCTAATTGCTGCAGCGCTGTTTCCTGCTCCTGCCCTTGTAGTCCAGTCGGGGCGATGGACTGCAGGGCGCGAAGTAACTCATGCTGTTGGTTGATCAAGCTCACGCTCGCCTGGCCCAAATGTTCGAGGTCCGCAAGCTGCTGTAGGAGGGCGATGGCGTCTCGCTTGATTCGGTCGATCTGAGTGTCGATGTCACTGCTCTGGATAATTAGCGGCGCTTTGATCCTGACCTGTTGTGCACTCGCCAGCTCCAGTAACGTCCGCCGTAGTTTCAGGCACAGCTGCAGCGCCGTGAGGCTGTTGCGCTCGTCCTTGCTGGACTGCGACCTGTCGAAGGCATCGACGGTCAGTTTGCCACTCGTTGCTAGCAAGGGTGCGACAAACAGGGTAGTGATGAGGCTGAACTTCATTCCGAAGCTCAGACGGTTCATGAGCCCAATACCGGGCTCCAGCAGCTTTTTCATGTGGGATCTCTTCTTGTTCTTATGGAGAAGTATGCGCAGGCGGCTCAGACGGCCGTGCAGCGAGCGTCGAAGCCTATTTCCTGCTTGGAAGGCTTAGGCCGCGGAGGTATTGACAGGCGAACATGTGAGGTTCGCAAGAGCAGCCCCCAGCAGTGGGGGCTGTGATCAGGCGTCGAAATCGGTGGAGAAGGCGATGTCCTTGTGCGCATCAAGTGTGGCCAGGCGTTGTACCAGCGCGGCACGTACCACCCCGTAGGCATCGCTGCCCAGGGTCAGCCGAAGAGGGGGCTCGGGCTGGCCCGCGCAATCAATGATCGCCTGGGCCACTTTCCTGGGGTCGCCTTTGGCCAGGCCGGAGCTGTTCGTGATCATCTCTCGGGCGCGGCCGACTGGAGTATCTTTGTACGCATTCATCGCTGGCGCGAAGTCGCCGCTGCGGCTACCGAAATCAGTGCGCGTGGCACCAGGCTCGATGATGGTGACCTTGATGTTCAGCGTTGATACTTCCTGGGACAAGGCATCGCAGAAGCCTTCGATCGCCCATTTAGACATGCAATAGAGGCTGGCGAAGGGCATAGTGCGCTGCCCCATGGTACTGGAGACCTGAATAAGGTGACCGCCGCCCTGTTCACGCAGGTGGGGCAGGACAGCACGGGCCAATTGAATCGAGCCCATGACATTGGTGTCGAGCTGTCGCTGGATCTGCTCATCACTGACTTCTTCAGCGCCACCGAACAAGCCGTACCCGGCATTGCTGATCACGACGTCGATGCGCCCTAACTGAGCGAACGCGTCGTTGACCACCTTGCGCAAGGTACTGACGTCAGCGACATCGGCGATACCGATCCACAGTCGGTCACCATGGACCTTTTTCAAGTCATCCAGCGCCCCAGGCTTGCGTAAGGTCGCAGCCACAGTATCGCCGCGCTCGAGCAGGCGCTCGACCAGCTCACGCCCGATCCCTGTGGAAGTGCCGGTGATTAACCAGGTTTTATTCATTTTCAATACTCCTTCTTGAGATGCAGTGCCGTCAGTGCAGAAACTCGCGTCGCAGCGTTAAACGGCCAGGGGCGTGATACACGCCCCTGGCTTTTACCGATTGCAATTAGGTTAGATAGTCAGCCTGCAGAGGACCTGAGCACGCGGTGTTGCTCGCATGCAGCGTCGCACTGCTGCATGTCGCTTTCCAACGCCGAGGTGGCCGGTGTTTGGCCAGACTGATGAGGTGTGGCGCGCTGATGATTCAGCAGGAAATAGGAGAGGGCAGGTATCAGCACCAAGGCACCGAGCATGTTCCAGATGAACATGAACGTGAGCAAGATCCCCATATCAGCCTGGAACTTGATAGGCGACCAGGCCCAGGTCACCACGCCTGCAGCCATCGTGACCCCGATAAGCGCGACGACCTTGCCGGTGAATCCGAGCGCCAGTTCGTACGACTCGGCAAGGGTGGCTCCCATTCGTTGGGCTCGAATCTGAACGCTCAACAGATACAATGCGTAGTCCACGCCCACCCCGACGCCTAACGCAATGACTGGCAGTGTCGCGACCTTGATACCGATGCCAAGCATCACCATCAACGCTTCGCAGAGGAAAGAGGTGATCAACAGGGGGACCATCGCTACCAGTACAGCGCGCCAGTTCCTGAATGTGATGAAGCACAGGACGATGACGGCGGCATAGAGTAAGCCCAGGATTCGATAGTTGGCTTCCTTGACCACAACGTTGGTCGCTGCTTCGATACCTGCCGAGCCCGCTGCCAGCAGGAACTGAGTGCCACCCTCCGTATGCTGGCTGGCAAACTGCTCGACGGTCCGGGAAACCGCACTGAGTGTATCGGCCTTGTGATCCTTGAGGTAGGCGATCATCGGAGTGATGGTGCCGTTACTGTTGATACCCCCTGGGTTGTTGACGATGGTCTGGGCAACTGCCTGCCCGATGGCGCTGCTGTTGCGGGGGATGGTGCTCCACTTGGGGTTACCTTCGAATTGGCCGAATGCAGTTTGACGAATGCTGTCGGGCAGCGAGCTGGTGGCCAGAACCTCTGGCTGTTGCTTGAGCAGCCAAGCCAGACGGTCTTGTTCGATCAGCGACTGGTAGCTCGACACGCCGTCTGCTTCGCTAGATTTGACAATGACCGCGAACTGGTCACCAGATAGGCCGAAATGATCATTGATGTAGGCATTGTCTTGGTTGTAGCGGGAGCTCGGACGCAATTCTGGGGCGCCCTTGTCGAGATCGCCCATTTTCAGGTAATTCAAGCTGATCACGGCGGCGCTGGCGCCGATGGTGAGGGAGAACAGTACCAGTGGCAGCGCAAAGCGGCGCTGGGTGCAACGGACCAGCAGCGACCACAGGTTGAACCGCGTACCCTGGGCTTTTTCCGCGGCGGCAATGCTGCGTTGTGCCGCACGTGGGCTGACGCCGATATACGACAGGGCCACTGGGATGAAGAAGAGTTTGGTGAAGATCAGGATCAGCACCCCGAGACTGGTGGTCAGCGCCAAGGTACGGATGACCGGAATGTCGATGATCATCAGCACTGCGAAGCCGACCACGTTGGCCAGCAGCGCGGTAAGGCCAGCCATAAACAGGCGGCGGAAGGTATAACGCGCAGCAACATATTTGTGTGTGCCGCGGCCAATGTCCTGCATCACCCCATTCATCTTCTGTGCGCCGTGGGAAATGCCGATGGCAAAGACCAGGAAGGGCACCAGGATGGAGTAGGGATTCAGGTCGTAACCCAGCAACTGCATCAAGCCCAACAACCAGACCACCCCACAAACCGAGGTGACTACCAGCAACGCGGTGCTACGCAAGTCACGGGTATAGGCGTAGATGATTGCCGTGGCAATCAGCGCGGAAATGCCGAAAAAGAAAAACACTTGGGTCAGGCCATCGATCAAGTCCCCGGTCAGCTTGGCGAACCCGATGATATGCACTTTATACTGGCCCTTGAGCGAAGCGAACTCCGTCCCCGGCTGCGGGTGCTCCAGAGGCCCGCGAATTTCCCGTTCCAAGGTTTTCGACAGGGCAGGATAGTCGATGGGCTGGTCGGTTTCGGCGATGCGGTCGAGCAGTGGAACCACGATCATGCTGGACTTGTAGTCCGAGCCGATCAGGCTCCCTCGCAGATTGGCACGCAGGGCATTGAGCTTGAATGTCGACAAGGCCTTGGCGCTGGCATCGTAGTCAAAGGGCATGACGGGGCCGCCCTTGTAGCCCTCCTCAGTGATTTCGGTCCAGCGTACGATAGGCGTCCAGATTGAACGCATCAGCGCCCGGTCAACACCTGGCGTTAGAAAGATCTTGTCATTGATCCGTTTCACAACCTCCAGGTATTCGGCGTCGAAAATATCCTTGCCGCTGGTTTCCACCACTACCCGAACCGAATTGCCCAGGCCTTTGAGCGAATCCTTGTTTTCAAAATAGTTCTTAATGTAGGGGTGGTTGTGCGGCACCATGTCGTCGAAGCTGGCATTGATCGATAACTGACTGGCTCGGTAACCAAAAAAAAGGGTTACCAAGAGGCAGCAGATGACAACCCAGATCCGGTTGTTGAACACCAGGCGCTCAAGGCGATCGCCAGAGTGCTTGTCAAAATCTTTCGGATCACGGATAACCGGCAGTACGGTCTTGTGAGCACCTGTGGCCACGGGAATACCTCATTTCTTGTAATTTAATCAGCATCGTGGAATCGGAGTTTCAACGGACGGTGTCTGCGGACTCGAGGTTCGCTCCCGAGGTACCGACCACCACCACTTGCGAGGTGCGCGTCGGCGCCAGGGCCGTGAACATGGCTGGGCGTTTGACCTCGAGCTGGTGGAACACGGTCTCGCCACGCCCGGCCTTGAGCAGTTGCCCGGCCTGGCTGGTGACCAGCACGCTACCGTCTTCGAGAAAGAGCCCACCTGTAAGCGCAGTGTCTGCGTCGGTATCGACTTTTACCCATGTGGCGCCGTCGTCGTCGCTACGCAGCAACGTGCCGCGCAGCCCCAAGGTGAAGATTCGCTTCCCGTCTGCGATCACGTTGAAGAGCGTGCCGTTGTATCCGGTGGACAAGGCCACGAAGTGTTCGTCGGTCGGCGTCTTTCTGAAGATCGTGCCGCGTTCGGAGGCGATATAGAGCGTATTGCCTTGCCGGGTAATCGCATTGAGGTGCAGTGACTCGGGGTTGTCGACCAGATCCAATTGCGGCGTCCATGATCTGCCGCCATCGGCTGTGTACATGATTTGATTGAACGTGCCGACTACGTACCCATGCAGGTCATCCAGGAAAAGTGCATCAAGCCAAGGTTGTTCGGCACCGCCTTCGGTATTCAGGCGAACGTCCTCGATGTATTTCTCTGCGTCGGGGACACCTTCTTTCAACCGTTGCTCATAGTAGGCAAGCATCAATGGTCCTGAATCTCTGCCATCGAGTTGCTTCACCCAGGTCAGTCCCGCATCCGTGGTGTGCAATATCACGCCGCCATGACCCACTGCCCACCCTTGTTGTGCGCTGGAAAATGTCACGGCAGTCAGATCGATATCCACGGGCGAGTTTGCCTGTAGCCAAGTGCGCCCTTGGTCATCGGAATAAATGATATGGCCTCTCCAGCCGACCGCTACCAGACGCTCACCCGCGTGGGTGACATCCATCAATTGCGTTTTGCTGGCGAGCTGAGAAAGGCTAGCTGGCGTATCCAGCGGATCGGTGTAGGCGGCCATTACCGGGCATGCGACTACAGTGGCTAGCAGGGCTGCCGGGGCAAAGACGCGGGTGAGCAAGGCTGGAATCATGGCAATTCTTCTTGTAGTGAAAACGTTAGCCGGAGCAAAGCGGTGGTACTGACTCAGGCACCGACAAAAAGGGGTTTGCTCCTGTTGAGGAATGCACTGATTCCGTTGGCAAAGTCTCTGGAGCTTGCGCAATGGCAAAAACTTTCGCGCTCAGCGTCGAGTTGTTCTTGCAAGGTTCGGTCGACGGCTGCTCGAACTAACTGTTTGGTTTGGCCAAGCGCCACAGTCGGAGCAGTCGCGAGGCGTTCAAGCAACGCATTACAAGCGTCATCCAATGCGTCGGTCGGCAGCACTTTGTTTACCAGGCCCAGATGGAGTGCCTGATCGGCATCGAACGGTTCGTTCAGAAGCAGTAGCTCAAGACTTTTGCGCAGGCCAACCAGACGAGGTAAGTGCCAGGATGCAGAGGCGTCCGGGCTGGTCGCGATGCCGGTGTAGGCCAGGTTAAAGCGAGTCCCCTGTGCTGCCAGAACGAAATCACACGCCATCGCCAGACTGACACCTGCACCGGCAACCACTCCATGAACACTGCAGACGACTGGTGCCGGGAGCTGGGTCATGAGCGTGATGGCTTCATGCAGAGGATCAATGAGTGCCCGAATTTGCTGTTCGTCCGCACCTGCGAGGCTTCCAAGGTCGCCGCCAGCACAAAACGCTCGCCCCTGGCCGCTGATCAGCACCGCCCGTACCGAAGGCGTATTCTCGATAGTTCGCATTGCTGCGAGGAAATCCTGGGCGAGTTCGGTAGTTATCGCGTTCAGGGACTGTGGGCGGTCCAGTGTTACTCGAGCAATGGCGCCATCGACTTCGAGTAACACGGTGGCGGAAGAAAAAGACTTCGTCATGCTTGGGTCCTTTTTATACTTTCGTGCCTTGGTGTGATCAGGCGTGCGCTGTGGCGGCGATGAGCTTGAAGGGGATCGACTCATCCGCTAGCGCGGCCAAGTCCAGGCGAGCGCCCTCAGCTACCAATTTTTTCGACAGCATGAATTCCTGAGGGCGATTGACGGCATCAACAGATAGAAGCCGGCCGTTCTTGAAGTAGAAAACAGAGAATGCCCGTGTTGCCGGGTCTTCCAGATTGCCTCGAACTACGAATTGGTCGAAGCCGGCAGACATGCCTACCATTTGCAGTTTCAAGTCGTATTGATCGGACCAGAACCAAGGTACGGAGCGGTACGGTACGCGGTTGCCAAGCAGGGTGTTGGCAGCCACCTTGCCTTGTTCCATGGCATTGGGAACCGATTCCAGTCGCACGCGTCGCCCCAGGTATTCGCTAGGGTGGTTGGTGCAATCACCAGCAGCCACGATGTCCGGGTCGCTGGTCTGGGCGTACTCGTCCACCAGCACGCCATTGTCGACCACCAGTCCTGCTGTTTCGGCAAGTTCGGTATTGGCGATCAGTCCGATCCCGGCCACAACCAGGTCAGCCTCTATCCGGCTGCCATCGGTCAGGTGAACATGGGTTACCAGAGGGTCGCCCTCCAGTGCGGCTACCTGGGCGCCTGTGCGAAGGTCGACACCGGCCTCTCGGTGTACGCGTTCAAAGAATGCTGACACTTCAGGTACGGTGACCCTCGCCAGCACTCTGGGCAGCCCCTCCAGTACCGTGACGTCCAGGCCAAGTTTGACTGCTACTGCTGCGGTTTCCAGGCCGATGAACCCGCCGCCTATGATCACCATGCGTGCGCCAGGAGTCGCTCGTGCGCGTATCTGCTCGATATCATTGATGGTGCGCAGCAGAAATACGTTAGAGCGATCGCCACCGTCCAAAGTCAGAGGCCGAGCGCGCCCACCGGTGGCGATTACCAGCTTCTGGTAGCCCAGTTGTCGACCGTCGGCGAGATTTACGCATTTTTGCTCACGGTCGATGTGGGTGGCGCTGACACCGCCAATGAAACGAATTTGTGCCTTGTCCAAGCTTGCCGGCGGCACTACGTACAGTTCTTCTGCACTGACAGTGCCGGCGAAATAAGCCTTGGAGAGAGGAGGTCGACGATAAGGGACGTGAGGCTCGTCCCCCACCAATGTAATAAGCCCTGCATAACCGAGCTTGCGCAATTCACTCGCTACTTCACCGCCAGCCTGGCCCGCGCCGAGAATGACGATTCCTGCTTCTTCAATCATGTTGCCTCCAGACGATGGCAATGCTGTCGTTCCGGCCTGCCAGCGGCCTGAAGTGGCGGCTGGCAGTGCCGGGTTGTCAGTTGATTCGGCCGACCAGGTGCCCGATCGGGAAGATCTCCCCGGCATTGACCAGGATGGTCAAGGTGCCGCTGGCCGGGGACTCCACATCGAGCACGGACTTATCGCTTTCAATCGAATAGATCACGTCGCCTTCCTTGACGCTTGCGCCGTTTTCGGCAATCCATTCCACCAGCTGGACTTCGGATACGGCGTCGCCTGCAGCAGGGATACGGAGTTCTGTCATTTCATGATTTCCTGAGTAGCTTTGACGATGGCATCTGCGCCCTGGTAGTGCAGGCCGAGCAGACCAGTGTGTTTCGGAACTGGCGCGTAAGCGCCGGCAATACGCTGTACTGGAGCCTTCAGCTTGCCGAACAACTCGGTATGAATGAGTGCGGAGATCTCTGCGGCTGGCCCCATGAAATCGGTGGCGCGGTGGGCGATGACGGCTCGACCGGTCTTGTTGACCGATTCGAGGATGGTCTGGCCGTCGAGGGGCACCAGGCTACGCAGGTCGATGACCTCGGCCTGAATACCTTGAGCGGCCAGGGCTTCGGCGGCTTTCAACGCGTCGCCTACTGCCGGTCCGTAGGAAATGATCGAAACGTCGGAGCCCTCCCGGCGTACGGCCGCCAACCCCAGTGGAATGCGGTATTCGCCTTCAAGCATTTCCGAACTGCCGAACAGGTTGAGCATCGAGTGGATGACCACCACCGGGTCTGGATCGAAGATGGCCGAAAGCAACAGGCCTTTGGCATCGGTCGGGTTGTTGGGGTAGCACACCTTCAAGCCAGGTGTATGCATCAGCCAGGCCTCAGTGGACTGCGAGTGCTGTGCACCGTTACCTGCGCCGACCAGCGTCATCATGGTCATGGGCACCGACATCTGCCCTCCCGACATGTAGCGGGCTTTGGCGGCATGGTTGACCATCTGGTCCATGGCCACGGGCAGGAAGTCCATCATCAGCAGTTCGCCAACCGGCTTCATACCGGCCAGGCCAGCACCCACGCAGGCGCCGAAGATTCCTTGTTCAGCGATAGGGGTAGAGCGAACGCGGTCACCGAAGCGCGTCGACAACCCTCGGCTGATGCCGACTACGCCGCTGGCGGGGTCGGCAATATCTTCGCCCAGCATGATGACTTTCTCATCGCGGGCCATGGCGAAGCCCAGCGCCTCGTTGAACGCATCGCGCATGGTTGCTTTACGCAGCGGGCCCTGCGGCAGTGCGTCAGCTGCAGGCCGCTGGCGGCTGATAGGGGTGAAGCAGGATTGCTCGTAGACGTCCCGGGTGACGTCGGCCTGGGTGAATGGTGCAACAGGTGTCTCCAACACGGTCGACACATCTGCAGCCACTTCGTCGGCGACCTTTTGCTCAAGGGCGGCAAGCTCGGCTTCGGTGGCGTGGCCTTCCTCAAGCAATTGGCTGCGCAAAGCGGCAATCGGGTCGCGTGCACGCTCGGCAGCCAGTTCATCCTGATCCATATAAGCACCGGCGTCGGCGAAGTAGTGGCCGCACAGGCGATAAGTCACCGACTCGACGAAGGTTGGGCCATTGCCGCTGCGCGCCCGCTCGATCGCTTCCTGGAAGGCACTGGCCAGCGCCTGCGGATCACGGCCGCTGACGGTGACGCCGGGCATGCGATAACCATCGGCCCGCTCCGCCAGCTTCTCCAATACCGAGTACTCGGCCAAGGGGGTCGACTCTGCCCAGCCATTATTATGGCAAACGAAGATGATCGGCAGCTTCCACAGCGAAGCGAAAAGCATGGCTTCGTGTATGGCGCCGATGCTGGTGGCGCCGTCTCCGAAACTCACCGTCACGACTTTACCGGTCTTCTGCAGTTGTGATGCCAGTGCGAGGCCGACGCCCACTGGTGCACTGGAGCCGACGATGCCAG
This sequence comes from Pseudomonas bharatica, assembly GCF_048586865.1. Taxonomy (NCBI): domain Bacteria; kingdom Pseudomonadati; phylum Pseudomonadota; class Gammaproteobacteria; order Pseudomonadales; family Pseudomonadaceae; genus Pseudomonas; species Pseudomonas bharatica. The sequence continues at coordinate 212,359 of NZ_JBMAWR010000002.1, read as the reverse complement.
TGGTCATCATCAAGCCCAAATCGGCCCGGGCCACACCCATGCCACCACCTTTACCGCCACATACACCAGCAGAATGACCGATGCATTCGGCGAGCAACTCGCGCAGTGGCAGGCCACGCGCCAGTGTGTCGGCCAGGCCGCGATAGATCGTGACAAGTTGGTCTTGTTGCCCAAGGCACTGCGACAGCACCGCCGGCGCCAGTTCCTGGCCGGTGACCGGATAGAAACTGAAGGAAATCTTGCCGGCGCGCAGTTGCTTGGCGATTGCTTGCTCGGCAGCCCGTATCAGCGCGACGCGACGGTATACGGCCAACATCTCGACGGTCGTGAGAGGGGACTTGTTGGATTGGGTTGGCGTTGACACGCGTTGATCTCCTGTCATTAGCAGCTCAAGTGAATTAGCAAGCGGGCGCCGGGTGAGGCGCTCTTGAGTCTTGTGACAACAAAATAGCGCCACAGAGGTAACTTGTATACCTAATTTATCTATCTGTTTTTTCTTCCTGCAGCGCGGGCAGTTTTCTTTTTTCCGTCACCGCCACCCTAAATCAAAGCGCTTGTGTTCGCTAACCTAGTTAACTATATTGGTGATGTTGCTCGCGAAGAAGCCAGGTGCCCGCCCAAAATCTACGGGTACCCAGATGAATTCAGGAGGGGAGATGTCCGGCACAGAACAAGCAAAACAGCCCACGCTCGGCATGCGCATGGCAGAAGACGCTCAGCGTCCGGTGGAGGGGGCGTTCGCGACGCGATCGTCATTCGACATGGGCGTCGAGGATCTACCTGTCGAGCGCTACACCTCTCGGCATTTCCATGAGCGCGAAATGCAGTCGCTGTGGTCCACGGTTTGGCAAATGGCCTGCCACGAAGGAGATATCCCTGAGGTAGGTGACTACATCACCTATGAGATCGGCAATCGCTCCTTCATCGTGGTCCGCTCGGGCGTCGAGGAGATCAAGGCCTATCCGAATGCGTGCCTGCACAGGGCAATGCGCCTGGTCAAAGGCCAAGGTAAGGCCGGGGCATTCACTTGCCCGTTCCATGGCTGGTCGTGGGAGCTGGATGGCTGCAAGCGTCGCATCACCGAGGATTGGGATTTTCCCCAGACCTGCGAGCGCAACATGAATCTGCCCGAAGCCAAGGTGGGGCGCTGGGGTGGGTTCGTGTTCATTAATCCCGACCCTGATAACGCGGAGCCTTTCGACGATTGGATCGGTGTGCTGCCAGACCACTTCAGCCGGCTTCCATTGGAAGATTTCCGGGTGGGCGTGCATGTCGCGCGCACTGTGCCAGGAAACTGGAAGGTAGCGATGGAAGCGTTTATCGAGTCCTATCACGTGATGCCGACCCACCCGCAGTCGGTGCCGGTATCCGAGTACGCCGAAACCCAGTATGACATCTTTGACCGCAACGTCAGCCGACTGGCGACCGTGTCGGTGGCGCAGGCCTCTGGTGTGACGTTGAGGATGACGCAGCAGGAGTTTGCTGACTACGCAGCCAAGGGTACGGGCCGCGAACCCATCCAGGTTCCGGAGGGTATGACCTATCGCAGTGCGTTGGCTGATCAGCGCCGCCAGGCCGCAGCAGCAGCCATGGGCAAGTCGCTCGACCATCTGAACGATGTAGAGCTGCTCGACGCCATCGAATATTTCCTGTTCCCAAATTTCATGCCCTGGTACGGCATGGGGCTGCCGATCGTCTACCGCTTCCGCCCAGATCGTGACCGCCACGACAGCTGCATCATGGAAGTGTACGTGATGACCCCGCGCAACCTATCTGAGCCCATGCCCAAGGCACCCGAGCTCATCAAGCTGCCAGACGATCGCCCCTTCGTCGATTGCGCTGCCTTGGGCCGGTTGGCCCCCATCTTCGATCAGGACTACGAGAACATCGAAGGTGTGTGGGCGGGATTGCAATCCACGGTCAAGAAAGGCCTGGTCCTGGCCAAGTATCAAGAGGCGCGCATTCGCCACTACCACCGTCGCATCGACGATTTCATCAATGCTCAAGAGAAGTAGCCCATGAACACAATGCCAGACACCCCCGAGGAAGACCTCTCCCAGAGCATTCTGTATGAAGTGATCGATGGTCACATCGCGCGGATCACGCTGAATCGCCCGCACCGAAAGAATGCCATTCTCACTCCCGACATGAACGACATGCTGTCCCAGGCTTTTTCCAGGGCGCAGGATGACGATGAAATCAAGGTCATCATTCTCGCTGGGGCAGGCAGTGATTTCTGTTCCGGCGAAGACACCAAGAAGATGCCGGTCGAAGCCTTCGGTTTGAAGAAGGGCGGCAGGCTTGGGCAGTCCAAGCGCATGCGCGGTATCCGCAAGCTGCTGGACAGCACGCTCACAGGCACTGTCTGGGGTGACAAGGTGGTCATTCTTGCGGCGCAGGGCGCCGTGTTGGGGCAGGGTTTCTCATTTGCCATGACTGCCGACATTCTCATTCTTTCGGAGGATGCTTATGTTGCCCGCAGGCAAAGCCGCATCGGTTTCGCCGCCTTCGAAACCCAACTGCCAATGACCATGCTGCGTCTGGGCTTGAACCGCGGGATGGAGATCTTGCTGACCGGCCGCAAGATGTCTGCTCAGGAGCTCAAGGAGTGGGGCGTTGCCAACTCGGTGGTGCCTCGCGACAAACTTGAAGACGAGGCTCTGCGCTATGCCCGCGCTGTTGCTGCCCACAGCACTGACAACCTGATGCTGGGTAAGCGAGCCCTGCAGCAATACTTCCATGGCCTCGGGGTTGGCGCCTTCCTGAACTTTGCCAGTGTTGGCCATCCGCTGTTCTCCAATGTGGTCTGGCGCGAGGACGAAATCAACTTCTTGCGTGAGCGTGACCGGGTAGGCGGACGTCAGGCCATGCAGAACATCAACAAGGTCTGGGACGACCTCGGTTTCGATTGAGGTAAGCAACTATGGAACTGAATTACGGGCCGGAGCACGACACCTTCCGAGAGCAGGTGCGGGCGTTTCTGCGCAGCGAGTGGCGCGAAGGTACGAATGTAGCGGCCTTTCGCCGTGCCGCCGTCGAGGCAGGTTATCTCTATCGTGGTATCCCCAGGCGCTTCGGCGGCTCGGAGCAACCTTCCGATGTGATCCGCGCAAGGATCATCAGCGAAGAGTTCGCGGCCGCCAAGGCGCCGGGCGAAATCAAGGGCAATGGTGTACAGATGCTGGTGCCCACGTTGCTCGAACGCGGCGAAGAGTGGCAGAAAGAGCGGTTTATCGCGAAGACTTTGACTGGCGAGTACCGCTGGGCGCAGGGATTCAGCGAACCTGGTTCAGGCAGTGACCTGGCGAGCCTGCGCACCAAGGCCGAGCTGCGTGACGGGCAATGGGTCATCAATGGGCAGAAGGTGTGGACCTCTTACGCTCGTGAATGCCAGTACATGTTCGCCTTGATTCGCACCGAGCCGCAGGCAGGCAAGCACGATGGTATTTCCTACCTGCTGATCGACCTTGATCAGCCAGGGGTTGATATTCGCCCCATGAAGCAGATCAACGGTGGCAACGACTTCAACGAAGTCTTCTTCACCGACGCAGTGACGCCAGCGGACTGGATTGTTGGCGCGCGGGGCGAAGGTTGGAGTGTTTCCAAGTCCCTGCTCAAGCACGAGCGCAACATGCTCGGCGGGATCGACCGCTCGGAGTCACTGTTCAAGAGTGTGGTCGGGTTGGCCAGGCGTTGCGAGTTGCGTGGCCAGGCTGCCTTGCTGGACCCGTGGGTGCGTGACCGCCTTGCGGCTCTGAAGGCCGAACTGGAGGTTCAGCGCTGCTCCAGCCTGATCCAGATGAGCCGGGAGCTGTCCGGTGAAGGCGGCGGCATGCTGCAGATGATGAACAAACTGGCACAGTCCAACTTCGCCGCTGCGGTAGCGGAGCTGGCGAATGCCTTGATCGAAGACGACGCGCTGGTATCGCCCATCGGCAACCCACGACCGGGCAGCGAGCGCTGGGTCAACCAGTACATGAATTCGCTTGCAGCCGCCATTGCCGGTGGTACCTCGAATATCCAACGCAACATCATCGCCGAGCGAGGGCTTGGTCTACCGCGGGAGAGCCATCAAGAATGAGGTTCGATCTAGACGAACAGCAACGCGCGTTCCAGGACGCCGTGGTGGACTACCTGCAGGCTGAGTGTCCGGTTCATCGGGCACTGAAACCGCATGATCAGGCCGCAGCGGACTTTCAGCTCTGGCGAGGCCTGATGGACCTGGGCATCGGCGGCATGATGGTGCCGGAAGTTTACGGTGGCCTGGGTCTGGGCTTGCTCGACCTGGCGGTGGTGGCTGAGCCGGTAGGGCGATACGCCATGCCCGGTCCGTTCTTCGAGCATGCCTTGGCAACGCTGGCCATCACGCTTGCCGGCAGCGACGAGCAGAAGAGCAAGTGGCTGCCTGGGCTGGTGAGTGGTGAGTTGCGTGCCACCGTGGCATTGGCCGAGGGCAAGGGGCAATGGTGCGTCGATAGCTGGACCCTTGAAGGTGATCGGACTTTGACGGGGAGCAAACGCTACGTGCTACATCCGGAGGGTGCCGACCTGATCGTGGTGGGTCTGAAAGGGGGTAGGTTAGCGATCGTTGAAGGCAATGCGCCAGGAATCGTGTGCACGCCGCTGGTATCTACAGATGCCGGGCGGCAGTTGGCCCATGTCGAGTTCAGTGACGTCAGGCTTGAACACCTGCCTGTTTCTGCTGGTGCCAAGGTGGTCGATGCCGGTCTCGTACTGTTGGCGGCAGACGCGTTCGGCGGTGCTTCACAAGCCGTGAAGCTATCAGTTGATTACTGCAAGGAGCGTGAACAGTTTGGCAAGCCTGTCGGGGCTTTCCAAGCCGTGAAGCACCAGTTGGCCGACATGGCGCTGATGGTCGAACCCTGTGTTGGCCTCTACTGGTACGCAGCGCACCAGTTCGATACGGACATGCCCGGCAGTTCCGAAGCGGCTGCCTTGGCCAAGTCGCATATCAGCGAAATGTATCCCAAGGTCACCCGGCGCATGATCGAAGCCCATGGCGGTATTGGCTACACATGGGAGTACGGCGCGCACGTGTGGCTCAAGCGTGCACTGTTCAATCAGGCTTATCTAGGCATGCCCCAGCTCCATCGCAGCCGTGTAGCGGCGATGAACGACTGGTAAGAGAGGAAGCACATGGCAGGCAAGAGCGTTTTTATTTCCGGCGGAACCAGTGGCATCAATCTGGGTATCGCCAAGGCCTTCGCTGCGCAGGGCGACAAGGTTCTGGTATTTGGTCGGGATCCCGACAAGGCCGAAATGGCTGCCCGTGAGATCATGGAGCAGACTGGCGGTATCGCCCTGGCCGGCAGTGCCGACGTGCGTGATATAGACGCCATCAGCGCGTTGTTTCGTGATGCGGCACAGAAGTTGGGCGCCCCTGATGTGGTTATCGCGGGGGCTGCAGGCAACTTCATGGCGCCAGCCGTGAACATTTCGGCTAATGGCTTCAAGACGGTGGTCGACATTGACCTGCTGGGGACCTACAACGTCTTCCGCGCAGCGTTCGACCTGCTCGCCAAACCAGGTGCTTCGCTGATCGCCATCACCGCGCCGCAGGCCGTTCAGCCGCTGCCGGAGCAGGTACACGTGTGCGCCGCCAAGGCTGGAGTCAACATGGTGGTCAAGGTGCTGGCGATGGAGTGGGGGCAAGCGGGAGTGCGGGTCAATGCCATCTCGCCTGGGCCCATTCAGGGTACCGAGGGGGTCGAGCGCATGGCGCCGACGGCTGAAGATAAGGCCAAGTGGAGTGCGCACACCGCACTACGTCGCTTCGGCACTCCGGATGACATCGCCAAGGCCGCCATCTTCCTGGCGTCCGAGAATGCCAGCTATATCACTGGAACCATCCTTGACTGTGACGGGGGCATGAAGCTTGGCGACGCCTCTGGTGACTATGTGACGCCGCGCCAGCGCCCGGGAGCCTGAACATGACTGACCTAGTGCAATTCGATGTGGGTGACGATCACGTCGCCACGATCACGCTCAACCGCGCTGACAAGCTCAATGCCATCAATGCCGAGATGATGCTGGAAATCAAGCGCCTGTGGCAGGTAGTGCGTGATGATGACCACATTCATGCCGTGGTTTTCCGTGCTGACGGCAACCGCGCATTCTCCACGGGGCTGGACCGCGTCCAAGGCTTCAACTACCCCGACAACATCTGGAACAAGCCAGACCCGGGTGAAAGCCTGGATCCTAAACACCACAAGGTTTGGAAACCGGTGATTTGCGCGGTCAGCGGTATGTGCGCAGGTGGCGCGTTCTACGTGGTCGGAGGGGCTGATATCGTGATCGCCTCCGAGGACGCAACGTTTTTCGACCCCCATGTGGATTTTGGCTTGGTCGCAGCGCTTGAGCCGATCAGCATGGCACGGCGAATGCCATTGGGCGAGATCCTGCGGGTTTCGTTGATGGGGGTGGAGGAGCGCATGAGCGCTCAGCGCGCTCACCAAATCGGTTTGGTCAGCGAACTGGTACCTCACGATGCCTTGCATGAGCGGGCACGCCAGGTCGCAGCGATCATTGCCGCCAAACCCAGTGTATCCACCCAAGGCACGGTGCGCGCGATCTGGGAGTCTCTGGACAGCGGGCGAACTCAGGCCATGGCACGCGGGCTCAGCTACACCCAGTTGGGCAATCCGATCGGTATCTCTCAGATCGAAAACATGCTGCAAAGTGGCAAACGTAAAAGCTACGAGGTGCGCTGAATGGCTGCTATCGCTGATCACATTCTGCGTGCCACACAGGCGGGTGGAAGACTGACTGCCATTGATTTCGAAGGCCGATTGCTCAGTTGGCAGCAACTGTCCGCAGCCATTGACGATCTCTCCACTGTGCTTGGGCATCAGGGCGTCGGTGACGACAAGATGGTCGGTCTGCTGGGGCGTAACCGACTCGAAGCGGTCAGCGCATTCATCGCCATCCTTGGGGCGGATCACGCCATGGTACTGATCAATGCCATACGCCCGACCAGACTGATCGCCGAGGAGGTCGCCGAGCTCAACCTTGCCTGCCTGATCGGGGAGCGCGAAGATCTGGGGAGTGATGTGGTTGCAGCTGCCCGTGCATCGGGGACGTTGGTGATCGCGGTCGATGTCACGCCAGACGGCGTCTTCTTCGAGACGCTGACCCCACTTGGAGGTCAAGCCCACCGACTGCGGCCGGTGGGTACCTTGATCGAGATCCAGACCAGCGGTACGACCGGTGCGCCTAAACGCATACCGGTATCAGAGCATACGATTAGCGCGTCGTTGCGTGATGGCGTGCGCAGTGCCAAGGGGACGGTGGAAAACTTTGAACTGAAGCCGCAAACCTCGCCGACGCTGATGTTCAGCCCACTGGTGCATACCAGTGGTACCTTCAATACGTTGATGTCCGTGTTCGAAGTCCGTCCGATCGTGCTTTTCGAGAAATTCGATGCCCAGCATTACCGTCAGGCACTGATCAAGTACCGCCCCAAGTTCGCGCCATTGCCGCCGACCGCGATAAAGATGATGGTCGATAGCGATGCGACCCGCGAAGACTTCGCCAGCGTGCGTGCGGTCAGGGCGGGAACCGCGCCACTGTCGGTGGAATTGCAGGAAGCCTTCGAGTCCAGGTTTGGCGTGCCAGTGCTGACTACTTATGGCGCGACCGAATTCATGGGCGTCGTCACCAGTTGGACGTTGGATGACCACCGCCTTCATGCGCACACCAAACGCGGCAGCGTGGGCCGGGTTTCCAAAGGAGTTCAGTTACGAATCGTCGATCCCGCCTCACGGGCAGAACTGCCGGTAGGTGAGCAGGGAATCCTGGAAGCGAAGCTGGAGCGTATCGACGGGGGGGCCTCCTGGATCGCGACCACTGATCTTGCTCGCCTGGATGAAGATGGATTTTTGTACATCGTTGGGCGCGCAGATGACGCGATCATTCGCGGTGGCTTCAAGGTCATGGCGGGAAAAGTCGCCGAAGCGCTCAAGCAATTCCCAGGGGTTTACGACGCGATCGTGCTCGGCCTGGACGATGAGCGCCTTGGTCAAGTACCGGTGGCTGTGGTCGAGGCCTATCCAGGCAGTGAGCTCGACGGCGAGGCCATCCGGGCATTCGCCAAGCAGCGGCTATCGCCCTATGAAGTGCCTGTTCGGGTGCATGTCGTCAGCCGGCTGCCACGCACGGTTTCAGACAAGATCAGCCGCCCTGCGGTGAAGGAATTGCTGGCCCAACTCGGTTGAGTGACAGGCTGTAAAACAACAATGGATCATTGGAGGTCTGGTGGATATGGCAGGTTTCTTATCCCCGTATCGTGTCGTGGACATGAGTGATGAGCGAGGGCTGTTGGCCGGTTGCATGCTGGCCAGGCTGGGCGCCGAGGTTGTACAGATTGAGCCGCTGGAAGGCTCGAGCGCACGTTTCTCAGGGCCGTTTGACCCACACGCAGAGGCGGGTAACAACTCGTTCTACTGGTCGGCATATGCTGCGGGCAAGAAGAGCCTCGCTTGTGACTTGTCGTCCGCCGAAGGGCGAGAGTTAATACGGGAGCTGCTCAAGACGGCCGACTTCTTCATCGAGTCTGCAGACCCCGGGGCCATGAAGGCCCTGGGCCTTGATGCGGAGCAGACTCTACAGCTCAACCCCAGGCTGATCCATGTCTCGATCACAGGTTTTGGCTCTACGGGCCCTAAAGCGGATTACGTCACCAGCGACCTGACGGTCTGGGCCGCGGGCGGGCCCATGCGCCTGACCCGTGACGCCGAGCTCGCCCCTTTGCGTTTCAGTGTTCCGCAGAGTTTTCTCAATGCTGCGGCAGACGCCGCGAATGCCGCATTGATTGCGCACTTTGCGAGGCTACAGAGCGGAACTGGCCAGCACGTAGATGTGTCGGCGCAGCAGAGCGCTACGCTGTGCACGCTCGCAGCATCGCTGTCGGCAGCCTACCGCCATGAGAATTTTACCTTGGGCGCTGCCTCGGGGGTGAAGAGCGACAAAAAGCAATTGGACCTCAGTGGCAGTGGTGCACGGACACGACGATCCAAATGGCATGTACGTGATGGGCTGGTGGAAATGCACCTGGGTATCGGGCCAGGCAGTGGGCGCTTCACCAACAACCTGTTCAGCTGGATGGCTGAGTGTGGGGCGTGCCCAGCGGACATTGCAGCGTGGGACTGGGTAAAACTGCCCCAGCGTATTCTCGAGGATGAGGTGACCGAGCAGGATATAGAGCGCGCCCGCCAATGCGTCGCTGATTTTTTTGCTCGTTTCAGCAAAAGCGAGATGCTTGAGCACGCACTCAAACAGCGCTTTCTGTGTGCGCCGATTGCGACGATCCAAGACCTGCTGGACAGCGAGCAGCTGAAGGCGCGTGGGTATTTCGTCACTGTCGAGGAAGATGCCGGGCGAGTACGCACCCTGCCAGGTGGTTATGCCCATGGGGCACCAGCGGGCTTCGCCCAGGTAAACCCAGCCCCGGCACTTGGGGTCGACGGCCCACAGGTACTTCAGCAGTGGCTGGGATTGCGGCCGGAACAGATTGACCAGCTTGAAATCGACGGAGTCATTGCATGAGCCAGATCACTGCGTTCAAGGATTTGCGTGTACTGGACATGGCGTGGGTGGTAGCCGGCCCACTGATCGGTCGCGCCCTCGCGATCAATGGCGCGACCGTAGTGCGAGTCGAGTCGTCGACTCGCCTCGACACTGCTCGCATGATGGGGCCATTCCCAGATGGCGTCGCCAACACCGAAAAGTCTGCACTGTTCGAAAGCTGCAACGTTGGCAAGCTGGGCCTGACCTTGGACATGTCTACCGAGCAGGGCAAGGCCATCGTCCGTGAGCTGGTGGCATGGGCGGATGTCGTGCTCGAATCGTTCTCGCCCGGCCAAATGGCCAGTTGGGGGCTGGGGTATGATGACCTACGGGTCATCAACCCCAACATCATCATGCTCAGTACTTCACTGATGGGGCAGACCGGTCCATGGTCGGGCTTTGCCGGTTTTGGCAACGTTGGCGCGGCGATCTCCGGCTACCAGGCCCTGGTCGGATGGCCTGAACGATTGCCTGCCGGGCCGTATGGCCCTTACACCGATTTCGTTGGACCGCGTTTCGCGCTTTTGACCTTACTCGGCGCCTTGGATCATCGTCGCAGGACGGGTGAAGGTTGCTATCTGGATGTCTCACAATGCGAGGCAGGTATTCAGTTCCTCGCGCCACAGATAGCTGACTGCGCAGCCACCGGCCGGATTGTCGAGACACAGGGTAATCGTGACCCTGGCATGGCCCCGCATGGCGTTTTCAGGTGTGCTTCCGTCAACACGCAGGACGAGTCTTGGGTGGCGATTTCAGTGGCCTCTGACGCCCAGTGGCAACGCCTCGCGGGCATCATTGGTGGTGAGCCACTGGCGAGTGATCCACGTTTCGACACACTCACCGCGCGCAAGCACAACGAGCAATTACTCGAAGAACTGGTCGCACAGTGGACTGCCTCGCTGACTGCGTTGCAGGTTGAGGTCACCTTGCAGCATGCCGGTATCGCCGCACACAACGTCGCCAGTTCTCAGGACTTGCTTGAGGATGCTCAGCTTCGCCATCGCCAGCACTTCATCGAGTTGCCCCACGAGTTGATGGGCACGGCCATTGTCGAGAATGCCAGTTACCAGCTGTCTGCCACGCCACCGAAGTTCGAACGCCCGGCACCGCATTATCGCAGAGACAATGCGTACGTTCTCCAGACTTTGCTGGAGTACTCGCAGGCACGTATTACCGAGCTCGAAGAGCAGGGCGTTTTCAAGTAAGGACCTGATCATGAGTGAATCCTGGAAAGAAGAATGGTTGCCACTGCAGGCGAAGATCGGCCAATCGTTTGGCGGGGAAGAGGTGGAGTGGGGCGCTGATCCGGTGGAGCAGGGGGCCGTGAGACGTTTCCTGGAACCACTGGAGTTCGATTGCCAGCTGCACACCGACGTTGAGATGGCCAAAGCACATGGTCATACGAATCTCGTAGCGCCTAGTAGCAGCCTGCTGTCCTTTGCCATGCCTGCATTATGGACACCCGGGCGGTCAGTATTCGTTTCCGAGCAGAGAGATGCGCAGATTGCCGGCCCTGCGATCCGCCCTCTGTTGCCGGAAGAGGCGCCGTACTGTGAAGGCTACTTCGCCACAGATATCGAAATGGATTACCTGCGCCCGGTACTGGTCGGTGAGCACCTGGGCAAGCGCGGGCGCAAGCTGGTGGGCTGCTCGGTCAAGGAAACCAAAGTGGGGCGTGGCGCCTTCGTCACGTTCGAGTCCGAGATCGTCACGCGCCAACTTGAAGTGGTTGCACGCGTGCGCACCACCTTGTTTTTCTACAAGCCAGTAGTTGCTAAACAGGAGAATCTGGCGTGAACACTCGATACTGGAACGATCTTTCGGTTGGCGAAAAACTAAGCCCAGTGGCCTTTCCGCTTTCGGTGATCCGTCTGGTTGTCGCCGCAGGTGCGAACCGGGACTTTAATGCGATTCACCATAACAGTGAATATGCCAAGTCGACCGGCGCCCCAGAGATGTATGCCAATACCCTGTTCTTGCAAGGTATGTGGGAGCGCGCCGTGCGCGACTTCATCGGTCTGGATGGTCAGATGCTGGCCATGAAGGGATTTCGCATGAGCCGCTTCAATCTGGTCGGGGACACGGTGACCGTACGTGGCGAAGTAGTGAGTACCTGGCGTGAAGGCGAGCGGGGCTTGGCTGAGATCAAAATTTGGTCGGAAAACGCTGGTGGCTTGAGCGTGGGGCCGGGTAGCGTCACCGTGAGCTTACCGCTTCACTGATCTACCGCACGAAAATCAGGGGCGCTCAGGCGCCCCTTTTTTTTGCCGGAATCAGCAGACCCTTTGGGTCATTGCACCGTCCAAGGACTTGGGCGGTCGTGGCAAAAGCCATGCACTGATCAAGGCCGCCAGGCTGCATAGAACCAGGTAAATCAATACCAGACGGTAAGCCCCCGCATCCGGAAAGGCTTGACCTGGGCCATTCGGCTCGACCATTGAGCCCGCCAGAATTAGCGCGATGACTTGACTACCCAGCGCTGCACAGGCTCCCCTGGACACCTGGGCAAGGCCCATGGCTTCGCTGGTGCGTTCCAGCGGTGATGCCAGAACTATCTGGTTGCTGGCCGCGCTGAACAGCACAACGATGCCGAAGCTGAAGACAATCACATTAAGCAACAGAATGGGCATGGCCGTCAGATTGACAAGTAAAGGTAGCCAACCCAATGCCACGATCGCTGCTCCGGTCATCATCGCTGTCCTGACCCCATAGCGCGCAGCTAGCAGGCCGGCAGCAGGGCCGGCGATGAAACCCATGAAGGTGGTCGGTTGGGTTAGCAGCGAAGATGCTGTCGCGCTGAGGCCCAAGCCTGCGCCCGTCCATTCAGGCTGCTGCGCGATAGCGAGGATCACCGTGGCACTAAGCATAGGACCGATACCGATGGCGGCGAAGACCAGATTCGCCAGCAGGATTCGGCGGTCGGCAAGCAGGCGAACATTGATCAACGGCCACGGGTGGTGCAGTTCGTGCCGTACCCAAACTGCCAGCAATAGCAAGCTGGCGATGAGTAACCCGCCGCTTTGCAGCTGCAGCCAGCCGGCCTTGCCGAATGTAATGGAAAGCATGACGCCACTGATGGCGGGTACGAACAACACCGCGCCCAGCGTATCCAGCCGCGGGCGGTTGGCGTCCGGCTGGGAGGCCGGTACCCAGGCCCAGATGGCGATCGCACCAATCAGTGCCATGCCGGCACTGAAGTAGAACATGGCGCGCCAGTCGAAGTGATCAATGATCGCGCCTGCCACCAGAAAAGCAAGGCCGGCACTGACACCAAGGATGCCGCTCATGATCCCGATGTTAACCGCCAAGGTTTTCGGCTGCATATTCTCCCGCATCAGGCCTAGGCATAGTGGCAGCACTGCACCCGTCAGGCCCTGCAGGGTGCGTCCAGCGATCACGCCGGCGAGGCTGTCCGACATGGCGCTCATGAGTGAGCCAATGGCTGCCACCAGCAGGATCAGAATCAGCATGCGGCGCCGGCCGTACATGTCGCCAAGGCGGGAAAACAGGGCGACGCTGCCTGCCGAGGCGATGAAAAAGCCCGACAAGATCCAACTGACGGTTGCAGGGTCAGCGAACACTCTATTCATCGTCGGCAAGGCGACGAATGCCATGCTGACTTCGAACGAACTGGTGATTTCGGCAATTGCCAAGGCCAGCATGATCAGCCAGGTGGGCCGTGCAGATAAGCGTTTCATGATTGTTGTTCTCTTTGCATGCAGGTAAGTGAATAGCGGTTATCAGGCACCATCTGATGCCGGATGCAGGTTCCAGATGAAGTAGAGGCTAGCCAGCGCTACAAGCCCGCTGATGGTGATAGCGATGGATATGGAGTGCATTGCCAGCAAGGTGCTGTTCAACACCTGCATCAGCAATGTCACGAAGGTCAGCCCCATGACCTGAAAACCTTGCTGCCCAATTGCCGCGAGGGTGGTGGCGGCACCAGTGTCTTCAGGCGGTACAGGGTCGAATATCTTCACTGCCGTGATGCTGATGACCAGTGAGCGAAAGAACCCGAACGTCAGCAGCAGCGTGGCAATCCAGGTGGGTGATGTTCCGATGGGCAAGAAGGCACAAGTTACTAGCGCCAGTACCGCCGTTACTGTAGAAACCGCCATCACTGGACGTACCCCGAAAGCATTCGCTAAGCGATAGGTAATAGGTTTGGTCAGCAACGAACCCATCGCCAGCATGACGATCAGCAGGCCGGCCAACGACGCTGATAGGCCTAGTTCAGTCTGCAGGAGCAACGAAAGCAGAAAGGGCGCGGCGTTCATCAGCAAGCGCCAGCTCAGATCTATACCCAGCGCGCGGCGGAACAGGACAAGCTTGAACAGGGAAAGCTTCAACAGGGCATGTTCGCGGCCCTGCGAATAGCGCACGGCCAATAAGCACAAGGCGAAGCCGGCACCGGCAGCGAGCAGCCCACTCCACCACTGGCCTTTGGACAGCTGTATGAAGCCATAGAACAGCCCCAGCATGGCTGTGCAGGTTAGGGCCATGCCGCGCGCGTCGATCGGCCTGGGTGACGACTCCCGAAAATTTTTCACCAGCAAACCCAAGGCCAGTAGGCTGACAATTCCAAGTGGGATGTTGAGCAGGAAAATCCAGCGCCAGTCAGCATGGTCGACCAGTAGCCCCCCGAGCACTGGGCCTAGCATGGGTCCCATCAAAGCCGGTAGCACAAAGGTGGTGTAAGCCTGTATCCGTTGCTCTCGTGCGAAGGTGCGCATGATGATCATCCGACCAACCGGCATGAGCATCGCCCCGGCCACGCCTTCGATGAAGCGAGCAGCAGTCAGCAGTTGCAAGGAACTGGACATGGCGCAGGCGAGTGAGGCGATCACGAACACCAGGATGCTGGTCAGGAACACGTTGCGCCCACCGAACCGATCTGCCAGCCAACCGCAAACCGGCACTGCTGCCGCTGAACCCAGCAGGTAGGCTGAGATGACAGCGGACACGCTGAGGGCATCACTGCCTAAGTCTTTGGCCATGGCTGGCAGTGCGACTGCGATCGAGGTGGCGTCCAGGGTCTGCAACAGTACAGCCACCCCCAGAATCCAGGGGGTGAGAGTCTGTGAGCGGTTTGGCAGATTATGAGCCTGTTCGCTGACCGGCCTGCCATTTGTATCAAGCGGCTGCATGTTGAACTGCCGTCGCGCGGTGTGGGTTGCGCATGTGAGAGATGGTGCGCCACACACACAACATCCCGACTACGCTGAACAGTGCTGAAGCGCACATGCCATAAGCGATTGCTCGGCTTCCGGCCAACGGCTGGAGGGCATCATTAAGCATGCCCAGCATCAGCAAGCCCAGACCGTAGGAGCCGAAATTAAAAGCCAATAGCAGTATCGACAGCGTGGTGCCGCGCATGTTGGGCGGGCACAGTGTGGTGACCACGCTGTAGCCAGTACCCATGTAGAACTGGGCGAAACAGGCCAGCGCTGACAGCAGGACGACGGTAAGCGTAGGGCCAGGGAGTGTGAGGAAGGTGAGCGCTGCAAACACGATCGACAAGCTGATGCCAATCAACGGGCAGAGTAGCTTGCGCCATTCATGTTGCTTGCCCAGTTGGTCCGCGATGACGCCGGCACCTGCGGCACCCAGTGCACCGAATAGGCCCAAGGCGATTGATGACGCCACGCCTGCCTGTTGCAGGCTCATGCCATGTACACGGATCAGAAAGCTCGGTGTCCACACCGTGATAACAGCTGGCAGCACGGTGCAGAACACCATGGCCATGAGAATGTTGAACAGCGCCCGGTCTTTCCAGATATGCCGCAGCACCGCGGTCAAGGGCATCGAAGTGGCATCTGCACTTGGCGGGTCGTAGCGTCCGCGTACCGGCTCGCGCACCGTCAGACCGATCAGCAACGCCAGGAGCAGTCCCGGGATGACGCACATGAAAAATGCCATGCGCCAGCCATAGGTTGCTGCTACATAGCCCCCAACTGCCAGGCCGAGAAATGCCCCGATGGGGGGGCCTAGGGTAAACAAGCCCATGGCAGTAGCGCGTTGCCGGCGGGCGAAACTGTCACTGATCACGGATAGGCTGAGTGGAGAGAAGCCAGCCTCGAAGGCCCCTACACCCGCCCTGGAGAGAAACAGCAATGCCACCGTGGTTGCCAGGCCAGCCATGCCGGTCATCAGGCTCCAGCCGACCACCAGAATGACCAGAAGGCGCTTGCGGTTGACCCGGTCGGCGAGCATGCCGATAGGTATGCAAGCCAAGGCGAATGGGAGGGTGACGGCTAGGCCAGCCAACAGGCTGATGGTGGTGTCGCTGATGCCAAATTCTGCTTTGATGGGCTCGATCAGCACTGAGATGATCTGTTTGTCCAAGGTGTAGATGACATAACCGCAGATAAGCAGAAGCAACACATACCAGCGGGCTCGCGACGACTCACCTTGGTTGTATGAACTCGGTTGTTGTAATGAGGTGTCGTTCATTGTCCAGTCTCTCGATAAATGACAGGGTTTAGCCGTGCCATACGCAGCACATGACTCATGCGTGAGGCGTGTTGAATGAGGGTCAAGCCGCTTGTGACTTGCGCGTAGCCTTGATCAGGTCGGCGGCTTTTTCGGCGATCATCACGGTAGGCGCATAGGTATTGGCGGACACCAGCTGCGGCATGACCGAGGCATCGACAATGCGCAGGCCGTCAATGCCATGCACGCGCAACTGGCCATCAACGACGCTGCTGTTCGGGTCGATCCCCATCCGGCAGGTGCCTGCGGCGTGATAGGCCGGGGTGCCGGCAGAGCGAATGTACTGGCTAAGCTGTTCATCGGATTGCGCCTGTGTGCCTGGTGCGGTTTCTATGGCACTGATGGCTGCCAGTGAGGGCTGAGCGATGATTTCCCGGCAAAGCCTGAGGCCGGCAATGGTGGCTTTCAGGTCACGATCGTCGCTTAGGAAATGGGTGCTGATCTGCGGTGCGTCATCAATGTTGGCGGTGCAGGCGTGAACATGCCCTCGGCTATGAGGCTGGCATACGGTTACCCCGAGCGTCAGCGCTGCTTCGGGGTTACGCACCACCGTCTTGCGGTTTGCGTCGTACATGAAGCTCAGCGGCATCCCCAGGAATTGCAGCCCTACCTGTTCGCCCTCGACGTCGATGTAGGCATGGCCGCACAGTTGCGTGGCGGTGCCATTCATATGGCCGCAGTTGAACAGCAGGTACCGGGACGCGTTCAGTGCACAACGCCAGCCGCTGTACTCGGCGCCCAGGCCCCGTATGCCATGCAGCGCATGAACCACGAACACCAGCAAGTGGTCCTGAAGGTATTCGCCAACCGCTGGCAGATGGTGACGGGGTGAGATACCCAGGGCGTGTAGGCGGGCTGTTTGACCGATGCCAGATAGCTCCAGCAAATGTGGACTACCGATTGCACCTGCACAGACGATGATTTCGCGGCCATGGACGATCCAGCCAACGCCTTCGCGTTGATAACGCACCCCGATTGCGCGTTTGCCGGTGATGAGTATCTGCTGAACTTTGGCTTGCGTTTCGACCCGCAAATTAGCGCGTTCACGGGCAGGCTTAAGGTAGGCCGTTGCTGAGCCGCACCGCCGGCCATTGTGGAAGAACACCTGGGCCCGACCGATACCGGTGGGCTTGCTGCCGTTGTAATCCTGGCTGGCGCCTACCGGTGACTGGTTGGCGGCCTCCAGTATTTTCTGGCTCAGGGGGTGGAAATTCGGCGCAGGGTTGACGTCGACCGGCCCGCTTTTACCACGCAGCCAAGGGGAGCTTCCATGGTAATTTTCCATTTTGCGGAAGTAGGGCTCAACCTGGTCCCAGCTCCATCCGGGCAGCCCACCTGCGGCCCAGGCATCGTAGTCGTCTTTTAGACCCCGGGTATAGACCATGGCGTTGATCGAACTGGAGCCGCCTAGCAAGCGCCCTTTGGGATAGGCCAGCCTGCGCTGGTTGAGGTGGGGCTCACTGGCGGTTTCCAGGCACCAGTCGTAATGGGGGTTGTTGAGCATCATGGGAAAGCCGAATGAAAGCCCTACTTTCAAAGAGTCCGCTTCCCCCCCTGCCTCGAGCAGCAGCACTCGACATGCTGGGTTCTCACTCAGGCGGTTGGCCAGTACACAGCCGGCCGATCCCCCTCCCACGATTACATAGTCGTACCTTTCCACGATTCACCTTACTCGACCCGGTTGTTCTTGTTGCAATGGGCTCAAGGCGTTCAGGGCTGAGTGCCCTAGTGAGGCGGGGAGTGATCCACCTTCACGCTCCGGTTCAGGTCACGGAGAATCCGCCGTCGACTATCAGAGTCTGCCCGGTGATATAGGCACCTGCAGCGCTTACCAGCATCAGAATGGGGCCAGCCACTTCATGGGCGTGCGCCGGGCGCCCTAGCGGCATGCGTCCTGATGACAGCAACGGCCCGGTGGCCGGTTGGTGGGCTGCAGGCTTTGGGCGCGGGTCGAGCGGCATCACGGCCCCTGGCAGGATGGAGTTGACCAGAATGCCGTGCGGGGCATATTCGAGTGCCGCCGACTGGGTCACAGAGTCCAGCGCAGCCTTGGAGGCGTTGTAGGCTACCTGGTCATTGACTGCGGTACGGGCCGCACCGATTGACGACACGTTGACGATGCGCCCGCCATTGGCATGCTGGCGCATCAAGCGAGCAGCTTCGCGCAACACGACAAAGCAGCCCCAGACATTGATGTGTTGCATCTGCTCCCACTGCGCCTGGGTAACGTCGTCAAGGGCGAAGCGCGGATAGATACCTGCGTTGTTGACCAGTATGTCGAGGCGCTCGTGCATATCGGCCACTTGGGCGAACAAGGCTTCTATCGATGTCTGCGAGGCCAGGTCAAAGGAGACCGCTTGGTGTGCGGCGCCCAGTTGCTGGGCAACATCTTGCGCGGCCGTAAAATCTTTATCGGCAATGACGAGGGTGGCCCCTGCGGCGGCAAGCAGTGTAGCTGTGGCTTTACCGATGCCGTGGCCGGCACCGGTGAC
The DNA here is from genome assembly GCF_048586865.1 of Pseudomonas bharatica. NCBI lineage: Bacteria > Pseudomonadati > Pseudomonadota > Gammaproteobacteria > Pseudomonadales > Pseudomonadaceae > Pseudomonas > Pseudomonas bharatica. The sequence goes on along the minus strand of NZ_JBMAWR010000002.1, from coordinate 193,790 downwards.
CAGAGCCACCTTGCCTGTAAGGTCGAACAGGCCATTTTCGATCATGGGCTGGTTCATGAAAGCAGTAGCCCCCCACCCTCTACAACCAGCAATTGTCCGGTTACGCGGCGTGCAGCAGGTGAGGCGAAATAGGCCACTGCAGTGGCGATGTCTTCCGGATCGTTCTTGCCTAGTGGAATCAGTGCCTCACGGCGACGCTTTTCTTCCCCCATTTTGGGGTCGATGGCACCCGCGCTGTGGGCCAAATTGGTCTCGGTCCGAGTCGGGCCTGGCGCCACGCAGTTTACGGTAATGCCATGCTCACCCAACTCCAGCGCTGCTGCCTTGGCCAGCATGGGAATGGCCGCCTTGCTGGTGCAGTAAGCGGCTGCCCGTTTGTAGGGTTTGGTGGCTGCGGTAGAGGCAATAGAGATGATTCGCCCGCCCTTGCCACCTGCGATCATTGCCCGGGCGGCAGACTGGATGCAGAAGAGGTTGCCGCGAATGTTGATGTCCATATACACATCCCAATCCTCGGCGGTGAGCTCCAGCAGCGGCTTCATCACTCTGGACCAGCCGGCGTTGTTGACGAAGATGTCCAGTTTGCCAAAGCGCGAAAGCGTCTCCTGGACGGCTTTGTCCACGGACTCGCTGCGGGTGACGTCCAATTGCGTGTGTGCCACCGGCAGGCCCTGTTCAAGCAGTTGCGCGGCGGTTGCCTCAACGCGATCGGTGATATCCGTCAGCATCACTGTGGCGCCACGCTTGAGCAACTCTTCGGTGATTGCCCGGCCCAAGCCATAGCTGGCACCCGTCACGAGGGCCACCTGGCCCGAAAGTTCTAGTTCCGACACGCTGCATCCTCGCCTATTTGGATAACCTCGTTAGCTAAGTTAGCAATTTAGAGCTAAACCTGTCGGTATGCAAGGGTTGAACGTGGTGGCATGTCAATGCGAAGAGAGGCGGGCGTAGGTGGATCGGCTGCGTGAGTTAACTAAACAAGTGGCTAAGTTAGCGATCAAATGCGATATTACTGAATGGTTTTTCTGGAGGTTATGATGGCTAAGAAATCGTCTGAGAATGGTGGTGACAGCGCTTTGATGGCGTCGATCGGTGATGATCTCAAGCTTCCCAAGCTTTCACATATGGTCGCTGGCAGGCTGCGTGACCAGATTGCGTCGGGCAATCTTAAGGCCGGCTCGATGCTGCAACCTGAAAGCAAGTTGCTGGAGCTGTTCAGCGTGTCACGGCCAACCCTGCGCGAAGCACTACGTATCCTGGAGGCGGAAGGCCTGATCAGCATTGGACGTGGCATGCGCTCGGGTGCCACGATCCTCGGGCCCAGTATTCAGAAGGTGGCGCAGTACGCCAACTTCATGTTGGCAGCAGATGGGGTGACCATGCGCGACCTTCATGAGGCGCGTATGTTCTTCGAGCCGGCGATCATTCGTTCATTGAAAGGACGAAGCGCTGAGCTCAAGGAAGCCAGCGACGGCTTGCGCGCCATCGTTGAGCAATTGCAGGTGCAACTCGAGGCGCGGCATTACGTTGATGTCGTCACCGGTACCAACCGCTTCCACGAAATGCTCTCGCAGGCGTCTGGCAACAAGACCATCGCCATGCTGTTGAGTGTATTGCAGACCATTTCCCATGGCATTTATTCGATCAACCTCTCGGAAAGTGCCGACTCGCCAGAAGCCCTGCACAAAAACATGACCAAGACGGTGGCCGGCTATGACGCGCTGTGCAATCTGCTGGAAAAGGGGAAGGTCGATGAAGCGGCTGCATTCTGGCAGCGTTACATGGAGCGCGCGCTGGAGTTTCTCGAGCGCACGCGCTTGGGGGACCGCAAGTTGCTTTCCAACTCGGTCACTGCCGGTCCTGCCTGATCGGCTGCTCGTTGTGTCTGGCATAACCGTTTGCCAAACCGGTGTCGGGACTTCGCGTGCTAGCGCCAAAGCCCTGTAGCTTGTTTTTGCGGGCAGGCGAAAATGTGCAGAACGTCTGTATTGATTGTGCAGGCGTCCAATTCCAAAGTTCGGTCGCGTTCAAACCAGCGGCCCTGACGTAAGCTTCGATCACACCAAGCTTTGAGCGATGCCGTGGCTACCAGGCCTTGCATCGCACGTCAGGGGACAACTAATGAACGGTATTGAAGCGTCGATACACACCTTGCTAGCTGGGGGGGTAGACACCTGTTTTGCCAACCCCGGTACGTCCGAAATGCTCTTCGTGGCAGCGGCCGACAAGGCTCCAGAGTTCAACTGTGTGTTGTGCCTGAGTGAAGGGGTCGTTACCGGTGCTGCCGATGGCTATGGACGGATGGCCGGCAATCCGGCTGCCACGCTGCTGCACTTGGGGGTTGGAGCCGCCAACGGGTTGGCCAACTTGCACAATGCCCACAAGGCCCGCACGCCTGTGATAAACCTGATCGGCCAGAACGGCATCCGCCATCTGCGCCACGATTTCCCTCTGGATGCTGAAATCGAAGGTATCGTCAGCCCGTTCTCCGATTGGGTCAGGCTTGCCTACGACTCCCGTGACCTGGCACGAGATACTGCAGAAGCCATCGCAGCAGCGCGGCAGGCGCCAGGGCAGGTTTGCTCTTTGATCATCGCTGCCGATGCCAGTTGGGGCCCCAGTGAAGGGGTAGCGCAACTTGCACCTCCTCGGCATGCCCCGGTACCGGCCGAGGCCACGGTGCAGCAGACGCTCGACTTGCTGCGCAAGGCCAAGCGTGCACTGATCCTCATCGATGGTGCGGCACTGCGTGCGCCTGGGCTTGAGGCCGCGGCACGTATCGCCAACGCTACGGGGGCCACTGTTTGTACACCGTGGGTGGTGGCAAGGAGTGAGCGAGGGGCAGGGCTGCCGGAGTTTGCGCGGCTGCCACTCGATGTCCGGCAGGCACAGGCCTTTCTCGAGGGTGTGGACCTGATCGTGCTTGTAGGGGCGCGAGCACCAGTAGCTTCATTTTCATACCCTGACCGCCCCTGCAGTCCGGTGACGGACGACATGGTCGTGCACACCTTTGCCGAACCGCGCGAAGACTTGTGCGCCGGGCTCGAGCGGCTGGCCAGCGCGCTCGAGGCGCCAGCCTTGCACAGCGAGCCGGTTGGCCTGTTGCCGCCCTTGCCTCGCGGTGAAGCCGCGTTGACGGCAGCCGCCATCTCTGCCGCCGTGGCGCACCTGCTGCCATCACAGGCAATCATCGCCGAAGAGGCAAACACCTCGGGTGAAAGGCTGCGCGAGTTCACCGCAGCCGCTCCCAGACACGACCTGCTGCAGATTACCGGCGGGGCCATCGGCATTGCCTTGCCCCTTGCCGTCGGTGCCGCGGTGGCCTGCCCGCAACGCCCGGTGCTGTGCCTGGAAAGCGATGGCAGTGGCCTCTACAACCTCCAGGCACTTTGGACCATGGCCAGGCAGCGACTCAACATTGTTGTGGTGATTTACGCCAACCGCAAATACAAGGTGCTGCAGGCAGAGCTTGCTCGCATGGGGGTTGCTGATCTGGGGGGGAACGCGAGGGAAATGCTGGATATCGACCGCCCGGACATCGATTGGGTCGCCCTTGCCCGTGGCTTCGGTGTACCAGGTGTCCGGGTCGATACCCAGGGCGGCTTCAGCACCGCGCTGAAAGACGCCTTCGCATTACCAGGTCCACACCTGATCGAGGCTCGTATCTGAGCTTTTCGTTGAACACGACCGTGATGAGGAACATGCCAAATGACAACAACAAGCGCCGAGCCCATTCAGCCCAAGCCTTGGGCAGAACCTGAGCAGAAAACCCTGTATTTCTCTTTGTCGCCTGAAGCCGAGGTTGCTGTGCTAGCACGCATGCTGCATCGGGAAGGGTACAACGACCACAACTGGGGCCATATCAGCTACCTGCAGCCAGACGGCAGCATCCTGCTCAATCCGTGGGAGGTGCCGTGGGACGAAATCCGCGCCTCGGATGTTCTGCGCATTGATGAACACGGGAAGCTGATTTCAGGACGCTGGACCGTCACCCCAGCAGTTGCCCTGCATCTGGCTGCCCACCGTTTGCGTCCCGATGTCAAAGTCGCAGTCCACCACCACAGCGAATGGGGAACGGTCTGGGGGGCATTGGGCGAGGTCCCCGGGATCTATAACCAAAACTCTGCCCAGGTGGGAGCGCTGGAGCTATACAACGAGTACGCGGCCGATGTGACCTTCAATGAGATTGCCGAGCTGAACGTGCGGGCCATGGGGGACGCCAACGCCGCCATTCTTGCCAACCATGGGGTGTTCGTGCTCGCCGACAGCATTGCGCGTGCTCACCAGCGCTGTGTGTCTCTGGAAATGCGCAGCCGCATGGCATGGCGGGTCAAGGCACTCGGTGCCGAGCGTGGCCTGCCGATGAAGCCCAAGGCGGTAGACGGATTGATGGCCTCGGTGTTGGCTGGTAAGTCAGGCAACCGTATGTATCACGCCATGATCCGCCGTGAGGTGCTCGCCGATGCGAGTGTGCTCACCTGAGCGTTGCCACACTGTGTCTTGTCATTCTCAGGAGCCCGAAGCATGAGTGAGAAACTGCAGGTCACCGAACTGGTGGCAACCGACCGCGTTCACGGTGATGTATACCAGGACCCGGCTATTTTCGAGCGGGAAATCGATGTGCTGTTTTCCCGCAATTGGATCTTCATTGGTCATGACAGCGAAGTCGCCGAGCCCGGTGACTATCGCCAACGAGTGATCGGTCGCCAACCAGTGATTTTCTTGCGTGATGACGCGGGCGTGGTCAGGGTCCTGATGAACCGCTGCACCCACCGGGCGAACGCGGTCTGCCACCTGGAGCGCGGCAATGCCAAGGCGTTCACTTGCCCCTATCACGGCTGGCGTTTCAAGACCGATGGCTCCTTGGCGGTGGTGCCATTTCCCGACCGTTACGATGCTGACTTCGATAAAAGCGCCTTCGGCCTGCGACCGGCGGCAAGGGTGGATTCGCACCGGGGGTTCGTCTTTGCCTCTTTGAATGCCGATGTACCGCCGTTAAGTGAGTACCTTGGCCCGTTGGTGATGAGTGAGCTTGATGATATCGCCGACTTGTCACCGGTCGGCGAGCTGATGGTCAATGCTGGTGTGCACAAGGTTCGTTTCGCCGGCAACTGGAAGCTGATGATCGAAAACGCCATCGATGGCTACCATGCTGTGCCGGTTCATCGCAGTTACTTCGAGAATGTCCAGGCGAGAACCGGCAAGAACCCGGGCCTTCTGACTACCAGTGCATCACCGGCGCGCATTCGGCATCTGGGCAATGGCCATTGCGCCTGGGATTCTAGTGCGATCATCGCTGGCGGCACCCGCAGCTTTCCTGGCAACCAGCCTGGCCAAGAGGCGACTAGGGTCTATCACCAGGCCCTGGTCGAGCGCTATGGTCAGGAGCGCGCCGACCACCTGCTGGCCAAGAGTGGCACGCACCTTTACATATTCCCGAACTTTGGTTACGTGGGCGCGCATTTCCGTTTGTTCCAGCCTGTCTCAGCCAAGGAAACCCGGGTGCATCTGTTCCCGATCATGCTCAAGGGCGTGCCACAAGAGATCAACACCCGCCGCTTGCGCAACCACGAGGCCTTTTATGGGCCGGCCGGGGGAGGGCAGTCCGACGACATCGAGATCTTCGAGCGCAATCAGATAGGCTTGTCCGCCACGGTCGACCCTTGGTCGTTAATCAGCCGTGGCATTCATCTGGAAACACAGCATGACGATGGCTCCACGTCTGGGCAGATAACCGATGAGTTGTCCAACCGCGCGTTCTTCGCACGCTGGCAGCAGTTGATGAGCGAGGGGATCTAGCATGGCGACGTTGAAAGAGCGGGTCGAAGCGTTTCTGTTCGAAGAGGCGGAGCTTGCAGACCAGCATGCCTACCCGCAGTGGCTGGCGTTGTGGGCAGAAGACTGCCAGTACTGGATACCTTGCAATGACGATGACGCTGACCCGCAGACGCACGTTGCACTGGTCTACGAGGCCTATTCAGGTATTGAAGACCGGGTAAGGCGCTTGATGACAGGGTACGCGCATACACAGTCGCCGCGTACCCGAACATTGCGGGTGGTGGCCAATGTACGTGCGACACTTCGAGACGATGGCTTGGTCGAGGCGCGCTCGGTGTTCAATATCACGGCGTTTCGGCGGGACATCATCGAAACTTTGGCAGCGCGGGTGGTTCACCACCTGCGCCCCGAGGGTGAGAACTTCAGGATCGTGCGCAAGACGGTCTATCTGGTGAACAATGACGGTTACATGAGTAACATCACCTACTTGATCTAATCACTATGCCGGAGCCGGCTGCTCGACATGCACAAGACAACCGCTTCGCAGGTGCTAGGCCAGGTTCATATCACAGAACTCGAGTGTTCGCTCATGGAGGTGGCGCCCGGACGTGGCGCCCTTTTCGTGGCCATGCAGCCTACCTTTCATTTTATTTTGGACGGTGCTTGCCACCTTGCGGCTGAAGATGGCTCGTTTCAGGCTCAACTCGAAGGTGGTGACTTTGTGGTGTTGCCCCACGGACGTCGACACAGTCTAAGTGTCGACGCAAAGGTGCGCCCGATTCCGGCGCGTGAGGCAGAGCGTGTACCCCTTGCTTTGGCCCGGGATGTGCCGGCATTCCTGCGCCTTGGTCACGGCGCTGCGCCGGCCTTTCGCACATTGTCGGGGGTGTTTCGTTTTCCTGCGCTGACCGCCAATCCCATCGTCGCCGCTTTGCCTGCGGTAATGCAGCGTCCCTGTTCCGGTCATGGCATTGTCTCGGGTGACGCCTTGGCTGAAGCAGTGATGGCGCCGGGCGGACGGGCACTGGTGCAGCGCCTGTCCGATCTCATGCTGCTTGAGGCGGTGCGTAGCACCCCGCATGTGATGGCCAAAGTGTCCGAGCTTGCCCACGTGTGGCTGCGCACCTATAGAATTGAGCGCGCTGTCGCGGCAGTGACAGCCGAGCCCGGCTATCCATGGACCCTTGAGACGTTGTGCAAGCTGGTCGGCATGTCTCGCGCCAGCTTCGCGGAAAAGTATCTGGCAAGGACCGGAGTTCCGCCTATGCAGCATGTAGCGTCGATCCGTCTGAACCATGCTGCCACGTTACTGCGGAGCACCGCGCTGACCATTGCCGAGGTGGCCCATCAGAGCGGATATGCGTCGGAGTCGTCATTTACTCGAGTATTTCGACAGCGCCAGGGCACTACGCCTAGCGAGTTTCGCAAAGCGGCGTGGATACAACCAATGGAGTAACCCGCCGCCGTTGGCTTAGTCGTCCTAATTGTCTACTGAGCTGTGCGTGCAAGGCGCAATGCGTTGGCGCCAATGCGAGACAGTGTGCAGGGCAGGGGGCGTTCGAAGATTCGCTCGGCCAACTGTGCCGCGTCGATCAAACTGGCCAGGTCCAGGCCAGTGTCGATGCCCATCTCTGCGCAGAGAAAGGCCAGCGCTTCGGTCGCGATGTTACCCGCGGCATTTGGCCCTGCGAAGGGACAACCCCCAACGCCGCCTATCGAGGCATCGAACTCGGCAATGCCCATTTCCAGGCCGGCATAAGCGTTGGCGATGCCAAGCCCGCGGGTATCATGTAGATGCAGCGCAATCGCCAACTGCGGGTGGCGATCCTGAACTGCGCCAACCAGTCGTTTGATCGCCTGCGGGTTGGCCCAGCCCATGGTGTCGGCGAGGGTTAGGCGGCTAACGGGCAGGCATCTTTCGGTAGCAATTTCGACCAAGGTGTCAACCTGCTGCAACACGTGTTCGACACTGATGCTTCCCATGTAGTTACATCCGAATGCTGCCATGATGCCGAGGCGGGTCACCGGGATGTCGAGGGCTTCATAGGCCTGTGCCGACGCACGTGCGGCGGCAATGTCCTCCTTGGCTGTTCTACGCTGGTTGCGCTGCAGAAATGCTTCAGAGGCAGTCAGCCCCAATGTGCCCTCGAGGTCCAGGCGTCCTGTATCAACCGCGCGCTGAAGTCCGCGTTGATTGAGCCAGATAGCTGAATAACGAACTCCAGGGCGTCGCTCCAGTCGGGCCACCAGCTCTTCGGCATCGCGCATCGAAGGCACCCGTTCAGGGTTGGCGAAGGAGGTGACAACGATCCGTTTGAGACCCGTTTGGCCTAGAGCATCGATCAAGGCAAGCTTGAGTTCGGTAGCGATGAAACGTGGTTCAGCCTGGAACCCCTCACGTGGCCCTTCTTCGTTGATGCTGATTGCACGCGGATAGGTCATGTCGATTACCTCAGTTGTTCAGTGGGCACCGGGAGGCTAGTAGCCGAGGTGGGCGTAACGGGGTCCGATAACACCACCAAGCCGTCGACCGCCACCGCGCCATGGGCACCTAGCAGCAGCGGGTTCACATCGATGCCGACTACTCGATCAGTGCCAGCCATGGCCAAGGCTTGTACACCAAGCAAAGCATCCACTAACGCTGGCAAGGCCTGGGGATGGCGCCAGCGGGAGCTGGAGAGGATGCGCCCGATGGTGCTGCGACTCAGTGTGGCCTCGACAGCGTGGCGGGTGGCAGGTACCGCCCACATGACTGTGTCCTGTATCGCTTCGGCGTGAATTCCGCCCAGGCCGGCAATCAACATGCCGCCTGCATCGTTGCAATGGCTATAGCCGACGATGACTTCAAGCTCACCCTTGAGCATGGGTTGCACCAATACGGCATGGCAGCCCAGAGCCTCATACGTCTCGCGAACTGCGGCAGTGTCTGCCACGTTCAGCTTGACCAACCCCAGGTCACTTTTGTGGGCAACGCCTTCGGCAATGCCCTTGATTACCACTGGGAAACCAATGTTGCGTGCCGCATGCTCGGCACTGTCGGCATCCCTGCACACCTGTGCAGGCACTACTGGCACACCGTGTCGGGCGAGTAATGCTAAGGAGGCAGCCTCATCGAGGGGGCCCGAGCCTGGTAGCTTCAACGTTGCTATGGGGTGCGCAAACGGATCGGTACTAGCGACAGGTGCTAGGTAGGCCTGTGCTGCTTCGAGGCAGGCGACGGTTTCAGTGAAGCAGGTAATCCCATGGGTCTTGCAAAGCTCAGCCGCAGCATCGCTCAACCCACCTGGCAGCAACAGTACATTGGCTTTGCCAGTGCGCGTTTGTGCCGCGCCCAAGGCCTGCACTACGCTTGCGTGGGTGGCCGGAGGCAGGGTAGGGAACAGCCCGATGGTCATGCCAACGGCGGCGTCATCGGTGACTGCATCGATGATTTGGTCGAAATGATCCAGTGTGCCGAAGACGCCGATGTCGATCGGGTTGCTGATGGTGGAAAACTGCTGATGGCCGGCCAGCCTTGCGTGGGTGTGCTCGCCGATGTCGGCCAGGGCAACACCGTGGCGCTCACCCAGATCCGCCATGATGGCGCCGCCAGCACCCGAGGTAGACAGAACCACCGCTGCGCCTGATCCCTTGCCATGGCGCGAGAGGAACGCGGCGGCGGCCAGCAGGCCTTCTGGGGTTTCGACCAAGGGTATGCCACACGCTTGTAGGAAGGAGCGATAAACCTGGGCGCCGCTGGCCATCCGGCTGGAATGCGCGACGGCAGCTGCTTCGCCCCGGCTAGATAGGCCAATTTTCAAGGCGACTATCGACTTGTCGGCCGCGTGGGCACGCCTGGCCTGCTGGCGAAACCGCTGGCCATCGCCAATGCCGTCGAGAACCAATGCAATGACCCGTGTGTTGGGGTCTTCTATGGCGTAATCCAGGTAGTCGTGCATGCCCAAGTCCACCTCGTTGCCGGCGGAGACGAAGAAGGACAAGCCGGCACCGTATTGGATGAGTCGGCGAGCGAAGACATCAAACAAGGCGCCGCTGTGCGAGATGATCGCCACATCGCCAGCTGGAATCGCCAGGCTGTGACCGCTGTTGAACCCTAGGCTAAGGCCCGCGTGGGCGCTATAGATGCCATTGCAGTTGGGGCCGATCAGGCGAATGCCCGTGGCTTTTGCCAGGTGCGCCAGCTCTTCCTGCAAGGCCTTGCCTTGCTCTCCACTTTCGGCGTAACCGGATGAACCAATGATCACCGCGCCTACCCCCGCCGCTGCGCAGTCCTGCACTGCCGCCAAGGTCGCGGAGGCCGGAATGGCAAGGAAAGCGATGTCCACTGGGGCACTCGCGTGGGCGATCGAGCTGAGACATTTGATGCCACTGATATCAGCCGTACTGAGCGAAATGGGATACACCGTGCCGGGATAGCGGTTATCCAGCAAGTGGTTCATGACCCGTCCGCCGATCTTTCGCGGGTCTGCCGAAGCACCGAGCACGGCGACCGTGCTTGGATGAAAAACGGATTTGAGCGATACGGTCATTTCAGCGTCCCTTCCATTGTGGTTGGCGTTTCTCTAGGAAGGCCCGAAACCCTTCTTCGCGGTCTTCACTCAAGTAAGGGCTGATACCCTCGTTCAACCGCAAAGCGGCGGCCAGAGGCAGTCCCGATGATTTGACCGTGGTTTCCTTGATCCTGCGCAGGGTTACCGGTGCATTACTGGCAATGCGAGCTGCCAGGTCCTGGGCCTGCCGGAGCACTGAGCCTGGCGCGCTTATCTGACTGACGAGACCGATTCGCAGTGCCTCTTCGGCATCTACCGGGTCACCCAGGTAGAGCATGCGCAGAGCATGGGTGGGGGCGATGAGGCGCGGTAGCAGGGTGGTAGCGAAGTGCGCCCCCATTCCACGCTTGGCTTCTGGGACGATGAAGCGAGCACTCGGGTCGCACAGGCGGATATCACACGCCAGTGCCAGTTCCAGTCCGCCGCCAGCGGCTGCACCATTGACTGCTGCAATGGTGGGTTTCCAGGTTTCCAACAGCATTTCGTAGAGATTGCGCTGCAGGCCTGTCATAGGCAGTCGAAACGGCTGAGTGCTGGTCGCTTCGGCGGCCTTGATATCCGCTCCAGCGCAAAATGCCTTGTCCCCTTCACCCGTAATCACAATAACGCGGACATCCGGATCGGCGCCGGCGGCATCAATGGCGTACAGCAGTGCCTGATGCAAGACGGGGTCGATGGCATTGCTGCGATGCGGTCGGGTCAGTGTCAGTGTTCTGACACCCGCCACATCCTCCACACGTAGCACTTCGCAGGGTTCGTCCATAGTCGTTCACTCATCAACTGTCGCGTTGTCGAATCGAATACTCGCCTTGTGGCAAGATTCACTTGAATTGCATCTGTGGAACTATCTTCCTAAAAAGTATCTTCCCGGGAAGCTATTTGGCAAGTATCGATCGAGGAAAATGGTGGTGAATATTTCCAAAGCACGTGGAGCAACCTTGAAAAGCGCTACTCAAGATCAGGCGCTGGCAGCGTTCTCCGAGCTTCTTACACAGTCCGAAGGACAATCAGGGGAAGCGCCGGCGATTCTCGCCCTAGCTCGGATGATGCACCTGGCTCAGGAGCTGACGCAGCACAAGGAGCGCAAAGCCGCGATGATCGGTCTTTCAGCGGGGGATCTCGATACCCTGTACACGATTGAAAGGATGGATCGGGCGCAACGGCCGATTCGTGTCACTGACTTGGTCTCGATGCTGGACATTTCTTCGGGAGGTATGTCCAAACGCATCGACCGGCTCGAGAAGAGCTCAATGATCGTCAGGGAAGCGGACAGCGAAGATCGCAGGGCTAGCCGGGTGCGTCTCACCGATCATGGGCGCGCGATGGCAGTGAGTGCACGTCAACACGACACGCCGCAGGTGATTCAGGCGCTTACCACGGATCAGTGGCGGCAATTGGATGAGTTGCTCCATCGCTTTGCCGTGCAGTGGCGCTTGCAACAGGCGCAGCTGAGCGAGTGAATCAAGGGTTTGACGGCAAATACAAGATGAAAAGGCCTGTTGACGTGGTTAGATAAGTTAACTAGTTTGTCGGGGTGCTCTGATCGATTCTGCCCAAACTGAAACTCTCGTTTGTGCTCCGTCGAACGACAAAAACCATAAGGGAGCCCCTATGAATAGGAATGATCCTCGAATGCCTGCCGGCAGCAATGTGCCCAATCGCTGGAGCCTCAGACGGTTGTTCGACGTCAGGCGACTGGATTGGCAGATCCTGCTGGCCACGTTGGCCAATATCCCGCCGAGATGACGCTGGACTGCCAGGCCATCAACTCCAGTCAATCATCCAACAAGGGAGCTCTACATGGGTAAGCGTATTCCCCAGCCACCTTACAAGGTCGTGCAATGGGCAACTGGCAAACTAGGGCGGGAGTCACTGCGACAGATCATCGATCATCCGGACCTGCAGCTTGCAGGCGTGTTCGTCTACAGTGGCGACAAGGCCGGCCAAGACGCTGGGGCTTTGTGTGGCAGACCTGATACTGGAATCAAAGCAACCGATGACATGGCTGCGATTCTTGAGCTCGATGCCGACTTCGTTCTGCACATGCCAATGCTCGAATCGACCACCGACGTCAGCGACGATCAAGTCCTGGCATTGCTCGGTGCAGGCAAGAACGTGATCTCGGTGCGCGGTTACTACTGGCCAAGATGGCGCGGCGCTGCCTACGAACAGCGGTTCATTCAAGCATGCGAACAGGGGGGCAGCACGTTGCACGGCAACGGCATTTGCCCAGGTTTTGTCTTCGACCGGATGGGTCCTACCCTGAGCAGTTTCTGTACGCAGGTACAGGGCGTCGACTTCATCGAGTACTTCGACTTACGCATGCGCCCCGCTCACACCATCTACGATGTGATCGGCCTGGGGCATCCTCCGGGTACCATCACCGTGGACCATCAAACGCCACGTACGCTGACCACCCTGTACAGCGAGATGTACCACTTGATGGCCGAGCACTGGGCGACTCAGGTCGAATCCATTTCGCTCGACCTCCAGTGGATCCCGGCAACCCACGACATTCATTTGAAGGCAGGCTTGATCGCCGAAGGCACTTCTAAGGCGACCGTATGGACCTGGACCATACTCATGACCAATGGTCTACGAGTCACGCAAAAGTCCCATTGGTACGTCGAGCCCGTGCCTGGGTGGGACACTCGAAACGTGTGGATCGTCGATATTGATGGCCAACCTCGCCTGCGCGCGGAAATGCCTCTTGAGGCGATCGGCGCCGACGCCCTGACCGATCGTGGCTATGACCCTAACGGCAAGGCCATCGCGGCGCTGTGCATCAACGCCATTCCGGAGGTGGCGGCAGCACCGACAGGCATTCTCAAGCCGACCGTCTTCGCGCCGTGGCGCGCACGTTTTCAGTGAGGGCCGGCCATGACTGCAAATGAAACGCTCGTGAACCCAAGGCGTCCGACCAAGGTGCCTTGGCGCATTGGCCTGCTGATGGACTGGGCTTATGCAACCCAGCCGCTGCTCGATTACGCCGATGCCATCGTACTCGCGTTCGAGCAAGCCCGAGAGCAGGGTGTGATTGACCGCGACATCGAACTGATTACCCGGAAAGTGTATGGCGGCCCTAATGCCAGTGCGCTGGATGTGCGCCAGGCGTTTCGCGAATTGGCCTGTGAGCAGCGAGTGCACTGCATCATCGGACCGACCTTGCCGGATGACCTGATGGCGTGCGAGGACGAAATCAATCAGGCCAAGGTCCCGGTGATTTCGTTCGGCGGCACATTGGAGTTGGCCAGCCCTTATCTGTTCCAGTTACCCAACGGCACCTATTGCGATGAGATCCGCATGATCGTTCGTCATGCCCGCAAGCAGGGTTACCGGCGCGTTGCACTGATTCGTGACGCCAGCATGATGGGGAACGAATATGCGCAGACCTTCAACCAGGCCATGCGGGAAACCGGGCTTGAGGTCACTGGCACTTACACCATCGATCCTGCACCGGACCAAGTCAGTGTCGACATGGCGGTGGCCAATGCACAGCGCAGCGGTGCCGATGCGCTTCTGGTCATCTCGGTGTGTATGCACCGCCAGTTTGTCTGCGCGCTGGAAAGCACTGGATGGGACCCGGGCAAGCTGATGGTCTGCAACTTTGTCGCGGCCACGACGGGCTTCGATGGGCCGGAGTGGTTCGAGGGCTGGACCGGTATCGATCAGTTCGACGCCGCCAATCCAACTTTCGCGGCCATGGTGCAGGCCTTTGAGCGACGCTTCGCCAGAACGGCAGCGCATACCTATCAGGCGATCGGGTTCGACATCGGTCGCACGTTGGCGGTAGCGCTGTCGAACATGACCCCCTCCACACCCGAGGGCCTCAAACAGGCCCTTGAGCGCGTCCGCATGCTGCCGGCTGCGGCTGGTGGCGCGGGCACCCTGATCAGCTTCTCGAAAAGCGGCCGCAGGGGTTATCAGGGTAACTACCTGGTCACGCGGACTGTCGAGCGGGGTGTCAATCGCGCGGTCTCGGGCTTGCTCGACTACCTGCAATGACAGCCTGAATGCAGATTTCCAAGATCTGCCGGCTGCTGTTGCCAGTGCGCCGGCTCCCACGAGAAACGGAGTGATTGCCATGCCTGTTCAGGTAAGAGCCGCAGTTGCATTCGCGGCCAATGAGCCCTTGAAAATTCGTCAATTGACCTTGGCCGACCCAGGGCCGGGAGAGGTCATGGTCAGGCTGTTGGCGACCGGTCTATGCCATTCGGATCTCAGTGCGCTGGAAGGCAAGATTCCCCAGGCATTCCCGGTCGTGCTCGGCCATGAGGGGATTGGCGACGTGGTGGCGCTTGGTGAAGGCGTCACCGACTTTGCCCTGGGTGATCGTGTCATGCCTTACTTGGTGCCAGATTGCGGTGTATGTCCGTTCTGTACGTCAGGGCGCACTAATCTGTGTGTACAGATGCTAGCCCGGCGCCAGGCGCCGCGGTCACCGTTCAGTTTGGATGGCCAGCCAGTGGCGGCTTACTGCGGTCTGGGCACGTTCGCTGAAATGACCGTGGTGCCGGCTGACAGCCTGGTGCGAGTCAACCGCAACGCTGAGGTCGGGCATGCTTGCTGCATCGCCTGCGGTGTTTCCACGGGGCTAGGGGCGGCGCTGATCACCGCCAAGGTAACACCCGGTTCCAGCGTGGCGGTGTTCGGAGCGGGTGGGGTAGGGCTGAGTGTGATTCAGGGGGCGAAGCTGGCGGGTGCCGCCCGCATCATTGCGCTGGACACCAATCCAGGCAAAGAAAGCGTGGCCCGAGCAATGGGTGCGACCGACTTCATCGACCCCAAGGCGGTCGACAATGTAATCACCCAGATCCAAACGTTGAGCCCAATGGGGGTAGACTTCGCCTTCGAGTGTGTGGGGGTGCCAGAGCTGGCGCGACAAGCCCTGGAGTCCACAAATCCGGCTTGGGGGCTTGCGGTATGCGTCGGGGTGATTCCGGTTGGCAAAGAACTCAGCACTGCGCCCTTCACGCTGATGAGCGGTCGCCGCTGGACGGGGTCGTTGATGGGGGGGGCCAAGCGCCAAGACGTAGCGCGCTACGTGGACCAATACGTGGCTGGTGAGTTCGACCTTGATGCGTTGATCTCGCATCGTCTGCAGCTTGACGAGATCAACCATGGCCTTACATTGATGCGTACTGGGGAGTCGGTGCGGTCTGTGGTCCTGTACTCGTCAGTCTGACCTGAATCCTGGATCATACCTTGCGTAGCCGCTTTCGGCTACGCAAGGCTGGCTCAAGCTTGTAGTTACAGCAGGGTGTAAACCGATTTGCTTTCCAGGAACGGAGCAATACCTTCGAAGCCCGATTCGCGGCCCCAACCTGATTGTTTGAAGCCACCAAAAGGCATGGCTTTATCGAGAATGCCGTAGCAATTGATCCAGACGTTGCCGGCACGAATCAGTTTGGCTGCCCGGTGGGCGGTGGAGACATTGCTGGTATAAATGCCCGAACCCAGACCGTAAGGCGTGGCGTTTGCCAGGACCTCGAGTTCCTCCAGCCCATCGAAAGGCATTGCAGTGACCACCGGCCCGAAGATCTCTTCTTCTGCGATGGTCAGTGGCTTGCGGTCACGGTTGGCGAATACTGTAGGGCTGACGAAGAAGCCCTGCTCACCATGGCGGGTCCCGCCGCAAACCAGTTCGGCCCCTTCACCGATACCGCTTTCCACATACGACAGTACCCGGGCCATCTGTTGCGCTGAAACCAGAGGCCCCATCTGGGTCTGGGGATCGAGTCCACTGCCTAGGCGCATGGCTGCACCTACCCGGGCCACACCTTCGATGACTTTGTCGAAGATGCCGCGTTGGATGTAAAGGCGCGATCCGGCGAAACATACTTGCCCGCTGTTGGCGAAGATGGCCATTGCCGCTCCGGTTATGGCTTTCTCAAGATCGGCGTCGTCGAAAATGAACAGTGGAGACTTGCCGCCCAGTTCCAACGTGACGCGTTTGAGATTGCTCTGTGCCGAGGCGTGAACGAGTTTCTTACCAACAGCAGTGGACCCAGTGAATGTCAGCTTGTCGACATCCTGGTGATCCGCCAGGGCTTGACCCGCGATGTGGCCATAGCCGTTGACGATGTTGATAAGGCCCGCAGGAAACAGCTTCCATTCATCCAGTAATTGGGCCAGGCGCACTGCTGACAACGGGGTCTGCTCGGCAGGTTTGCAGACAATGCTGCAGCCGGCAGCCAGGGCGGGGGCGATCTTGTTGATCAGCACACCCAAGGGGGCATTCCACGGTGTGATCGAGCCGACTACCCCGACCGGTTCGGATTGGGTGTAAGCGTGCAAGTCGCGACCGTTGCCAGAGATATCCGCCGTCTGCCCATGCAGTTTGGTGACCATGCCTGCGTAGTAGCGCAAACCGTTGACAAGGCTGGCGATGGTCGCCTTGGCGAACATCAGAGGCATGCCATTGTCACGCGTTTCCAGTTCGGCGAACTCATCGGTATGGGCCGCGATGCGGTCCGCTAAGGTCCATAAAGTGTTGGCCCGATCTGCGGGCGCGATCTTGCGCCAGGCTCGTGAGTCGAAGCAGTCGCGGGCGGCGTGAACCGCCCGATCGATATCCTGCGCGTCGCCAGCCGCCACGTCCTTGATGCGCAAGCCTGTGGCAGGATCGACCACTTCGATGGACGCCGAGCCTGCCGAGGTTACGAATTCACCACCGATGTAATGCAGATGGTCGTGATCGACCTGATCATGCTTCGACATTGCAACCTCCTATCTAACGTAGTTAACTATGATCACTTATTAAACCATAGTGATGTGGGCGCTTGCTGGCAAGCCATATCGCAACGTGAGGAGAAGAGGATGGATGCAGAGCTTGAGGTGACGCGTGCAAATGATCATGTGCTGCTGGTCAGGATCAACCGGCCACATAAACGCAATGCCATCAATGGCGCGATCGCCCAAGGTATTGGTGCCGCGGTCAAGCTGTCCGAGGAGGACCCGAACATACGCGCGGTGGTGCTAGCTTCTACCGGCGAGCAGAGCTTCTGTGCCGGTGCGGATCTCGCAGAGGTGGCCGCCGGTAACCATGCAGCGCTGCTGACCGAGGCAGGTGGATTCGCCGGACTGATCCAGGCTTGCCGCACCAAACCGTGGATCGTTGCAGTAGACGCGCCGGCATATGGGGGGGGGCTGGAGATCTGCCTGGCGTGCGATCTGCTGGTGGCTTCCCGTCGGGCCAGTTTTGCACTGCCAGAGGTCAAGCGCGGCATCATTGCTGCAGGTGCTGGAGTGTTTCGTATGCCTCGGCGCATCGCTCCTGCGGTCGCGTGCGAGATGCTGGTGACTGGGGAGCCGATCTCTGCGGAACGCGCCTATGCACTGGGGTTGGTAAACCGCCTGGTGGATGAGGGTGGTGCGGTTCAGGCCGCTTTGGATATGGCCAACCAGATTGCCGAGTGTGCACCGGTGGCTGTACAGCAGAGCTTGAAGATTGCCCGAATGGCCCAGGATCTGGATGAACAGCAGTTGTTCGCCGCCATGCGTGAGGCTGGGCAAGTAGTTCGTCAGAGTGAGGATGCCAAGGAGGGCCCCAGGGCATTTCTGGAGCGTCGCAAACCGGTATGGGCCGGCCGTTGATCCATCGCCCGGCAGTTGGCCGGGAAAACCTGCAACTAACAGGAGCCTGGCGATGACATCCACACCTTTACCGCCGCTGCCCATAGCCCTGCCGATAGAAGCGTTGAACAGCCAAGTCGGGCCCGAGGTCATCGACCTCAATGGGCACATGGGGGCCTTGCATTACGTCGATCTTTTCCAGAAAGCCTTGCCGCCGCTATTTCGTCCGCTGGGGTTCGGCCCCGCTTATAGAGCGCGCGGGCTGACTATATTCCAGCGCGAAGCGCATATCGTCTACGAGCGTGAACTGAAACTGGGTGACCCGGTGGTCATTCGCAGCTGGCTCCTGGGTTTCGATCTCAAGCGGTTTTATCACTATCACGAAATGCGCAAGGGGGGTGAGGGCGCCTTGGTGGCAACCATCGAATATGTCTCGACCAGCGTCAGCCTCGAGACCCGGCGTTCGGCAGCGTTTCCGGCCGATGTAATCGAGCGCCTGGATAAGTTGGCTGATGGCTTTTCGGTGATCGAGCGGCCAGTCGGTGCGGGTCGGCTTCTGCGTGGCTGAAGGTTTCGGAGGTGGGATGACAGCGCATACAGGATCAATCTATACTAACTAGGTTATCTAAGTTATCTATTTGGAGCGGTTATGAACTTTTTCCCGGGCGATGAGGAAAACCGTTATCGCGACCAGATGCGAGAGTTGGCCGACAGCTACGGTTGGGCACAGATGCATGCCTTGCGTGAAGAAGTCGAGGCCATGAGCATCGAGCGTTATTCGATGACGTTTCAGAAGCAGTTGGCCGACCGTGGCCTCATAGGCCTGACCTGGCCAAAACCATATGGCCAAGAGGCACGGGTCGATCAGCAATTCCTCATGGCCGAAGAGCTGGAGTGCCAGGGCTTCCCTGGCTATGGCTTGACCACCAACCAGCGCGGCGGCGGCATGTTGTTGCGCAGCGGTTCGCCAGAGCAAATTGCCGAGCACCTGCCGCATATCGTCAACGCCGAGTGGACTTACTGCCAAGGCTTGTCGGAACCTGGTGCGGGTAGTGACTTGCTGTCATTGAAAACCCGTGCCGTGCGCGACGGTGATCACTATGTGGTCAATGGCGCCAAGCTGTGGACTTCTTCGGCGCATGTCTCTACCTGGTGCAGCTTGCTGGTGCGTACCGACCCGGAGCAAACCCGACACCGCGGCCTGTCCTTGCTGCTGGTCGACCTAAAATCACCAGGTGTGACAATTCAGCCGGTCTGGGTGATGGGTGGCTGGCGCGTCAATGCGGTTTTCTATGATGACGTACGGGTTCCGGTGAAGAATCTGGTGGGTGAGGAAAACCAAGGATGGCAGGTGATCACCGGCAATCTCGACGAAGAACGAGCCATGAGTTTTGGCGGTACGGAGACCCGCTTGCTGTGCGCACGATTGATTCATCGCCTTTCGGGCATGGCTGATCAGTTGTCAGAAAGCGATCTTGAAAAGCTAGGCCGTTTCATCATGGATCTGGAGGCCGATCGGCTGTTGTACCTGCGGGTTGGCCTCAGTGCCGCACGTGGTGAAGATACCTCCGGTACAGGGCCGATGAGCAAGGTACATGGATCGGAGCTGGCTCAGCGTTTCATCGAGTGGGCCACGGAGCTGATGGGACATCAAACCCTATACCAGGAAGGCGAAGACATACTTGCCCAGGATTTGGAGCAGCAGTTGCGCGTTGCGACCGTGTTGACCGTGATCGGCGGCACCAGTGAAGTTCAGCGCAACATTATCGCCAATCGCCAACTCCACCTGCCAAGGAGCAATTGAAATGCTGGATGAACGCTGGAGTGAAGAGGTCGAAGAGATTGGTGGCACGCTGCGTAAAGTGCTGGCAAAGCAGTGTAGTTCTGAGCAGGTACGTGCGGCGGAGGCGAGCAATGATGGTCTATCGCCGGCTGTGGCCGAGCATCTTTCGGCTTTTGGCCTGGATGACCTGGAGGCGGAACCTGATCTGTTCGCTCGTATTGCCTACGAACTGGGCCATGCGCTGGCACCGACCGCTTATGTCGAAACGATTCCTGTACTGGCGCTGACCGGTCGATCTAACGTGGCACTCGCATTCAGCGGTCCAGTGCCTGCGTCGGTGGCGCAAGTGGCTGTGATCCGGTCGCAAGGTGTTTATCTCGAAGCGCTTTGCGGCGATGCCCGGCGCACGACGGCGGGCGACTTGCTGGTTGAACACCAGCGCGGGCATGTGGATGGCCAGTGGTTGGGCGATTCCGATCTGGCGGATCGGCTGTCTCGTTATGCCGCTTTGGTGGATGCGGCGCGGATGACCGGCGCCGGCCAGGCTCTTCTGCAGTACGGCTTGGGCTATGCGAAGGAGCGCGAGCAATTCGGCAAGATCATCGGCAGCTACCAGGGGGTGGCCAACCGTTTGGCCAATGCCAGTGTGCTGCTGGACGCTGCCGAACTACTGGTTCGCAAGGCCGCCTTTACGGCACGCGCAGATGTGGGCGGTGATGGTGCGCCTTCCGCTGCATTTGCGATCATGGTCCGCGCCAAAGCGATCGAGGCTGCGCGCTCCGTTGCGACAACGGTGCATCAGACTTTCGGGGGTAATGGGTTTGCCATGGAATACGACGTGCAGTTGTATAGTCGCCGATTGCGCAGTTGGGCGAACCGGGGAGAGCGCCCTGGTGAGCGCTTGGCTGACTTGGCAAGATCAATGCTCGACCCTGGAAAGCGTGATCAGGTGCGCTTGCTCTGGCACCACGACCAAGGTATTCCGCTGCCGCGCTGGGCGCGTGAAGCAGACAAGGTCTGAGGCTGCGGCGTGGTGTGCGATCCTGATGAAATGCAGGCTACCTCCAAGCAGGTCCCGAGCCATTTTGTCGAGCCACGCATGCCACCCTCCGCTCCTGTTGCAAGTGGGCGATGGGCTCTCTTGCTGCGGTTCCTCCTGGCATGGTTACTGATGGTGCTGCTCTCGCTGGGATTGGACAGAAGCAGTTGAATACCCTGATGACCTTAATAACAAAAAGCGCCGGTCAACGACCGGCGCTTTTTGTTATATGTGTTGCAGGGCAAAGCTAAGCAGCTGCTGCCGAACCCAGCGCGCCAAGTAGGGTGTTGACTTCCATGACATGTTCGGCGGTCTTTACTAGGCGATCGACATCATCCGGGGCTGGCTGTAGAAATGCAGAAGGCGCCCAGGACCCATCTTCGGCTTGCCTGTCCTCGAACCACCCCACCATCCGCTTCAGGTGTGGCGTCCAGTCCCGCTGTACGTCGAGTGGATATAGGGCAGCTGCCCCCCAGCCGAATTTGCAGGCTTGGACAGATGACAGGTCGTCGAACTGGGCTGCGGTACCTGACAGGTTGCGCGCCAGCAGCGCTGATGCCAATTCCACGGGGTGTTTAAGCCCTTGGCTTCCAGCGTAGGCGCAAAGAAACACCGCTGCCATCCCGGGCGTGTAGAAGGTTTGGCGTGGCACATCGAAATCGGTAATCGCCAGCCACTCCAGCGCTTGCGCCGGTTGAGTCACCAGGTTCGCACCTTGGCGGAACGTATAGAACCGGCTACCGGCTGATGGTGGTTGCTGCTGCAGCAAATCCGTCAGCCAACGGTACACACCCTCGGCGATATCGTGCTGCCCGGTAATGACCGCAGCCTGCCCAGCCTGAGCGGTCGACAGTAAGTCGTGCAGGTCGGTGGCTCGGTCCTGTGGAGGCGCGATAGGAAACCCACCGGTTGCTGGATCCTGCAGCCGCCGTAAGGCACCCATCACTGATCGGGCGGTGTCATAGCGTTCGGTAAGCCAGGCGCCAATAGCAAAATGGGCCAGCGGATAGGCCAGGAAGCGGCCGCTACCATAAGCAGGGCCGGCAGTGAAGTTGCCATCACCGCACAACTGAGTGCGCTCGGCCCACGCCACAACTTGGGCGGCGGTGTCGGTCTCGCCTGATACGGCAAGCGCCCAGGGCACCCTGGCCCAGCCATTGCGTTTTTCGGCACCTACAGGTTTGCCAGTGGGGTCGATGTGCCTTAGCAGCCAAGCCACGCCCCGATCCCGCGAGGCGCGGGCTCGGGTGATGGCGTCGGCAAGATCGGCAGCAGCAAATCTGTTGTCGACGGCCATGACTCAACGCTCGCTGGATTTGGGAGTGAAGGTGGCCGGCATGCTCGAGATACCGGCGGTATTGGCGAACGAAGGGTAGTAACGCAGGCGTTCACGATCGATCTTGTAGTCAGGCATGTGAGTGATGACTGCCCTGACCATTTGGCGGATTTCAACCCGTGCCAGTGGCGCACCAAGGCAGCGGTGCTCGCCGCCCCCAAAGGAGAAATGCTCTTTGCCGTTAGGTCGATCGAGGCGCACCTCGGCAGGGCATTCGAACACCGCCGGGTCACGGTTGGCCGCTGCCCACGACAGCAGCACGCGGTCGCCTTGCTTAAGCTGTTGGCCGTTGAGCTCCATATCGCGAGCAACAGTGCGCGCCGTGCCGTGGTTAGGTGGATTCAAACGCAGGGTTTCTTCGATCAGGCGATCGAGTAATGCATCGTCTTCAAGCAGTTGCGTGTAAAGCTCGCGATTGTTCTCGAGCCACAGCAGCACGCTCAACGTCGCTGACATCACCGTGCCGAAGCCGCCGAAGATGGCCGCTGATAGCATGCCAACTTGCACATCCATCGTCAGCGGTTCGCCCAGCGCTTTTTTGGTTGCCAAGGCACTGAGGATGTCCTTGCGCGGGTTGGCCTTGCGCTCGGTCAACAGCTCACGCATCTTGGTCTGTACCTGACGAATTTCTTCTATCGGGTAATCGGGGTGGTCCGATGGCAGCAGCGATGCCTTGTGCGCTGAAAGCATGAATTCTTCCCAGCGCTCAGGGTCGATGCCCACCAGCTCCATGGTGGTCTTCGCCGCCACTCGCATTGCGAAGTCATAGGCAAAGTCCAGTTCACCGCGGTCGATAATGCGGGTAATGGCCTCCTCGACATGACGTTTGGCTACATCCGCCAACTGCCGCACGGCCATGGGGGCGAAAAACGGTGCCTCGATCAGGCGTCGAGCCGGGTGGATGGGCGGGTCCGACTCGGACAGCGCCAGGGTGTAGGGCAGTTCAGGGATCAGAATGCCCTTCGACCACGGCTTTTCTGGCGAGTTGTGCGCGGAGGAGAAGCTATCAGGGTCGCCGGCAGCACGTTTGACGTCTTCATGGCTGCTGAGGATCCAGTAACCGCCATGGGCTTCGGACCAGGCGACCGGACATTTGCTGGCGCGCTCTTGAGCCTTGACGTCCCAGTCGTCACGGTATTGGGGAGTGTGATGGTCGAAGTTGATGATGCATTTATCGGTCATGGCGGCTTACCGGTCGATTGTTGTTGTGTGTTCATCAGCGATGTACGTGCGCATGGACGCTCGGTCCATGAAGCGCTCCTCATCTTCGGCCAGCACCTGGCCTTCAGAGGAGCGGGCAAATGCCATGGTCTGCGCAAGTGCGTCGTGGTCGTCGAACCAGAACTCGGTCACGCAGTCGTAGGCAGGTTCAGGCTGGCCAGGGAACGAAGTCAGGAAGTTGCGACAGTAGTGACGCAAGTGTTTGAGTTTGCTTGCCGCCAGTGGCGCATGCGTCAACTCGTAATACTCGCGGAAGGCCTCGAAGCTAAGCGAGGGTTTGCGCTTGACCAACAGGATGAGCTTGACCATGGCTTACCGGCTCCGTTGCACGAGGTCGTCGAGGATTGGAAGGATGGCTTCGCAGAATCGGACAGGGTCATCCGACGGGGCGAAATGTCCCAGGCCTGGGAGTACGATGTGATCCACGCCGGGGATATGCCTTGCTACCGCGGCACCTCCGTTTTCTGGGTACAGTTGGCTGCCGTCGTACTCTCCAGTAACCACCACTACGGGTGTCTTGCGGGTGTCGATCAGGTGCCCGTCTTCGCGCAAATCGTGTTCGTTCATGAAGTAGTCGTTGTCCCCGGCGTAGACGCCCGGGTAGTTGGAGCGATACACCCAGTACACTTCCTGTGCCGAATACTCCGGGGCTTCAGGCGCTGTGGCAGCGAGGATCTTGGAGGCGAAAAAATCTGTCGAAGTAGTGGGCTTGCGATGAATGTCGTTGTTGTAGCGCCCCCTCGAGCGGATTTCATACCAACCGTTCAGTGCCACGAATGCTCGGTAGTGATCGGCATGGTGCGCGGCAAGGTCCAAAGCCAGTTGCCCGCCGACTGAGCAGCCCAGATAGATGGGGCGATCCAGCTCCAGGGTGTTGACGATGGCTGTGCTCCACTCCAGCAGTTCTTGCTTGGACGGTCGGTAGTCCTGTTCCCACCAACGCTCACCGGTGGGTGGTAAGGATTTGCCGTGGCTGGGCAGGTCCCAGGCAATCATGTGAAAACGCTTTTGCAGCTCAGGATTGGCCAGCATGTGACGGTACTGGCGGCTGTCAGCCCCGGCGGTGTGCTGCAAAACCAGGGTCACCGGGCCATGGCCAGCCTCTTCGTAGTACACCCGTGCTTTGGCATCGCCTTTGCGAACGAATACATAACGACCGATGGCGCAGTCGGTTTCCCAGTAGGGCTCGAACGCGGGGTCGGGGCGTTGGGCAGCGCCGGCAACGGCGTGGCGCAGAACGATGAACAGGCGTTGCAGTGCACCCTGATAGGGGGCCAGATGGCGTTCGAAATCGCCCTCCAGAGTACCGCCATGCATCTGCACCATCGACAGGCTCTCGTAACCGACCGAGGGTTGAACGACCAGTGCCTGAGTCCAGAAGCTGTCAGGGCCTTTGATTTCGATATCCGCTTGCGAACTCACATCTTTGCGGGTCGTCAGCATGCCGTCTGCCACCTGCAGGTGGATCGCCACATCTCCAAGCGCCAGGTGAATCGAAGCGCTCAAGTCGCGAAATTTGTAACGTAACTCGGCATCCTGCTGGGCAAGCTGGATGAAGTGTTCCACATCGATCTGCATGGTGTTGCCTCGGCTTTTTATTGTGTTTTGACAGCGGTATCAGCAGGCAGGTGCTGCATCGCTTTCGAAGAGTAGTATATTAAAGTCTTGGCGAAATCAATGGGCGAAATAAAGTACTGGCGGAGGGGCGTGGAGCAGGAAGTGGGCTACTTGGCTTTAAAGCCTTATATTTCAATCGGATAGATTTTGATGAGGGCGATAATTTTTTCGCCCTCACCTGGCCCGTCTGCGTGAATCGCGAAGGAGCGGGCTGAAGGAGGGAAGAGGATTATAGTTGCTCGAGAACTTTGAGTAGGATCTGGGCAATCGGGTTGTCAGTCGCTAATTCTGGTTTCAGCAGGGCTTCACGAATATCGGCGCGATCATCCACGGATAGGCTAGCGCGACGCAGGTAACGTGAGCAGGCTCCGATCATCTGTGCCGGGTCGGGCTGGACGACGCGTAAACCGCTCGCGCCGCCACGTCCCATTTCGACCACGCCCAGTCGCTCCAGTGACCGAATTGCTTCTCTGATGACTGCTCTGCCCACCTTGAAGCGCGTCATCAGGTCGGCTTCGGAGCCTAATACCAGGCCAACCGGCCAGCCAGCCTCGAGGATCTGCTGACGAAGACTGCGAGCGATATGTTCGGCTTTTTTCGGTGGCCGGCTTATAGGAAAAAGCGTGTCGACCCGTTCCAGGGCACCTTCGCGGGTAGAGGCCAGGGTAATCATCGCCGAGTGTTGGAAGACATGCTCGAAATGCTCCAAAAATTCGTCTTCCCACTCCTGTGCTCGCAAAAGATCTCCGTCTAGCAATGCCTCCACAGTACTGCAGGTCGAACGCGACATGGCGTGCATCAGCTTGCGGAACGCTACGTCATCCAGCGTTGAATACCAGCAAGCATGGATGAGGGTTTGGCCCATGGCGTGGATGAACAGGCTCAATGCAGGGTTGGCAGACAGGTCGATGAGTGTGCTGCGAAGCTGCGCAGTTGCCGCCAGCATTTCGCTGCCGAAGCTGTTTCCCACCGCTGCGAGCTGAACTGTCAGGCGTTGTCGGGCATGTTCGTCGAGGTGGCGGGCTGCCTGTTTTAGCAACAGCGACTCCAGTGCCCGGCGTGCCGCACGAATCTGGGCCGGGCTAGGCCCGAGGAATTCCAGATAGTTACTCAGACCCGTACGCACCGCGTCGAACAGGGTCGAAGCGACATACAGACCGCCGTTGCGGCCACGGCGTGACTCAACCATGCCGATCTGTTCCAGTAGGGCAATGGCTTCGCGTAGGCTCCATCGGCTGACCTGGGCCGCGGCGGCCAAGTCTGCTTCTCGCCCCAGCGGATAGCCGACAGGCCATGCCTCGACGACGATCCGATCTTCGATGAGCCCGGCAATACGTTCTGCCAGCTTGATTTTGGAGGAGGGTGCCGCCAGGGCTTTGCCGTAAAACTCCAGATAGGACAAAAGAGAGCTGCTCGCCATCGGCCTAGAGGTCCTCTGCCAATGGCTGCATGGCCACGTTCAGTCGCCGCAAAAGCTTGGCGAGTTCAGCCCATTCCTGCTGGCTAAGCTCGGCATAGGCGGCCTCTAGTTGAGGGCTGCGTTGGCTGCGAATGCGCGTCGCGAGCATCTGGCCCTTTCGGGTCAGCTTGGCAAGCCAGGCGCGCGCATCCTTGGGGTCGCGGATGCGCTTGACCAGCCCTGCCTCCTCCATCCGATCCAGGCGCCGACTCATGCCTCCGGCCGTAAAGCCCAATGCCTTTTGCAGGTCGGCCACCTGTGATGGAGGGCTGGAGGTGTTGTTTTCCAGCAGCAGTAGCACGTAGAAGTCGGAAACATGGATGCCGACACGTTCTGCACTTCGTTGCGCCAACTGACCAATGTCGGTGGCGATGTTCTGGATCAGAGCGATTGCGTTTCGTCGGTCCGGCTGTTGCTCATTCAAGAGAGAGGGTCGTTTGCTGATGAACGCTTCGTAGAAGCGGCTGGAAAGCTCGAGCTCCGCTTGCTCCGCCCGGCCGGCACGCCTGCTTGGTCCGCTGGCCAGGCTCGGGTCGTTATCGGCATGCAGCTTAGAAGCTTGGCGCTTGCGCACATTGGCTGTGTGTTCGTTCACGACGATTCCGATCAATGAGTATTGGATGGCGGGCTGCATTTCACCCTTTCTACCTAGCATCGAGAATACAACGATCGCTGGCTGTTTTGTGCAGGAGATCATCGCAAGCCGTGTGAGTGCAGTGGCGGGCATGGGAAACAAGGGCGCGAGAAGTCAGGCGATTTAGTTGACGCGTCAAATATTGCTCTACATACTCCGGGCAGTGACACCGCAAGCCTGCCGTACTTCCCCCTGCGGACGAGGATACAAGCGAGATGAGCGCTTCACTGCAACCGTCGTCACCCATTACAGCCAGCACGTTCGACATTGAGGGGACCTGGCGTCTGCTCGCCGTTGAAGCCTGGGTTGATGGCCAGCTGGCCGACCCGCATCTCAACGGCGTCCAGCCAAATGGCCTGATTCACTACCTTTCCGGCCAACGCATGGCGGTATTGATCGCGCACGATGGTAGGGCTCTGCTCTCCGGCGATCGCTATCGTTCTCCGCAAGCCGAGCTTGCTCAGGCGGCGGCGACGTTCACCGCCTATGCCGGTTGCTACACCCGTGAAGGGGCGAAGCTGGTGCATCACCTGCAAGTCAGCTCGTTCGAGAACGATGTCGGATCCGACTATGTGCGTTACATCGAGCTGGAAGGTGATTGCATGTGGCTGGTGTCACCCAAAGCCGTAGTGCAAGGCAAGGAACGGTGGGTCCGGTTGAAATGGACTCGCGTGTTGACTTCGGATGCGTGACGAGTCAGCGGTGACGCCTGCCAGGACGCTGTTCCAGAAGATCTGGGATGATCACCTGATCGAACGCAGACCTGACGGCTCCTGCTTGCTGGCGATTGATCGGCATATCGTCAACGAGGGCAGTAGTGTGCAGGCCTTCGTTGGGCTGATGGCGCAGGGTCGAAAGGTACGTCACCCTGGCAATATACTGGCGGTTGCTGATCATGTAACGCCGACGCTGACATCGCTGCGGCATGACCCACCTGAGCGTGCCAAGCGCATGATGGAGCAACTAGAGCGCAACGCAGCCTTCCACGGAATACCCTACATCCCATTCCTTGACGAGCGGCAAGGAATTTGTCACGTCATTGCTCCTGAACAAGGTTTTTCATTGCCAGGTACCACCCTTGTGTGCGGCGACAGCCATACCTCGACCTTGGGTGCATTCGGTTCTTTGGCATTCGGCATCGGCACCAGTGAAGTGGAGCACGTGCTAGCGAGCAGCACGGTGGTGCAGTGGCCGGCAAAAACCTATCGCGTGGTGCTGACCGGCCGACTGACGCCTGGTGTGACGGCCAAGGACTGCATCTTGGCGTTGATCGGTCATATTGGTACCGCTGGCGCCACCGGGCATGTCATCGAGTACGTAGGCGAAGCGGTATCGGCGATGTCGATGGAGCAGCGCATGACCTTGTGCAACATGTCGATCGAGGCGGGTGCACGCGCTGGGATGGTTGCGCCGGACCACAAGACGTTGGCTTATCTGAAGGGGCGTCCGCTTGCGCCACAGGGCCGACATTGGCAACAGGCTGCCGCCTGGTGGCGTTCGTTGGCTTCCGATGAAGACGCGGTGTTCGACCGTGAGTTTACGCTCGATGTCTCGCAGCTGGCGCCTCAGGTGACCTGGGGTACCTCACCGCAGGACGTCAGTCCGGTTGACGGCTACGTGCCTAGCCACAGTCGAGCCGAGGGGCAGGAGACGCCAGCCTTCGAACGTGCCTTGGATTACATGGGCCTTAGTCCAGGAATGGCCATCACGGACATCGCAGTCGACCAGGTATTCATTGGTTCTTGCACCAACGCCAGACTGTCGGATCTTCGCGAGGCAGCCCAGGTGATAGCTGGTCGACACGTCGCGCAAGGCGTTCGAGCAATGGTCGTCCCGGGTTCTGGGCTGGTGAAGAAAGCTGCTGAGGCTGAGGGCCTCGATCGTTTGTTCATCGCAGCCGGTTTCGAGTGGCGGGGGCCGGGCTGCTCGCTTTGCTGCGGGGGGGCCGATCGAGTCGATGCCGTGCTGCGCATCGCCTCGACTTCCAACCGCAACTTTGAGAATCGGCAAGGGCGAGGAGCCCGCACGCATCTGGTTAGTCCCGCCATGGCAGCCGCTGCGGCGTTGTTCGGCCATTTCGTCGATATTCGGCACCTGGACAGGGAGCACGAATGATGGAGCGGTTTGTGCGTGTTGATTCGATTGCCGTTCCGCTTGCGCTGAACAATGTCGATACCGACATGATTTTCCCCAGCCTGGG
This sequence comes from Pseudomonas bharatica, assembly GCF_048586865.1. Classification (NCBI taxonomy): domain Bacteria; kingdom Pseudomonadati; phylum Pseudomonadota; class Gammaproteobacteria; order Pseudomonadales; family Pseudomonadaceae; genus Pseudomonas; species Pseudomonas bharatica. The sequence continues at coordinate 164,598 of NZ_JBMAWR010000002.1, read as the reverse complement.
CGCCGAGCGGATGAACAGCCTGACGCTGGAGCGCAATAGCTCGTTCTACAAGGAAAATGGTTTTGCCAACCTGCGTTATGACAAACAGGGCAGCGTCGACCCAACATGCCTGTTCAACCTGCCGTGTTACCAGGGCGCACGTATTCTTTTGGCGTTGGAAAATTTTGCTTGTGGCTCTTCTCGTGAGATGGCCGTCTGGGCATTGCTCGACATGGGCTTCAGGTGTGTGATTGCACCCAGTTTCGGCGACATCTTCTTCTCCAATGCCTGTGCCAATGGTCTGCTGCCTGTACGCGTATCCCTTGCGTTCGCGAAAGCGGCCTTGCAGCAGGCTACCGACCAACCTGAAACGCGCTTCAGCGTCGACCTTCAGGCCCTTGAGGTGACTGCCGAGAGCGGCTTGCACGAAGGATTCAGCCTGGATGAGCACCGTCGCCAGCTGATGCTTCAGGGGATGGATGAGATCGGTTACACGCTCAAATCGCTCGCGGTCATTGAGCAGCATGAACAAGCTTTCAGAAAACGCAGGCCCTGGATGCATTGAGCCAACCTGATCGGGTTAGCCTGAGGGCTTGAAAAAGAGGCGGAGAAAAACAATGACAAATACCCCACAGCGCCACGTATGGACAGCGGTCGCCGCATTGATTGTGGCGGAGCTGGCCTTGAGCTATGAAATTTCAATGATTTTCGCGGCGGTGCCACGTTTGAGCGAGGTATTTGGCGATCACGCCAAAGCCGGGTGGTTGATCACTGGCTTCATGATGGTCTCGGCTGCATCTGCGGCTGTGGGTGGGCGGCTTGGCGATCTTTATGGCAGACGTCGCGTGCTGCAGTATGCGCTGGCACTGGCCGTGATCGGGTCTGCGATCAGTGCGCTGTCTAGCGATTTTGTCGGCGTTTTCATAGGGCGGACGGTGCAAGGTTGTGCAGCTTGTGTATTGCCATTGGGCATTGCATTGGTTCGCGAGGCTTTGCCGCCGCAGCGCGTGGCATTGGGGGTTGGTCTGTTGTTGGCCAGCGCCGCAACCGGTACCGGTGCAGGCTTGTTCCTGGGGGGATATATCGTCGACCGCTTCGATTGGCCGACCCTCTTCTATGTCAGCGGTGCATTGGCCCTGCTGGCCATGGTCATCGTGGCGATCGCCGTACCGAAATCGCTGACGCCAGCATCGCGCGAGTCTTTCGACATCGTGGGTGGTGTACTTTTCGTACCCGGCGTCGGCGGCGTGCTCTATGGGCTGAACGCGCTCAAGGAAAACAGTGTCAGCGATCCTCTAGTACTACTGCCGTTATCGCTTGGCATGCTGTGCCTGGCATCTTGGTACGCCTATGAACGTCGGCACGCCAGCCCATTGATCGATGTGCGGACGGTGTTCAGCGGGCAGGTCGGTTTGGCCAATCTGGTAATGGTGTTGATTGCCACTTCAGTGTTCCAGGTAAGCCTGCTGGGTTCGCTGCTGATCCAGCAGCCCGCTGAAACGGGTATCGGCTTCGGCAAGAGCGCGACCTTCTACGGGTTGGTGCACATGCCAGGCACATTGCTGGGCGTCATCTCTTCGCCAATTGCAGGGCATCTGGCTGGCAAGTTCGGAGCTCGTGGAGTGCTGCGCGGTGCCTGCCTGCTTAACGCGGCATGCTGGCTGCTGATGGCAGCAATGCCTGATCAGTTGTGGGTGGTCGTCGGCAGTATGGCTGTGATTGCCATGATGGGCGCTGCAATATTGACCAGCATCCCCAACCTCATCATCGAGAACGCCCCGGCTGCACGCACCGGGGAGCTGGTAGGGTTTTCCATCGTGGTGCGTAATCTGTCGGGTGGTGTCGGTGCTCAGGCTGCCGTTGCCGTGCTGATGATGTCCGCAGTCACACTGGGTGGACGCCAGTACCCCTCGGCTGAGGCCTATCAGTTGTTGTTCGGCGTTTTCGCCGGAACTGGCCTGCTGGCCGCATTGATCCTGCACAAAACCCGTCGACATGCTGCCAACGTGAGTACCCGTCAGGTGCAGCCTTAGTGAGCGTCGACAATACCTGGACAGGGCCTGTTACCCAAGCACTGCTCGACGCCAGCAGGTCTATTGCCGACCAGGCGTTGCCCAATGCCCGGCAGCGGGCGGCTTGTTGTCTACTCGATTGGCTTGGTGTGACCTTGGCAGGCAGCGATCATGCGTTGGTCACAGTGCTGGCCAACGATGCCATTGCCGAGCACGGCGTGGGCGAATGGCGGTTGCCAGGACGTGTTGAGCGGGTCCGGTTGCGCGATTTCGTGCTGGTCAGTGGTGTGGCCGGCCACGTCCTCGATTACGACGATGGGCTTGCACCGATGATGGGCCATCCCTCGGTCGCCATCTTGCCGGCGTTACTGGCTGTGGCCGTTGGACAGGCATGCAGCGGTGCAGAATTGCTAGACGCCATCGTGCTCAGTGTCGAGATGGCTGCTCGCGTGGGTTTGCTGATGAGCGAACAGCACTATGAGCGTGGGTTCCATGCCACCGGTACGCTTGGGGCGATCGCCGCCGCCGCCGGCTGTGCGCGGTTGTTGCGCCTCGGGGAGCAGCAAAGCTTGATCGCCATCGGTCTAGCGGCGACCCGTGCAGCAGGCCTTAGGGCTTCGTTTGGCACGGGTGGCAAGGCGCTACATGCAGGTTGGGCTGCGCTCAATGGTTATACCGCAGCTCGATGGGCGCAACGTGGCTACGATGGGCCACTGGACATCCTTGGCGACCGCTGCGGCATGCAGGCATTGGCCGGTGAGCTGGATGTTCGTTCGGCGCTGGCACCACCAGTGGATGGCTCACATATGATGGCGGTAACGTTCAAACAGTTCGCTTCGTGCGGATTGACCCATCCAGCCATCCGTGCCGCCTTGCACCTACGTTCCACCCATGCGTTGCAAGAGCGGGATATCGAGCAGGTACAGGTGTGGGTCAATCCACGCCTGCAAACCATATGCACTATCGACACGCCGCTTACAGGATTGCAGGCGAAATTCAGCCTGCGAGCAACTGTCGCGATGGCATTTTCAGGCGTGGATATGTCCGCTCCTGCGGCCTTCAGCGATGCCTCGGTAAACACCGTTGAGCATCTTGCCTTGCAAGCGCGGGTAGGTGTCCTGCTCGACGAAGGTTTGCCCCTCAATGGCTGCAGGCTTGTCGTGAGGGCCCGCCAGTTTGAGTACCTGGAGACGGGGACCTCGACAGCCAAAGGTTGCTCATCGCACTTGCTGCAAGGCCTGTTGAAAAAGTTCGACAGCTTGGCAAGCCAGATCGTCGGCGCCCGGCGAAGCAGCGAGTTGGCATCCTCCATTATGGGTATCGCCCACGCCGACCTGGTGCAGTTTATTCTCGATTGAATAACGGCATTCAGATTTATAAAAAGCTTTAAAAACAAAATATTACGTTCTTGTATCGGTAATTTAGTTGACGTGTCACATATATTGGCCAATGATCGAAGCACCACACCTGCGAAGGGGGCGATATGCAACGTTACGACTTGGTGATTCGAGGCGGTCTTGTTGTCGATGGCAGTGGCGGACAGCCATACACGGCGGACGTGGGTGTGCGTGGCTCGCGGATTGAAGCCGTGGGTTACATCGCGCAAGCGGGCCATGAGGAAATCAACGCGAAGGGTAAGATCGTGACGCCCGGCTTCATTGATCTGCACACGCACTTGGATGGCCATGTGACGTGGGAGTCGATGCTGTATCCGGTGACAGGTCACGGTGTCACTACAGTGGTAACGGGCAATTGCGGTGTGGGTTTTGCACCTGCCCGCAAAGAGGACCATGACACCATCATCCGCTTAATGGAGACGGTGGAAGACATCGACTACGCAGACCTGGCCGAGGGATTACCCTGGACCTGGTCTTCCTTTCCCGAATACCTCGATACCCTTGAGCAACGGCAATTCAACATGGACGTCGGTACATTGCTACCGCATTCAACGTTGCGTGCTTATGTAATGGGGGAACGCAGCCTGAGCGAACCGGCAAGTGCCGCTGACCGCGAACAGATGGCTGCGTTGGCTGCGGCTGCTGTACAGGCAGGGGCGCTTGGCTTTGGCACCTCTACCCTGCGCGACCAGAAAACCAGCGATGGCCGCCACATACCGAGTGTGCATGCAGATGAAGCGGAATTCACCGCCATTGCCCAAGGCATGGCGCAGGCGGGGCGCGGAGTGATCCAGACGGCGGTGGAATTCAACCAGTTCCCGCTCGCCTGCGAAGAGTTGGAAATGTTCGTTCGAGTAGGGAAGGCCAGTGGGCGACCGGTGATGTTTTCGCTCAAACAGACCAACAAAACGCCTGATGGTTGGCGTGAGTTGCTGGCAATCAGCGACCGTGCGAATGCCGACGGGGTCACCTTGTATCCACAGGTGCTCGGCCGCCCCACGGGCGCGATCATGGGCTTGCAGACGACCATGCATCCTTTCTCCCGCTGCCCGAGCTTCGCCCCGCTCAAGGGCCTTGAGCTGACACAGAAGGTTGAGGCCATGCAGTCCTCCGAGTTGCGCCGGAAACTGTTGGCCGAGGAGGCTGAGGCACAGCTCAAGCGTCCTGAACGGGTACGCGGTTACCGTTTCGTGTTCCCTTTCAATGATCCACCTGATTACGAACCCAAAGCTAGCGAGAGCCTGCAGGCCCAAGCCGAAGCCTGTGGCGTACCGGCAGCAGAACTGATCTACGATTTGTTGCTGGAAAAAGACGGCAAGCAATTGCTACTGCTGGCTGGGGGTAATTTCGCCGATTACTCGTTGGAGGCGGCACGGGCGATGCTTGAAAACCCATACAGTGTGCCGGGCCTGGGCGATGCGGGGGCGCACTCGAGCATCATCTGCGACTGCAGCATATCGACGTACATGTTGAGCTACTGGACCCGGCAGCGCACGCGAGGGCCGAAACTGCCTCTGCCCCAGGTGGTCAAGTGGTTGACCAGCGACTCGTGCCGCACGCTCGGTCTGGATGACCGCGGGCTGATCAAGGAAGGCCTCAAGGCCGACATCAATGTCATCGACTATGAGCGCCTGTCGCTTCACCTGCCACGGCTGGTCCACGACCTTCCGGCCGGAGGCGCACGTCTTGTGCAGGGTGCGACTGGGTATGTGGCGACGGTGGTCAGTGGACAGATCGTGCACCGGCATGATCTGCCGACCGGAGCGCTGCCTGGCCGCCTGGTACGTTCTGCCAGGCGTAACAGGGGAGAACGATGATGCCTGAACTCAAACCCAGCGATGCATTGGATTACCAGAGGGAGGATGGCTGGCCTGCGGTCACGAAAAAAGGCTGGCAGGCCGACGAGTTCGATACCGCGGCTGCGACGGTCAGTTTCACCTCAACGCAACTGGCGGTGATGCTGGAACTGGTTGAGCGCAGCAAGCGCCTAGACCTGGCCGTCACGCAGATCACCCGGGAATTCTTCGACCATCCAGTGCTGCACGCGGCGTTAGCCAGCTGGGTCAGCCGCTTCAAGCAAGGTCAGGGATTGTTGGTGATCAAAGGCTTCCCCGTGGCCGAGTTGCCGCTGGATGATATCTGGCGGATGTATTGGGGCATCGGCGCGCATTTCGGCATCGGGGTATCACAGAATCTTCAAGGCCAGTTGCAAGGTACCGTGACGGTCCAACCTGGTGTGGTCGGTGAAAGGGTGTATGGCGTCGCGTCCGAAGCGCCCTTGCACAGTGATCGTATCGACATACTGTCGCTGCTGTGTATTCACCGCGCCAAACAAGGCGGCGAAAACGCATTTGTCAGCTCGCTCAAGGTGTGGGAACTCATTGAATCCGAGCGCCCTGACCTGCTGCCGATCTTGCTCAAAGGATTTCCGCAAGTCCGCAACGGGGAACAGCCGGAAGGCGACAGCCCTGTCACACCCTATCGGGTACCCATTTTCGGTGAAGCTCAGGGTGTGCGTTCTTGCTACTTCGGGGGCAACGCCATGTTGCCTAGTGTCGAGCGTTCGTTCAGCGAATTGCTTGACGAGAAGGACAGGGCTGCACTGACCTATCTCGGTGAGGTGCTACAGCGGCCGGAGCTTCGACTCAAGCAGATGCTCGAGCCAGGAGAGGCGGTGTTCATCAACAACATGGAGATGCTCCATAGCCGCACGGCATTTATCGACGGAGACGGTCCTGGGCAAAAACGCTTGCTGCTACGCATGTGGCTGCAAGGCCGCCCATGCAGGCCTATGCCACGCGATATGCGGGTCCTGAACAACCGTTCTGGCATGTTGGGTATCGAGCCTCGCTAGGCGTGCCGCAAGGCGCCGGCGGCCATCGAAATCATTTTACACAAGGTTATTTTTAGTATAACTATGATAACGTAGTTATATAGGTTGCGCTTTGCATGTTTGTACAATAACAACAGAGACGACATGAATATGACCGCACGCCCGCTTCCCTCGCTCGGAGTCATGATCTGTGACCCTCCGGCCTCTTTCTTTCTCTTCTTGGTAGACAAACCCGCCAGGCGCCGCCTGCGCCCGTCCGGCGCAAGCTGAAGGCAAAACCTGCGTCTTGGTATTCGGCGCTTTCCATCTCTCTACCGCTCACAGCGACCAACTGCTGCTCTGTGCCTGCCGGTGTGCATCCGGCTGCAAGCGGCAGAGCTGGTCTGCTTCACATCGTGGTTCTACAACAACAAGAGGACGCATTCCCATGAACAGCAACGTCACGATATCGCTCGCCTTGCTTTCACTCTTCGCCAGCACCGCCCAGGCTAACGTCAGCGCCGAGGAAGCGGCAAAGCTGGGAACCACCTTGACGCCTTGGGGCTCTGAAAAAAAGGGCAACGCGGATGGCACCATCCCCGAGTACACAGGTGGCATGACACAGCCTCCCGCCAACTACGTGAAAGGGTCAGGGCGCTGGGTAGACCCGTTTGCCGAGGAAAAGCCGCTGTTCTCGATTAACGCGAAAAATATGGCCCAGTACGGAGACAAGCTGACACCAGGAGTACAAACGCTGATCAAGCGCTGGCCGGATACCTATCGCGTCGATATATATCCGACCCACCGCACCTATCCGCAGATGAGCGCCGAACGTGCGGCCGCCACGTTGAAGAATGCGACTAACCCAGAGTGCAAGACGGTCGCCAATGGGGTGGGCATAGCCGGATGCAGCAACGGTGTGCCATTCCCGATTCCCAGCGACGGTTACCAAGTGATGTGGAATCATGCCTTGCGAGAGAGGATGCCAGGCGGCTTCGAGGGGCGCGGCACCAACCTGGTCGTCGACGCGGCTGGCAATCTGGCCACGCCTCAGGTTTTTAGTCTCTATGGCACTTCACCCTATTGGTCAGGAAAGAATGATTACTACTACTACAGCCTGACCACGACGTTGTCTCCCGCACGCGATGCGGGTGGTAAATTGCTGATCTGGTATCCACTGCGTTATGACGAGAAGGATCAACGTAGCTGGAGCTACAGCACCGGCCAGCGCCGTGTGCGTCTGGCCCCTGAGTTTTCCTATGACACGCCGATCACCCAGCTGGGGGGTGTGCTGTTCTTCGATGAGGCGAACATGTTCGCGGGGCGGATGGATCGTTTCGACTTCAAACTGGTTGGCAAACAGGAGATGTATGTGCCGGCCAATGCCTACAAGACAGTCATCGCTCCGATCAACCATGTCATAGGGAAGCAACATGTGAACCCTGATGACATGCGTTGGGAGTTGCGCCGGGTGTGGGTCGTAGAGGCGTCGTTGAAGAATGGGATGCGCCACGCGGCGTCCAAGCGCCGGTACTACATCGAGGAAGATAGCTGGTCGATTGTCGCCAGCGAAGGCTATGACCAAGGCGGTAAAGTCTTCCGTGTTTTGCTGGGCCATATGGGGTCCAACTACGTGTCCGGCATGGGCAGTGTGGACTTCGTATCATCGTTGACCGGCTATGATCTTGCTCGAGGCGGCTATACCTTCGTTGCCAGCCAGGGTGACCCGAAGGCGTATTACCTGCCTGTGGACAAATTGCCGAACAATGTGTTCACGCCGGAGACCATGGCCGGGCGTGGTGTACGCTGATTAGGAGGCGGAGGGGGAAGCGAACGCTTCCCCCGTTCAGTGCGTCAAGCTTTGGTGCTGTTACGCTGGGTGCGGATGATGTCTGCTGCTTTCTCGGCAATCATCACCGTCGGCGCATGAGTGTTTGCTGAAACCAGACGTGGCATGACAGAGGCATCGACCACCCTGAGCCCTTCGAGCCCGTGAACGCGCAAGGTACCGTCGACAACGCTGGTGAGTGGATCAGTCCCCATGCGGCAACTGCCCACTGGATGATAGGCCGAAGCTCCCGCTGCACGAATATAGGCAATCAGGGCTTCATCGCTCTGAGCTTTTTCGCCGGGCGCGGTTTCATCCCCACGTATGTCATCGAGGGCAGGTTGTGCGATTACTTCTCGGCACAGTCGAAGTCCAGCGATGGTCGCCTTGACGTCGCGCTCATCAGCCAGGAAATTGGTGACAATCTCGGGCGTGTCGTCGGCTTGGCTGCTGCGAATATGCACATGCCCGCGGCTATGCGGACGGCACACATTCATGCCCAGCATCATCGCCGCGTCCGGGTTCTGTACCACGGTCTTGCGCACTGGGTCCCGGATGAAGCTCAGCGGCATGCCCATGAACTGAATGCCTACCTCTTGGCCATCCACCTCCACGTTGCCGTGGCCGCAGATCTGGGTTGGCGTCCCGTTCATGTGGCCACGTTTGAAGAACAGGTAGTTGGCTGCGTTCACTGCGGCGCGCCAGCCATTCAACTCGGCACCCATGCCGCGAATATTCTTGAGGGCCTGGACGACGAAGACCAGGAAGTGGTCTTGCAAGTGCTCGCCGACAGCTGGCAGGTCGTGGACCATCTCGATGCCAAGGTCGCGCAGCCGAGCGGTCTGGCCCACGCCTGACAGCTCCAGGAGCTGGGGTGAGCCAATGGCTCCGGCGCTGATGATGATTTCCTTGCCATGCACGATCTTGCTGAGGCCATCGTGCTGGTACTGAACACCGACCGCCTGCTTGCCTTCGAACACTATTCGCTCGGCTCTGGCATGGACTTCAACCGTGAGATTGGGTCGGTCCATGACCGGTTCTAGGTAGGCAGCTGCAGAGCCACACCGTCGACCGTTGTGATAAAAGACTTGAGCCTGGCCGATGCCGGAGGCCTCCACGCCATTGTAATCCCTGGTGCTACCAACGCTTGACTGTCCAGCTGCCTTGACGATTCGCGCGCTGACCGGGTGGAAGTTAGGCGCTGGATTGACCTTGACCGGGCCTGAGTCACCGCGCTGCCAGGGGGAGGCGCCGTGATAATGCTCGAGCTTGAGCAGGTAAGGCTCAACGCCTTCCCAGCCCCATCCAGTCAGGCCTTCAGCGGCCCAGGCATCGTAGTCGTCCTTCAACCCGCGCACATAAAGCATGGCGTTGATCGAACTTGAGCCGCCGATCAGCTTGCCGCGCGGGTAGGGCATTGCACGGTCATTGAGATGAGCTTCTTTCTCGGTTTGGTAGCACCAGTCATAACGGGGCTTGTTGAGCATTAGGGCGAACCCGAATGCCAGGCGCACTTTCAGGCTGGCGGCATCACCACCTGCTTCCAGTAGTAGCACCTTGCAGTCGGGGTCTTGGCTCAGTCGGCTGGCCAGTACGCAACCAGCCGACCCCCCGCCAACGATGACGTAATCATACTTTTCCACGTTGGGCTTCCTTGGGCTTAGCCGGTGATGGACTTCGGCGCTTCGGCCATGAATACGACTTTGGTTTCCTGGTAGGAAGCCAAGCCTTCTGGTCCGCCATCGCGACCGATACCGGAATGCTTGAAGCCGCCGAAAGGAAATGCCGGGTCGTTGACCCAGGTATTGTGGGTCATGTTGCCTGCACGAATTTGCCGGCAAACACGGTAGGCCCGCTCGGCATCGCTCGTGTAGACTGCGCCGTTGAGGCCGTAGGCTGTGTCGTTGGCGATGCGGACGGCATCTTCCTCGCCCTTGTGCTTGATCAGGACGGCGACAGGGCCGAAGATTTCTTCGCGAGCGATGACCATGTCGTTGTCACCGGAAAACAAGGTCGGCGCCACGAAGTAGCCAAGATCCAGGTCGCTGGGGCGGCTGCCTCCGGTAATCAGGCGCGCGCCTTCGCGCTTGCCTTGCTCGAGGTAACCCATCACCTTGTCATATTGGCGTTTCATGGCGATTGGCCCATAGGCGGTCTGCGGGTCAAACGGGTCACCGACTTTCAAATTTCTCAAGCCCGCAGCAATAGCTTCGGCGAACTCGTCGTGGCGGCGTTCCGGTACGATGATGCGCGTCAAGCCTGCACACATCTGGCCTGCGTTCATCGTGAAATGAGGGATCAGGTTGGGTACTACCTGTTCCGGATCGATGTCGTCGAGAATGACCGCAGGCGACTTGCCGCCGAGCTCCAGGCTGACGCGTGCTAGGCGATCGCCGCATACGGACGCGATATGTCGCCCGGCGGCGGTTGAACCGATCAGGCTCACCTTGTCGACGTGTGGATGACGGACGAGGTGATCTCCCACCTCGCGGCCGGCTGGTACGAAGTTGAAAACCCCAGGTGGAATGCCGGCTTCTTCCAGGCATTCTGCGATCTGCCAAGCGAAGAGTGGGGTTTCAGGTGCTGGCTTGAGAATGACCGAGCATCCAGCTGCGAGCGCCGGGGCGATGATCTTGCAGGAGAGTGACGCGGGCGCGTTCCACGGGGTAATCGCCGCGACCACACCAACGGGCTCCTTGACCACGATGCCTACACCGTTGCCTCGGCTTTGTGGTCGCACGTCTTCGAAGGTGCCGTTCATGGCCAGATTGGCGTAATAGCTGAACAGGCCGAAGGGGGAAAAGCCACCGGGGCCGGCAAGGCTAACTGCGCAGCCCATTTCGGCCGTCCAGCTTTTGCTGAATTCACCGGCACGCCGGTGCATTATTTGTGCGGCCTCCAGCAGCTTGGCGCCACGTTCGGCATAGCTCATCCGCGCCCATGGGCCAATTTCGAAGGCGCGTCGCGCGGCTTCTACGGCTTTATTGATATCGGCAACCGAGGCCTCTGGTGGCCGGGCTATGATCTGTTCATTGGCGGGATAGATGACTTCCAGGCGTTGGTCGCCGGCCGGTTTTACCCATTGCCCATCGATATAGAAGGCTTCCGGGTGGGCCAGGGTGAAAAAGTCCGTGTAGTTACTCAGCATCACATACACCTTCGCTCGAGCGCTTGATTGTTATTGTTCAAGAAGGGTGGAATCGAATTAAGCCCGGGTCGCTTCGATCATCAGTTTGCTGATGCCATAAGCGATGAAATGGGGCGGCCGCACCACGTTGTCTTCGCAATCGGCAAGCCGAATGGAGGTGGTTTCTTCCAACAGGCGGGTCAGTCCAATCCGCAGTTCGGCACGCGCCAACTGGTTGCCGAGACAGAAATGAATCCCGTGACCAAAGGCCAGGTGCTGGGTAACAGCCTTGCGATCAAGGTCAAGCTGATCTCGGTTCTCGTAGCGCTGTGGGTCGCGGTTGCCTGCACCCCAGCGCAGATTGAGAATTGCGCCCTCGGGGATCGCCGTGGTGCCTACCTGGGTGGCTTTGGTCGCGCGTCTGAACAGGCCTTGCAGTGGGGCATCGAGGCGCAGCACTTCTTCGTAGAAATTGCGGATCTGCTGCGGATTCTTGCGCAGGTGGTCTTGCAAGTCGGGATCCTGCGCCAGACGCAGCACGGCTGCCGATAGGGTATTGGTGGTGGTTTCGTTGCCGGCGACCAGCAACTGCATCAGGATCGAAACCAGTTCGCCTTCGCTCAGCGGTTCGCCATCGATGTCCAGGTTGGCTAGGTCGCTTAGCAGTGTACCGGTTGGCTGCTCACGAGTAGCACGGATCATCTGTGCAAAGAAGTTCTGCATTTCGATCACGACTTTGGCAACGTCCAGCATCTGCTGCTCGTTCAACGCGGGGTTGGATTGCTGCAGCAGCGCGTCGGACCAGCGCTTGAAGTCAGCGCCTTTTTCCGCAGGGATACCCAGCTGTTCAGCAATCATCCGTACCGGAAGCGGTATCGAAAATGCCTGGGCGAAGTCGAAGGGTCCTTCTGGAAAATTCTCAATCAAGCCGTTGGTGACCGACAAGATGGTGCCCTCTGCAGAACGAATACGCAGGGCATTGAACGCTTTGTCCACCAGCGAGCGGTAGCGGGTGTGGGAGGGTGGATCGTTGGTGACCAGGGTATCGACATGCAGGAAGCCTTCGCTGCGATACAACTGCGCGACTTTCTGGCTCGCCTGCTGTGAGCGTGTACCCAGCTGCCCGGTGCTGTTGGAGAAGGTATGAGGATCGTCGGCGATCGCTTTGACGTCGTCGTAGCGCGTGACGACATAGAAACCGCTGACAGGGTCCACGTAGATTTCCTGCTGTTCGCGGACGGCATCGTAGGCGCTGAATGGACACCCCATGACCTTGGGGTCGGTCATGCTGATCGGGCAGCCTGTGTTTTGCTTTTCCATAGTTGATCCTCATGTCTAGTCGTTGTTGTATGGATCATTTTCGCGTCGGGCGCGGTCATCACCCGGTTCAGTGATTCAGCAGCTTCTGTGCCTGCTCGGCGAAGTGCGGATGGGTCAGCAGGCCAACCTGATAGTCAAGCGCAGTCGCCAGATGCTGCTGCGTGTCGGGGATTTTCGCTAGATGGGTCAGCGCCCTAAGTGCTGGTCTGGCGTACGAGGCGTATTTCGTGGCCATTTCCAACGCTGCCTTGCGCGCATCTTCACAGGCGATTGCCAGCCCCCACTGCTCTGCAGTAGGGCCATCGACCTTGTCTGCTTGCAGCAGGCGCCACAGGGCTTGTTGACCACCGCGACGAACTACGTACTGGGTGCCACCGGTTGCCGGGATGAGCCCTGCTTTGATCCAGCCCTGGGCAAGCCAGCCGTGGCTGCCGATGAAGGTGGCATTACCGGCCAGCGCGAGGTCGCAGCCGAATCCGACTGCCGCACCGTTGACCGCAGTGATGAAGGGTACCGGGCATTCTCCAATCGCCCGAAACACGCCTTGAAACTCGCCGTAGATGGCGGTTTTTACCGTGTCCGCTCCTTCCTGGGCCAAGCGGACGATTTCCGGAAGATTGCCGCCGGCGCAAAACGCCTTGCCGTTGGCGGTAAGTACTACGGCAGCGACGCTATCGTCGACGTTACAGGCTTCGAGCGCGAGGCGCAGGGCTCGCCCTTCAGCAGGACCAAGCGCGTTGCGCACTTCAGGCCAGTCGAGGGTGACCTCTACTACGTCGCCGTGGCGTTGAACGTTTACTGGCATCACTGTTCCTCAGGCGCTGGCGAAAACGCCTCCACGACCTGATCGGTGTGGTAGAGGGCGAATCTCGCAGATGGTTTATGTCGATAACCTCGTTAGCTATGTCTGGAATGTAGTGTTAATTGTATGTGGATGCAATAGCAGGCTGCGTCAAAGCGTTTCGCTTGATTTGTGCCGCGAGCACGCTTATAACCTAGTTAGCTAATTTATCTAATAATAAGAGGCGTGCGTATGGAGTTGGCAAAGCTCTTTCGGCCGCGAGCAGTCGCGATCATCGGTGCATCGGACAAGAACCCCTGGTCTTTGCTGGTTGCTAGAAGCCTGCAGGCATTAGGGTTTCAGGGGGCTGTTCATTTGGTGAATCGCCGCGGCAGTGATGCGCTCGGGCAAAGAACAGTGCATTCCTGTACTGCGCTGGCTGATGTCGATGCAGCGTTCATTGCCGTACCTGCCGCTGCGTTGCTCGATGCCATCGAAGACATGGCCGCAGCGGGTATCCGTTTTGGTGCAGTGGTCACGTCAGGCTTTGCCGAGACCGGTGTCGAGGGGGCGGCGCAACAGCAGGCATTGTTCAGCCGCGCCAAAGAACTTGGGGTCACGTTGCTGGGGCCGAACAGCCTTGGGTTCTCCAATTTCGTCGACAAGGTTTCGTTGTCCGGCATGCCTATCAAGCTGCCCGCCCTGCCCAATCCGCGGGTGGGCCTGGTCAGCCAGAGTGGCGCGACGGCGGCCATGATCAGCGCGTTCGCCCATCAACAGGGCGTTAGCCTCACGTACTCGGTAGCCATGGGTAATGAAGCCATGGTGGATATGGCGGACGTCATTCAGTACCTGGTGGAAGACGAGGCGACCCGCTCCATCGCGGTTTTTGCAGAGTCGATCCGTGATCCTCGGCGTTTCGAAGCGGCGGCACGCTCGGCGGCTAACGCCGGCAAACCCATTGTTATCGTGAAAATAGGCACTGGTGAGCTCACTGCTACCGTCGCTCAGGCGCATACCGGAGCCTTGGTCGGAGATGATCGGGTATTCCAGGCAGTCTGCGATGCCTACAATATCGTCCGGGTGTCCTCGCTCGAAGATTTGGTCATTACTGCCGATTTGTTGGCTGCTACCGGCCCTATCGATGCCAGCAAGGGCTTCGCATTGGTTTCTCCGTCCGGTGGGGCGTGTGAACTTTTCGCTGACCGTGGTGAGGAAGCGGGCATACCGTTCCCGCAGTTCGCGCCAGCGACCCTGGAGGCACTTTCGGGTGTACTACCGGACTTCGGTGCCGCACATAATCCCCTGGATGTGACGGGGGCCGTGATGCGCAACCCCGAAATCTATTCCGGTGCTATCAGGGCTATCAGCCAGGACCCCGGGATCGGGTTCATTGGCGTGGTCGCAGAAATTCCGGCATCTGCTGAAACTGCATCCCCCATGGCAGCCGGCTACATGCGTGAGGTGTCCTCGGGTTTGCGCGCTGCTGGGGCCCGTGGGTGCATCGTTCAGCAAGTGCTCAAGCCGGTTACCGCTTATGGCCTTGAAGTGCTCGCATCCCACAACTTGCCTGCATTGACTGGCGGGATCGATCACGCTGTACGCGCCATCGGTCACTTGTATCGCTGGTCCCGCAACCAGCGTCGGGAGCTACCACCTGAGCGTGCTGCTTTGGTGGCGAGCAAGATCAAGCCTGTAACCGAGCGCGATACTTTGGCATTTCTGCAATCGCTAGGTGTGCCGGTTATTGCGCAACAGGTTGTGAGTAGTCGAAGCGAGGCGCAGGAGTTAGCTGAAAGGTTCGAAGGCCGCGCGGTGCTCAAGGTTCTTTCTCCGGATATCGCGCACAAGACCGAGGTTGGTGGCGTTATTCTTGATCTGCACGGGCCCGACGCAATCGTCGCTGGCTTCGATCGCATCATGGAGAGCGTAAAAGCAGCCAAGCCTGATGCACGCATCGAAGGAATCATCCTCTCGCCCATGCGAGAGGGGGGTATTGAGCTGTTGGTCGGTGTCGCCCGTGATCCGGTGTGGGGGCCGGTACTGGCAGTGGGACTAGGCGGTGTCTGGGTTGAATTACTGGACGACACTCAACTGCGCCTGCTTCCCGTGACGGTGGCTGAGGCCAGGCAAATGCTCTGCAGCCTGAAGGCCAGCAAGCTGCTGACCGGCTACCGTGGCGCGAAGCCAGCGGACCTGGACAAGCTCGCCTGGGTCATCGCCAGCATCGGTGATGCGGCGCTTGCGTTGGGTGAGGATCTGGATGCGCTGGAAGTCAACCCACTGCGTGTCGACGGCGCTGACGTCGAAGCGCTGGATGCGCTCGCCATCTGGCAATCCGGCCATCAATGAGTTGAGGTGCTCATGAACAATGAATTGTGTCAGATGACCGGTGCGCAGTTCCCGCTGTTTGCGTTCAGTCATTGTCGCGATGTCGTTGCAGCCGTTAGTCGTGCCGGCGGGTTCGGGGTGCTCGGCGGAAGCAGCTTCACGCCAGAAACCTTGAAGATGGAGCTCGACTGGATTGATGCGCATGTCGATGGTAGACCTTATGGTATCGACATCCTCATCCCCGAGCACCAGGCGGTGTCCTCAACGATCACTTTCGAAGAGCTGGTCGAGAAGATACCCGCGGAACATTGTGATTTTGTGGTCAAGTTGCTAGCCAGGCACGACGTTAAAATCACTCCGGAAAACGTCATCAATCGCCGTCGACCGCCGACCCTGTCAGATGTGGGTGAAGCGCTGATGGACGTCGCTTTCCAGCATCCGATCCGGCTCATCGCGAATGCGCTTGGGATCGCGCCAGAATCCATGATCGAGCGAGGGCGCCAGTATGGTGTACCGGTAGCCGCCTTGGTTGGTGCAAAGGAGCACGCCATCCGCCAGGTCAATGCGGGTGTTGATATCATCGTGGCGCAAGGCGGCGAGGCTGGAGGGCATTGTGGAGACGTGTCGACCCTGGTGCTGGTACCGGAAGTGATTCGTGCGATCAAGCCTGTGCGCAACGTTCCGGTACTGGCTGCAGGCGGCATCATGACCGGTCAGCAGATGGCAGGCTGCATGGCCATGGGAGCGCAAGGCGCGTGGACAGGTTCGATCTGGTTGGCCACCACCGAGGCGGAAACCGGTTTGACCTTCCGCGAGAAAATGGTCCAGGCCACTTCGCGGGATACTGTCCGCTCCAGCGCCCGAACCGGCAAGCCCTGCAGGCAGTTGCGTTCGGCCTGGCACGACGCCTGGGAGGCTCCCGACAGCCCAGGAGCCTTACCCATGCCACTCATGCCCATGCTCAGCACTAAACCCTTGGCAGCGGTAGACCGAGCTGCGGATGCGGGCAACCTGCTGGCGCGCGAGTTAGTCACGTATTTTGTGGGGCAAGGCGTTGGTCTGGTGGACGGTATCCGATCTTCACGCGAGGTCGTTGAAACCTTCAAGCGCGAGTTCGCCGACGCATTTGGCGATCTTTGCTCAGTGCTCGAAGCATGAGCGCAGTGTGCCCTGTATCAGCATGCGATGCAGGGCACACTGAGAGTCAAGCAGCGTTCAACGTCTCAGGTGATTCGATCAGGCGTTTGAAAGCCGCGAACACCTGGGCGGCCACGGCGCCATCCACAGCGCGATGGTCGACAGAAACGGTGACGTTCATCAGGGTGCCGATCTCGATCTGGCCGGCCTGTGCGATGACCTGTTCAGTGCCTGCTCCGACCGCGAAAATCATGGATTGTGGCGGGTTGATGATTGCGCTGAACTCCTCGACACCGAACATACCGAGGTTGGAAACGGTCACGGTTCCACCTTGGTATTCGTGCGGCTTTAACCTACCAGTCCGCGCACGGGTGGCCAGCTCCTGAATTTCGCTGGCGATTTCCTGTACACCTTTTTGCTCGACATTGCGAACGATAGGGGTGACCAGGCCGCGCGGCGTCGCTACGGCAACGGCAACATCGACTTGCTGGTGTTTGAGCATGGCTTTGTCCCCCCAGGATACATTCGCCTCCGGAACCTCACGCAACGCCAATGCAACGGCGCGCACGATGAGGTCGTTGAGGGATGTCTTGATCGGCGCCTGTTCGTTGATCCTTTTGCGCAGAGACAGCAGGGCGTCGATTCGGCAAGCGCCCTTGACGTAAAAATGAGGCACCTGCTGCTTGGACTCGGTGAGTCGGCGGGCGATGGTCAGGCGCGTCATGCTGTGGGGAACGCTATTCAGTTGTACCGGCGCGGCAGGGGCCTCGGGCGCTCCGCTGGCCAACGTGGTCTTGACTTCATTGCTCATCGTTGCAGGTCCTTGATGCTGTTACGTTGTTGAACTTATATAACTATTATATCTACGTTTCAAGCATCCAAAGCTCATGGGGAGCTGCGACGAATACGCCCGAAACGACATGGTTATATAAGTTGACGTGGTTTAATTTGTTGGGTTAACGTCAATGGCTACAACAAGAAAAGGATGCACGGCCATGAGCAACGCTCGATTCACCGCAGAGCAGCTGCGGGAAATGACTCGTTTTCAGGTGCAGGTTCACGACCCACGCTATGTTGTCGAGCCCATCGTCACGGGCGGCGAATTTCTCTACGACCCGCAGGTTTTCTGGGATTGGCGTGAAGACTGCGCTTGGGGGCAACCCGAAGGCTCGATCCTCATCTCCGAAATCGGTGGCCAGCCCCAAGCGGAAACCGATTGGTCGATGGGGCATGGCGGTCTGTATCGCCTGCATGCCGATAATCGCTGGGAAACCCTGATGGCGCCGGGGGTAGGGCGTCAGGCAGGCGTGTTCCGCCCAATCATTGCGCCGGCCAACTGGGGGGATTGGGCTAACCACATCTTCTTCTGCAGCCAAGTCGTTCCCCATCGCCGGGGCGCGGTCATGGACCACATGATTTATGCCTTGGCACCTGGCCAGAGCGTTCCCTATCCTTTCGCCGTTGCGCCACGCTCAGGCAAGGAACAGGTCTCAGGCGCATTGCTGCCCGGTGTATTTGGGCGCGAGGGTACGGCGGAAGAAGGGCTTCTGCTGATCTTCTCCATGCATAACAGCACCATCTATGCCGTGCGGCCGGATGGTTCGGTCACTCCCTGGCTGGTGATGGATGGTGAGCAGGGACCAGGCCCGGTGATGCCGTATCGCCTTTTCTACGCTGATCCGCAGGTAGTGGGGGAGGAAAACGTATTGGTGCTTGAGGGTAAGTGGAGTACCAACTTCGGCGGTGAGCAAACCCATGAGTTCCGCACTGCCCACTACCGAATCGCCGGGGGCACCATCCATCCGCAGCCGATTGAGGCGTTGCAAGGTGGCGCGACCTTGCGTGCACCTAAGGGTTTCGGGCCGCTGGCGGGTGAGGCGTTTCGTCCCGAGTACGCGGGTTTCATGTCCTCGGTCCACTGGGCCGAAGGTGATCCCAGTGCGGCGTTACCTTACACCACGTCCATCATCCATCGCGATGGTGAAGGTAAGGAACATGTGTTCGCGTCCAATATTCAGGCTGGGCAGAACCTGATTGGCTTCGCAGGGGATCGCATGATCGTGACCAACATGGGGCACAGCTACTCCTCGGGTAACTTCAAGTATCCAGACGGCTCAGTGTTTGCCATTCGCTACGTTGGCTGAAAGCACTGTAGGCCAGCGGCCGGATCGGTAGATGCCTTCCGGCCAAGGCCCTTCGCAGCTGAAAAGGATCGCCTCAGATGCCTCTAGATAACGCGAGTGCCGAACTGGCGGCGCTCTTCGCAAAAGCCCGAACCAGACAATTAAGCGAGATGACGGCAGTTGAGGTGCGTGAAGGCGCCTCGAAGCTAAGGTCAATGTATGGGCAGGGGCCGGAAATTGGTGATGTCCATGCATTGGTGCTGGGCACCGGCAATGCGGCATTCGAGGCACGCCTGCTGGTACCGCAGGTGGAGCCGAAGGCGTTGATCGTCTATTTTCACGGTGGCGGCTGGGTTACCGGGCACATTGACGATTTCGATGTGCTCGCTCGAAAACTGGTGCTGCGATGCTGCTGTGCCGTGTTGTTGGTGAACTATCGACTTGCGCCTGAGCATCCTTTCCCTGCGGCAATCGATGATGCGATGACTGCCCTGCAGTGGGCCGCCCGCGAAGGCAGGGAGCTGCTTGGCGCGAGCACGATGCTGCCATTGATCGTGGCCGGTGACAGTGCCGGTGGCAACATCGCCACCGTAGTCGCGCGTAAGGCGAGGGATCAAGGTAAGCCAGAGATTGCAGCACAGGTGTTGCTCTACCCGGTCACTGATGCCAACTTCGAGCGCCCCTCTTATCTCGATCCGCAACTGCAGCCACTGCTGACAGGCGAGATGATGCGCTGGTACTGGCATCACTACCTACCTGACGCCGCTCAACGTCAACACCCAGACGCTTCGCCGCTGCTGGCCAAGGATCTGCGGGGGCTGCCGGCGACTTTATTGATTACCGCAGAATACGACCCGCTGCGTGACGAAGGCGAGACCTATGCAGCACGACTGGTCGCGGCGGGGGTGCCAACAGCGTTCGAGCGCTATGCGGGGCAGTTCCATGGCTTTGTCTCATTCGTGAACGTGCTTCCAGCAAGCACGGTAGCCATCGAACACATTGGCCGATTCGTTGACGATCGATTGGCTGATTGACTCGACTGTTCGGTCGGCGGGAGTCGCTGTGTAGGCAGCAGCCGACCCAGAGTCATTAACGCACCTGATACCCATTCCTGGCTGTAAGCGTAGCCCGAGGCAGTATGCCGTCGGCTGTTCAAAACTCTCCAACAGGGTTTCCAGACTATGTCCGAACAACTTTCTTCCCGTCCGATGTTCCCGTTGAATGTACCGGGTGAAGTCGATGCTGTCGTAGTGGGTGCCGGTTTTGCCGGCCTTTACATGCTGCACAGGCTGCGAGCCCTCGGGCTGCAGGTTCAGGTATTCGACACGAACGCCGACGTGGGCGGGACCTGGTACGCGAACCGCTACCCCGGCTTACGGTGTGATGCCGAGAGTGTGGAGTACTCCTATTCCTGGTCCGAAGCGCTGCAGCAGGAATGGTGCTGGAGCGAGCGCTTCGCGACCCAGCCGGAGATTCTGAGCTACATCCGCCATGTGGCCGAGCGTTTTGACCTGCGCCGCCATATTCAATTTTCTACACGAGTCACATCGGCCAGCTTCGATGAGGCCACAGGTCGTTGGCAGGTCGTGACTGACCAAGGCAACGTGGTTAGCGCCCGCTTTTTCATCATGGCCGGCGGTTGCCTGTCCTCGGCGCGGCTGCCTAACTTCGAGGGCCTGGAAACCTTCGAAGGCGATTGCTACCACACTGTCGACTGGCCCAAGGCAGGTGTCGATTTCACCGGCAAGCGCGTGGGTATCATCGGTACGGGATCGACGGGAGTCCAGCTCATTCCCGTGCTAGCCCAGAAGGCTGAACACCTGCATGTGTTTCAACGGACGCCGGCCTTCGTGGTGCCTGCGCGCAACGCACCGCTCGACGCAGGGTACGTCGGCAAGATCAAGGCCGACTACTCCGAGATCAGGGCCGCAGCGCGCCAACAGGGGCTTGGCTTGTACCCGCGGCCGACCGAGTCGGCTTTGCAGGTAACGCCCGAAGCGCGGGAGCAGGCATTTGAACATCAATGGACTGTGGGTGGACCGCAGTTCATGTTCACCTACCAGGATATGCTGACCAGCAAGGAGGCTAACCAGCATGCCGTGGATTTCCTGCATGGAAAAATCCGTAGCATCGTCACTCGGCCCGAGGTCGCCGACGAGCTTTGCGCCCATGATTATCCGGTGGGTGCCAAGCGCATCTGTGTAGGCACCGATTACTTCGAGACCTACAACCGCGACAACGTTACGTTGGTCAACGTGCGCAAGTCACCCATCACCGCTGTCGAGCCTGAAGGCATTCGAACTCAAGATGGGCTCTACCCACTCGACGCCATCGTCTTCGCTACCGGCTATGACGCCATGACCGGCGCGCTGCTCGATGTCGATATCCGTGGGCGACGCGGGCGGCGCTTGGCGGATAAGTGGGCGGCCGGGCCGCTGAATTATCTGGGTGTTTGTGTTTCCGAGTTCCCCAACTTCTTCATGATCACCGGGCCGGGCAGCCCTTCAGTCTTTTCCAACGTCGTGATGTCGATCGAGCAGCATGTGGATTGGGTGACCGACTGTATGCGCTACATGCATGACGCAGGCTGGTCACAAGTGGAGGTCAAGGAACAGGCAGTGGTTGATTGGGTGGAACACGTCAACCAGGTAGCTAACTCGACGCTGATTCCGCAAGCCAATTCCTGGTATGTCGGAGCGAACATTCCAGGCAAGCCGCGGGTGTTCATGCCGTACGTCGGCGGTGTAGGGCCATTCCGTAGCAAGTGTGATGCCGAGACCCGCGGTGGCTACGCCAGCTTCGATTTTTCTGCAACATGAAGGGCGTCAACCCAGGGGATAAAAGCCATTGGCATTGAAATCGATATTAGCAAATGGTGGTGATGGCGCCGCTGTGTCATTCGTGTTGTGCTCGACAGGCATTGCCCAATGGCTGTCGAGCAGCTGGTTGGCAAGCATCATACTGGCTCGCGAATGGCTCAACTGGAAGCGTCGACATAGAAGCGGAGTAGGCCTGACGCGTCCGTTCTGATATGGCCAGTACATCCAATGGCATCGCCTTGCAGTAACCAGGCTATAGCAGCTAAGTCATGACCAGGTATCAGTGCCACGGTTCGATCTCCGGCAGGTGTTCGAGCCACTACTGGCGCGTGCGTGGCTGCTGCGTTACGGTCATACAGGACCGTGAAGGTCTCGATCGTCGCGGTACCCTCGTAGCTATCCAGCAGTTGCGGTTGCGCCCCCATGGTGGCATCAACACATGCCTGGACATCACACATCTGTGGCGATACTGATGGTGGGGTAGTGGCGAGTACAATGGCTGCATGCTTGGTTACGAACTCGCCTTGACCATAGATAAGTGCTGACTGTCCCGTGCGGTTACGCAGTTCGCGGACAGCTGCAGCCAGTGCATGGGTCATGTAGTTGTTTGCCGGGCCGCCATAAAAGGTTAGGCCGCCGGCAAGACTCAACTGCTTCTCGGGGGGCAGCTCGAGTGTACGGCGGGCCATTTTGGGAACTACAGGGAAGCAACTGTAGAATTCCACCAGGTCGACCTCTGCGGGAGGCAGCTTGCATCGGTCCAGGGTGCTTTGTAGAACGACCTGCTGTGCTGTGCTGCGATCGAAGCGGTCACGCTTCAGGAAATCTTTTGGCTCGTCGGCATGGGTACCGCTCCAGATGTAAACGATCTGCGATGCTGGAATGCCCGCAGTGCGCGCACGCGCCAGGCTGGTAATCAAGATCGCCCCGGCCTGGTTAACCAGCGGATTGGCCACCATCAGCTTGCGATAGGGGTAGGCGATCATACGGTTGCCAGGGCTGTCCTCGACGATTTGTTCTGCACTGTGGGGTTTGCCGAGCCAGGCGGTGGGGTTGTGCTGCGCTACTTCCGCGTTCCGGCTCCAGATCTGTCCCGACTCTTGCTGGGCCTGCTCGAAGGTCTGCCCCCAGGCATGGCGGGTGGCATTCTCATACAGTGGATAGACGTGGGCAGGCTGCACCAGTCCATAGCGCGCGGCATGGGGCGTAACAAAGTCCAATGCAGTCAGTTGCCTTGCGTTGGGGGCTACCGGTCCCCAATCGAGTGGCGTTTTCTCTTTGGTCGCGCGTGCGAGTGTTCCGAGTGCTTCCGCACCGCATACAAGGGCGACTTGGGAGGCACCCGATGCGACTCGCTGCGCTGCTTCGCCCAGCAGACGGACCGGTTTTTCGCCACCAGCAAAGCTTTCCCTGGTGCGTTCAGGAGAAATGCCCAGATCCTGGGCGAGCAGTTGGCCAATGTCGTCGTACTGGCAACTGATGATCGACACCACATCGATCGAGTCGGCGTATTGCAACAGTCCCGCCGCCTCTGCTCCAGCCAGATGCGCGGCTTTGGCCAGCAAAGTACGGGGTTCGTGGCGGTTGTCGCGATCGATGCATTCACCGATGCCAACTATCACGGGTATGCGCTCGGGGTCGATCATCCTGGCATTCCTTGTTGCGGTTTAGGGAAAGAGTTTATTTGGGCGCGCGGATGGTCGTAAGCAAGACGGCAGCTACCTTGGGTAGCTGCCGCTCAGGCGTTGGCGCGCAACGTTGGATGAAGCATGAGCGCCCGGTAACTCAAGCAGATGCCCAGCGGGTCATGCGCTCACTGCGTTTTCCAGGAAAGCCACAGCTCCGACAGCACCAGTACCATGCTGGAGTCCTGCTGTGGCACGGTACCTGGCTTGACGCAGAATTCAGGCATGCGCTTGAACCACTCCTCCAGCCAGACCAGCATTTCTTTCTTGGCCAGAATCGAGCCCGGGCAGCGGTGTGGGCCATTGCCGAAGGTCGCGTGAGGGATCGGAGCCGGCCGATCAAAATCGATCTTCATCGGATTCGGTACAGTGGTGTCGTCCAGGCCATAGAGATAGCTGAACTGCTGTATCTGATCACCTTCCTTGAGTTGCACGCCGAGGAAGTCCATATCGCGGGTGACCAGACGAGCAGTCATCGATACGCCATGGCGGCGGATCAGTTCTTCTGCCGCGTTGGGAATGATCGAGGGGTCTTCACGCAGGCGGCGTTGGAGTTCGGGTTCCTTCGCCAGCGCCAGGCAGCAAAAACCCATCAAGTTCTTGACTGTGTCCAGCCCGCCAGACAGCAGCAACGTAAGCATGCCGACCGCCACCTCGTGGGGGATCTGTTCGCCGTCTACCTTCGAGTTGAGTATCTTGGTGATCAGATCGTCCCGCGGGTTCTTTTCTCGCTCGGAAACGGCGTCTTCGATATAGGCCTTCAGTGCCATGCGCGCGTGGTGGATCTTGGTCGGGTCCGGCGAGCGCGCGATTTCGTTGGCCGGTGGCAGCAGGCGCTCACGGTCTTCGAGCGGAAGGTCCATCATCGTCAGGAACACCACGATTGGCAGGACCGAGGTGAATTCGGATACGAATTCGCATTCGCCCTTATCCTTGAAACCCTCGATCAGATCGACCGCGAACTTGCGCACCATTTCCTCTGCCGCCTGCACCACCTTCGGCGAGAAGGCCGGAGAAATCAGGATCCGCCATTTTGCGTGCTCGGGTGGATCCTTCTCCATCGGCGGGGCAGGGAAGGGACGCGGGTTGTTCGGCACCAAGGCGGCACGCATCGAGAAGCTGACAGCGTCATTTTGCACTGCCAGGATGTCTTCACCGCGCGTGACCATCCAGTAGCCGCCGTGGCGGGGAGTCCAGAAAATGCGTGGCTTATCCTGCTGGATTTTCTTCCAAGCGGCGTGCGGGCTGTCTTTTGCGCCCGGCAAGTTGAAAATGTCCACGTCGTAGACCAGTTCCGGTGGTACGTGGGGTGGCGGGTCGGTCAGCTCCGGGTAAGTCCGATAAAGCTGCTTCTCAGGTGAGGCTGAAGTCATCTGGATTTCTCGGTTGTCAGTTGTTGTAGTAGAAGCCAGGGGAGTTACAGGGTTGACGCTCAGATCGCACCTTTGCTCGACAGCATCTCGATTTGCGTGTCGTCGTAGCCGAGAACCTGGCCCAGCACCTCTCGTGTGTGTTCACCGATGGTCGGCGGCGCCATGTAGCTATCGACCGGTGTCTTCGACAGCCGCATAGGGCTCTTCACCAGTGGGACCTTGCGGACAGTGGCGTGGGGTACTTCGAAGAAGAGTTCACGGTGTAGTACCTGCGGGTCCGTTACTACTTCGTTGGCTCGGTAGATCGGGGCGACTACCACCCCCCTAGCGACCAGATCGTCGAACAGCTCCCGTGTACCCCGCTGGCGTATCTTTTCTTCAAGTATCGAAACCAGCAGGTCCTGATTGACCACCCGGTCTTTGCGCACGGCGAAGCGGGGGTCTTCCTTCAACTCCTCAAGGCCCAGCGCATCGCACAGTTTGCGGTAGTGCACCTCGGCGCCAGCCTGGATGTTCAGGTAACCGTCAGCGCACTCGAACACTTGCGCCGGGCATGAGCCTGGAGATTTGGTGCCGAGGCGTTCGGGAATCTTGCCCTCCAAGGTCCACTCGATGGTGCGTGGCGCCATCGCCGCAATGCCAACGTCGAGCAGTGCCAGGTCAATGTACTGACCGCCGCCTCCGGCGTCGCGATGACGCAACGCTGCGAGGATGGCTACTGTGGCGTAGAGCCCGGTCATTTCATCGATGATGAAAACCCCGACTCGCTGAGGTCCACCCTCCGGCTCACCGGTGACTGCCATCATGCCGCTCATGCCTTGGAACGCGGCGTCATAGCCGGGGCGTTTGGCGTATGGCCCGCTTTGCCCGAAGCCAGTGATCGAGCAATAGACGAGCTCGGGGTTGACCTTTGCCAGGCTGTCGTAGTCCAGGCCATAGCGAGCCAGGTCACCAACCTTGTAGTTCTCGATCAGCACGTCGGACTCGGCCGCAAGCTTGCGGATGATTTCCTGGCCTTCTGGCGTCGTGATATCCACGGTGACGGAGCGCTTGTTGCGATTGGAGCACAGGTAATGGCCTGACTCTGGAGTCTGCTCGCCTTGCTCATTAACGGCGTAGGAGGGGCCATAGCTACGCATGTCATCGCCAATGCCGGGGCGCTCGACCTTGATCACGTCAGCACCCAGGTCGCCCAGGGTTTGGCCACACCAAGGCGCGGAGACGATCCGTCCCATTTCCAGCACGCGCAAGCCCGCAAGTGACTTGGACATCATCACCTCCTGATCAATCAGTACTGGGATGCTGGGATATGGATGACCAGGCCATCCATGTCATCAGATACCACGACTTGGCAGGAAAGCCGGCTGTTCGGCCGCGCATCGACCGCGCATTCCACCATGACCTGCTCCTCGTCAGACGGCGAGGGCAGGCGGTTGGTCCATTCTTCGTCAACGTAGCAATGGCAAGTAGCGCAGCTCAGGCAGCCCCCACACTCGGCGGTGAGGCCTTCGACGCCGTTGGCTAGCGCTGTTTTCATCAGCGAATCGCCAGGCTGAGCCTCCACTTCGGTGGTCTTGCCATTGTGTTCAATGAAGGTAATCCGGGCCATTGCTGCCTACTCCTCGATTTCTTGTTAAGTCCGGACGTCTGTGGATGGGCGCCGGTTTTTTTTCGAATGTTTCCATGGTTCAGGTCACCACGGTGTTGATGGGGATAATAGTCAACTTATATACCTAAGTTTGTCAACTTGTGTGCTGGCCCTCCTCTGACGGTCATTTCCAACAGGGTGCACTCCACTGCCAGGCCCCATTCAGCCTGTTGCGGACTCCAATATTCGGTGTGGGACGGGTGGCAGCTATGTAGTCGCATGCCAAGGGGGTAGATCAGGGGTCGGCAGCGATCCACGCGCCGAGCTTCCAAGCGGCCACCAGAACGGGCTGGTCGCTGCCTTCGATCTCTATGCGCACGTCGTAATCCAGAACATGGAAACGACGGTTGCGCGCCGTGCTGCGCTGAAAGGTGAAGCTACCTCGAACCCGACTGTTAACCGGGACGGAACCTGTGAATCTCACGCGATCGTACCCGTAATTGACGCCCATTTTCTTGTCGGCAATGGCAGGCAGAGCCGTGCGTAACATGGCGGGCAGCAGGGAGAGCAGGAGTAGACCGTGGGCGATAGTGCCGCCAAATCGAGTCATGGCGGCACGTGCTGGATCGGTATGAATGAAGGCATCGTCCCCTGTGATCTGGGCGAATGCACTCAGCATGGGCTGGTCGATGGTGATCCAGTGCGAGGTACCTGAGAGCTCACCTTGCTGAGACCGCAGTGCAGCGAAGGTGATGGTCTGTTGTTTCACCATGTTGGCATCATCCCGGCGCTTTGGCCGTTATTGGGGCGGTGTGGGGCATGATGGGTCGCTCGATAGACGTTGAGCCCGTCGAGCGTACTTCGCTACTGGTGACCGAGCACGGGGTGCGGTTTGTAGGGTGCCTCGAGCCGAGTAACTTCTTCGTCGGTCAGTACCACTTCCAGCGATTCCACGGCTTGGTCGAGTTGTTCCAAACGTGTGGCGCCAATGATTGGGGCGGTGACCGCTGCGCGAGTGGCGACCCATGCCAGCGCGACCTGCATCGCGGGAATACCCTTATCGGCAGCCACTTGCGCGAGGCGTTGCTGCACCTCGAAGTCGTCCTCGCGGAAGTACAGGCCGCGCGCAAAGTCGTCAGCCTTTGCTCGGGCGGTTTCGCCACTACCGTCTTTGCTGCGGTTGCCGGCAAGAAAACCACGGGCCAGCGGCGACCAAGGAATGACACCGATGCCTTGATCAAGGCAGAAGGGCAGCATCTCGCGCTCTTCCTCGCGGTACACGAGGTTGTACTGAGGCTGCATTGAAACGAAGCGGGCAAAGCCGTTTTGCGCTTGGATGCCCAGCGCTTTGGCGAATTGCCAAGTGTGCATCGACGATGCGCCTAGGTAGAGCACTTTACCGGCCCGCACCAGGTCATCGAGAGCTTGTGCGGTCTCCTCGAAGGGCGTTTCGTAGTCCCAACGATGCAGTTGGTAAAGATCGATGTGGTCAGTGCCAAGTCTACGCAGGCTGGCATCGACCGCAGACATGATGTGTTTGCGAGAGGCGCCCCGTTCGTTTTGACCCGGGCCCATTGGGCCGAAAAACTTGCTGGCAATGACCACCTCGTCGCGGCGAGCGTAGGTTTTGATCATCTTGCCCAGTAGCGCCTCGCTGGCCCCTTCGGCGTAGGCATCGGCGGTGTCGAAGAAGTTGATGCCGTGCTCGAAAGCGCGCTTGAACAAGGGCGCGCTTTGCTCTTCATCCAAGGTCCAGCCAGCGTGATAGTTCCCTTTGCCATAGCTCATGCAGCCCAGGCAGAGCTTTGAGACTTTGAGTCCGGTGTTGCCAAGACGTACGTATTTCATTGTTTTTGTCATCCATTTGGCGGTTTTGATTCATAGCGGCAATAGCTTGTGCTTAGGTTGGCGGATGCATGGCGCGTATCCTCATCCCGAAGAGTAGTATATTAAATGGCGAGGCGGAATCCCTTTTCACCAGAAGTGCTATAGCGGAGGTGCGCTCATGCAGGGCGACTCGGCGGGCACGAGGTGTGTTCGTTCACGTACCAGGCCGAGCCCGTGCGCGTTAAGACTTTGGCCAATTCATCCAGTGCTTGCTGGTGCGCCTGCACAAGTGCTGACAGTGTTTCACCGGCCGGCATGATGATCCGGCTGGAACAGGTTAGGCTTCGAGATGTTTCCTGCTGGCGACTCAGCGCCAGATTCCAGACTGCATCAATCGCCGCATGCTGAGTGGGCGCCGATTCGAAACGACGCAACGTTACCTGCACTCTTAGCACTTCTGTCGAGCTAGGTTTGGGCAGTCCAGACAGGTTGCGGCTGTTGAAACCTTGTTCTAATCGTTGCATCAGTGCGTCATGAAATTCGTCAGCCAGCGGTGCGCCCCAACGGTCATTTTCCCTCACGGCGAGGGTGGTGTTACTGGTATTCAGAACCAGTTGCGGCTGGTCCACTTGTAAGGGGACACGTACAGGGCGCAGTTCGAAAGGAATAATGTTTATGCTGCTTGTTGTCTCAGACAGCATGGGGCTCGAAAGCGTGTAGAAGTTGACCGGTGGCGAGCTGCAGCTCGCCAAAGCAACTGCGCACAGCAGCAGGGGGGGGCGGATGTTCATTGAATTGGCTCGTCAGCGATTGCACGGGATTGGTTCGAGTGCAGGCTCAGGACGTCCGGTTGGCCCTCTTTGAGCCGACCCCGAACCAGAGACTCAGGTTGCCTGCCTAGGAAGTCCGTCAGAAGACGTATCGATCTGGCGGTGCGTTGAAACTCCTGCAGCGCCTGGGCCAGTTGCTGACGTTCTGGGGAGTCTTCATACAGGCTACGGTTTACCGCTTTTAGCGTGAGTTCGGCTTGGGTGAAAGTCGCTTGCATGTGCGGCAGCACCTGGCCATCTACCTGACGAAGCACGTTGTTCAGCGACACCAGATTCCGATCAAGGTTGTTGGCGATCCTGTCCAGGGGCAGTGCAGCTATCTTGTTCACCACGGCCTTGAGCTGCTCTTGCATTTTGTCGAAATCGCCAGGTGCGGTGGGAATGAGCAGCGGGCGTTGCGCCACATCGAACGACACCGGTGTTGCATCGGCAATAAAATCAAGCGCAATGTACAACTGCCCGGTCAATAGGTTGCCGGTCCTCACCTGTGCCCTAAGGCCTTCGCGAACCAGCAAACCCATCATGCTGGCTACCTTGGCGTCATCGTCGCCGGCCATCTGTACCAGGATCTTTTCGTGCGCCTTACCTAGTCGCTCGGGGTAAATGACGGCGCCGACCATGCTGGAAAACGTACGTTTACCGGGGTCATAATCGAGGTCCAGTGACACCACCTTGCCCAGGTTCACGCCCATGAACTCGACCGGCGCGCCTACCGCGAGACCACGCAAGGGTTGAGTGAAGCGCATACGGAAGTAACGCGGTTGGCCGTCGGGTCTGGCCAGTGCGCTGTCCTGATCCTTGTAGAGTTCGAAGCGTGCGTTTTCGTCGGCCCGCACGCTTTGAGGACTGTACTTGGGTTCGACGAACGCGATCCCCCCGGCCAACAGCGTCGAGAACGATTGGGTATTGACCTTCAGACCATTGGCGTCGAGCGAGACGTCGACACCACTGGCGTTCCAGAAGCGGGTATCGTGGCTGACGAATCGATCGACCGGTGCGTTGACGAAGATGTCCAGCAGCACCCCTTTGCCGTCGTCATCAAGCTTGTAGGACACCACTTGGCCGACTTGCATGCGTCGATAAGACACTGGCGAGCCGACATCGAGCGAGCCGAGGTCTTCTGTGTGCAACTGAAAGTGCGTGCCCGCCTGACCCATGGTTACCGGGGGCGGTGATTCCAGGCCTGTGAAATCGAGCTGGGTGCGTTCCGACTGCCCGGGATCGGCGCCTACGAAGGCGCCTGACAGCAGGGTCTCAACGCCACTCACGCCACCACTGCCGATGCGAGGGCGAACGACCCAAAACTTAGAGTCCTCGGAGGTGAAGGCCTCGCTGTTGTGGTCGAGTTCAACGGACGCGATTACTTGGCTGCGATCGGGGCTCAAGGCGATGCCCGTGACTACACCGATGACGACGTTTTTGTACTTGACCTGCGTCTTGTTGGCCTCCAGGCCATCAGCAGTCTGGAAGCTGATATGAATGACCGGCCCGGCATTCATCGCGTTATGGATGACCATCGATAGGCCGACCAGTGCAGCGATAATGGGTACCAGCCATACTAGTGATATGTTGAACTTGCGTGCTCGCACCGCCGGGCGACTATCTGCGTAGTGTGCGGTATTGCCAGTATCAGGCATGTATTTCCTCAGCATCCCAGATCAGCCGCGGGTCGAAGCTCATGGCCGCGAACATCGTCAGCACCACGACCAGGCCGAAGAACACGATGCCCGGCAAGGGTTCGATGGTGCTCAAACCACGGAATTGAACAAGTGCCGCCACCAGGGCGACGACAATGACATCGAGCATCGACCAGTAGCCGATCACTTCGATAAAGCGGTAAAGGCGCGCGCGTTCCTTTCTTTTCCAGGCACAGTTGTTTTGACAGGTCACCAAAAGCAGACTTAGGCCTAGGAATTTGCCGCATGGCACTACCACGCTGGCGATGAAGATCAGCACGGCGATGTCCCAGGAGCCGCTGTGCCAGAACTCGATGACACCACTCATGATGGTGTTGGCTTCGACGCTTCCGAGCATGTTGGTGCGCATGACCGGTAGCAGGTTGGCGGGGAGGTAGCAGATCAGGCTGGCGATCAACAGGGCCCATGTTCGCGACAGGCTCTTGGGTTTGCGCACATGCACTGGCGAATCGCAACGTGGGCAGTGACTGATTTGCTGATGACAGGCCTGTTCGCAGACGTGACACAGGGCAAGCCCAATGTCGCTGGCGCGTCGTGCATTCACTCGTCGGGCTCCGGCAGTTCTCGCCACAGCCGGCGGATGCTCTTGCCGGACATCAAGATCATCAGCACGGTCAGCATCGCCAGCGTCCACAAGCCGAGGCCAGGATGCACTTCAAGCATGCCCGCCAATTTGACGATCGCGACCAGGATGCCTAGCAGGCAGACTTCAAGCATGCTCCAGGGGCGAATGTGTTCGAGCGTTTTCATGCAGCGTTTGAACCCAGGCGCACGGCGGCCTTGAATGGCATGCGCAAGGAGCCATCCGAGTACGCCAATTTGCAGGGCCGGCGCCAAGATGATTGTTAGGCCAGCCACCGCCGCGATAGGTGTGATCTCGCCCTGCGCCAGGACTCTTACCGAGTCCGCCAAGGTTGTCTCGTTCGCCAGCCCCTCGAAACTGATCTGAATCACCGGAAACGCATTACTGAAGACCAGTAGCAGCGCCGCCGTAATCGTCAAGGCCAACAATTGCTGATAGTCAAGACGATACCCCTTGGCCAATACCCCATCGCAGCAGGTGCAGTACGCCGTTTGTCCAGCGTCAAGCGGTATGCGGGTGAAAACACTGTCGCAGTGTTCGCAAATGATCAGCTCTGTGCGGGTGTGCGGCATTGTACGCATACGCTCGGTTGGGGAGTGGCTCGGGTGGAACCAGGCTTCAGGTCCCTACCGGGGCCGACAGGGTAAAAAAACTAGAATATTTCGTCTAGTTTTTTCGGTAAGGCTGGCCGGTAGCATCAGGGCTTGTGTGTGCCAAGCGCAATGATCGAAGATTGGCGTTACGGCAGGCGTAAGTAAGCTGTCACGGCAAGATGGGAGGAGTGTTCAATTTGACAACTGCAATAAAAAGGCTGCCCGCTCAACCGCGCGGAAAACAGCGGGTGGAGTGCATTCTCGAGGCATGCGCGCAATTGTTGATCGAAGATTCGAGCTCGGCTTTTACCATGCAACGTTTGGCGAAACGAGCGAAGACGTCAACAGGGTCTCTCTATCACTTCTTCGCTGATAAGGACGGCGTGCTCCAGGCCCTCGCAGGTCGGCACGTTGCTGCGGGGGCTGCGCTACTAGAAATGCTAGAACGCACCCCTGCTGACCAGTGGGCGGCCATGTCGGTAGATCAGGTGATTACTGAGTTATTTCTACTGAATGTGAACTACGTGCGTGGGCACCCTGATGTGGTGATTTTGTGGAACGAGGGAAGGTTTCGGAATGAAGCGGCGAATAAAGTGAAACGTGGCATCGTCGCGTTGTATGAATCCATTCTGCGCATACGCTTACCACAAGCAGATGATGCCAGCATCTCCCGGCATGCACTTGCACTCCATCAATTGCCGGTTGGCTTTCTCACGACTGATCTGCACGGGAGTCAAGAGCTTGCGCAGTCGTTGGTCCTGACAGAGGCCCCCATTGCGTTAGCCGCCTATTTAGAGCGCATCGAGCGCACTTACCAGCATTGAAGCAGGGTAGGGCGATCTGGTTACCCTTTACGCCCCGACCCTATGTCGAAAATGCTAGTCCGCTACGCGCGATAGCGTATGGGCCTTTCCGCGCCTCTTAAGGTGGATTGCCGCTGCGGCAGCTATAACGGGCACACTCAAAAACATAAAGATATCGGCAAATGACCATGCCCAGTTGGTAATTATCGCCCCCGAACCAGCCCCCAGAATCGCTCCCACTCGGCCGACGCCAAACACCCAGCTCACACCGGTTGCACGAATAGGCGTTGGGTAATGGGCGGCTCCAAGTGCGAAGCACCCTGCGTTGGCCGACATAAGTACATAACCCATGAAAAATACCAATGTCCCGACCAGGGCGAATGAGCTGCTGAAGGCTGCTATGAGTACGGTGAACAGTGCACAACTGGCAAACATCAAGCTCACGATCCGGTTTGGCTCGAAGCGATCCATCTTCAGGCCCACCGTGAAGTTGCCGATTGCCCCGCCAACCTGGAGGATAATGCCCAGCATCGCAGCCTGTGCGAAGGTCATGCCTGCCGCATGTGCAGTTAGCGGTAACCAATTACTCAAGAAGTACAGATGGAAGAAACCCATGAACATTGCGAGCCAAATGGTGATCGTTCCAATTCTGTAGCGCCGGCTGAGTAGTGCAGCGGGCCCGCGGGCAACTTCCGTTGTAGTGTCTAGCTCGCTGTTGATGAACCGCGTGGCAGCAGAGGCGCTATCCGGCACCAGGGCATTCGCCGCGGCAACCAGGCGGTCATGGTCCTGATTGCTTTGAAGCCGGTAGCGTAAGGACTCTGGTAACCACAGCAGCAGTGCAATTACCAGCAACAGAGGAAGTACTCCCCCTGATACGAATACAGAGCGCCAACTGTAGAGCTGGATCAAATGCTCACTGACTAGCCCGCACAACGCGCCGCCCATCCCAAAGCCGCACCAGGCTGACGTGACGAGCAAAGACCGTCGGCGCAATGGTGCGCACTCTGCCAAAAGCGTCGTGATGTTCGGCATGGTTGCACCCAGAGCCACACCGGTGAGAAAGCGTGCAGCGGTCAGGGTGTAGAGGTTATGGGTAAACGCGCATGCCAGACAAAAAATGCCCACGAATGTAACCGCAGCAATGATCACCCAGCGACGACCGAAGCGATCTGCCAGCGGGCCTGCGATCAGTGACCCTAGTGAAAGTCCCACGATTCCACTCATCATCAGAGGTCCCAGCTCTGATCGTTCGATACCCCAATCGGCCAACAATGCAGGCGCCACGAACCCCATCATCATGGTATCGAAGCCGTCCAGCATCAGGATCAACAGGCCGAGGATGATCACGGTTTTTTGTTGTTTTCCAATCGGACGGTTGTCCAGAAAGGTATGCACATCTAGCACGTTCTTATTCATCTTCTTGTACTCGCGTGGCTAGGTAAGGGAAGTGGGGCCAACGCCCCACCGATCAGTTGGCCATTGCGCGTAGCTCTCTGGTGGCTAGCTCATCGACTTTTCCCGTAGCTGGGTCGACGACCGCCCGATAGTGTTCTCGAACAAACGATGCCGTGAGTTTATGGTTCCACACATCCTCCTCGATTGCCGAAAGTGAGCGATCGAGCGGGTTGCCGAAACCGCCGCCGCCAGGTTGGGTGTGCGACACAACATCACTGCGTTGGATGGTCATCCCGACTTTGCTAGGCAGATAGTGCGTCTCCCCGCCATGCTCCAGTGCGTTGATCGCAGCACTGGCGGGCAGGCCTCCTTGAAGCCCGTATGGACGGAACTTCATGCGATCGGCGCGCAATTGAAGGAATACATCATCGGCCAGCACGCGGTAGCTACGGGTCACGCCTAGTCCCCCGCGATAACGCCCCGCGCCACAGCTGTCTGGTACCAGTTCGTAGGACTCGACCCGCACTGGGTGCTGCGCTTCCAGGGTTTCAACTGGTGTGTTCGAAAGGTTTTGAGATGCGTTGGTGATAGCCTCGACACCATCCGCGTGTGGCCTGGCACCCCAAGAACCGCAGATCATGTCGACGATGATGTAACCCTCGCCGTTGTCTTTCTTGCCTGAAAGGCAAACGACGGTATTGCCGCCTTCGCCAGCGGCCGGTATGCGGTCCGGAACAACCTGCGCCAGTGCCCCGAGCATAGTGTCGAATACCCGGTATCCGGTCAGTGCCCGCGCAGCCACCGCCGCTGGTTCCACAGGGTTGAGTACGGTACCTTCGGGGACGTACACATCGACACAGCGGAACAAACCTTCGTTGTTTGGCACATCACCTTTGAGTGCACAGCGCACGCTGAGATAGGAACAGGACTTGGTGTAGGACAGTGTTGAGTTGATTGCAGCACGCACTTGCGGCGCGCTACCGGTGTAGTCGACGCTGACGCGGTCCTCATGGACTGTGACAGCGACTTTCAGCGGGATCGGATCCTCCGAAAGCCCATCATCATCAATGAAGTCCTCGAACACGAAGGTGCCTTTCGGCCACTTGCGGATTTCTTCGCGGGTCAAACGTTCGGCGTAGTCCAGTAGTTCGGCGAAGTAGCGGCGGCTATCGTCACGGCCATAGCGGTCGAGTAGTCGGGTCAGTTCGCGGCTACCCACTTGGCAAGCGGCATATTGGGCGCGTAGGTCGCCGAGCACTCGGTCGGGTACTCGTACGTTCTGCGCGATGATGCGCTCCATGATGTCGTTGATCTTGCCTGCTTCATACAACTTGACCACCGGGATTCGCAGACCTTCCTGGTAGATCTCGGTTGAGTCGCTGGCATTCGATCCTGGAACGCGCCCCCCAACGTCAGTGTGGTGGCAGATCACCACGCTGTAGCCTTCGATTTCGCCTTTGTAGAAGAAAGGCGCGAACATGAAGATGTCTGGCAAGTGCATGCCGCCCTGGTACGGGTCGTTGACGATTACCGCATCGCCGGGCTGCAAGTCGTCGCCGTACTGCAGCTTGACCTGAGCCATTGCCTCAGGGATGGCACCCAGGTGCAGGGCGATGGTTTTGGCCTGGGCGATCATTTGGCCGTGGCGGTCACAGATCGCCGCCGAGTAGTCCATGACATCTTTGACGATTTCCGAGCGGGCAGTGCGCAGCACCGTGTAAGCCACTTCGTCGACGATCGAGTCCATGGCGTTTTTGACGACGGCAAAAGTGATGGGGTCGATGGCCTGGCTCATGCGCGGATCTCCTGGATGTCGATGGTGATGTTTCCGATGCTGTCGGCGTGCGCGCTACAGCCAGGTGGGACAACGATG
The DNA here is from genome assembly GCF_048586865.1 of Pseudomonas bharatica. Taxonomy (NCBI): domain Bacteria; kingdom Pseudomonadati; phylum Pseudomonadota; class Gammaproteobacteria; order Pseudomonadales; family Pseudomonadaceae; genus Pseudomonas; species Pseudomonas bharatica. The sequence goes on along the minus strand of NZ_JBMAWR010000002.1, from coordinate 128,682 downwards.
GTGGTGTCGTAGGATTCGATGATCAGCGGGCCCTGTACCGGATTGACGCCGATACTTGCCCGAGGCACTACAGGGGTGGGTTGGTGAGGCTTGTCGGCATCGAAGCTGACCAAGCGCTCGCCCTGAGTGCCTTGCAGCGCGGTAACGTCGACTTTGCAGTTAGCGAACTCCAAACGATGCGCGCTGCGGCCACGGGCGCTGACGCGCAGGTTGACCAATTCCAGTGGCTCGTCGCTGTTGTAGCCGAAGGTCTGCAAATACTGCGCATTGAAATCTTTGGCTAGTTGTTGCAACGCAAGGGTGTCGAGTTGCGAGCTATGCAGGGCTACGGTCAGTTCAGAGCTCTGCCCGAGGTAACGAACATCGGCCGAATAGGCAACTTCCGCGGCTTCGGCGCTGTAGCCTTCGCTGGCCAGCACCGTGAAGCCTTGGTCGCCAAGGGCAATAGCTTCGCTCGACAGGGTGGGGAGATCACATTGAGCGAAGGGTTTCAGGATCGCCTTGACGAAGTTGTGCTCAGCATCGGCAGTTAGCATGCCGGCAGAGCAGAAGACACCGGCCATGATTGGCGCCACCACGCGTCGAATCCCCAGCAGGCGGGCCACGGCTACGGCATGCAGCGGGCCGCCGCCGCCAAACGCCATCATCGACATTTCACGTGGGTCCAAGCCGCGCTCGACAGTCACTGCACGGATTGCCCGGGCCATGTTGACGTTAGCTAGATGGCGAATACCGTGTGCGGCCTTTAGGAGGTCCAGTTGCAGAGGTGTTGCGATGTAATCGGTGACCGCCTTTGCGGAGAGATCCGGGAACACCGGCAGGCTGCCGCCGGCCAGTGCGACCGGATTGAGATAGCCCAGCACCATGTTGGCATCGGTGACCGTTGGTTGCGCGTTACCTTTGTTGTAGCAGGCCGGCCCTGGGGACGAGCCTGCCGACTCAGGGCCTACGCAGAGCAGGCCGCCAGCGTCGATCCAGGCAATGGAGCCGCCGCCTGCGCCCACTTCGGCAATGTCGATGGCCGGGACTTTCAGCACGTAACCGCCACCTTTGACAAAGCGACTCGGGGCGCTGATGCCGTCGCGGAACTCGTACTCATTGGTAAGCGACGGTTGGCCATCGACTACCAGTGCTGCCTTGGCGGTGGTGCCGCCCATATCGAAGATGATCTGGTTGCTGTCGCCGGCCAGTGCCCCGATACGGGCTGCCCCAGTCACACCACCTGCGGGGCCGGAGGCAACTGCGAATACTGGTTTTTCGCTCGCTGAAGCGATACCCATCATGCCGCCGTTGGAGGCCATAACCTGCAACGAGGCGCGGACACCCATCGCTTCCAGGTCTTGGCGCAGTCGGGCCAGATAGGTTCGCATGGCTGGGAGAATGTAGGCGTTCACCACGGTGGTACTGGTGCGCTCATACTCTTTGATTTCTGGGAGTACTTCGAATGAAGCGCTGACTAACACCTGTGGGAAGTGCTGTTGGAGGAGCTGTTTGGCGCGGCGCTCGTGCGCTGGGTTGATGTAGCTGTTGATGAAGGCGATCGCGATTGCCGTTACGCCTTCGTCGATCAATGATTTGGCTTCACGCAGCAGCTGTTCTTCGTCCAGTGCGGTGACCACATCGCCGGTGGCGCTCATTCGCTCGTGAATACCCCGCCTCCAGCGGCGAGTAGCCAGGGGTTCAGGCTTACTCCACGACAAGTCGAACATCGTGGGCGTACGGATGCGGCCGATTTCCAACACATCCCTGAAGCCCGCGGTAGTGAGTACACCAGTCTTCGCCCCAACCTTCTGAAGGATGGTGTTCGACGCAGTGGTCGTGCCATGCACGATTTCGGTAATTTCTTCAGGCGCTACGCCTGCTTGCTGGAGCAGCACGCTCAGCCCTTGAACGATCGCTTCGCCCAGGTTCTCTGGGGTGGTCGAGGTCTTGTTCACGAACAGGCGGCCGTCCGGCATTGCAAGTACAACATCGGTGAACGTACCACCGATATCGCATCCCACCCTTACGCCTCTGCTGTTTTTTGTTTTTGGTGCAGTGCTCATGATTGCTCCATCAGCTGGTTGATCATTTGTGCTAACTAACTGGACGTTCAGTTAGTTAGTGGTAAGCTAGGATCAATTTCCGGAGCTGTCAAATGGAACGTTGATGAAGGATGATCAAGATTGGCGCTGGTACACTCGCCAGGTATGGCTAGAACAAGGACCTCATCGGCAATGAAAAATGACGCCCCTACGGCTGCCAAGCCAAGGACTCGCAATGCCGCGCTGACGCGGGAAAACATTCTGAAGGTCGCCACCCAAGAATTTGCCGAGCGCGGCTACGACGGAGCCAGCATCGAAGCGATCGTTTTGTGCTGCAAGATCAGCAAAAACCTGATCTACCACTACTTCGATAGCAAGGAGGGCTTATTCATCGAAGTCATGGAGCGGGCTTACGGTGCTATGCGTGAGCGGCAGAACCAGCTGACTCTGTCAGGCGATCCTGTGCGCGACATGCGCGAGCTGGTCGAGAAGACCGTACAGCACTTCATCGACCAACCCGATTTTCACCTGCTGCTTTCGACCGAGAACCTTCACAAGGCGGCCCATATTCGCAAGTCCAGTGTCATTTCGCAGATGTTCAACCCGTTGCGGGCGGCACTGTCGGAGATTTTGCAGCAGGGCAAGGACCAAGGGGTATTCCGCCAAGACGCGGATTGGGTTGACCTTTATGTGTCGATTTCCGGCCTTGGTGCTTACGCCATCACAAATCGCTACACCCTTTCCTACGTTCTCGATGTGGATCTCAATTCGCCTGAGCGAAAAGCATCTCGTTTGAAGCACGCCTCTAACGTCGTGATGAGTTACCTCTGCGACCTTCGTACGACCGCCTAAGCTTAAGCATTCTCTTCTCCTGAAGAACTGGATGACAGGTGTGCATCGCGCCCTCAGCGTGATGCACCGTTTTGCTGCGTCCAGACTAAATGTCGTCTCTACCTTCCAAGGTCTCGTGCTCAGGCCGGCGCTAAAGCCCAGCTAGCGCGGGTAATTGTGAGCGGCGTAATAAATTGAAATCTCTGCACTCAAATGGGTCTTCATGTTTGTATGCTGTGTTGCATGCATGCGACAATCTGTCCTTCGGTAACCTTGGAAGGACTTTAAACGTGGTAAACGATGTGATTCCGAGCCGCGTGGGACGCGTGTGGCTCGCGACCCTCGGCGCGATAATTCTGCTGGCGGGTCTTTACTTTGTCGGTGGCGGTGCGTGGCTGGCGTCGCTGGGCGGTAGCTGGTACTTCATGATCGCCGGCGTCCTGTTGATTGCAGCAGGTGCCATGATCATTCGACGCCGTTTCCTCGGCGTACTGCTAATTGCGATAGTCGTTTCGTACACCGCTATCTGGGCTCTGCTTGATGTCGGCCTGAAGTTCTGGCCGCTTCTTTCGCGGGTGTTCGCTTTCGCGTTCATTGGTGCTGCCGTAGCGTTTTCGGTACCGCTTTTCACGCGGGCCCGCAAAGCCCGAATTACCGGCATGGCACTAGGGGCCGTCGCGTCGGTTGGTATCGTGATCACGGCGTTCAGCGCTTTCCAACCCAAGAACATCATTCGTGATGCTGAGTCGGTCGCGGCTGCGCAGGACGTTGCAGTAGAGAAGGCCGAAGGCGAACCAGGCGACTGGAAGGCCTGGGCGGGGGATACTCACGGTTCGCGCTTCTCGCGTCTGGGTGACATCACGCCAGCGAACGTCAGGGACTTGCAGGTGGCCTGGACTGCTCACACCGGCGAAGCTGTAGTACCTGGTCTTGGTGACGCAGAAGACCAGAATACGCCGCTCCAGATTGGTGACAGCCTCTATGTCTGCACGACCTACAGCACTGTCATCTCCTACGACATCGATACGGGTAAAGAAAACTGGCGCTTCGCTGCCGGCAAAGGCAATTCGACCTACCAGCGTTGCCGAGGGATGGCGTACTTCGACGCCACCACCGCGAAGAAGGTCGTTGATGTTCCAGGCGCTGAACCAGGTGCTGCGCTGGACGCATCGGTCAGCCCACAGCGTCTGATCTTCCCGACGGGTGATGGTCGTTTGATGGCCATCGACGCTCACACCGGCAAACCGGTCGCCAACTTCGGCGACAACGGCGCGGTCGATCTGAAAGTCGGCATGGGCGAAGTCAAACCTGGTTACTACCAGCAGTCGTCTACCCCTCTGCTGGCAGGCAACCTGGTCATCGTCGGTGGCCGTGTGATCGATAACTTCGAGACCGGTGAGCCACCGGGAGTCGTGCGTGCCTATGACGCTGTCACCGGTACCCTGGTATGGGCATGGGATCCGGGCAATCCTGAAGTGACCCGTGAACCGCTGTCGCCAGAAGGGTACACCCGTGGCACGCCGAACGTCTGGGTTGCAGCCTCGTACGATGCCGAGCTCGGCATGGTGTATCTGCCTACCGGCAACGCCACGCCTGACTTCTGGGCGGGCTTCCGCACTGAAGCAGACGATAAGTATGGCTCCTCGATTGTAGCGGTCAACGTTGCCACCGGTCGCCCAGTATGGTCTTTCCAGACCGTTCACCATGACATCTGGGACTTCGACGTCACCGGTCAGCCGCTGATCTATGACATTCCGAACGACGATGGCTCCGTGTCCAAGGCAGTTTCGGTCACTTCCAAGACCGGCATGATCTACCTGCTGGACCGTACCAACGGTAAACCGCTTGCCGACATCAAAGAGCTTCCGGTGCCGCAGGGCAACCTGCCCGGTGAGCGTTACTCGCCGACTCAGCCGCACTCCGTGGGCATGCCGAACATCGGCAACGAAACGCTCAAAGAGTCCGACATGTGGGGCGCAACGCCGTTCGATCAGCTGATGTGCCGCATCATCTTCAAGTCGAGCCGGTATGACGGCATCTTCACACCGCCGGGTGAAGATTGGGCAATCCAGTACCCAGGCTCGCTGGGTGGCATGAACTGGGGCGGCGTATCGGTCGACCCGACCACCAACCTGATGTTCGTCAACGACCTGCGTCTGGGCCTGCACTACAACATGGTCCCGGCCAAGGACATTCCGCCTGGTACCGGCAGCAGTGAAGGCATGGGCATCATCGTGCAGAAAGGGACGCCGTTCGGCACCTGGCGTGAACGCTTCATGTCGCCGTTGGGCGTACCTTGCCAAGCACCGCCTTTTGGCACGCTGTCGGCCATTAACCTGAAGACCCATAAACTGGTCTGGCAGGTCCCGGTAGGTACAGTGCAGGACACCGGTCCGCTGAACATCGCCACTGGCCTGCAATTGCCGCTCGGCATGCCGACGCTCGGCCCATCGCTGGCCACCAAATCCGGTCTGCTGTTCTTCGCTGGCACCCAAGACTTCTACCTGCGCGCCTACAACAGCCGCACCGGTGATGAAGTGTGGAAGTCGCGCCTGCCTGCTGGCAGTCAGAGCGGCCCGATCACTTACCGTTCGCAGAAGACTGGCAAGCAGTACGTGGTTATCTTCGCCGGTGGTTCGCCGCACTCTGACAAACGCAGCGACAGCGTGATTGCCTACGCCTTGCCATAAGCAAGACTAACGGCATTGTCACGGACGGCCCAGGCTCGGCGACATACCGACCTGGGCCGTTTCTTCTTCCAACGATTCGATTCTGTCTTATGCACCAAACTTCTTCATCTTTGCCTGTCTGCCTCAGGGCAGGCCTCACCGTGCTCTTGGCCGGGAGCGTGAGCGCCCAGGTCCACGCCGATTCGAACAGCCCGACAAGCGTTGTCGTCGAGCCGACCGTAGTTACCGGGTCATATGCGCCGACCGCCAGTTTCGACTTGCCGTTTTCAGTCGATACCGTGGACCTGTCCCAAGGCACGGGTGGCCAGCTTGGCGTCAATCTGTCAGAAGTATTGACCAAAGTACCTGGGCTGGTGGTACAGAATCGCCAGAACTATGCCCAGGACCTGCAGATATCCTCGCGGGGCTATGGTGCTCGCTCAGCATTCGGGGTGCGCGGCATCAAGTTGCTGAGCGATGGTATTCCAGCCAGTACGCCGGACGGGCAAGGCCAGGCAGCCACGCTCAACCTGGATGTGGCCGACCGGCTTGAGGTGCTGCGCGGTCCGGCCGCGACGCTGTATGGCAGCAACGCCGGCGGCGTGATCCAGATGTTCAGCCGGGACGGGCAGGGGCCGGCCCATGTGGGTGCCGAAACCACCTTTGGCAGCGACGGTTTCAACAAGAACCACTTGTCTGCCGAGGGTGGCAGCGATACCGCCGGTTTCGTGCTGGATGTCTCGCGCCTGGATACCGATGGCTACCGCGACCACAGTGCCGCGCGCCGTGACCAGACCTTTGCCAAGGTCCATTTCAAGCCTGATGAAGACTCGCGCATGGCGCTGATCTACAGCAGCCTGGAGCAGAACAATACGCAGGACCCGCTGGGGCAGACCTGGGAGGCCTACAAGCATGACCCGCGTTCCACGGCGGCTGTGGCTGAAACCTACAACACCCGCAAAAGTATCGACCACCAGCAACTGGGCATGAACTACGAGCGCTACTTTGGCGATGCCACGCTGCAGTTCAACCTGTATGCGGGCCGGCGCACCGTGGTGCAGTACTTGTCCATCCCCCGAACGGTGGCCTCCAACAGCCAGCGGGGTGGCGGAGTGGTGGACTTCGACCGTGAGTTCCACGGCGGTACGCTGCGGTGGATCCAGCCGATTGCCGACGTGCCTGGTAACTTCACCCTTACCGTGGGCGTCGACTATGACCAGAGCAAAGACGACCGCCGCGGGTACCAGAACTTCAGCGGCGACCAACTGGGCGTGAAGGGCGAACTGCGCCGTGACGAGCAGGACACCGCCACCAGCCTGGACCCGTACCTGCAGGCGCATTGGGAAATCGGCAACTGGACCAGCGAATTGGGGCTGCGCTACAGCACCATGGAAATGCGTGTTGACGATCATTACCTGGCCAACGGCGACTCCAGCGGCTCGAAGCAGTACCAGCAGGCGTCGCCATCCTTGTCGGTGATGTACGCGTTCACACCCGACCTGCGCGGCTATGTGAGCGTTGGCAAAGGCTTCGAAACCCCCACGCAGGCCGAGATGGCCTATGCGCCAGGCGAGGTCGAAAGCTTCAACTTCGGTTTGAAGCCAGCCACCAGCATGCAGTACGAAATAGGTTTGAAATACCGGCTTGGCGAACGCACGCGCCTGAATGCGGCGGTGTATGAGATTCATACCGGTGACGAAATCGTCGTGGCCAGCGCGACCGCGGGGCGAACCAGCTATCGCAATGCGGGGCGCACAGTACGACGCGGCTTTGAGGCAAGCCTGCAGAGTGACTTGAGCGAGCAGTGGCAGACCACATGGGTGTATACCCGCACCGACGCCCGCTATGCCGATGACGTCAGCCAGACCATAGAACGTGGTAACCGGCTGCCAGGTGTGCCGCTCGACAATCTGTATGGCGAGCTGGTGTGGAAGCCTGTGTCGTCCATCAGCATGGGGGTTGAAGGGCAGTACCGCAGTAAGGTGTACGTGGACGACAGCAACAACGCCAAGCCGGCGCCGGCGTATGCCGTGTTCAACTGGCGCACGCGGTTCGAGCAGCATGTCGGGGCGTGGACCTTCCACCAACTGGTGCGGCTGGACAACCTGCTTGACCGGCAGTACGTCGGTTCGGTAATTGTCGGGGACGGAAACGGGCGCTATTACGAGGCAGCGCCCGGTCGTTCCTGGTATGCCGGGACAGGGTTTGAGTATGCGTTTCGATAGTTTGTGAGCTGTCTAAGCTTGCCCTGTCGCATTGATTGCGACAGGGCGCAGTTCAGTTAGGCTACGGCCTGTGCGCCTGTGATCTCAACCAGTGAGCCGCACATGAAGGCCGCCTCGTCGGAGGCCAGGAAGGCAACCAATGCAGCGACTTCCTCAGGCTTACCGATGCGTCCGAACGGTACCATTTTGTCCAGATCGGCGATGGTCCGGCCTGACCTGACTACACCTGCTTCGAGCATTGGAGTGTGTATCTCGCCCGGGCACACGGCGTTTACGCGAATGTTCTGAGGCGCATAGTCCCGCGCCAGGTTCTGGGTGAATGAAGCCACAGCTGCTTTGGTTACGTTGTATGCGATGTGGCCAGGTGCAGGGTACAAGCCCCACTGCGAGGCAGTGTTGACGATCGCGCCGGCACCATTCTGGATCATGACGGGCAGCACTGCGCGGCAGAGGTGGAACATCGAGTCCAGATTAATGGCGAAACTGGTGTGCCAATCCTCCTCACTCACCGCCAGGAGATTTCCGCGCCGATTGACACCGGCATTGTTGACCAGGATGTCGATGCGTCCGAATTTAGCAACGACCGACTCAACGAGTCCACGACAAGCCTCACCCGAACCGATGTCCGCTGCCATGGCAATTGCCTTGCCACCGGAGCCCTCGATCGCTTTGACAACGCCTTCTGCTGCTAGCACGTTTACGTCACTGACTATGACGGTCGCGCCTTCGCTTGCAAGGCGTGTAGCGATTGCGGAGCCGATACCGCCAGCGCCTCCAGTTACGATCGCTACTTTGTTCTCGAATCTGTTCATTCTGAACTCCCAGTAAACAGTGATCGGTACATTATTTTTGTGTGTGCAGTGCTGCGTGCAAAAAGTATCGAGTAATACGAGAGTCTGTCAATCGCCGTTAACAGGCAAAGTACAATCAACTGAGTCGCCCGAAAAAAGCCTGGGATGAACGGAAGCTTGCCATTTTTTGACATGCCCCCGAACTGTCGCCATGGCTGACTTCAGCAGCATCGTCAGGCCACTGACATGATCTCTATATAGGGGATTGCCAAAGGAGAGAAAGGTTGAGCTGTCGAGAAAGCGGCAGGTCTTTGGCGGGGCCATCATTGGGCAACGGAGTTGGCGACGTCGACAGCATCGCATGACATGGCCAATACAGACGCAGACAATTAGCGGTTAAGCGAAAAGGTGGGGTGTACAGCATCTGACGATGGGGAAAGGTTGCGTCAGGGTAGGAGCGCGCGGTTTTCAGCTCATTAGTTGAGCCTTCTGTCCGCGCTTGAAGAATTCATCCTTAAGCAACCGACATGCGCGCAGTGAGATTCTGCTGCATGTAATCCAGAAAACGCCGCTGGAACAACATGGTGTGCTCATGCGCAGCTGCTTCAGCGGCATCGGCATCACGTGCAGCAATAGCATCGATAATTTCATCATGGTCACGACCCAGTTTGTGAGTACTGGCCGAACTTACGATATGGTCGAAGTGCAGGTGTAGCAAACGCTGACCTTCGCCCAACAGACGTTCGTAGTAGTTGATGAAATAAGGGTTGCGTCCTGCGTGCGCAATGGCCATGTGAAAAGCCTTGTTCAACTCCGACATGGACTGGAAGTCACCCGCTGTTACTGCTTTGAGGTAATCGGCGTCGGCTTTGCGAATTTTTTCGAGGTCTTCCGCACGATGTTGAATGGCTGCCAGGCGAGTGACCGCACGTTGCATCAGGTCCAGCGCCGAGATGTAGTTTGGAAACTCTTCGATCTCGAAGGGTGTCACCAAGGTTGTACGGTTTGGCAAGATGACCACCAGCCCTTCAGTGATCAGCCGAGCCAGTGCATCGCGCACAGGGGAGCGGGAGAGGCCGAATTGAGCGGCAAGGGACACTTCGTCCAGCTGCACCCCGGGTTTGAGTTTCAGGGTCAAAATCTGCTTGCGCAGCTCTTCGTAGATGTAGCGCCCACTGTGGCGGCGGACGCCACTTTCTTTATCGTTATCTTTAGTCATCATCAGGTCTCGTATGCGCTTGGCTCATATCATACAGGCCAAGGCTTGTCATGAGGCAACTCCTGTCGGCCGCCCTAATGAATTGGTAGGCACTGGATCAAAAACCCTTCATCCAGGTAATGGACAGTATGGAGCCCTCTTCATTTGTGCATGGCTACGGTTTGTTTTGGGCATTATTAACGAGCCTGGCCATAGGCCAGGCTCGTTTGTAGGGTCATTGGGGCAAACCTTCTCCCCAAGTATCACTCAGCATGAAGCCTGCGCCGAGCGGGTCATCTGGGTCGACGCCCAGCTGCTGAAGACCATACAACCAGGCCCGCCCGGTCACGCGAGGCAGTACCGCCGGCTTGCCAGCGACTTCCGTGTCGCCGAGCAGGGCCACCTGGAACTGACCGCCGATGGTCGAGCGTGACACCAGATGGTCCCCGGCCTTCACTTTGCCGCGTGCCGCCAGGGTGGCCAGGTTTGCCGAGCTGCCAGTGCCGCAGGGCGAACGGTCAACCCGGCCCGGGGGCAGGGTGGTGCAGGTCTGGTAGGTGCGATCATCCAGGCGGTTGCGGAACATCACATACGCCACCTCGTTCACAGAGGGAAGCAAGGGGTGCTGGATGTTCAGTTGCCGGTTGATCACGGCCCTCAACGCTACGCCAGCATCAGCCAGCTGCCGGGCATTTTCCGGTGCGATCGAGAGGCCGACTTGCTCGACGTCGATCAGGGCGTAATACACACCGCCGAACGCCACATCGATCTTGATCGTGCCGAAGGCTTCGGTCTCAATCTCCAGGTCTAGGTGCTCGACAAAGGCCGGCACCATGTCCAGCGACACGTTCAGGCAGCGGCCGTCCGCGCACTGGGCGCGAGCGGTAACCAGGCCTGCCGGCGTATCCAGAACCACCGTGGTCTCCGGCTCCTGCATCGGCACCATGCCCAGTTCGAGCAAGGCGGTGACGACGCAGATGCAGTTGCTACCCGACATAGGGTGAGCCTTGTCGGCCTGAAGCACGATGAAGCCGGCGTGGGCCTCGGGTCGAGTGGGCGGCAGCAGCAAGTTGACCGACATCTGCAGGCAGCCGCGCGGCTCCAGGGTGACCAGGCGGCGCAGGCTGTCGTCGACTTCGTTGATGTAGTTCATCTTGTCGAGCATGGTGGCACCCGGGACGCCGATGACGCCCCCGGTGATGACCTTGCCGATCTCGCCTTCGCAGTGCACCTCAGCCAGCTGAAGCGTCTGTTTCCAACGCATGGGTGTTACCTCACTTGATGTACCAGCCCCAAGGCTGTTCGCTGTCGTAGCGGGTGATCTGCTTGGTTTCCAGGTAGTTGTTCAGGCCCCATTCGCCCAGCTCGCGACCAATGCCGCTGGTCTTGTAACCACCCCACGGTGCTTCGGTGAAGGTTGGTTGCGAGCAGTTGATCCAGACGATACCGGCGCGGAACTTGCGTGCGACGCGTTCGCAGCGCTCGATGTCTTTGGACATGACTGCGGCACCCAGACCGAAGCGAGAGTTGTTGGCCGACTTGACCGCTTCCTCTTCGGTGTCGAACGGGCGGATGCACACGACCGGGGCGAAGATCTCTTCGTTCCAGATCCAGCTGTCTTCCGGCACATCGGCGAATACGGTCGGTTGCAGGTAGAAGCCTTTGTCCAGGTGCGCCGGGCGCTCGCCGCCGCAGACCAGACGTGCGCCTTCTTCCTGGCCGCGGGAGATGGCTTTCAGTGTACCTTCGTATTGGCTGCGGTTGACCAGCGGGCCCAGCAGCACGCCTTCTTCCATGCCGTTGCCGATCTTGATCTTGCGGGTTTCCTCGGCCAGGCGAGCGAGCAGCGGCTCATAGGCCGAGCGCTCGACCAGCACGCGGGAGGTGGCGGAGCAGACTTCGCCCTTGTTCCAGAAGATGCCGAACATGATCCACTCGACGGCTTTTTCGATGTCGCTGTCGGCGAAGATCACGAACGGCGACTTGCCGCCCAGCTCCAGGGTGACATTCTTGATGTCCTGCGCGGCGGCTTGCATGATGCGGCTGCCGACCGGCACGCTGCCGGTGAAGGCCAGCTTGTCCACGCCAGGGTGCGCGGTCAGGGCGGCACCGACCTTGGAGCCTGGGCCGGTAACGATGTTCAGCACACCCGGTGGCAGGCCAGCTTCATCGGCGATGCGGGCCAGTTCCAGGGCGGTCAGCGAGGTCTGCTCGGCGGGCTTGAGGATGATGCTGCAACCGGCGGCCAGCGCAGGGGCGATTTTCCACGAAGCCATCAGCATCGGGAAGTTCCACGGCACGATGGCGCCGGCAACACCGATCGGCTCCTTGCGGGCGATGGAGCTGAAGCGGTCATCGGACAGCGCGACGTCTTTCTCGCGATGGCGGTCGAGTTCCTCGGCCAGTTTGGCGTAGAAGTCGAAGCAGCCGGCAGTGTCGCCGATGTCCCACATGGCTTCCGGGAACGGCTTGCCGTTGTCGCGCACTTCAAGTTCGGCCAGCTCTTCCTGGCGGGCGCGGATGCCGTCGGCAATCTTGCGCAGGTACTCACCACGCTCAGCACCGCTCAGGCGCGGCCACGGGCCCTCGTCGAAGGCGGCGCGGGCAGCCTTGACCGCGATATCGATGTCTTCTTCGGTACCCGATGCCACGCTGGTGATCAGGCTTTCGTCGCTTGGGTCATACGAATTGAAGCTGCCACCTTTGACAGGGCTGACCCATTGGCCATTGATATAGAACTGGTCGTAGCGGTTCATGCAGTACCTCCAATAAGGGCGAAGCGACGAGCGCTAAATGCGGACAGATTTTGTGCCGGTGTACGGTTTGCAGCCAGGTCGGCGACCAGGCGGCCGGTGGTGGCCCCCAGGGTCAGGCCGAGCTGGCCGTGGCCGAAGGCCATGATCACGTTTTTCAGGCGGGGCGAGCGGTCGATGACCGGTTTGGTATCAGGCAGGAACGGCCGGTAGCCGACGCCGAACTCCATCCCCTGGGTATTGAGTTGTGGCAGTACTCGACGCGCCTTTTCCATGATTATTTCGGCGCGCTTGAAGTTCGGTTCGGCGCCAGGGGCAGCAAACTCGATGGTGCCGCCGATCTGCAGGCCGCGGGTCATCGGGGCGAAGCAGAAGCCGCCGTCGGCGTAGATCACCGAGTGGCGGATTTCGACATCGGGCGTGGGCAACACGGCCTGGTAGCCGGCAATGCCGGCCAGCGGGATGTTCACCCCAAGGCTGTCGAAGAACGGGCGTGCGCCTGTCCCCGCCGCGACTACCACGTGGTCGGCTGGCAGGCGGGTGCCGTCGTCTAGGGTTACACCCGTGGCACGGTCGTGGTTTTCATCGATTTTCACGGCCTTCTGACGCAGGCGCACGCCACCTTGGACGATGAAGCTTTCGGTCAGCGCGGCAATGAAACCTTCGGTGTCGCTGACGGCGCGCCAGTCAGGGAACATCAGCCCATGCTGGAACTTGCCGGCCAGTGCCGGCTCCAGGTCGCCGATGGCGGCTCCGTCCAGTTCTTCGGACTTGAAGCCCAGTTGTTTGCGCAGCTCCAGGTGCGGGCGTTCATGAGCCAGGCCAGCTGGCGAGTCGAACACTTCGAGGATGGGCCGATCACCGAGCAGGGATTTGTCCGGGCAGGCATCCAGCAGCGGGGCGTAGTCGGTGTAGACATGTTGAGTCAGGCGCGCCATGTCCTCGGCGATCTCGTTGATCTTCGACGAACGTGCGCAGGCCAGAAAACGCAGGAACCAGGGCAGGATGCCCGGCAGCGCGCTCGGGCGCAGCGCCAGGGGGCCCTTCTGGTCCAGCAGCCAGCCCGGGATCTTCATCAGGATGCCAGGCTTGGACAGTGGAATGACTTCACTGACCGCCATCTGACCGCAACTCCACTTGGCGGTACTGTCGCCCGGTGCGGCGGGGTCGATGAGCGTGACCTTGTGGCCTTCGCGCTGCAGGTACAGCGCGCAGCAGACACCGACGATACCGCCGCCGATGACTACGGCGTTCTGCGATGACGATTGTGGGGTGTTCATGAGTCTGTCTCGTATCAAGAGAGATTGCGAAGGGGCCGCCAGGCGGCCCCGTGTTGCTTTACTGCTGCGAAGCTTCGAACACTTTACGGAATTCGGCTTTTTCATCATCGGTCAGCGGCAGCAGCGGTGCACGCGCGTTGCCGACCTTGAAGCCGGCCAGTTCGGCGCCGTACTTGACCTTCTGCACGAACTTGCCGCTTTCCAGGTTGGCCATGGCCGGGAACAGGCTGCGCATGACTTGCTGGGCACCACGGATGTCGCCGCTGGTGAAGGCTTTGTGGAAGGCAACGACCTTCTCCGGGAAGATGTTGGCTGGGCCACAGATCCAGCTGTCGGCGCCCCACAGGTAGAAGTCCAGGGCCTGGTCGTCGGAGCCGCAGGACAGCTGGATGCCTTTGTATTTTTCACCGATTTCGATGGCGCGCAACAAGTTGCCGCTGCTCTCTTTGATGCCAATCACACGCGGGTGCTCATGCAGCGCAGCAATCACGTCCAGGCCGACCTCGACGTTGGTGCGGATCGGGTAGTTGTAGAGCACAACATTGATCTCGGGGAAGGTTTCGAGAATGGTGTTGTAGTGGGCCAGCAGCTCTTCCTGGGACGGCAGTGCGTAGTAAGGCGGGGCGATCAGCAGGTTGGTGTAGCCAGCGTCGACGGTCTGCTTGATCTGCTCCAGCACTTCACGGGTGCACGAGCCGTTGGCGCCGGCGATCAGGGTGCCGCGGTCACCGACCACTTCCTTGACGGTCGCCAGGATCTGGCGGCGTTCTTCGTTGGCCAGTGCGTAGTATTCACCAGTCGAGCCCAGCGGAACGAAGCCGCTCACGCCTGCCTTCAGTTGATGCTCAAGGATCGAGGCCAGGGTGTCGTGGTCGACTTTGCCTGCGGCGTCGAATGGGGTAACCAGGGCTGGCAGGATACCGTTCAGTTTCATGTTGAATCTCCGTAGGGTTATTACAGTAGTCAAGACCGGTCAGGTCGCGTCAGTAGGCATAGCGGCGCAGCAGGCGCCCTTCGACCACACCGACCAAGCGGGTCAGTGGGAAGGCTACGAGGAAGTAAATGACCGCCACCGCCGAGAGAAACTCGACTGGGCGTGCGGTACTGTTGGAAATGTTCTGGCCGACGAACATCAGGTCGGCGACGCCTACCGAGGAGATCAGCGCGCTCTCCTTGAACAGGCTGACCACGTTCGACAGCAGTGGCGGTACGGCACGCAACAGGGCCTGAGGGAAGATCACGTACAGCACCTTCACCTTGGACGTCAGCCCCAGGGCGGTGCAGGCGTCATGTTGTTCGCTGGCAATCGACTTGAGCGCACCGCGGAACGTTTCGCTGGTGATCGCGCCCATGAACAGTGTTAGGGCGATCAGCACCGAGACGTACGGCGGGATATCCAGGCCGAACACGACCGGGAAGCAGAAGAACACCCAGAACAGCTGGATCAGCAGCGGCGTGCCGCGGAAAAACTCCACGTAAAGCATCAGTGGCAGCTGCACTACCTTTAGCTTGACCTGGCGTAGCATGCTGACCGTGAAGCCGAGCAGGCTTCCCAGCAACGCGCAGGCGCCAGTGAACGCCAGGGTCAGGGCCAGGCCCTTGAGCAATACCGGCCAGTAGCCCAGTACAACCGAGAAATCGAGTGGCATGGTTATCTCCTCAGCGCTGTCCGGCCAGTTCCTGGCGACGCTCGAACCACTGCACCAACTGCGCGATCGGCAGCGACAAGGCGAAGTAGATGAGGGCGATCAGGGTGTAGGTTTCCAGTGGGCGGTACGCCTCCGTGGCGAGGCTCTTGCCCACGTACATCAGGTCCGCCACTGCGACGATGGCCACCAGTGCGCTTTGCTGCAGGGTGCCGATGCCATTAGTGATAAGCACCGGAAGGGCGCTGCGCAGCGATTGCGGCAGGATCACGTACAGCGTGCGTTGCCACGACTTCAGACCCAGGGCGATGGAAGCATCCAGGTGCTCGCGCGGCACCGCCTGCACACCGGCGCGGTAAGCCTCGGCGTTGAACGCGGTGAGGTTCAGGCCCAATGCCAGGAAACCCATGGCGATGGGGTCGATGAACACGTTGAACAGCATCGGTACGCAATAGAAGAACCAGACGATCTGCAGCAGTGCCGGGGTGCAGCGGAAAAACTCGATGAACAGCTGTGCCGGCCAACGAATGAAGAACCAGCGGCTCAGGGTCATCAAGCACAGCAGGAAGCCGCAGACGATACCGATGAGGTTCGAGACCAGCGCCAGTTCCAGCGTTACCTTGAGCCCGTCGAGCAGCGCCGGCAGGCTGCCGCTGAGGAAGTGGAAGTCAAATTGGTAGTTCATGGCAGTGCCCTCAATCGAACTGCACGACCTTTTCCAGGAACTCGCGGGTGCGGGCTTCCCTGGGTTGGGTGAAGATTTGCTCGGGATGGCCCTGCTCGACGACCTTGCCATTCGCGCAGAACACCACGCGGGTGGCGATGTGGCGGGCGAAGTGCATATCGTGGGTGACGATGATCATCGCCATCTTCTGCTCGGCCAGTTGCATCATCACGTTTTGCACTTCGATGACCATTTCCGGGTCCAGCGCCGAGGTCACTTCGTCGAAGAGCATCAGGCGGGGTTCGAGCATTAACGCGCGGGCAATCGCCACACGCTGTTTCTGGCCACCTGAGAGTTGCGAAGGATAAGCATGCAGTTTGCTTTCCAAGCCCAGACGTGCGAGGTAGGTACGGGCTTTTTCAGTCGCTTCGGCCTTGCTCAGACCATGCACCTTGACTGGCGCCAGAATCAGGTTGCCCAGTACCGATAAGTGCGGGAACAGCGTGTAGTGCTGGAACACCATGCCGATCTGCTTGTGCAAGGTTTCATCCAGCGGCTTGCCCTGTTTGCGCGCGCCGTCGATGTAAGGTTTGCCCTGGAACTGAATGCTGCCGCCCTGGATGCCTTCGAGCCCCATCAGAACGCGCAGCAACGAGCTTTTGCCGCTGCCCGATGGGCCGATGATGACGAGGCGATCATCGGCACGCATGTCCAGGTTCATCTGGTCCATGACCACCAGCTGCTCGCTGTAGGCTTTGCGCACGCTGCGCAGTTGGATGAAATTGCCGTTCATGTCTGAATTCGGGTTGAGCGAAGCCTGTGGCTGGGAAGCCACCAAATGAGGTGTGGTCATTACAGTCGTCTCCGAAGGGCCTGCTGCGAGGCCCTCTATATGTCCGCTGGAGTTACTGGGCTTTGCCGCCCGCGATGATTTCGGCGCTGGCCTTGTCCACCAGTTTGTCGATTTCACCGGACTCGCGACGCTGAGTCAGGTAGGCATCGAGCTGGGCAAGGTCTGCAGCAGGCGTGTCATGGGCGAGGGCGAAGGACACCCCCTGCTTGGCCATGGCGGGGACAGGGAGCACTTCCTTGACCCAGCTGTTGGCCATGGCGAACAGGTGGTTGGTGTCGTTGGCGTCAGCCAGCACATCGGCGCGGCGCGACATCAGCGCCATGCGCGTTTCGTCCGAACCAGGCAGGCGCATCAACGTGGCGTTCTTGATGGCGGCGGTGACGGCTTTGTCGGCGGCGGTACCGGAGATGACCGCAATGGTGACGCCAGGTTTATCGAAATCAGTGATGGCGTTACCGGCACCGCTGAACTTCGGGTTCTTCTCGTTGATCAGCAACGAAACCTGGTAGTCAGTGGCTGGGGTAGAGAAGGCCACTGCTTGTGCACGCTCAGGCGTCATATTGAGCGCCATAGCCATGTCCCACTTACCGCTTTGCAAGCCAGCCACCTGGTTATCCCAGCTGGTGTCGACGAACTGCGCTTTTACCTTGAGCACGTTTTCAGCGAAGTCGCGGCACAAATCAACGAAGTAGCCGCTGTATTGGCCTGAGGCCGGATCGCGCATCACATAGGGTGCCGCGACAGCTGCGCCGCAACGCAGTACGCCGGCTTTCTGGACGTTTTGCCAGGTTTGGGTGTCGGCCTGTGCCGCAGGTTGCGACAGCAACGCCAGCGCTGCGGTAAGGCATGCAACGCCGGCGCTGACTTTGCGTGAAAGGGACCGTGCCATGTTGAATCTCTCCGGTAATTTGTTTTTGTAGGCAGAAGAGCAAGCAAACGAATCGCTGTGTTTTATTTGAGTGCCACACTGTGTGCAGCGATGCATTCAGGCTATTGCGACTTTGCGCAACCTGTCAACACGCTTGAAAGAATTTTTTGAAGCAAAGCGTCCCCGACCACCTGTCAAAGTGATTGGGGACATGTGCGGGAGGAATGGAGGGAGGTGGAGCTAGGTGGGGCTGCCGGTCAACTGTAATTCGTTGAGAAAGCGCTCAAGGATCATGTTCGGTCGGCGCCCCTTTCGGGTGGCGATGGCGAGCTTGGCATCGAAGTGCAGGCGATCGGGGTCAAGCGCTGCCATGATGCCTTTTTCCACCCAAGCGGCGGCGTAGTGATCGGGCAGGAAACCGATGTAGCTGCCAGTCAGGATAAGAAACGCAATACCCTCACGGTCAGTCGCCGAAGCCCCGAAGTTGAGCAGTTGGTGCAAACCGATCGCCTCGGCTGTCAGGCGGTAGGTCGGCACCACGGCATCGGCCTGCGCCAGTTGCTCGTCAGTAACACTGGCGGCATGGGCGAATAGCGGATGCTCATGGCTGCAATACAGGTTCGAACGCTCCTCGTAGAGCAGGCTGTAGTCCAGACCGGAGAGGGGTGAGATCAGCGGTACGGCGCCGACATGCAGGTGGCCATCGAGCAGGCCGCGCTCGATTTCG
The DNA here is from genome assembly GCF_048586865.1 of Pseudomonas bharatica. Classification (NCBI taxonomy): domain Bacteria; kingdom Pseudomonadati; phylum Pseudomonadota; class Gammaproteobacteria; order Pseudomonadales; family Pseudomonadaceae; genus Pseudomonas; species Pseudomonas bharatica. The sequence goes on along the minus strand of NZ_JBMAWR010000002.1, from coordinate 110,153 downwards.
CCAGGGGTGCTCATGCTCAGGTTGATGCGCACGCCACTGCCCTCGGCGCGCACGGCTTTGAGCGCATGAGTGATGCGCATCTTCGGCTGTGTGACAAGATTGTCGATGATCGCCACGTTCAGGTCGCCGCGCAATTGCTGGTGCATCTGGTTCACTTCGCTGCGAAAGCCCTCGATGGCCACCAGCACGGTTTCGCTGGCGCGCAGCACCTCACGGCCTTCGTCGGTGAGGGCAAAGCCTGCTCGACCGCGCTGGCACAGGCGCATCCCCAGACGTTTTTCCAGGTCGCCCATGTGCAAGCTGATGGCCGACCGAGTGATGCCCAGCGCACTTTCGGCACCGGAAAAACTGCCGCATTCGGCGACGGTTTTGAATACCCGCAGCAGCCTGAGATCAAAATCACTTACCTGATGCAGGGGCGTCTTCTTGGTCATGCGTGAGTTATCCAATAACTGAGTGCAAGAAAATATAGATTTATCGCATATGACTTTCCAGCACAAGCTAGACCCATCACTCCACGCTCAGGATTACCGTCATGAACCAGGCCTTGCAGACATCTCTCTCCTTGGCCAGTGGCCTCCAGCTCGAATCGCACTGGATGCCATTTTCCTCCAATCGGAATTTCAAGAAAGACCCGCGCTTCATCGTGGGTGCCAAAGGTAATCGCCTGATCGATGAGCATGGCCGAGAGGTGTTCGATAGCCTCTCGGGATTGTGGACCTGTGGAGCGGGCCATTCCCGGCAGGAAATTGCTGACGCGGTCGCGAAGCAATTGGTGTCCCTCGATTACTCGCCAGCGTTTCAGTATGGCCACCCACTGTCGTTCCAGCTGGCCGAAAAGATTGCCGGCCTGGTACCGGGCAATCTCAATCACGTGTTCTTCACCGGGTCAGGTTCGGAGAGCGCCGACACCTCCATCAAGATGGCGCGTGCGTACTGGCGCCTGAAAGGGCAGCCGCAGAAGACCAAACTGATTGGTCGTGCCCGCGGATACCACGGCGTGAACGTCGCCGGCACGTCGCTGGGCGGGATCGGTGGCAATCGCAAGATGTTCGGCCCGCTGATGGATGTCGACCACCTCCCGCACACCTTGCAGCCAGACCTAGCCTTCACCAAGGGGGCAGCCGAGACGGGCGGTGTGGCCTTGGCCAATGAATTGCTGAAGCTGATCGAACTGCAGGATGCCTCCAACATCGCAGCAGTCATTGTCGAACCGATGTCGGGCTCGGCGGGTGTCATCGTGCCGCCGCAAGGCTACCTTCAGCGCCTGCGCGAGATCTGCGACCAGCACAACATTCTGCTGATTTTCGATGAGGTGATCACGGCCTTCGGGCGTATGGGGACCATGACCGGAGCCGAGTACTTCGGCGTTACCCCGGACCTCATGAACATCGCCAAGCAGGTCACCAACGGTGCCATCCCAATGGGTGCCGTGGTTGCCTCCAGCGAAATCTACAACACCTTCATGTACCAGGCGTCTCCCGAATACGCCGTCGAGTTCGCCCATGGTTATACCTATTCCGCCCATCCAGTCGCTTGCGCAGCTGGCCTGGCCACCTTGGACCTGCTGGAAAAGGACAATCTGGTTCAGCAGTCGGCGGAACTGGCACCGTACTTCGAGAAGGCCATTCATGGCCTTAAGGGTAGCCGGCATATCGTCGATATCCGCAACTGCGGCCTGGCCGGGGCGTTGCAGATTGCGCCACGGGATGGCGATGCGCTGATTCGCCCGTTCGAGGCGGGCATGGCGTTGTGGAAGGCAGGTTTTTACGTGCGCTTCGGAGGCGACACCCTGCAGTTCGGCCCAACGTTCAATACCAAACCCCAGGAACTGGATCGTCTGTTCGATGCCGTGGGCGAAGCCCTGCAAGGTATCAACTGATCAGCACGCTCTCGCGTGGCGGGAGCTTCCTTAATACAACAAATAGTCAGCTTGTCACCAAACTTGAGGAAAGATGATGACCACTATCAAGCACTTGATCCACGGTGAACACGTCGCAGACGCTGCACGCACCACCGACGTATTCAACCCCGCTACCGGCCAGGCGATCCACAAGCTGGGTCTGGCTAGCCGCACCACTGTGCAGAAGGCCATCGACTCCGCCCAGGCAGCGTTCCCGGCCTGGCGCAACACGCCGCCGGCTAAGCGCGCGCAGGTGATGTTCCGCTTCAAGCAACTGCTGGAAGCCAACGAGCAGCGCATCGCCCATCTGATCAGTGAAGAGCACGGCAAGACAATCGAAGACGCCGTGGGTGAACTCAAACGCGGTATCGAGAACGTCGAATTTGCCAGTGCCGCTCCCGAGATCCTCAAGGGCGAGTACAGCCGCAACGTGGGCCCGAACATCGACGCCTGGAGCGACCTGCAGCCAATTGGCGTGGTCGCCGGCATCACCCCGTTCAACTTCCCGGCCATGGTGCCGCTGTGGATGTACCCACTGGCCATCGCTTGTGGCAACTGCTTCATCCTCAAACCGTCGGAGCGTGACCCAAGCTCGACCCTGCTGATCGCCGAACTGCTGCACGAAGCCGGCCTGCCAAAAGGCGTGTTGAACGTTGTGCACGGTGACAAGGAAGCCGTGGACGCACTGATCGAAGCGCCTGAAGTGAAAGCCCTGAGCTTCGTCGGTTCGACCCCGATTGCCGAGTACATCTACGCCGAAGGCACCAAGCGCGGCAAGCGCGTACAAGCGCTGGGCGGCGCCAAGAACCATGCGGTGCTGATGCCGGACGCCGAACTGGACAACGCCGTCAGCGCGCTGATGGGCGCCGCCTACGGTTCGTGCGGCGAGCGCTGTATGGCGATCTCTGTGGCTGTGTGCGTGGGTGACCAGGTGGCAGATGCCCTGATCGCCAAGCTCGAACCTCAGATCAAGGCGCTGAAGATCGGTGCCGGCACTTCCTGCGGTCTGGACATGGGCCCGCTGGTCACCGCTGCTGCGCGTGACAAGGTGCTGGGCTACATCGATGACGGGGTTGCCGCCGGTGCCAAGGTGGTAGTTGACGGCCGTGGCTTCAAAGTAGCGGGCAACGAAGACGGCTACTTCGTGGGCGGCACCCTGTTCGACCGCGTTACCCCGGAAATGCGCATCTATAAAGAAGAGATCTTCGGCCCGGTACTGTGCGTGGTGCGCGTGAACAGCCTGGAAGAGGCGATCAAACTGATCAACGACCACGAGTACGGCAACGGCACCTGCATCTTCACCCGCGACGGTGAGTCGGCGCGCCTGTTCTGCGACGAAATCGAAGTCGGCATGGTCGGTGTCAACGTGCCGCTGCCGGTACCGGTGAGCTACCACAGCTTCGGCGGCTGGAAGCGTTCGCTGTTCGGCGACCTGCACGCCTATGGTCCAGACGGTGTGCGCTTCTACACCCGCAAGAAAGCCATCACCCAGCGCTGGCCGAAACGCACCAGCCATGAGGCTGCTCAATTCGCTTTCCCTAGCAACAGCTAAGGCAAGCCCCTGGTTCGAATGCCTGCGCCGTTCACTGTTCTGACGGAGAACCGCGATGGCGCAGGCGTTCGTCACTCTTCACGCAATTAGCAGGTCGAAAAGCATCATGGCGATTACCAATCAATACGTGAAAGATCTTGATCGCGAGTACGTATTTCACTCGTGGTCTACGCAAGGAACACTCAACCCTCTGGTGATCGCCGGGGGCGAGGGTAGCACCGTCTGGGACTACGACGGCAAGCGTTACCTGGACTTCTCGAGCCAACTGATTAACACCAACCTGGGGCATCAGCACCCAGCGGTCATCACGGCCATTCAGGAACAAGCCGGCGCTCTGGCTACTATTGCCCCAGCAACAGCCAACCTGGTGCGCGGCGAAGCCGCCAAACGCATCATCGAGCAGGCCCCGGCCGGCTTCAAGAAGGTCTTCTTTACCAACGGTGGCGCTGACGCCAACGAAAACGCGATCCGCATGGCGCGTCTGTTCACCGGTCGTGACAAAGTGCTGTCGTCCTACCGTTCCTACCACGGCAACACCGGCTCGGCGATCGTCGCCACTGGTGATCCGCGTCGTGTGCCGAACGAGTACGCCCGTGGCCATGTGCACTTCTTCACCCCATACCTGTACCGCAGCGAGTTCAACGCCCAGACCGAGGCTGAAGAAACCGAACGCGCCCTGCGTCACCTGCGCCGTGTGATCGAATGCGAAGGCGCGAACTCGATCGCCGCCATTCTGCTGGAAAGCCTGCCGGGTACTGCCGGTGTGCTGGTGACCCCGGCCGCCTACATGCAGGGCGTGCGTGAACTGGCCAACGAGTTCGGCATCATGCTGATCCTCGACGAAGTCATGGCTGGCTTTGGTCGTACCGGTAAGTGGTTCGCCTTCGAGCACTACGGCGTGGTGCCGGACCTGATCACCTTCGCCAAGGGTGTGAACTCGGGCTACGTACCTGTCGGCGGTGTGGTGATCTCGGAGCAACTGAGCAGCTACTTCGACACCCACTTCTTCCCAGGCGGCCTGACTTACTCCGGCCACCCGCTGGCCATGGCTTCGATTGTCGCGTCGATCGACACCATGCGCAAAGAGCGCGTGGTCGAGAACGCCCAGGAAATCGGCGAGAAACAGCTGGGCCCGCGTCTGCGTGAACTGCAGCAGCGTCATCCGGCCATTGGCGAAGTCCGTGGTGCCGGCGTCTTCTGGGCGCTGGAATTCGTCAGCGACAAGGCGACCCGTGCGCCGTTGGCCGCACACACCATGCTTGCGCTGAAGAACAAGTTGCTGGAGCGGGGCCTGCTGCCATTCGTGGTCGAAAACCGTATTCACGTGGCACCGCCTTGCATCATCAAAGCTGAAGAAGTTGAGGCCGGTATTGCCATCCTCGATGAAGTGATCGGCTCGGTACTGGGTTAATTGTTGTACAGGGCCAGCGTCGATGGATGTTGGCCACAAAACCGGGTATGGGCGTCATCGGCTGTTCTCACCCAGCGTATTGATGAAGCCGGTATCAGTGCACGCAGAGCGCTCTCTGCGGATTGCCCGCAGCCAACCTGGGCGGCGGGCACACACCTCCTCACCACTTAGTCGAAGCTTCGGCCCAAGACCTGGCCGCCACCACGCTGGCGGCCTTTTTTTGTTTTAGGTGTCCCACCTCTATTCCACGATCTTGGTCGCTCTGGTGGTTCGGCAGCGACCTTGCGCAACAACGATAACAACATGAGGGCGTCGATGAAGATCAAACAGAAACTGACCTGGGCTTTTGCCGGAATCGCGGGGGTGCCCCTTGCACTGATAGCGCTGCTGATCACCTTCAACTTGCGAGAGCAGGCCCGAGAAAGCTTCCTGGATAACAGCAGTCGGGAGATTCGCCAGGTCAGCAATGCAATGAACCTGTTTTTCCAGGGCATTACACAAAATGTGGACTATCTGGCGCTGCAGCCGGAGCTCATAGCCACGCATACCAACCTCAACAAATATTTCGAGGCGCACAGCCAAAGTGTCGCGCCCGGACCTCAGGATGAGCGTCTTCTGGACGTCTTCGACCGGCTCGGGCGCAGTCATTCCGATTATGCCTATATATCCTATGGCGTAGCTGACGGTGGGCATGTTACGTGGCCGATGGGCCAAGTATTGTCCCAATATGACCCGCGTGTGCGCCCTTGGTATCAACTGGCGATGGCCAATCCAGGCAAGACCCTGCGCACTGCCCCCTATGGCTGGGCAGACGATGTGCTGGTTAGTACTGTGCGCACGGTGAGCAACCAATTGGGGGAATCCGGTGGGGTGATCAACATTGATGTCTCGCTCAAAGGGCTGACTGAGATCATCAAGCAGATCAAGCTGGGTGAGAGCGGGTACCTGATGCTCATCGAGGATAACGGCAACGTTATGGTCGATCCCCGTGATGCCAGCCACAACTTCAAGCCGTTGGCGGGCTTTGGGCCGGGCTATGCCGAGCTTGCGAGCGCCAGGCGAGGGTTGGTCGAGCTCGAGATCGATGGCGAGCGCTACATGGCGAACGTCTACCCCGCTCCGAAGCTGGGTTGGACCTTCATAGGCCTGATTCGCAAGGGTGAGGTCATGCAGTCGGCCTCTAACCTGACCTGGTTGATCATGGCTATCACCTTGTCACTAGCGGCGTTGTTCGCTGTGGTTGGAGCAGCCTTCGCCGGCTTGATCGTGCAGCCAATCCGAGGTGTAAGCGAGGGTCTTGAACAGATCGCCCAAGGGGAGGGTGACCTGACTGCAAGCCTGCACGTGCGTGGCCGAGACGAAACCGCACAGTTGGCAGGCTGGTTCAACCAGTTCCTGGGCTCAATCCGTGCACTCATCCAGCAGATCGGGTCGGCTGCCGGCAGAATCCTTGCGACCTCGGTCAGTTCTACACGGGTCTCATCGGACATGGCCGATGCCGCCGACCGGCAGCGTGAGGCCGTTGAACTGGTGTCGACGGCCTTTCAAGAAATGGTCGCCACGGCTAACGAGGTGGCGCGTTCGTGTAGCCAGGCGGCACAGTCGGCCGACAATAGTCAGCAACAGGCACGGGAAGGGCAGCAGCAGATCGACGCTGCGGTTTCCAGTGTCGAGCGTTTGAGCAAGGAGATTGATCGGTCGGTGCAGTCGATCCAGCAACTTGAGCGCGATAGCAGTGCTATCCAGTCGATTCTTGGTACCATCCGTTCAATTGCCGAACAGACCAACCTGTTGGCTCTCAATGCCGCCATCGAGGCCGCTCGGGCGGGGGAGCAAGGACGCGGTTTCGCGGTGGTGGCCGATGAAGTGCGGGCCTTGGCCAAGCGTACTGCGGAATCGACCGCCGAGATCGATGGCCTCTTGTGCAATTTGGCAGGGCGCACCGCCGAAGTGGCTGGGCAGATGCACGCGAGCCTACAGGTGTCGGCGCAGTCGGTGAATCGTATCGGCCAGGCCCGTGACAGCTTCGGTCACATCCGGGCATCGGTCGACATCATTCGCGACATGAACAATCAGATTGCCACGGCGGCTGAAGAGCAGCATCAGGTGGCCGAGGATATCAATCAGCACATCGCTTGTATCCATGGCGACGCGCAGCGGGTAGCTGAATTGGCGCAATCGGCACGGGAGGACTCGCAGAGTCTCGCAGGTTTGTCCGATGAACTGGATGGTCTGGTGCGCCGTTTCTGTACGTGATCCGCCAGAAACAAGATCGCCCGCTACTAAGCGGGCGATGTTGATACGCAGTCAAACAGAGCAAGACTGCGGGTCAGGCGGGTTCGAGCTGGGCCACTTGTGGGAGGGTGGTTGGCGCTGAAGATGTGCTTTCAGTTAGGAACAACCAGGTCTCGATTACCGAATCCGGATTTAGCGACACGCTGTCGATGCCTTGCTCCATCAGCCACTTGGCCAGGTCCGGGTGGTCCGACGGGCCTTGGCCGCAGATGCCGATGTACTTGCCGGCCTTGTTGCACGCCTGGATGGCGTTCGCCAGCAGCTTCTTCACTGCCGGGTTACGTTCGTCGAACAGGTGGGCAATGATACCCGAGTCACGGTCCAGGCCCAGGGTCAGCTGGGTCAGGTCGTTGGAGCCAATCGAGAAGCCGTCGAAGTACTCGAGGAACTCTTCGGCAAGGATCGCATTGGACGGCAGCTCGCACATCATGATCACGCGCAGGCCGTTGTCGCCACGGGTCAGGCCGTTTTCGGCAAGCAGGTCGACGACCTGGCTGGCCTCGCCCAGGGTGCGCACGAACGGCACCATGATTTCGACGTTGGTCAGGCCCATTTCGTTGCGCACGCGCTTCAGCGCACGGCACTCGAGTTCGAAGCAGTCACGGAACGATTCGCTGATGTAGCGCGAGGCACCGCGGAAGCCCAGCATCGGGTTTTCTTCTTCCGGCTCGTACAGCTTGCCGCCGATCAGGTTGGCGTACTCGTTGGACTTGAAGTCCGACAGGCGCACGATGACCTTTTTCGGGTAGAAGGCTGCAGCCAGGGTGCTGATGCCTTCGACCAGTTTCTCGACATAGAAGCCGACCGGGTCGCTGTAACCGGCGATGCGCTTGTCGACGCTTTCTTTCAGGTCGGCTGGCAAGCCGGCGTAGTTCAGCAGCGCCTTGGGGTGCACACCGATCATGCGGTTGATGATGAACTCCAGGCGCGCCAGGCCGACACCGGCGTTGGGCAGCTGGGCGAAGTCGAAGGCGCGGTCCGGGTTGCCGACGTTCATCATGATCTTGAACGGCAGCTCTGGCATGGCATCTACCGAGTTCTGCTTGACGTCGAAGCCCAGCTCGCCCTCGAAGATGAAACCGGTATCGCCTTCGGCGCAGGAGACGGTCACGCCCTGGCCGTCCTTGAGCACCTGGGTGGCGTTGCCGCAACCGACCACGGCCGGAATGCCCAGCTCACGGGCGATGATCGCCGCGTGGCAGGTACGCCCGCCGCGGTTGGTGACGATGGCGGCAGCACGTTTCATGACCGGCTCCCAGTCCGGGTCGGTCATGTCGGAAACCAGCACGTCACCTGGCTGTACCTTGTCCATTTCGGACACGTCGTTGATCACACGGACCTTGCCGGCGCCGATGCGCTGGCCGATGGCACGACCTTCGACCAGTACGGTGCCCTTCTCCTTGAGCAGGTAGCGCTCCATGACGTTGGCGCTGGCGCGGCTCTTCACGGTCTCGGGGCGAGCCTGGACGATGTACAGCTTGCCGTCGTCACCGTCCTTGGCCCACTCGATGTCCATCGGGCGCTGGTAGTGCTGCTCGATGATCATGGCCTGCTTGGCCAGCTCGTTGACTTCGTCGTCGCTCAGGCAGAAGCGGGCGCGATCGGCGCGGTCCACTTCGACGGTCTTGACCGAGCGGCCGGCCTTGGCTTCGTCGCCGTAGACCATCTTGATCGCCTTGCTGCCCAGGTTGCGGCGCAGGATGGCCGGACGGCCGGCCTGCAGGGTGTTCTTGTGCACGTAGAATTCGTCAGGGTTGACCGCACCCTGTACCACGGTTTCGCCCAGGCCGTAGGCGCCGGTGATGAACACCACGTCGCGGAAGCCCGATTCGGTATCGAGGGTGAACATCACGCCGGCGGTGCCGGTTTCGGAACGGACCATGCGCTGCACGCCAGCGGACAGCGCCACCAGCTTGTGGTCGAAGCCCTGGTGCACCCGGTAGGCGATGGCACGGTCGTTGAACAGCGAGGCGAACACTTCCTTGGCCGCGCGGATCACGTTGTCGACGCCACGGATGTTGAGGAAGGTTTCCTGCTGGCCAGCGAACGAGGCGTCCGGCAAGTCTTCGGCGGTGGCCGAGGAGCGCACGGCCACGGCCATGTTGTCGTTGCCCTTGGACATCTCGGCGAAGGCCGTGCGGATTTGCGCATCCAGACGCGCCGGGAACTCGGCTTCCATGACCCACTGGCGAATCTGCGCGCCGGTCTTGGCCAGGGCGTTGACGTCGTCCACGTCCAGGGCATCAAGCGCGGCGTGAATCTTGTCGTTCAGGCCACTCTGTTCGAGAAAGTCACGGTACGCCTGAGCCGTAGTGGCAAAGCCGCCCGGCACCGACACGCCGGCACCGGCGAGGTTACTGATCATCTCGCCCAGGGATGCGTTCTTGCCCCCCACATGCTCCACATCATGGACGCCGAGCTTATCGAGGGAAACTACGTACTCAACCACGTTTGAATCTCCAGTGGACATAGCAGACACGCTCATCGCTCAGATAGCGCAGCATGTTGTTCGTGATTCAGGGCGCCTGTGGCGTGCGACCTTCTCTGGTGGATCAGGCCAAGGCAGATGATCATCACGGCCAGTAGGCCGGTAGCAGTGATCTCGGAGCGATAGGCCGGGATGAAGAACATGCCGATCAGCGCACCGCTGATGAACAGAATCACAGCCCAGGTCAGCCACGGGAATAGCCACATGCGAAACGCCGGCAGTTCGCCTTCGGCCATCAACTTCTTGCGCAGACACAGCTGCGAGATCGCGATAACCAGGTAGACGAGCAGGGCGACTGCGCCGGACGTCGACAGCAGGAACTTGAATACGTTTTCAGGGGCGAAGTAGTTGATGAAGGTTGCCACTATGCCAATCACTGTCGAGCCCACCACTGCCGCGAGCGGAACATTCGCTTCAGTGGTGTACTTGTATATCCGCGGTGCATCACCACGTTTAGCCAGCGAATAGAGCATGCGAGACGCAGTGTATACTTGGGAGTTCATGCAGCTGGCGACCGCCAGCAAGACGACGATGTCGATCACCAGGTTGGCGTTAGGGATGTTCATGATCTCCAGCGCGCGCTGGAACGAGCCAACCTCTGGCAGACGCGGATCGTTCCAGGGGACGACGGACAGGATCATCAGGATCGACAGCAGGTAGAAGACACAGATACGCCATACCACCGAGTTGGTGGCGCGCGTGATCTGGCGTGCGGGGTTCTTCGACTCTGCGGCCGCGATGGTTACCACCTCGGCGCCGATGAAGCTGAACATGGTCGTCAGCATCGCACCGATGATCGCAGACAAACCGTTAGGTGCGAAGCCGCCGTGCTCTGCCATGAGCTGGCTGATGCCGCTGAGCTCTCGATCAGGCAGCCAGCCCATCAATGCAGCCGCGCAGAGCGCAATGAAGGCAATGATGGCGACAATCTTGATCAGGCCGAACCAGAACTCAAATTCTCCGTAGCGGGCGACACTGAACAAGTTGGAGCAGGTCAGCAGCAAAATAACGGCTAAAGCAGTGACCCAAGTGTCGATGGCTGGCACCCAGGCATGAATGATATTGGCTGCAGCAATGGCTTCCAATGGAATGGCAAGCACCCAAAACCACCAGTACAGCCAGCCGATGCTGAATCCGGCCCAAGGGCCGATGGCCCGGTCTGCATAGGTTGAAAACGAACCGGTATCCGGTGATGCGACCGCCATTTCGCCCAGCATGCGCATGACCAGCACCACCAATGCACCAGTAAAGATGTAGGCCAGGATAACGGCGGGGCCGGCTTTGGCAATGGCATGCCCTGAGAAAACGAACAGGCCTGCACCGATGACGCCGGCGATCGACAGCATGGTGACGTGCCGCTGCTTCAAGCCGGGAGCGAGTGATGTATTTGACATGGATAGACTCATTATTTGTTCTTGGAGCGTTCTAATCCGTACAGCAGGCAAGTCCCCGGCGCTCTGGGAGAGATCGAGCGGTGGGGTAAAGCGCTAGCGCAGGCTTGCCTTTTGGAACGGGCACTCTGGTGACAGTGCCAAAGTGTCTGGGTCATGGCCGAGCAGCTCGCAGAGCGCCTCGACGATGATTTGGTGATCTTTCCGATCAGGTAAGCCGGAAACCGTTACCGAGCCGATGACACCTGAGCCTCGGACAATGATCGGGAAGCCGCCGCCGACGCTTGCGTAGTCGGCCGGTGAAAGGAAGTAGCGCTCGCTGATATCCAGGCCTTCCAGGGCCAGCTGGTAGCGGATTCGATAGGAGCTGCGCAGGAAACGCTGAACGGTGTTGTTCTTACGGGCCACCCACGCGAGGTTGTCAGAGGTGATGCCGGGCCTTGCGGCATAGAACAGGGGGCGGTCGAAACGCCTCACATCAATTACCAGCGGCCACGATTTGTCCCCTGCCTGGTGGTACAGCAGGCTGCCCAGTTGCCAAGCCGTTTCCTCGTCAAAACGAGGGAATTGGAGGGTTTCTTCCTGGCGAATCAAAAGCGCCAGTTCATCATTCAGGTTCATGGTCGACCTCCATTCAGCGGTCCGCCGCTCGTGCGGACCCAACAGACCACAAAAGCTTGGAGCGAAAGCATTGTTGAGTTAAATCCATTTTTTCTCACGCTATGTTTCGAAAAATATCACCCATTATCAGCGAGGGTATTGACTGCTCTGGCGTTTGCTGGCGCAGATCAAAGAAGAGATTGCGATTCCTAAATCACTATAGTGAGAGGCTGTTGACAGCTTCTATCATAATTTTTATTGTGAATGCAGTCATGCACACAAAATCGCATGCAGCACGTGCCGTACCTTCCTGCCAAAAAACAATGAATATCAGTGAGGTGTGAAATGGTTCTTCCGGTCCCGTCGTATCTGAAAAGTTTTTTCGTTGGCGCCAGCCTGTGTGGTGCACTGTTGGCTCAGTCCGCCGCCCAGGCTGCAGAAACCTCTATTTGGAAAGATATTCAGAAGGCAGGCGAGTTGCGCTGCGGTGCGGCCGTGGCCGCACCCTATGTGATGCGCGACGCCAAGACAGGTCAGTACAGCGGCTACTTCGTTGATTTGTGCCGCGATTTCGGGGAGAAGGTGCTGAAGGTGAAGGTGTCGTTCGTCGACACCAACTGGGACAATCTGGTGGCTGGGCTACAAAGCAACAAGTGGGACTTGGCCATGGCGCTGAACCAAACCCCCGAGCGCGCCTTGGCCGTTGCTTTCACGGTGCCAGCCACCGATTACCAGGTGTCGTTGCTGGTGAACAAGGAAAACCCCAAGGTAGCGGATGTGACAGAGGACATTTCGGCTCTCGACAAGCCCGAAGTGACATTCGCTGTCATGTCGGGTACGGCCCAGGACAAAGCCATTTCCTCGGTGATCCATAACGGCAAGATCATGCGATTGCCAGGCATGGATGAAGCTCGCCTTGCGGTCATGTCAAAACGCGCTGACGTGCTGGTAGACGCCAGTGATACCAACCACTTGTTTGCAATGGCCAACCCTACCTGGACGCGTGAGATTTTGCCCAAGCCGGCCTTAGCCAAGCAGGGCGTATCGTTCGGCGTGCGGCGCGATATTTCGCCTGCCGACCTGGAAGTGCTGAATATCTACCTGCGCCAAAAGCGCGATACCGGCGATATCCAGCAACTGGTCGACAAGGCCTCGAACGAGGCCAATGCTGCCAAATAGGATTCCCTGGCATGCTGTCCGCGATTGTGGTGCGGGCAGCATTTTTCCGTTCTTGAACCAAGAAGGTGATAACTGATGTGTGACCCGACACGCCCCCTGGCAGGACAAACCGTATTGGTGACCGGTGCCTCTGGTGGTATTGGTGCCGCGATCGTCGAGCAGTTGGCGGCCGAGGGTGCGCGCCCGATCATTCATTACAGCCGTGACGAGCAGGGCGCCCGCGCATTGCTCGAGCGCATCGGCGGTAAGGGTTGGATCGTACAGGGCGACCTGAGTCATGAGGCCGGGCCAGAGCAGCTTTGGCAGGCCGCACTTGAGTTGAGCGGTGGCCGTATCCATGGTCTTGTGAACAACGCCGGTATCCGCACTGAAATTGGCCTGGAGGCCGACTCGGCACAGTGGCGCGCGGCTTGGCGCCGTGAGTTTCAGGTCAACTTCTTCGCTGCCGCCGATCTCAGCCGCGAAGCTGTCCAGCACTACCGTGCCCACGGTGGCGGACGAATCATCAACATGGCCAGTCGTGCGGCCCAGCGCGGCTACGCTGCCGATGCCTTGCCTTATGGCACCAGTAAAGCTGCGTTGATCAACCTTACAAAGTCCCTTGCCCGTAGCGTGGCTGCTGATGGTGTGGTTGCGGTGGCTATTGCGCCGGGTTGGGTGCGTACCGACATGGCTGAGCAGTTTGTCGCACAACATGGTGAGACGGCGGCGGTGAGCGACATTCCTGTTGGTCGGATGGCGAGCCCGTCGGAGATCGCCGAGTTGGTCGCGTTCACCTTACGGCCCTCGCAGGCGTCCCTGAATGGTGCAACGCTGGACGTCAATGGCGGTAGTTACATTCGCTGAGGCTCCGCCATCGACAGGGCTCGAGTTACGACGTGGCCCTGTTGATGGGCGAAGTATCAGAAAACCAAGTTTTGAATGACGAGAGTGTCGTAGGAGTTGCTCGAGTGGTTTATGGTTTCATTGGCACGGGAACTATTGCTGAAGCCATCATTGACGGGTTGATGGCTTCAGCACTTGGGGCCACCTCGTCAGTGATCGTTTCGCCCAGGAATGAACAAGTTTCCTCTCGACTTCGCGCTCGATACCCAAAGGTAACCGTGGCGCAGAGTAATCAGCAAGTAGTAGATGGATGCGAAATTTTGGTGTTGGCAGTTCGCTGGCAGGTTGCCCATGAGGTGCTTCGTGAGGTCTTGATCCCAGCCAATACCACGGTCATCAGTGTGATTGCGGCCACGGACCATGACGCCCTGGCGCGCTGGACAGGCGTCAGGGTTGAACGGATTGTGAGAGCTATTCCGCTCCCGTTTGTTGCGCAGCGCGAGGGTGTGACAGCAATTTATCCACGTGATCAGGCCGCCAGCGAGCTGTTTGATGCCATGGGTACTGCGGTGTGTTGCGACAGTAAGGCCGAGTTCGATCAGTTGGCGGTGGCGAGCGCCTTGATGGGTACCTATTTTGGCGTCCTTGAGCTAGTAGCCAGCTGGCTGGAGGCCAAGGGAATGTCTAGTGCAAAAGCTCAGAGTTATTTGAAGCCACTTTTTGCAAGCTTGGGTAATTTCGCACGCGAATCGGCCGGGGTGGGTTTCACCGGTTTACGCGGGGAGTTCTCCACGAAAGGTGGTTTGAATGAACAGGTTTTTCGTGACTTTGAAAATCAAGGCGGAGGTGCGGCGCTGCTGGCAGCTTTGGACAATGTGCTGAACAAAATCGAGGGCTGATCGACTGGGCTGTCAGCATGTCAAAGGTGCACGCAACCGTAGAGGCCGAGAGTGGCGAAAGATCTCAAATCGTCGTATCAGAATACTGGCATTAATCACGCCATCGCAAAGGGCCAGTCCACACAACGAGTGACTAAGGTCGAGGATGTGGCGGTAAAGACCAGCCTGATCGGCGTAAACATTTCACTGGGCATGTTGCCTATGGCTGGCTCGCTCAGGAGTCCTCAACATTTTTAAAAGCTGGTCAGGTGTCTTCCTTGCACAAGTTGCTTAATTTTGCAGATCTAATGCTGAACCCCTCCAGTCGTGAAGTGGCATGTGGCGCTCGTTGCGTCACCGTGAAACCGAAGTCGTTCAAGATACTGGAGTTTTTGGTGCGGCATGCCGAACAGCTTGTCACTCGAGAGCTCATATTCAGTCATGTGTGGGGATACAGCTTCGACCCAGGCACAAAAGTGCTGGAGGTTCAACTCAGCTATATCAGGCGCATACTGATTGGACTTGGGTGTGCTGTAAAAATTGACACTCACCGAGGCCGGGGGCTCAGGCTTCGAGCTTGTGATTCGTGAGCGTAGCTTGCTAAAAGGATGCTTTCAAGACGATCCCCAAGCATGTTCCATGCCTCAGTTTTTTCCTTAGCATAGTCATAATGCAGATAGTGTCGACGCACCCTTGAGCCACCCAACAAGTGATTCTGGCATCGATCAATGATCTCAAGTGTCACACCCAGTTCTTGCATCATGGTCGCGCCTGTACGACGCAAATCATGCGGAGTCCATTCGCCCTTGTTACCTTGGCTTAGGACCAGTGAGTCATCGTGATGGCGGCCAGATAAAGGCTTGCTGCGATTTTTGAAACAGCATTGGCGGTCTCCGATCAGCTTGCTGACGGTTTTGGTATCAACGTGATTGTTTTCGTCCTTGCCGGGAAAGCAGAAGGGTGTGTGGCCGGTTTCTTCTCTAAGACGTTTGAATTGAGCCAGGGCGAAATTCGATAGGAATATATGGTGATCCTGCCGTTTGCCCTTATGCCCTTTGGTGGCTTCTGCTGGGACGAACCAGGTGCCTTTCTCCAGGTCGAGATGTCGCCATTCGGATTTCAGGAGTTCGCCAATGCGACAAAGTGTGCTGAGGCAGATCCAGACTGCGCACTGCACGCGGGCGTTCACAGGTCGGATGCCGGAGTACTTCTGGCCAGCGGGCACGGCATCATAATCTCGCGCCAGGCAGGTGAAAATCTGTTGCAGTTCTTGGATTTCCCCTGTGGACAGAACGCGATCACGTTGCACTTGATAGTCCTGATCGAGCAGTTTGTTGACGTCAATCAGGTCGGCAGGGTTGCCGTCAACCATCAAGGTGCGCCACGGTTTGCGTTTCTCGGCCCATCGCAGCATCTGACCTATGTCTTTGCTGCGAATAACAACAGTACGGTTTAGGCCTCGGTCTTTGACGGCGCGCAGGACGGTGAGCAGATCTTTTTCATTTACGGTGCGGAGTGGTTTACCGCCAATAACTGGAAGCACGTCTTTTGAGAAACTACGACGCAGTTCTGCGTTGCCGTCCTGACGAGACACTCCGTCGAGCAACCACGCTTCAAAGAGTGCGGCGAATGTCTTGTTTTCTGAATCCTTGCGTTCGGCCTCAGCAATGGTGGCGGCAACTGCAGCTTGAGCTTCGATCTTCGCTGCCTTTAGCGCTGTGGCAGGTTCTATACCTTTATTGACGATTGCTTTCATTTCGTCTCGCTCGGCACGAATCTGCGCTAACGATTTTTTTGGCCAACTGCCCAGGCGGTGATCGCGTTTAGCTCCACCCATTTTGAACTCATAGCGGAACAGCGCTGTTACGCCTCGCACGCCAGCACGAACTTTGGCTGTCAGGCCACCCTCTTCGCGTAGAGTTTTGCCATCGTCGGCGGGGGTGAGTGCTTCGAGTTGCTTCACTGTGATCTTCGCCAATCTCTACCCCTAGCCAAGGTCGATCACCTTGTAATTTTGCCCCACTTTTGCCCCACCGAGTGGCTTGGCTATGGGTGGATGCTGGTGGACCCGAATAGAGCTAAATATAGCCTGAAGGCCAAGTATTTGCTAGCTTTCAGGTGGTCCGGTCCGGCCTATTGAGTTCCAAGGAAATCTAATAATTAAGCGCATGGGGTGCAAGGGGTCGAGTGTTCGAATCACTCCGTCCCGACCAAAAATCCCCGAAGATTCAGTTGCTGTCCCAGACTGGATTTTCATCGATGCTGGTTAGTGGTCATCCACCTCCCACATCGTAAAGCGGTAAAAAAGCGGGAATAGCTCAGTTGGTAGAGCACGACCTTGCCAAGGTCGGGGTCGCGAGTTCGAGTCTCGTTTCCCGCTCCAAACATGAAATGCCAGTCAGCTTGCTGACTGGCATTTTTCATTTCCGGGTCCGAATATTTTCGGCCGGCCTGGGAACGATTCTTCAAGCGGACCGGTCCAGTGACGACGCCGGCTCAAGGGATCTTTTCCAAAATGCGCTAGGCTTCTCGATCGGTAATTCAATGTGGATCGACAGATCCCGAGGGAGTGCTGTGCAAGCGCGAAAATTCAAGACAATCTGGTTTCCTCTCGCAGCCATCGCCGTCATTGTCGGCGGGTTGGCGCTGCTGTTCGCCTGGGCTGCGGGTCTGCTAGGGGATCGAACCACCACCAGGACATTCCTTGGCAATACGCTGCAGGACTTCGAGCCCGGCTATCGTCGTGCACATGGCAAGGGTGTGTGTTTCACCGGGGTCTTTCACAGTAGCGGGGTCGCGTCCTCGCTGTCGAAGGCTCGTGTTTTTTCCCAACAAGACATCCCGGCCATCGGACGCTTCTCCATCGGGTCCGGAGATCCTCATGCGGCCGATACTTCCACCAGTACCGTCAGCATGGCCTTGTTGCTTACCGCCGACGACCAGTCGCAATGGCGGATGAAGCTGAACAACGCACCCTATTTCCCGACCCGTGATGCCGAAGGATTCCTGGCGCAGAGGAGTGCTTTCGAGCCCGATCCTGCCACGGGGCAGCCGGATCCGGCACGTGTCGCTGCATTCTTCGAGAAGTATCCTGAAGCGCGCAAGGCGGTCGAATACAAGGCTACCGCGCCCTGGCCGCGCAGTTTCGCAGGTGCGCAGTACAACGTGATCAACGCTTTCGTGTTGCTGGCCGCGGATGGCAAGCGCCAGGCCGTGCGCTGGTCCATGCGACCCCATGCGACGCTGCCAGGCCTATCTGCCGAAGAGCGGGCGAAGGCTGGCCATGATTTTCTGTTCGAGGACATAAAACAGCGGTCGGCGAATGGGTCGCTTTATTGGGACCTGGTCCTGCAATTGGCCGAAGCCGGTGATCCGGTCGATGATCCTTCCCAGCCATGGCCTCCGGAGCGGCAACAGGTGGTCGCCGGCACGCTGGAGGTGACCAGCGTTCGCGATCAGGCCGAAGGCGGATGCCGCGATATCAACTTCGACCCCACGCTCGTGCCCTCGGGTATCGAGCTGTCCAGGGATCCTGTGCTGGCAGCACGGGCGGGAATTTATTCGCACTCCTATAACGCGCGCCTGCGCGAGATCGGGTTTGGAAAAGCGACCCAGGCTATCGGCAAGAAGGACGGCGAATGATGCACGACCTACCTGAAATCCCCGCGCCCGCACCTGGGCATTTCAACCTTCTCGGGCGAGTCCTGCACTGGGCAATGGCGATCGGAATCCTGGCCATGCTCTTCATTGGCGTAGGCATGATGAGTTCTCTGTCTCTGCGTCCCTGGTTGATCGACCTGCACCAACCGCTGGGGATCGCCATCCTGGTCCTGGCGTTGCTGCGTCTCGCCAATCGCTTGCTGCGAGCGGTGCCGGCGCTGCCCGCGAGTGTTCCACGATGGCAGGCGGCGGCCGCGCATGCTTCCCACTGGTTGCTTTACCTGATGATGATCGCCTTACCGCTGCTTGGCTGGGCGGTACGTTCGGCCGGCAACTGGCCGGTCATCCTCATGGATGGATGGACGCTGCCGGCCATCGTTCCCGAAAACCCGGTGCTTTACGCATGGCTGCGCTTGGCACACGGAATCGGCGCATGGCTGCTGTTCGCGCTGCTTTTGGGGCATATCGGTGCTGCCCTGGTGCACGCCTGGATTTTCCGTGATGGCGTCTTTTCCAGCATGGCGCGAGGGTCCCGTACCCGGGTGTCGCGCCTGCCGGACAACTGAGTCCCCTCACCACCTAACGAGATGAATCGCCAGGCCGATCAGCGCGCAGGCCACCAATACCTGGATCACCCCGCGCTTGAAGCGGAACAGGGCGATGGCTGCGCCTGCGGCGATCAATGCCGAAGGCCAGTCGAACATCCCGGCGAAGCCGTTTGGCCAGAGCACGTGGAAGCCGAAGAACAGGGCCAGGTTGAGGATGACCCCGACCACAGCGGCGGTGATTGCGGTCAATGGCGCGGTGAACTTCAGCTCGTTGCGGGTCGACTCCACCAGCGGGCCGCCAGCGAGGATGAACAGGAACGATGGCAGGAAGGTGAACCAGGTGACCAGGCTCGCGGCGATCGCGCCGGCGGCGAACGGATGGTCGGCGCCGAACATGGGATGTGCATAGCCGCCTACGAACCCGACGAAGGCCACCACCATGATCAGCGGCCCGGGAGTGGTTTCCCCCAGGGCGAGGCCGTCGATCATCTGGGTCGGCGTCAGCCATCCGTAATGCCCCACTGCTCCTTGATAGACATAGGGCAGAACCGCATAGGCGCCGCCGAAGGTGAGCAGCGCGGCCTTGGTAAAGAACCAGCCCATCTGGGTCAGCGTGCCATTCCAGCCGAAGGCTGCGAGCAGGACGCCCATGGGCAGCAGCCAGAGGGCCGCACCGAGCACCATCAGGCCAAGCAGGCGGGGCCAGCGGAAGCGGGCGTGCTCGGGTGCTGGCGTGTGGTCATCGATCAGGGCAGGACCGTAATCGGTGCTGGCCGCCTTGTGCCCACCGCCGATCACGAATTTCTCCGGTACCAGGCGACCGCCGATGTAACCGATGATCCCGGCGCCCAGCACGATCAGCGGGAAGGGCACGTTCAACGCGAAGATGGCCACGAACGAGGCTGCGGCGATTGCCCACAGCCAGGGGTTTTTCAGGGCCCGGGAGCCGATCCGGTGCGCCGCATGGACGACGATGGCGGTCACCGCCGGCTTGATGCCGTAGAAGATCCCGGCCACGGCCGGTACTTCGCCAAAGGCGATGTAGATCCAGGACAAGCCGATCAGGATCAACAGCGATGGCAGCACGAACAACGCGCCGGCGATCACTCCGCCCCAGCTCCGGTGCATCAGCCAGCCTAGATAGGTAGCCAATTGCTGTGCTTCTGGTCCGGGCAGCAGCATGCAGTAGTTCAGCGCATGCAGGAACCTCTTCTCGCTGATCCAGCGCCGACGCTCGACAAGCTCCTGATGCATGATGGAGATCTGCCCGGCGGGCCCGCCAAAGCTGATGAAGCCCAGTTTCAGCCAGAACAGGAAGGCTTCGAGGACGCCCACGGGAGGGCGCTCGACCTGTGGTCGCTCGGTGGCAGGGGTGTCGGTATCAGCCAATTGGCAGTCTCCTTGGAGGGTGTGGTGGCGAATCGATAAGCGCCCGGGCCTGGCGCGTACAAAACTCATGTTCCGACTGTCGGGATCCGTGTCCGCCCAAGCTGCTCACGCAGCCAGGTGCCGGCCTTTCCGGAACGCGACAATGACGACCAGACCAGGTCGACCCCCACGGTCCAGTCGGTGAACGGATACGCTTCCAGCTCCAGCTCGACCAGTTGCCCGTCGGGGCTGAGGTCCTGCATGAGCTGGGTAGGGACAGTAGCCCAGCCCATGCCTTCGCGCAGCATGTTCATCAGGGTGAGATAGCTTTCGACCCGCCAGTGATTCGGTGAGTTGAGGTATTCGCTGGTAGGCAGCCGGTCCTGGAACGGCAGGTAGACCAACTGCCGGAAGTTGCTCAACTGGTTGAAGCTCACCGGCGCCATCCGCGCCAGCGGATGATCCCGGCACACGACATTGCTGAAGGTGATGATGCCCAGGCGTTTGAACTGCAGGTTCCTGGGGTAATGCGAGCGCGTGCACAGGATCCCCAGCAGCACCTTCTTCTCCTCGATCAGGTCAAGGGCGTCCTGCCGGGACGGATGCAGCACGGTCAGGTCGACATGGGTGAACTGCCTGGAAAAGTCCTCCATCACGGGCGCGAGTGCCTGGTAGGGAATCGCATCGTCGATGCTGATCACCAGCTCGGTCTCCAGCTCTTCGGCCAGGCTGCTGGCCCGGTTTTCCATGTTGAAGCACTGCCCGAGGATTGCCTCGGCGTCGCGCAGCAGCGCACGCCCTTCGCCGGTCAACTGCGGATAGCGGTGACTGCGGTCGAACAGGGTGACACCCAGGTCGATCTCCAGGTTGCCGATGGAAATGCTCACCGCCGACTGCGATTTGTTCAGCTTGCGCGCTGCGGCGGAGAACGAGCGCTCGCTGGCGACTGCGCAAAAGGCGGCCAGTTGCTCCAGGGACATCCTCATCGTTGCACCATGAAAAAAATTGATAGGTCCCATTTTTACAACGGGAGCGGCGGGGCGCATGTTTGCCCCGCCATATAAAAACAATCACGACAAAAATCCTATCCCATCACTGCCTCGACCATGCCAACCAGGAGAAGGCAATGACCAACACCGTTCACCCCGTGGACCAGCGGCTTCCGCTGGCGCAAACACTGATACTGGGCTTCCAGCATGTGCTGGTGATGTATTCGGCATGCATCATCGTTCCGCTGATCCTTGGCGCCGCGCTGCAGCTTCCCAAGGACCAGTTGACCCTTATCATCAACGCCGACCTGTTCGCCGCCGGCCTGGCCACGCTTGTGCAATGCGCAGGCAACCGTTTCTTCGGCATCCGCTTGCCGATCATGATGGGCGTCACCTTTGCCTCGGTCACGCCGATGATCGCCATTGCCCTGAACCCGTCGCTCGGGCTGCCGGGCGTCTATGGGGCGATCATCGCATCCGGTCTGTTCGGGATTCTTTTTGCGCCGCTCATGGGCCGGCTTCTGCGTTTCTTTCCACCGGTGGTGACGGGGACCGTGCTGCTGGTCATCGGCATCAGCCTGATGCGGGTCGGGATCGACTGGTCGGCCGGCGGCAACCCGGTGCTGGCCAACGGCAGTCCGAATCCGGACTACGGCAAACCGGCCTACCTGGCCATTTCGCTTTTGCAGCTGATCCTCATCCTGGGTATCAATCGCTTCGCAAAAGGGTTTCTCGCCAATATCGCGGTACTGCTGGGTGTGCTGGCCGGTTTCTTCATCGCTCTGTTGCGTGGCGATATCGCGCTTGACGGCCTGCAGCAGACGCCATGGCTGGCGACGATCACGCCGTTCGCCTTCGGCATGCCGAAATTCGATGTGGTCGCAGTCGTATCGATGTGCCTGGTCATGCTGGTGACCATGGTCGAATCGACCGGGATGTTCCTTGCCCTGGGCAAGATGGTCGACCGTCCGACCACCCGCGAAAGGCTGGTTCGCGGGCTTCGCTCCGATGGGCTGGGGGCCATTCTTGGCGGGGTGTTCAACGCGTTTCCCTATACCTCCTTTTCGCAGAACATCGGCCTGGTGACCATTACCGGGGTCAGGAGCCGCCATGTCTGCATGGCCGGGGCGATGATCCTGATCGGCCTGGGGCTGTTTCCCAAACTGGCCTGGATCGTCGCCTCCACGCCCCAGTACGTTCTGGGTGCCGCCGGCATGGTGATGTTCGGCATGGTCACGCTGATGGGCGTGCGCATCCTTGCAACGGTCGATTTCGAGCAGTCGCGCTCCAACCTGCTGATCGTCGCCACCAGCGTGGGCATCGGCATGATCCCGATGGTCTCGCCGCAGTACTTTCATCATTTGCCCGACTGGTGCCGGGTATTCACCGAAAGCGGGATCGTCCTCAGCGTTTGCAGCGCCATGCTCCTCAACCTCCTGTTCAACGGCCTGGGCACGGCCGACGAAGCCCGGGCGCAAGCTGCCCGCTCTGCCGCGCTCGGCGACAGCTGAACGCCTGCACACCCTATAAACAGCAAGAAGGTTAAACACGATGACTTGTGAACTCATCAGGGCCGACTTCGTCCTCACCATGGACGCCCGCAATAGCGTGATCGAGGACGGCGCAGTGCTGGTCCGGGACGGTTTGATCGCCGATATCGGCCCGGCGCACGAGCTGCTCGCCCGGCATCCGCTGGCCCCGATCCGTCGCCTGACCGATCGCTTGCTGATGCCGGGCCTGGTCAATACCCACTGCCACTCCGGCATGCTCCGCGGCACTGCCGAGGGCCTGCCGGTCTGGGACTGGCTGCAGGCCTACATCGATCCCATGCACCGTGTGCTGCTGCCTGACGAGGCGCGCCTGGCGTCGATGCTCTGCTACAGCGAAGCGCTGCTGTCGGGCACCACCACGCTGGTGGATATGTGGCGCTACATGCATGGCAGCGCCGAGGCCGCCAACGAGCTGGGCATCCGTGCGGTACTGGTCCCCTATGTGGCCGAGCATCCGGACCATGACTACTTCGAAACCCTGGACGCAAACGACGCCTTGATCCAGCGCTGGCACGGCGCAGCGAACGGTCGCATCGAGGTGTGGGTCGGCCTGGAGCACCTGTTCTACGCCGTGCCGCAGGCCTGGAAGCGCATCGCCGACATGTGCAAGGCCAACCAGGTGGGGTTCCACACCCATAGCAACGAAAGCCGCTTCGATGTCGAGGAAACCCTGCGGCGTTACGGCGTGCGTCCCGTCCAGGCCCTGGAGAAGTTCGGTCTGCTCGAGGCCAGCAAGGTGCTGCTGGCCCATTGCGTCTGGGTCGATGACCAGGAAATCGCCTTGATGGCCCGGCGCAATATCGGTGTGGCGCACAACCCGGTCAGCAACATGAAGCTGGCGTCGGGGGCCGCTCCGATCGTGAAACTGCTGGCGGCGGGCGTTGCCGTTGGCCTGGGGACCGATGGCGAAAAGGAAAACAACAACCTGGATATGTTCGAGGAGATGAAGGTGTCCTCCCTGTTGGCCAAGTTCGCCAGTCTCGATGCCGCGGCGCTCGATGCCTGGTCGGTATGCCGCATGGCTACCATCGACGGCGCACGGGCCCTGGGCATGGACGACCGGATCGGCTCGCTGGAGATCGGCAAGGCCGCCGACATCATCGCTATCCGTGTCGATACGCCGAGAATGACGCCGCTGATTTCCCGTGGTCCGCTGGCCAACCTTCATCACAACCTGGTGCACGCCGTGCAGGGCGGGGACGTGGACATGACCATGGTCGCCGGGCGCGTGCTGGTGGAAAACGGGCAGCTCAAGAGCGCCGAACTGGACGTGCTGATCACCGAGGTCAACGAGACGGCCCCCGACCTGTTTGTCCGGCGCAAGGCCTGGCTTGACCAGGCCGGGGTGTCGGTCAACGAGCTGGACCGGGTGGGCAGTGCCTGAGGCGAAGGTTGCGGCCTTCGCCCGGCATCCTCCGCGGGGTGGAGCGGTGATTCAGCAGTTGCGAGCCACCGCAGGCCTGGCCCGGCGGTACAGCACGGTGGTAGCGGTGAAGCCGCATACCGCTGCGAACATCAGCCAGTAGGCCGGTGAGGCCTTGTCTGCGGTGGCTTCGACCAGCAGTGTCGATACGGCCGGAGTGAAGCCGCCGAACAGCGCGGTAGCCAGGCTGAACGCCAGCGAGAAACCGACCACCCGCACATTGGGCGGCATGACCTCGGTCAGCGCCGCGACCATGGCACCGTTATACATGCCGAAGAAGAACGAGAAGTACAGCAATACCGCCAGCAGCCGCTCGAAACTGGCGGCCTCGGCCAGCCAGTGCATGGCCGGGTAGGCGGTCAGCACGCACAGCAGCGAGATGCCCAGCAGCAGCGGCCGGCGGCCGATGCGGTCGGACAGGCCGCCGCCGATGGGCAGCCAGATGAAGTTGCTCACCCCGACCAGCAGCGTCACCACCAGGCTGTCGGTGCTGCTCAGGTGCAGCACGGTCTTGCCGAAGGTGGGCGTGTACACCGTGATCAGGTAGAACGTGGTGGTGGTCATTGCCGCCAGCAGCCCGCCTGCCAGCACGGTGCGCCAGTTATCGCACATGGAGCGGAAGACCTCGCTGGCGCCCGGGTGATGCTTGCGGGCCTTGAATGCTTCGGTTTCCTGCAGCGAGCGGCGAATGATGAAGATGAACGGGATGATCACGCAACCGATGAAGAACGGGATGCGCCAGCCCCACGCGGCCAGCTCGCTGGCCTGCATCCAGGTATTCAAGGTGTAGCCCAGCGCTGCCGCCACGACGATCGCCACCTGCTGGCTCGCCGACTGCCAGCTGGTATAGAAGCCGGTGCGCCCCGGCGTGGCGATTTCCGACAGGTACACGGATACCCCGCCCATCTCGGCACCGGCCGAGAAGCCCTGCAACAGCCGGCCGAGCAGCACCAGCAGGGGCGCGAACAGGCCGATGCTGGCGTAGCCCGGGACGAGGGCGATCAATACCGTGCCGGCGGCCATGATCGACAGCGTCACGATCAGCCCTTTGCGCCGGCCCACCTTGTCGATATAGGCGCCGAGCACGATCGCTCCCAGCGGTCGCATGAGGAAACCCGAGCCGAATACGGCGAAGGTCATCATCAACGAGGTGAACTCGTTGCTGGCGGGGAAGAACGTCTGGGAGATGTAGGTGGCGTAGAACCCGAACAGAAAGAAATCGAACTGTTCGAGGAAGTTGCCGCTGGTGACCCGCAGGATAGCGCCCAGCCGGGCGCTAGCGGTTTGCTTGGTGTTTTTCATCATGGCTACCGTTTTGCTGGTTTTTGTTGTTGTTCAAGGGCGCTGTCGCGCTTACTCGCTGCCGGCGTCGATCGGGTTTGGCTGGCGTTTTTCGATGGCGTGCTTGAGCAGCGCGGCGCTGCGGAAAATGCCGTGGGCGAACTTGCTGTAGGGCATGGTCAGGAAGAACGCCATCACCAGGCCCAGGTGCAGGGCCAGCAGCAGGCCCAGGGCGCTGGTTTCACGAAATGCCAGCAGTGCGAGGCCGCTGGCGCTGACCAGCAACAGCAGGGCAATGAAGCCTCGGTCCATGGGTTTCTGCTTGGCGTCGCCCTGGGTCGGGTCGCGCTGCAGGTTGAGGTACAGCAGCCCGGCGGGTCCTACTAGCAGGCCCAGGCCGCCGGCGATGCCGAGCATTACCGGCAGGCTAGTCAGCGCATAGGGTGCGGCCAGGCCCAGCAGGTAGTGGTAAAGGGTCGCGGTGGCAGTGGCCGCCAGGCACAGCATGAAACCGTAGAAGGTCAGGTGGTGGAAGCGACGCCGCCACAGGGTGAAACGGTCATCGGCATTGTTGCAGCCCTGGCCATGGCCACCATCCAGGTACTTGAGCCTGGCGACACTGGCCGTCGCTTCCACTGCCGCAGCGGTCTTCAGCGCGGTGCTCGCCGGCGGCGGCGAGACATCCCGCCAGAAGCGGCGCACGCCCAGGCCAAGGGCGATCAAGGCGAAGCCGAACACCGAGCCGAACATCAGCACCAGGGTGTTATGCGGGAAGATGCCGTAGAAGTTGCCGCCAGGCATGGCGGTGAACAGATTGCCCATGGCCAGCAGGGTCAGGCACAGGAACAGCACCAGGGCGAAACCGCTGGCCAGCGCCAGGGTCAGCCCGTTGCGCTGATAGAGGCGCCCCAGGCTGCGTGGCCAGGCGTACTCGGCGTAGGTATCCAGGCGCACCCTGGCCATGGCCTGGGGCACATTGACCGCGAATTCATGAGGTACGGCGTACTGGCAGGCATGCAGGCACGCCCCGCAGTTGTGGCAAAGATTGGCCAGGTAGTGGATGTCGGCCTTGCCGAACTCCAGCCTGCGGGTCATCGCCGGGAATACCGCGCAGAACCCTTCGCAGTAACGGCAGGCGTTGCAGATGCGCATTTGCCGATCGACTTCCTGCTCCTGCAGGTTCAACAGCGGGATAAGCTCGACACCCGGCTGGGCGGGGTCGACCTGGCGAGGTTCAGGCAGTTGCGCGGTCATGATCGTTCTCTTCGAATGGGTAGTGATGGCCGGCGGCGGCAGCCGCACTGACGCCGGCGATGCGTCCGAACGCGGTGCCGATGGACATGCCGACGCCTGCGGTGTAGCCCTTGCCCAGCACGTTGCCGGCCATCATCTCGCCGGCGACGAACAGGTTCGGGCTGGGACGCCCGGCGAAGTGCACCGCGGCCGTCTCGTCGGTGCGCAGGCCCAGGTAGGTGAAGGTCACGCCCGGGCGCAGGGGGTAGCCGTAGAAGGGCGGTGTATCGATCGGGCGGGCCCAGTGGCTCTTGGCGGGTTGCACGCCGACGGTATGGCAATCGTCCAGGCGGGTATGGTCGAAGGTGCCGGTGCGGCAGGCCTCGTTGTAGGCGCGTACCGTCTCGACGAACGCCTGCACCGGAAGGCCCAGGCGCTGGGCCAGCTCCTCCAGGGTGTTGGCCGTGGTGCCGGGAAACACCGGGGGCATGAAGCGTCCGAGGGCTTTCTGGTCGATGATCGAAAAGCCCACCTGGCCAGGCTGCTGGGCCACCAGGCGTCCCCAGATTGCATAGCGCTTGGGCCAGAAGTCCTCGCCTTCATCGTAGAAGCGCTGGCTGTCGCGATTGACCACGATGCCCAGCGACACGCAGTCGATGCGCGTGCAGATCCCGCCGTCGTACAGGGGCGCGCGCGCATCGATGGCGACCATGTGCGCCTGGGTAGGATCGCCGATGGTGTCGGCGCCCAGGTCGATCATGCGGCGCAGCAGTACGCCGTTGTTGAAACGGGTGCCGCGAATCAGGAAGTTGTCCGATGGCCATTCGCCGCGCTCGTTGCGACCCCAGGCTTCGCGCAGCCATTCGCGGTTGGACTCGAATCCACCAGCGGCCAGCACGCAGGTGCGCGCCTCGATGCGCTCGGCAGGCAGGTGCCGGCCTTGCACGTCGCGCGCACCGATATGGGCAGCGACGAAGCGGTCGCCGTCCATCTCGATATCGACCACCCCGGCATCGTAGCGAACCTGTACGCCGAGCCGCTCGGCACTGCGGAAATAGGCATTGACCAGCGCCTTGCCGCCGCCCATGAAGAAGGCATTGGTGCGGGCGGTATGCAGCGCGCCGGACAGCGATGGCTGGAAGTGCACGCCATGCCGGCGCATCCAGCCCCGGCAACCGGACGAAGCCTTGATCACCAGGCGTGCAAGTTTTTCGTTGGTCAGGCCCCCGGTGACCTTGAGCAGGTCTTGCCAGAATTCCTCTTCGGGATAGGCCTCGACCAGTACATCCTGCGGTGCGTCGTGCATGCAGCGCAGGTTGCGGGTGTGCTGCGAATTACCGCCGCGCCACGCCTTGGGTGCGGCTTCCAGCAGCAGGACGCTGGCCCCCGCCTCGCGGGCCATCAGTGCGGCACACAGGGCGGCGTTGCCGCCGCCAACAACAAGAACATCGATCATTTTCGCTCCTCGGTCGCAGCCGGCATGAACGAGGAGCCTGCTGCGAGTGAGCGGAAAATAGTGCGATCGAGGGCCTGCCGAAAGGCGAACTACGGCATGGGGTGTTCAGTTTTACTAAAGGCTTTGCCGGCCTGGGCTGGTGACTCAGCAACTGCTGTCGGCAATCCAGGTCGCCCCGGGCCACTGCTGCTCGGCGACCAGCCGCCGCGCCACGTCCAGCACCACGCGCCGCGCTGCCAGGGCCGCTGGCGACAGCTCGTCATCCGCCAGGGTGGCCAGCAGGTTGCGCCGGCCGACATGGGCGTCGCTGATCTGCGTCACTTCAAGCCCGTTCTCGCCCTTGAGCGCCGCGGCGGCACCGGGCTGGATGGTAGCGGCGTGGCCGGCGCGCACGGCGTTCATCAGCACGGCCAGGCCATCGACTTCCATGATGATATTGGGCACCAGGCCCGAGCGTTCGAACGCCGTCATCAAGGTGCTGCGAAGCCCGTGCTGGACGCTGGGCATGATCAGTGGCAACTGGCCCAAATCGGCCAGTTGCACGCTGCCGGAATGCGGAGCGTGAGGCACCTGGGGGGCGCTGATGACGAACAGCCGTTCATCGAGCAGCGGCGTCACGCTCCAGCGTTTGCCGCCCTCGAGCTGGAACAGGATGGCCAGGTCGAGCTGGCGGGCATTGAGTTGGGCGGCCAGGTGGCCGGAGAGCATTTCCACCAGGTGCAACTGGATATCCGGGTAGCGCTCGCGCATCGCGTCGATGAGGGGAAGGGCGAGCACGGTCGCGGTGGTCGGCGGCAGGCCCACGGTGACATAACCGCTCATGCGTCCGCGGTGGGCGGCAAGAATGGCATTGTCGGCCTGGCGCAGGCTGAGCTGGGCATGATGCAGGAACGCCATGCCGGCGGTGGTCGGGGTGACGCCGGTGGTGGTGCGGTTGAGCAGCCGGGTACACAGCTCGCTTTCCAGCTTGGCGATCTGCTGGCTCAGGGCCGATACGCCGACATCCAGCTCCAGCGCGGCGCGACCGAGGCTGCCCTGTTCGATGATTTTCACGAAGTAGCGCAGTTGTCTGAGTTCCACGGTTCAGGAGTTCCAGTCAGGAGGCCAGGTTCTGGCGGATAACCCGTACGAATTCTCCCACCACCCGATACCGCGACAGCAGGTCGTCGCGCAATTCCAGCGGTTCGAACCCCGGGTCGGAGGAGCGTGGCAGCAGCAGGATTTTTTCGTGGTGCCAGCCATTCTCGTCCTCGACCTTGACACTGCGATATTCCTTGACCGTGTACTGGGCGCTCGCGCCTTCATCCCACAATTCCACCAGGACGATCCGGCCATTGCGGCTGCCGCCGCGCTCGGCGCGGAACAGGCAGGTCGAGCCATCGGGAATGATGGTGTTCATCGATTCGCCCAGCACCTCGCAGGCGAAGTAGCCGCGGTCCAGCGGGAGGTCGTCGCCGACGACTATCCAGCTTTGCCGTTCGGCCTGCTGTGCCTCGCTGAACCCGCCTGCCGCCGCGCGCAGGTCGTACAGTGGCACCGCGTTCACGTACGGGGCCGGTTTCACCGGTTCGCGCACGGGCTCTGCCGGCGAGTGCAAGGGCAGGTGCTGTGCCAGGTAGTCGCGCAAGTCCTTGTTGCAGGCGTAGATGAATGTCCCGCGGATACCGCGGAGCATCATGGTCTTGTAGATATTGAGAATGTACTGCTTCAGTTCGCCCGGCTGCCTGATCCCGCTCTTGCCGTTGCGGTCGAAATAGCGGGCCGGGTCGATGGTGATCTCGCCGCGGACCTTGTCGTAGCCGATCTCGTGGCCAAGGATGACGGCGGCGAAGTTCAGGTCATAGCCCTGGGTGGTGTGGATACAGCCGACTTCGGCCTCGGAACCCGGCGTATTGATCCAGTCCTGGCTGGTGCTGTTCCAGCGCAATTGCACACCGTCGATCTCGATATCGAACGCGTCCTTGTTCTTCCGCGAGATCCAGGGCCAGGCGTAGCCGGCGATCATGCGCGACAGGCCGAACTGGCGATTTCTTTCCTGCACCACCTGCATCATGTCGCCGAGCGAATCGAACAGTGCCAGTTCATAGTTTTTCGGGGTGAACCTTGGCTGGCCGTTTCGGCGGACGTTGAGCAGCTCATCGAGGAAGGTCACATAGGAATTGCCGGCACGCACCCGGAACTGCGAGTACAGCGTCTGCACTTGCGTCGTGCCCAGTGCCTTGAGCCTGGCAAAGTCCTCGGCATTGGCATCAGAGGGCTTGATCGACTGGCTGTTGTCGTAGAAGAAGATCGCCTTTCCCGCCTGGCGGCAGACCCAGTCCACTTCACTGCAACCGAAGGGGTCGAAGCCCAGTGCCCGGGAGGCAGTGTCGAACCCTTTAAAGTAGGGCCCCAGGTTGCTGCGCTTGCGCAAGCGATGGGCTTCATCCACCAGGACGATGTCGTAGTCTCGCTTGGTCAGGTCGGCAGGACCGATGACCATGTCCGGGGACAGCCCGGCAATGTGCCTGAAGGCTTTTTTCAAGGTTGAGCGAAACGACGCCATGGGCACCACAAGCGCCATTTTCGGCGTGCCGTAGCGTTGCTTGATGCCCAGCAACAGGTTGCGCAGTTCGGCTTGTTCACTATCGAACTCGTGGAAACTGGTTTCATCGATAGCCGAGTGCAGCAGTTTGAACAGGTAGATCGCCAACACCGATTTACCCGTGCCCGCGCCACCTTGCACCACCAGGGTCTTGCTTTGCTCGTCGAGCAGCGCATGCAGGATGCCGAGCAGTCCCTGGCGCTGCTCGGAGGACAGCGACTTGTAAGGCGAGTACTTGAACAGGTCCGAGTTGTCGATCGACTCCAGGGAATGCTGCACCAGGCCTTCGCTGCGCAGTTTGTTCCAGGTCTCCTTGAAGATCGCGGCATAGAGTCCGGAGCGCTGGTAATAGTTGTGATCGACCAGCCCCAGGTTGCTGTTGAGCAGGGAGAACCTGCCATCGGCGGCAATGTACTTGATCAGCGAGGATTCGATATCGAGGGTCGCCGACTTGTTGAACCTGTCGCTGCTGATCAGATGCACCGAACGCAGCAGGCTCTTGTCGCCATTGGCCAGGTGGGTGTTCATCCGCTTGAGGGCATCGGCGGTCTCGCCAACATAGGCCTGCTTTCTGGCTTCATCGCTGAGGATATAGACCAGCGGCCACGAATCCGCCGCGTGGAAGTGCTCACGAAGCTGTTGTTCCAGCGTCCGGCGCGAAAAGGCGTAGCGGTTCACTTCGACCAGCGGTTTGCCGTCCAGGGCTTTGTTCATTACAGCTCCGTGTATTTCCTGGCAGATCCCCTGGCCTTGTCCACCGGATACTTGCGCTCGTTGAGTTCGATCTTGTCGAGGATGATCTGCTGCGCGTCGAGCTCGTAGTGATCGGCCAGCAGCAGGGCATAGGCGAGGACATCGGCCAGTTCTTCCCTGACCCTGGCGATGTCGGCTTCCTCGGCCGACTTCCACAGGAACACTTCCGCCAGTTCGCTGGCTTCGATGCTCAAGGCGAGCGCCAGGTCCTTGGGGTTGTGGAATTTCTTCCAGTCACGCGCATCGCGAAATGCACGCAGCTTCTTGATCGCTTCTTCCATATTCGGGCACGCCGGCAAGTTGATGCGCTCATGATTGCTTACGAAACCGGGTGAAACAAGGTTTTCGCCCGGCAGGTGTAGCGCGCGCTGTAGCGCCAGGTGCAACACCTGTAGCGCCCGCGCTGCACCTGGCTGGTTGCTCCGGTCCCGGCAAGCCCGCGTGATACGGCGCTTACACGCTGCCAAGGCGTGCTGGCATGGCCGTTGCTCCCTGAGAGGTGCGCAGCAAGCGCCACTAATAAGAACAGGACAACTCCCATGACACAGATTGGCCATGCCTCGCCTCCCGGCGCCCGTTCCATCGTCGCCGGCATTCCCTTGAAGTCCCTGGCCGCCGCGTTGCTGCTGAGCCTGGCTGCGGCGCCTGCCCTGGCCGCCGGGATGCCGGCCAATGTCGACAGCAAACGTCTCATCGCCGCCGACCAGGAACCTGGCAACTGGATGAGTACCGGTCGTACCTACGACGAACAGCGCTACAGCCCGCTCAAGCAGATCACCGACCGCAACGTCGGCCAGCTCGGCCTGGCCTGGAGCTACAAGCTCGATCTGGACCGGGGTGTGGAGGCCACGCCGATCGTGGTCGATGGCGTGATGTACACCACCGGGCCGTTCTCCGTGGTCTACGCGCTGGATGCCCGCAACGGCAAGCTGATCTGGAAATACGATCCGAAATCCGACCGCAACCGCGCCGGTGAAGCCTGCTGCGACGCGGTCAACCGCGGCGTGGCGGTGTGGAAGGGCAAGGTGTACGTGGGCGTGCTCGATGGCCGCCTGGAAGCCATCGACGCCCGCACCGGCCAACTCGCCTGGTCGGTCGATACCCGAGCGGACCATAAGCGCAGCTACACCATCACCGGCGCGCCTCGGGTGGTCAACGGCAAGGTGGTGATCGGCAACGGTGGCGCCGAGTTCGGCGTGCGTGGCTACGTCACTGCCTATGACGCCGAAACCGGCAAGCAGGCCTGGCGTTTCTATACCGTGCCGGGGGATCCGAAGTTGCCACCGGAAGGCAAGGGCATGGAGATCGCCGCCAAAACCTGGCATGGCGATGCCTTCGTCGAGCAGGGCGGCGGCGGCACGGCCTGGGACTCGTTCGCCTTCGACCCGGAGTTGAACCTGCTGTATATCGGCGTCGGCAACGGCTCGCTATGGGACCCGAAATGGCGCAGCCAGGCCAAGGGCGACAACCTGTTCCTGTCGTCGATCGTCGCGGTCAACGCCGACACCGGCGAATACGCCTGGCACTACCAGACCACGCCGGGCGATGCCTGGGACTACACCGCGACCCAGCACATGATCCTCGCCGAACTGCCGATCGACGGCAGGCCGCGCAAGGTGCTGATGCAGGCCCCGAAGAATGGCTTTTTCTATGTGATCGACCGCGCCACCGGCGAGCTGCTTTCGGCCAAGGGCATCGTGCCGCAGAGCTGGACCAAGGGCATGGACATGAAGACCGGCCGGCCCATCGTCGATGACGAGAACGCCGCGTACTGGAAGGACGGCAAGCGCAAGTTGGTGACCCCGGCCTTCTGGGGCGCCCATGACTGGCAGCCGATGTCCTACAACCCGAACACCGGGCTGGTGTACATCCCGGCCCACATCATGTCGGCCTACTACGAACACATTCCCGAGGCGCCGAAGCGCAACCCGTTCAAGAGCATGTACCAGCTGGGCCTGCGCACCGGGATGATGCCGGAAAACGTCGATGGCCTGCTGGAGATGGCCAAGGGCTGGTCCGGCAAGTTGATCGCCTGGGACCCGGTCAAGCAGCAACCCGCCTGGGAAGTGCCCTATGTGACCATCTTCAACGGCGGCACCCTGAGCACCGCCGGCAACCTGGTTTTCGAAGGCAGCGCCGATGGCCGCGTCATCGCCTACGCCGCCGACAGCGGCAAGAAACTCTGGGAGCAACCGGCGGCCAGCGGGGTGATGGCAGCGCCCATCACCTACAGCGTCGACGGTGAACAGTACGTGACCTTCATGGCCGGCTGGGGCGGGGCGTTCTCCACCTTTGCCGGGGCGTTGTCGCTGCGCGCGGGTGTGCAGCCGTTCTCCCAGGTGCTGACCTACAAGATCGGCGGCACCGCCAAACTGCAGGAACCTGCACCTCGCCCGGACACGCCCAAACCTCCACCCCTGGGCACCGATACGGCGGCCATCGAGGCCGGCGCGAAACTCTACGACGGCTACTGCTCGCAGTGCCACGGCATCCACGCGGTCAGCGGCGGCGTGCTGCCGGACCTGCGCAAGCTCACCGCGGAAAAGCACCAGATGTTCCTCGGCATTCTCTACGGTGGTCGCGTACCCGACGGCATGCCGTCCTTCGCCGATGCCTTCACGCCTGAACAGGTCGAGCAGATCCACCAATACCTGATCAAGCGTTCCCACGACCTGCAGAACGAAGGCGAAGCCTGGAAGCAGTTCAGCACCAAGCACTAAGCCACGGACCGACATGGAGAAGACACATGAGTGACGCTACTTATCAGAACTACATTGGCAACGCCTTCGTCCCCAGCGACGAACTGATCGAGGTGTACAACCCGGCCAACGGCCAGTTGCTCGGCCGGGTGCCCCAGGGCAGCAGCGCACAGGTCGAGCAGGCCATCGCCGCCGCGCGCCAGGCGCAGAAGGCCTGGGCGTTGCGACCGGCAATCGAGCGTGCCGGCTACCTGCGCGCCATCGCCGGCAAGGTGCGGCAGCACAGCGAGCGCCTGGCGCGGATCATCACCGCCGAGCAGGGCAAGGTGCTGGAGCTGGCTCGGGTCGAGGTGAACTTCACTGCTGATTATCTCGACTACATGGCCGAGTGGGCGCGGCGCCTGGAGGGCGAAGTGCTGAGCAGCGACCGCCCCGGCGAAAGCATCCTGCTGCTGCGCAAGCCCTTGGGCGTGGTGGCCGGGATCCTGCCGTGGAACTTCCCGTTCTTCCTGATCGCGCGCAAGATGGCGCCGGCTTTGTTGACCGGCAATACCATCGTGATCAAGCCGAGCGAGGAGACCCCGATCAACTGCTTCGAATTCGCCCGCCTGGTGGCCGAGACCGATCTGCCTGCCGGTGTCTTCAACGTGGTCTGTGGTACCGGGGCGACGGTGGGCAACGCGCTGAGCAGCCACCCCGGCATCGACCTCATCAGCTTTACCGGAAGCGTCGGCACCGGTTCGCGGATCATGGCCGCGGCGGCGCCGAACATCACCAAGCTCAACCTGGAGCTGGGCGGCAAGGCGCCTGCGATCGTTCTGGCCGACGCGGACCTGGACCTGGCGGTCAAGGCCATCACCGCGTCACGGGTGATCAATACCGGGCAAGTCTGCAACTGCGCCGAGCGGGTTTATGTCGAGCGCAAGGTGGCCGATGCCTTTATCGAGCGCATCGCAGCGTCCATGGCCGCTACCCGGTACGGTGATCCACTGGCCGAGAACGGCCTGGACATGGGCCCGTTGATCAACCGCGCCGCGCTGGACAAGGTGGCGCAGATGGTGCGTACCGCCAGCGGGCAGGGGGCCCAGGTGATTACCGGCGGCGCGCAGGCCGATCTCGGCCAGGGCTTCCACTACCAGCCGACGGTACTGGCGGGATGCTCGGCGGACATGGAGATCATGCGCAAGGAAATCTTCGGCCCGGTCCTGCCGATCCAGGTGGTCGACGACCTGGACGAAGCCATCGCACTGTCCAACGACAGCGAATACGGCCTGACCTCATCGATCTACACCCGCAGCCTGAGTGCGGCCTTGCAGGCGACCCGCTCGCTGGATTTCGGCGAGACCTACATCAACCGCGAGAACTTCGAAGCCATGCAAGGCTTCCATGCCGGCACGCGCAAATCGGGGATCGGCGGGGCGGATGGCAAGCATGGGTTGTACGAGTACACCCATAGCCATGTGGTCTATATCCAGGGCTGACAGCCTGGTTGTTGCTGATGGCCTCATCGCTGGCAAGCCAGCTCCCACAAACCTGTGGGAGCTGGCTTGCCAGCGATTGCAGTGGTGGATTCACTACTGCAGTTTCAGGTTCAAAACCGGTCATTGGGCTGCACCAGCCCCTGCTTTTTCATCTGCCGATACAGCGTCGAGCGCGCTACACCCAGTTCGCTCGCCGCTGCGCTGATGTTCCAGCGATGCCGGCGCAGGACCGCCAGCAGGTCCTCGCCTTGCGAGTGGCTGCCTGAAGGCGCAGGGCTGCTTTGCAGGAGGTCCTCCGGCAGGCAATCCAGGTCGATACAGCCGTTCTCCGCCAGGGCCACCGCATAGCGCAGGGCATTGAGCAACTGGCGGATATTCCCGGGCCATGGCGCGTCGAGCAGGCACTGGCGCGCCTGGGCGGTGATTCGCATGCCCTGGGCTGCGAGCTGTGCATCCAGCAGGTGACCGCGATCACTGCGTTCGCGCAAGGGTGGCAGGCGCAGGTGCATGCCGTTGAGGCGATAGAACAGGTCTTCGCGAAAGCCCTTGTCGCGCAGCATGGCCTGCAGGTCCTGGTGGGTTGCGCAGATCACCTGGATATCCAGCGCCACCGGTGCCGCAGCACCGATAGGCGAGATCTCGCGTTCGGCCAGCACCCGCAGCAGGCGCGTTTGCAGATGCGCAGGCATATCGCCGATCTCATCGAGGAACAAGGTGCCGCCATTGGCCAATTCCAGCTTGCCCTTCATGCCTTTTTTCTCGGCCCCGGTGAAACTGCCGCCGCGGTAGCCGAACAGTTCGCTTTCGATCAGGCTTTCCGGAATCGCCGCGCAATTGAGCGCGACGAAAGGCCCGCCCCGGCGCGCACTGGCCTGGTGGATGGCGCGGGCGAAGGCTTCCTTTCCGGTACCGGTTTCACCGGTTATCAGGATGGCGATGTCCTTGTCGAGGACCTTGCGCAGGCGCTGCACGCTGTGCTGCAACGTCGGGTCGGCACCGGCCAGGCGTTCCAGGTCGGGGTGGCGGGGTGGCCGGGCGCGAGTCGGCGCCGGTGCCGGTGTCTGTGCCAGGCCGTGCCTGGCCGAGGGAATGCGCAGGCTCAGGTCCAGCAGCGTGTCGTCATGCCGGGCGCGCAAGCGCAGGCCGCGGGCGCCGCCGTGGGTCTGGCGCAGCAGGTCATCGACCGCCATGGGCAGCAAACGGTCGATCAGGCTGCCGATCAAGCGGCCGTCGGCATTGCTGTCGTGGGCGACAAAGGCTGCGTGGTTGGCACCGATGACCCGACCCTCGTCGTCCAGGGCCAGCAATTGTTCGTTGGCCAGGTCGGTGATTTCGTCGATAGGCTTCAGGGAAAGGCTGAGCCGGTCCCTGTAGCTCTGGCGGAAATGCGCGTTCTCGATCAGGCGGGCGTACAGGATCACCAGTTGCAGGGTCAGGTACTGGCTTTCCTTGGGCCCGTCGCTGTTCAGGCAGGTGGCATTCAGGCAGCCACGAAGCAGGCCCTGGGCATCGAAGATCGGAGCCACCGAGCAACTGAGCGCGGCATTGGCGTCGAGAAAATGCTCCTGGCGGTGAATGATCAGCGGCTCGGCGGCGGCCAGGGTGGTACCGATGCCGTTGGTACCGGCGATGGACTCGTCCCAGCGCGCCCCGACCACCAGTCCGGAGCGTACATACGGCGTGTGTTCACGGGGCAGGCGGGCGTCGAGGGTGATGCCCTGCTCATCGCTGAGCAGCACCGCAAAGCCCGCCGGGACCACGCGCCGGGCCAGGCCGCTGACGCCCTGGCCGGCGATGGCGAGGTACTCCTGGTGTTGCTGCTGGTGGCGGCGGATATCCGCAGCGCTGAGGATATCCAGGCGCGTGGCCGTGCCTGGGTCGAGCCTGTGCTGGACCACGCTGCGATACCAGGACTGGGCGATCAACCCGTCCGGACGAATCGCTCGACCAGGAAAATGCTCGCTGACGAAGGCTGCGAGTTCACTGGGATGGGGCTGCGCGCTATGCCGGGTCATGAACGGCTCCGTATCTTGTTGTCGGTGTAACGGGCCATGTTGCGTCACGGCACTAAGATAGCCGCAGGGGGGAAGCCGTGCCAAGGGACGGGAGTGAAGAGGGGAGAGGGAAGGGGTGCGCATCCCTGCGCGGGCGTGGCGATCAGAAGCTGTATTTCGCCGTCACCATCATGTTTCGTGGCTTGCCGTACACATCCCCACCATAGTCCACCGAGGTGGAGATGGCCGAGTAGTACTTGCGGTCGAAAATATTGTTGGCGTTGAGCTGCAGGTCGAGGTTACGGGTCAGCTGATAGCCCGCCATCAGGTCGGTGACCGCATAGGCGCCCTGTTCGAGCCGGTACGCGCCATTGGCGGTGGCGATATCGTTGTACATGCGGCTCTGCCAGTAGACGTTGCCGCCCACCCGCAACTTTTCCAGCGGACCTTCGAAGCGGTACACCGTGGACACCTTGAACAGATGCTCGGGTGTATCGGTGCTGAAGCGCTGGTTCTCGTTCTGCGGCTTGGCGTCATCCTTGAGGTAGTGGGTGCGGGCGTAGGTGTAGCCGGCGCCGATCTGCCAGTTGCGGGTCAGCGCACCTTGCAGCTCCATGTCGATGCCCTGGCTGCGCACCTGGCCGGAAGCCGCGTAGCAGTTGGTCGGGTCCACGCAGCCGGAGACGTCCGTGAGCGACACGCCACGGTTTTCCTGGTCGACGCGGA
This sequence comes from Pseudomonas bharatica, assembly GCF_048586865.1. Classification (NCBI taxonomy): domain Bacteria; kingdom Pseudomonadati; phylum Pseudomonadota; class Gammaproteobacteria; order Pseudomonadales; family Pseudomonadaceae; genus Pseudomonas; species Pseudomonas bharatica. The sequence goes on along the minus strand of NZ_JBMAWR010000002.1, from coordinate 71,886 downwards.
ACAGCGCCACGCTGGCGTTCAGCGCCCCGTCGAAGTACTCGCCCTTGACCCCGACCTCGTAGTTCTTGCCTTCCACCGGCCTGATCGGGCTGCCGGATGCGTCCTTGTAGGCTTGCGGATTGAAGATGTCGCTGTAGCTGACATAGACCGAGTGGTGGTCGTCCAGCTCGTAGACCAGGCCGGCGTAGCGTGTGACGTTTCGGGTGACCTTGTAATCGGCCGCCGAGTTCTGCTTGTCGTCGTAGTCGTACCAGTCCAGCCGGCTGCCGAGGATCAGCTTGAGCGGGTCGGCCAGGCTCAGGCGAGTGGTCAGGTAAACGCCTTCCTGGTTGGTCACCTTGCGGCTGTTGCCGCTGTGCACGAAGTCCGGCTTGCCAGCGTTCAGCGGCCAGTTGGTGTCGTAGGGGCTGTAGTTGCGGGTGGTCATGTCGTAGATGCGCTTGCTGGCGCCGACCACCAGTTCATGACTGCGGCCAAAGGCCTGGAACGGGCCGCTGGCGAACGCATCGACACCGGCCTGGTCTTCGTCGTGACCGGACTGGTAAACGGTGCGCGCCAGGCTCTTGTCGGGGGCCCAGCGCGACTGATAGGAGCCCGAGAACAGCGCGTCCTGCTGGGTATAGGAGGCATTGACCTGCAGCTTCCAGTCGTAGGCCAGTTGCTGGCGGATTTCGGCGAACAGGGTGTTGATGTCCTGGTCCTTGTCTTCCCAATCGGTGCCCGGGTTGTACGAGCGCGGCAGATCGAGGTGATGGCCGTCGAGGCCTACCATCGACGAGCCCCAGAAGTAATTGGTCCGGTCCTTCTGGTGGGAGAAGCCCAGGGACAGCGTGGTGTCGTCGCTCAGGTCGGCTTCGGTGATGGCATAGAACAGGCCATGGGTCTCTTCGGCGCGATCGACGAAGCTGTTGGCATCCTGCCAGGACGTCACTACACGGCCACGCAGGGTGCCGCTGGCATTCAGCGGGCTGGAGGCATCCACTTCGCCGCGGTAGTCGTCCCAACTGCCGGCCGCACCGGTCAGGGTGACCTTCTGCTCGGCCAGCGGGCGCTTGCGGACCAGGTTGATCGCCGCCGACGGGTTGCCGGCGCCGGTCACCAGCCCGGTAGCGCCGCGGACGAGTTCGACCCGGTCGAACATCGCCAGGTTCGGCTGGGCGCCGACGGTCCAGCCCTGGTAGGTGCTGGGGATGCCGTCGTACATCAGGTTGTCGATATCGAAACCGCGCGAGGAGTAGGTCTGCCGGCCGGGGCCGCTGGACTGGCTGAGGAACAGGCCGGGGGTGTACTTGACCACGTCGTTGATGCTGGTCATGGCCTGGTCGTCCATGCGCTGGCGTGTCATCACGGTGACCGCCTGGGGTGTTTCGCGCATCGTCATCGGCAGCTTGGTCGCGGTGGACATGATGCCCGTGGTGTAGGACGAACTGCCCTCGGTGGTGCTGCCGAGCTGGGTGTTGCTGATTTGCGTCGCGCCCAGTTCCAGGGTCTCGGGTGGCGTCTGCGCGGGCGTCGTGCTCGCTTCGTCAGCGATTGCCGACAGGGAACCGGCCATGCAGATCGCTACGGACAGCAGATTGAGTGAAGGACGAAAGAGACGGGGAGGTACCGGGACAGCCATGCCATGCTCCTAATGAAAAACAAAGTGCTTATGAGAATTGTTACTAATAATGATGGCAAGATTTGCTGGCACGGGGAAGGGCAAGGTGCAAAAAGATCGGACCCAGGAAAAAGCCGATGACATTTCCCCTGTCGAAGCCAGGGTATCGTGATACTTTTTAGCGTGCTTACAGGTTTAGGTTGTATCGTTAAACGGCTTGATCTCTTCGAAATTAGATAATATGTTAATTAAATAATAAGATCGGAGGATGCCATGTTCCTGTCATCGAGCGAGCAGGCCGGCTTCGAGCGCTGGTGCCAGTCCCTGCGCAGCATTTGCGGCAATTTCAGCACCCTGCCTTCGAGCCTTACCCGCCACTTCATCGGCGAGATCCACAGCCAGGCCATCGGTGCCCTGGACACCGCCCATATCCGTACCAATGCCCGCCTGATCAGCCGCGAATTGATCGGCGTGGACAGCGATGACAGCCATTGCTTCCTGATCTACCAGCGCAGCGGCCGCCAGCGGATTCGCCAGGCGGGCATGGAGGTCGAGCTGGGCCCCGAGGACATCGCCTTGGTGGACTCGGCGCGGTTGTTCGAGATCGAGCCGCTGGGCCTGGTCGAAAACATTTCCGTGCACCTGTCACGGGATATCGTTACCCGCCAGTTCAAGGGCGATAACCTGTTCGGCAAACTGTCGCGCAACAATGTGTCCAGCCGCATGGTGCGCTCGCTGGTGCAATCGATCGGCCTGCTCGGCGACGGCGCGGCCAATGGCGATGACGGCCAGGCCATCCAGAACGCGCTGGTGTCGCTGGTGCTGCCGGCGATGTCCGGGCAGGCGCAGGGAGAAAACCCGCTGCTGCACAGCGACAGCCTGTTCGCCACGGCGCTGCGCCTGGTGGACGAGTCGCTGCAGGATGTCGATCTCGGCCCTGCCTATCTGGCGGATCAACTGCACACCTCGGTGCGCAGTCTTTACCGGTTGTTCGAGGAACACGGCGAAAGCGTCTCGCGCTACATCCTTCGCACCCGTCTGACGAAAGTGGCCCATGACCTGTGTTGTCACACCCTGCGCAGCCAGTCGATCACCCAGATCGCCTTCAAGTGGGGCTTCGTCGATGTCGCCCATTTCAGCCGCGCGTTCAAGCGCCAGTTCGAGGTTTCGCCCCGGGATTACCGGGCACACGCCTTCCAGCTGTAGGCACTGGCAAGAAATGCCAACTGCATTGGCGGTGACAGTCAAGCGCCGCCTTGCGGCACGACTTCTAATACTCCTGCGTAGTGCAGAGCCTGCTAATGCTTGACCTGCGGGGCAGGCTGCCTTGCGGGCGCATAACAACAATAAATGTGTCGCTGGAGTCCGAAACACATGAAAACCCTTTTCCTGCTGGCGGGCCTGCCCGTGCTGCTTTCGACCCTGCATGCCTCGGCTGCCGACGCCCCGCCGAGCGCTCCCGCACAGGTCGATGCGAAACGCCTGATCAATGCCAACCTCGAACCGGGCAACTGGATGAGCCATGGTCGTACCTACGACGAGCAGCGCTATAGCCCGCTGGACGCGGTGAACGACAGCAACGTCGGCCAGCTCGGCATGGCCTGGACCACCCGGCTGGATATCGACAGCGGCACCGAGGCCACACCCATAGTGGTGGACGGAGTGATGTACACCACCGGAGCCTTCAGCATCGTCTATGCGATGAATGCCGCGACCGGCGAGATGCTGTGGAAATACGACCCCCATGTGCCGCCGGCCAATCTCAGCCAGGGTTGCTGCGGCCCGGTCAACCGCGGTGTCGCGGTGTGGAACGGCAAGGTCTACGTTGGCAGTTTCGATGGCCGCCTGGTCGCCCTCGACGCGGCCACCGGCAAGGAAGCCTGGTCGGTGGACACCATCATCGACCGCAGCAAGAGCTACTCCATCACCGGCGCGCCGCGTATCGTCAAGGGCAAGGTGCTGATCGGCAACGGCGGCGCCGAGTTCGGCGTGCGCGGCTATGTCACCGCCTACGACGCCGAGACCGGCAAGCAGGCCTGGCGCTTCTACACCGTGCCGGGCGATCCCAAATTGCCGCCGGAAAACCCGGCCATGGCCATGGCGATGAAGACCTGGACCGGCGACGGCTGGGTGAAGTGGGGCGGTGGCGGCACCGCCTGGGACTCCATGGCCTACGACCCGGAACTCGACCTGCTGTACATCGGCACCGGCAACGGCTCGCCATGGAACTACCAGTTCCGCAGCCAGGGCAAGGGCGACAACCTGTTCGTTTCGTCGATCCTGGCCCTGCGCCCGGACACCGGTGAATACGTCTGGCACTACCAGGTCACCCCGCAGGACCGCTGGGACTACACCGCGACCCAGCACATGATCCTCGCCGACATCACGATCGACGGCCAGGTGCGAAAGGTCCTGATGCAGGCACCGAAAAACGGCTTCTTCTATGTGCTCGACCGCACCAACGGCAAGCTGCTTTCGGCGAAGAACTACGTCCCGGTGAACTGGGCCAGCGAGATCGATCTGAAAACGGGCCGGCCAGTGCTGACCGGCGCGGCGGATTACTCGAAAGAACCCAAGGTCGTACAGCCAAGTTTCCTCGGTGGCCACAATTGGCACCCGATGTCCTACAGCCCCAGGACCGGCTACGTCTATATCCCGGCCCAGCACACCCTGGCCGAGCTGAAGGCGGCCAAGGAACCGATGTTCTTCCCTAACAAATCGGTGCTCAACTTCGGACTCGACGTACCGGACGTGCCGGAAGATCCGAAGGCCTTCAAGCAGATCCGCGATGCCTGGACCGGCGAGCTGATCGCCTGGGACCCGGTCAAGCAGGCCCCGGCCTGGAAGCAGGAATACGCCAGCGCCGGCAACGGCGGCACCCTGAGCACCGCCGGCAACCTGGTGTTCCAGGGCACCGCAGACGGTCGCGTGGTGGCCTACAGCGCCGACAAGGGCGAGAAGCTCTGGGAGCACCGTGCCAACTCCGGGGTCATGGCCGGGCCGATCACCTATACCGTGGGCAAGGATCAGTACGTTGCCTTTTCCGTCGGCTGGGGCGGGATCCTGCCGTTGCTGACCGGCTCGCTGACCAACAAGGCCAAGGTCCAGTCCGAGTCGCGGATCATTGCCTTCAAGCTGGGAGCCAAAGGTGAGCTACCCCCGCCGAAGCAGGCGCCGGTGTTCCCCAATGTCGAGTTGGAGCTGACAGCCTCACCGGAGCAACTGGCCCAGGCGCGCAACCTGTTCAATGGCCTGTGCGCCGGCTGTCATGGCCTGAATGCGGTGGCCGGCGGGGTCGTCCCCGACCTGCGCTACCTGACGAAGGAGAAGCACCAGGCTTTCCCGGCGTTCGTCAGCGGGGCCTTGATCTACCGCGGCATGCCGAACTTCTCCGACATCCTCAAGGCCGAGGATATGGAGCTTATCCGCCAGTACCTGGTCAAGCGCACCCATGATCTTCAAGCCGATCTGAAGGCCAGCGCCGCCAACTGAGTTCGATTCATTACCCAGGCGACCCCGGAAACGGGGCCGTCCGGGGCTCTGCACGCCAACAAAAACAACAACGAGAGTCCATCATGAAGAGCTTCAACGCCCCGGCCCTTGCGCTCGGCCTCACACTGTTCGGCGCTACCTGCACGGCCCTGGCCGATGTGAAACCCGACCCCGGTGATTACACTGCGCTGCCCAAGGGCACCGATGTGGTGGTGCTCTATCAACAGAACCCGCGGGGCGACAAGGTCTACTCCGGCGGCAAGAAGGTCGCCGACGATCTTGACCTGGACATGACGGTGGGCGTCCTGCGCCTGATCCACTTCACGGACTTCTTCGGTACCGGCTACACCTGGGACCCGCAGATCGTCATCCCCTTCGGCCAGCAGGATATCGGTGCGACCCATACGAAGAATTCCGGGCTCGGCGACATCACCTTCGGCGGTACGCTGTGGACCATCGGCGACCTGGAGCGCAACGAACACCTGGGCTGGTCGGTGTTCTTCACCGCGCCGACCGGCAGCGACAAAAACGAAGGCTTTGCCCTCAGCAACAACCGCTGGGCGGTGGATTTCCAGGTCGGCTACATCAAGGGCCTGACGGAGCGGATCACCTGGGATGTGATCGCCGAGGCCGAGTTCTACCAGGACCAGCGCTCCACCGATGCGAAAAAGGACACCCTGCTGCAGCTGCACAACCACCTTCGCTACAACTTCACCCAGGATACCTATGCGGCGCTCACCTACCGGCACAACTGGGGCGGCCGCGAAACCCTGGATGGCGTGACCCTGGCCACCAGCCGTGACAATGGAACCGTCGGCTTCACCGTGGCGACCATGGTCAACAAGCAGTTGCAGGTGATGGGGCAGGTGATGCACGACACCTCGGTGCGCGAGGGCGTGAAGATCGATAATTCGTTGCAGTTCAGGCTGGCGTATTTCTATTGAGATCCCTTGGGGCTGCAAAGCAGCCCCAAAATCGCTCTGACACTCCTACTTTCGACCCCCAACCCAAGTCCCCCAACCCCCAGCCCCAAGCCTGATAGCCCTATGCCCAACCGCCGGTTTATGGTCCACTCAGCCCCTTTGTGCGGGACCGGATGGAAAGCCTTATGAATGACAACGAGCGGCAACGCGCCGCACACCGCCGCGCCGCCCTGGGTGCGCTACTGCTCACCAGTACCGGCGCCTTGGCCGATACCGCTGTCGATGTCGATCCCGTGGTGATCAGCGCCACGCGCACCGGCGACGAGTGGGCCCAGGCCGCGTTGTCCGCCAGCGTGGTCGATGCCGCCGACAGTCGCGGCGAACAGGCATTGACCCTCGGCAACCTGCTCTCCGGCGTGCCAGGGGTTGTGGTGCAAAGCCGCTACAACGCCGCCCAAGGGCTGCGCCCGGCGATCCGCGGTTTTGGCTCGCGCTCCAGCTTCGGCGTGCGTGGCATTCGCGTGCTGGTCGATGGCGTACCGCTGACCATGCCCGATGGCCAGACCGAGCTGGACGGCTTCGACCTGGGCCTGGTCGAGCGTATGGAAGTGCTGCGCGGACCGGCTGCCGTGCTCTATGGCAACGGCGCGGGCGGGGTGCTGGCAATCGAGACCCGCGAGCCGGGCGATCACCCCGGTGTGTCCGGCGATGTCAGTGTCGGCAGCTACGGTTTCCGCCGGCAGAGCGTGGAAGCCAGCGGCACCGAGGACAATTTCGGCGCCCTGGCCGCGGTCAGCTCGACCCAGTCCGACGGCTATCGCCAGCACGCCACCAGCGAGGCCAACAACCTCACCGGCAAGCTGCGCTGGTGGGGCGAAACGGGGCGCCTGGCGTTGACCCTGCACGCCCTCGATAACCGCTCGGAGGACCCGGGCGGGTTGACCTTGGGGCAGGTTCGTGCCGACCGCAACCAGGCCCGTCCGCAAAGCCTGAGCTTCGATTCCGACGAGCGCATCAGGCAGCAGCGTCTGTCGCTGGTGTGGGACGGACAGCCGCTTGGAGAAGATACCTACCAGATCCGCAGCTATGTCGGTCAACGGGATTTCGAGAATCGCCTGCCATTGGCCGCCAACGGCCAGACGAGCTATGAGCGGTTGTTCGCCGGCGCCGGCGCCAACTACACCCATGTCGCCGACTGGTTCGGCCTCAAGCACTGGTTTACGTTCGGAGGCGACCTTGAATCCCTGCGCGACGACCGTGATCGCAACAACAACATCCTCGGGGGCGAGAAGGGGGCGCTGACCTCCCGTCAACGTGAAGAGGCCCGCAGCCTCGGCCTGTTCGTGGAAAACCGCACCGAGCTTGGCGAGAACTGGCTGCTCAGCCTGGGCCTGCGCCACGACACCGTACGCCTGAGCGTGGACGATCACTACCTGCGTGATGGTGACGACTCCGGCAAGCGCAACCTGCGTGACCTCAACTACAGCGTTGGTCTCAGTTATCGCCTGGATCCGTCCCACACGATCTACGCCCGCGTCGCTACCTCCTTCGAGACGCCGACTGTCAGCGAACTGGCCAATCCCAATGGTGGCGGCTTCAACAGCAGCCTGGAACCGGCCGAGGCGCTCAACCAGGAGGTCGGTTTCAAGGGTGAAACTGCGCATTGGCGCTACGAAGCCGTGGTGTACCGCATCGATACCCGTGACGAACTGGTGCCCTACGTCGATGGCCGCACGTTCTACCGCAACGCCGGTTCGACCCGCCGCGACGGCCTGGAGCTCAGCGCGCGCTGGCAGCCGGACGAACACTGGCAGGTCAGCACGGCCTACAGCCTCAACGACTACACCTACCGCAGTTTCGAAAATGCCGACGGCAACCGCCTGCCCGGCATTCCCGTGCAAAGCCTGTTCGGTGAAGTTTCCTACAGCCGTGACAATTGGTATGCACGCCTGAACACCTCGGTGTTCGACCGCCAGTACGCCGACAGCGGTAATACCGCACGGGTCGGTGGCTATGCGCTGGTCAACCTGCGCTTGGGCATGCAGCTCAAGGGCTGGGCGGAAAACGTGGAGCCCTATGTAGGGCTGGATAACCTGACGGACCGTCGCTACTACGACAACCTGCGGATCAATGACAGCGGCGGACGCTACTACGAGCCGGCACCGGGGCGGACCGGGTATGTGGGGGTGAAGGTGAGCTTCTGACGCGCCAGGCATGCGGCATTCAGTAGCAGCTAAGTGCTATCACTGGGCGCCATGACTGAAGTAGTCTTGCCCGACGTTGTCCTTCACTTTCATGCAAGGAGCTGGCACATGCGACTGTCCCCGACGGGCCTGGACCTGATCAAACGCCGCAACGGACTGACCCTCAAGGCCCGCCAGGATGTCAGCGGCCTGTGGTTCATCGGTTATGCCCACTATGGCGATGTCAGCGAGGGCATGGAGATCACCCAGCCCGAGGCCGAGGCCAAGCTGGAACACGAGATTGGCCGTTTCGAGACGCAACTGGCCGGGATGCTGACGGTTCCGGTCAGCCAGGGCCAATGGGACGCGCTCTTGCTGCTGGTGTTCGATTACGGCCTGGCGCGTCTGCGCAACTCGATCCTGCTGCGCCACGTCAACGCCGGCGATTTCGAAAACGCAGCGGCGGAGTTTTCCAAATGGATCCAGGTCCGTGGGCGACCGGATATCGGCATGGTCAAGCGCCGCGATGCCGAACGGCAGATGTTCCTGCAAGGCTCGCCGGCAGCCTGAGGGCATGCTAAAACCTCGGGGGTCATTCATTCTGTAAATGCCCCCATGCCTGCCATTGCGAAACCCGCTAGAACCCTGTTCGACCTCGATCTGCTACGCGCGATCGTGGTGGTCGCCGACTGCGGCAGTTTCACCACCGCCGCCTCGCGCCTGCACTCCACCCAATCAACCATCAGCCAGAAGGTCCGCCGCCTGGAAGACATGGTCGGCCACCGCCTGCTCGAACGCGGCAACCGCGACGTACTGCCCACCGATGCCGGCCAGACCCTGCTCGGCTATGCCCGGCACATGCTGGCGCTCAACGACCAGATGCTCGAAGCCCTGGCCGGAGCAACCGTAGGCGTTACCGTGCGTTTGGGCGTGCCGGAGGATTTCGTCGGCGGCCGCACCACCAAGGCCTTGTCCGCCTTCAACCGCAAGCATCCCGAGGTCAAGCTGGAAGTCGCCAGCGGCCTGTGCCGGGACATCGCCCAGAGCTACGACAACGGCGAGCTGGATCTGGTGCTGTTGAAGCAACGGCGCAACGGTAGGGAAGGGGTGGCCAGTTGGTCGGAAGAACTGTCCTGGATCGACAGCGCGAAGAATCCGGCGCTGCAACTGGACCCGATCCCGCTGGTGACCTTCCCGCCCCGGGGTTTGTACCGTGACGAGATCATCAATGCCGTTGAAGGCCTTGGGCGGCGTTGGCGGATCGCGTTCACCAGCTCCAGCCTCAGCGGAATCCAGGCGGCAGTGGCGGACGGGATGGGCATCAGCCTGCTGCCTCCGCGGGCAGTCACCGCAGACCATCGGGTGCTGGGAGCAAAGGACGGGCTGCCGGTGGTGGACAGCTACGAGATCGTGGTGGTGCACCGGTCGACGGCGGAGCCGATGGTGAAGGAGCTGGGGGTTGTGCTGGCGGGGTTGCTGGATCAGGAATGAGTGCTTGACCTCGACGGCCTCATCGCTGGCAAGCCAGCTCCCACAGGTTTTGTGTGCACCGCAAACCTTGTGGGAGCCGGCGTTGCCGGCGATGAGGCCCTCACAGACACCCATAAAAAAGCCCGCCATCCACCGGCGGGCTTTCTCATTCAGGCTGCGAGCCCGACGTCACTCAACGCTTCGGGTTCAGCGTCAGGTGCACGTTGCGGTTCACATCCTTGTACAGCAGGTAGCGGAACGGGCCAGGGCCACCGGAGTAGCAGGCCTGCGGGCAGAACGCGCGCAGCCACATGAAGTCACCGGCTTCCACTTCCACCCAGTCCTGGTTCAGGCGATACACCGCCTTGCCTTCGAGCACGTACAGGCCGTGCTCCATGACGTGGGTTTCGGCGAACGGAATCACGCCGCCCGGCTGGAAGGTAACGATGTTGACGTGCATGTCGTGACGCATGTCCGCCATGTCGACGAAGCGGGTGGTGACCCAGGCGCCGTCGGTACCCGGCATCGGGATCGGGGTGATGTCCTGCTCGTTGGTGACGAACGCTTCCGGATGCGGCAGGCCTTCCACGGCTTCGTAGTGCTTGCGGATCCAGTGGAAGGTGACATTGGCCTTGCTGTTGTTGCGCAGGCTCCATTCGGCCGCCGGCGGGATGAAGGCGTAGCCACCCGGCTTGAGCGTGTAGTTCTTGCCCTGCAGGGTGATGTCGACTTCACCCTCGACGACGAACAGCACCGCTTCGGCGTTCTTGTCCAGTTCAGGACGCTCGCTGCCGCCTTCCGGAGCCACCTCGACGATGTACTGGGAGAAGGTTTCGGCGAAACCGGACAGCGGGCGGGCGATGACCCACATGCGCATCTTGTCCCAGAAGGGCAGGTGGCTGGTGACGATATCGCGCATCACGCCCTTGGGAATGACGGCATAGGCCTCGGTGAACATCGCACGGTCTGTCAGCAGCTCGGTCTGAGCCGGGTGCCCGCCGTGAGGGGCGAAGTAGGATTTGGACATGGACAGTCTCGGGGTGTTTGTTGTTGTGACCCCGGGAGCGCCTGTAACGGGCGTTCTACCGGGGCTGCCGCTCTACAGTATGAGCATCGCGGTGCATCCACAAATTAAATGTTGGAATCCGTTCTATTCGCTTTGTGAATGGGCGCCATCATGCACCACTGCGTCGAAGGCTCAGAATAGCCACTGCACGCCCAACGAATATCCCGCCTGGTTTCCTTCGTCATGGGCGAATCGGGTATTGGCCTCGGCAAATACCCCCAGCTGTTCGGTCACCATCAGTTGCGCGCCGAGCTGCGCGCGCCCGAAGCTCTTGTCGACCTTCGTCAGGTCCGCGACCCGTACGCGCCCGTCGGCCCGGGCTGCCAGGTCCATCTCGTCCAGTCGCCCATCCGCCAGCTCCCGCACCCAGCGCACGCTGGCGTAGGGCTTGACCCGCATGCCGGCACCCAGCCCCAGTTCGCCACGCAGGCGCCAGCCCAGGCTGGCCTCGAGCCCGTCGTAGTCCTGCTTCTCGTAACCCAGTGCGGTACGCAGCGCTTCGTCTTCATGGAAGTCATCGATGCGGTAATGCACGTAATCCAGCCCCGCCAGCGGCCCGGTCTTCAAGCCTCCAAGGTCGAAGTCATGGCCACCCTCCAGCCGCGCGCCCCAGAACAGCGCGGAGGTATCCCCGGACAGGCGCTGGTCAAGCAAAACCGGGCCGTTGTTGGCCTGGATGTACACCGAGCGGCGGGTGTCGAAACGGGTATGCCCGGCACTCAGCTCACCCGCCAGCCACTGCGCTGCGCCATCATCGAGCAGGCCGAACAGGCCGGCTTGCCAGGTATCGCCTTCGACCCGCCCGCCATGCTCCAGGCTGTCGCGGCTGCGCTCGAAGCCCAGGCTGGCACCGACGGTCAGCGCATCGCTCAGCCGGTAGTCGCCCAGCACATGCACGCCGACGCGCTTGGACTCCGGGTTGCCGGCCACATCGAATCCGCTGTCGGGCGACACCTCGCCCTCGACGCCAACCTCGCCATCGAAGCTGCCCACGGTCCGCTGACTGTCCAGCAAGCTCAACCAGCGGCGGTCATGCAGTCGCGTCATGGCCTGATGCTGGCGCTGCAACTGGTCTTCCATTTGCCGCGCCATGGCCCCACCGGACGCGGTGGAGGCGAGCAGGTCGGCGTTGGTCAGCTCCAGTACCAGGCGCGTCAGCAGCCGCGAAAAATCCCGCAGGCGCTGGTCGATGCGCTCCTGACCGAAGGCGCCGGTGAGCACGGTCTGGTTGTCTTCGTTCGGGTCGTGCCAGGTGGACCCACCCGGAATCGCCGGGTTGTCGGTCTGCTCGTAGCCGTCCAGATCACCCAGCTCCCAATTGGTCGCCTCGATGAACAGCACTGGCACATTCAGGCCCTCGAAGCTTGCGCCATCGCTGCAACAGCCTGTGCCAGCAGGGTAGGCGGGATTCAGGCCGGGGTTGGTGAACAGGTCGATCTTCAACTCCCCGGCGATACGCATGAGCTGGTCGCGGTACGCGCCGAGGGCCGGGTTGTCGGCGGCATTGCTGCCGGCATGGGCGTACATCTTGTCGCCGGTGACCAGGCTATCGAGGTTGATCATCCCCAGCAGGTTGGCGCGCTGGCTGTCGCTGAGGGCCGCGACGTAGGCCCGGGAGCCGCGCAGCCCTTCTTCCTCGGCACCAAAGCCGACCACTTCCAGGCCGTTCTCCAGTTGCACGCCGCCGAGGTTGCGGGCGATCTCGGTCAGCACCGCCGCGCCCGAGGCATTGTCGTCCAGGCCTTGCAGGGTCGGGCGCCCGAAATAGGTGTCGAAGTGCGCACCCAGCACCACATAGTTGCTGCTGGTCCCGGCGGCGGAGGCGATGACGTTCTGCGAACTGCGTGTGCCGGCCCAAGTGAAATCCTGGCGGCTGGTCTGGTAGCCATAGGCCAATTGCGCCTGCATCCAGTCGGCAGCGCCGGCGAAATTGGCGGTGCCGCGATAACGGCCGGGATAGTCGTGGATCAGGCGATCCAGGGTCTGGCTGGCATATTGCCCGTAGTCATAGGCGCCAGCCCCCATGGGGAGCAAGGCGGATCCGAGGGCAACGGCGATGGCGAGGGGTTTGAGCACGGCACTTGTCCTTGTGTGTCGGTAGGCGTTGGCATCTTGTCGATGCGCTGGCGCAAGGACAGCAGGAAATGGGCCGATATGTGACAGGCTTGGGTAAATTGTCGGATTTGTCCGGTGTCGTTGTCGTATTCGGCACGAATTGTTTAATGCCTTGTTACGCTTTTGCAGCGCCTTCTGCGACACCACGCCGCACCCTTCGGGCGCCCTGCGCTGGCCCCTCCTGTCCTCGCGTGCGAAAATGCCGCCCCGTGAAAAGCTGGAATGAACAGCTTCCCTGCGCAAGCGTGCACCTTCCCCAAAGGATGGTTACATGAACGACCTACTGACCCGGCGCAAGGTTCTCGCCGGGCTCGGCCTGGCGGGGCTCGCCGCCCTGACCGGCTGCGATACCTCGCCCAAGCTCGACTTCAAATACGGCAAGGACCTGAGCAACAAGATCCTCGGCCGCTCCTTCAAGCTCCAGGATGTCCACGGCGATACCTACGCGCTGTCGAGCTTCTACGGCTCCATGCCGATGGTGTTCTTCGGCTTCACCCAGTGCCCGGCGATCTGCCCGACCACCCTGGCGCGTGCGGTGCAGATCAAGAAACTGATGGGCCGTGACGGCGATTTCCTCAAGGTGGTGTTCATCACCCTGGATCCGGAACGGGATACCCCGCAGGTACTCGAAGACTATGTGAAGGCCTTCGACCCGACCTTCACCGCGCTGTCCGGCACCCCGGAACAGATCGCGGCCACCGCCAAGGAGTTCGGCGTGTTCTACGAGAAGGTACCGCTGGGCGACAGCTACACCGTGTCGCACTCGTCCACCAGCTTCGTCTTCGATTCCCGTGGGCGCCTGCACCTGGGATTGTCCCATTCGCTGACGGCGAAGGAATGCGCCGAAGACCTGCTGACCCTGATGGAGATCTGCTGATGCTGCCGATTCGCAAACCCCTGGCCGTCCTGGCCCTGTGTGCCGCCGCCCTGCCGGCGCTGGCGCAAACCACCGTGGAAAATGCCTGGGCCCGTGCCAGCGTGGCCAACCAGCATTCCTCCGGCGCGTTCATGACCCTCACCTCCGATACCGACGCGAAGCTGGTCGCCGTGCAGTCGCCGGTCGCCAAGGATGTGCAGATCCATGAAATGAAGATGAACGGCGACGTGATGACCATGGGGCCGGTCTCCAGCCTCGACCTGCCGGCCGGCAAGGCGGTGAGCCTGGATGCCAACGGCTATCACGTGATGCTCATGGGCCTGGCTCACCAGCTCAAGCAGGGTCAGGAAGTGCCGCTTACCCTGGTGATCGAGGATGCCAAGGGCAACAAGGAAAACCTCGAGATCAAGGCGCCGGTGCGCTCCTTGACCGAGGGTGAGCCGGAAATGAAGCACGGTCACGTGCATCAGTGATTTCACGGGCTTCGTCGCCCGGTTGGCTTGTGTCTTGAAGGTCCGTCAGTAGATCGCATCAGGGCTGACAGGTGCTTGTCATGACTTCTCCCGCGCCCTTGAGATCGAGCGCCGCGCGGGCGGCGCTCGATCTGGAGAGCGCTGAAGATCTCCCGGCAAGCGCCTAGTGGCCCTAACGCGGTTCTCTGACGGGCACGTCGCAGCCACCAAAACCGATACCCACACCACAAATACCCCGCACCCCAAACACCCCCTTCCCGCTATTTCCCGCCACCCGTCCGGCCGCTTCGAACCAAAGCGAATCCTTGTACCGCCATGAACTCACACATCATGTACGGCAAACGTCGTGCATCCCTAGTTTTCTATGAGGTGAAAGATCATGGCTAACAATGAAAACCGCACTGGCTCCAAGCAAGGCGGCGGCAACCCGGGCAACTTTGCCAACGATCGGGAAAAAGCCTCCGAAGCCGGTCGCAAGGGCGGGCAACATTCGGGTGGCATGAATCAGGATCGGCAGAAAACCCAGGACTCCGGCCGCAAGGGTGGCCGTTCCTGACGCGGTAGCGTAGTGAATGACCGGGCATAGCCATGCCCCGTTCGTCTGGCGCATCGGAGGCCTCGGCCTTGATGCGCCATTTGCTGTTGTGAAGAACTTTCCTGGAGAACATGGCCATGAACAAAGGCGCAGCCCTGTTGCTGCTGTCCGGCCTGCTGGCCCTGGGCGGCTGTTTCGACAATTCCGATCATCCCGGCAAGGATTCCGATCCGAGCAAGCCATCGCTGCAAATGCAGCAACCGCAATCGGAAAGCCCTGCCTCGCAACTGGCGCCGAGCAAGGACAGCGACAACTGATCATCCCGATCAAACCTTCCGCACCTCCTGGTAGTCATTAGTGGTAACAGACCTATGACCAGGAGGTGCCCCATGACCTTTCTTTGCCTGCTACGTGGATGCCAGTGGCGTTGGATGCCGGTGAACGATGCCGGGCAGGGCGACTGCGAATGCTGCGAGCGTTGCGGTGCCTTGCGTCATCACCTTCTGCAACTTCCGCGTCGCTAGGAGTCCGCCATGCCTCGTGCAATCTGGAAGGGCGCGATCAGCTTTGGCCTGGTGCATATCCCGGTCGCCCTGGCATCCGCCGTGCGCAGCCAGCGGGTCGATTTCGACTGGCTCGACCAACGCAGCATGGACCCGGTGGGCTACAAGCGGATCAACAAGGTCACCGGCAAGGAAATCAGCAAGGAACATATCGTCAAGGGTGTGGAATACGAGAAGGGCCGCTATGTGGTGATCAGCGAGGACGAGATCCGCAAGGCCCGGCCGGAGGCGACCCAGACCATCGATATCTTTTCTTTCGTCGATGCCGGGGACATTCCCTTGCAGCACTTCGACACGCCTTACTACCTGGCGCCGGACAAGCGCGGCGGCAAGGTCTACGCCTTGCTTCGCGATACGCTGGAAAGCACCGGCAAGGTGGCCTTGGCCACGGTGGTGCTACATACCCAGCAGCATTTGGCACTTGTGCGGCCACTGGACGAGGCGCTGGTGCTGATTACCTTGCGCTGGCCAGACGAAGTGAAGGACCTCGACAGCCTGGAGCTGGATGACAGCGTGACCCATGCCAAGGTCAGCAAGGCCGAACTGGACATGGCCAAGCGCCTGGTCAGGGACATGAGCGGCAGCTGGACACCCGAGGATTACCGCGACGAGTTTCGCCAGACCATCATGGACCTGGTGGAAGAAAAGGCCTCCAAGGGCAAGATCAGCGTGGTCGAGCAACCGGGCGAGGAAGGCGAGGGCAAGGGCGCCGATATCATCGACCTCACCGAACTGCTCAAGCGCAGCCTGGGTGGCAAGGCCAAGCCGGCGCCGAAGAAGAAGACGTCGCGCAAGGCCTCTTGAACCGGCCCCGGGGCAGGCTTGCGCTCAATCAAGCCATCAGCGACCTGAGATAGTCGCCGAAGCCACCCCGGGCGCGGCTGTCCATGCGGCTGCTAGTGGTCACACTGTTGCGCGCCGTCCATACGATGGTTGCCCCGCACGCCTGCAGGTCTTCGATCAGTTGCACATCCTCGTTCAGCGCCAGCGGGCGGAAGCCGCCCACCCTTTGGTAGGCGCGGGCGCAGATTCCCAGGTTGGCGCCGTGGATATGCCGGTGTCCTTCGCGCATCTGGTAGTGCTCCAGGTAGCGCTCGCGCAGTGCCGGGTCTTGCTCGGCCTGCCATTGCTCGATATGCACCGTGCCACACACCGCGTCGGCGGCGAAGTCCAGCTGGCACAGGAGCCAGTCCGCCGGTACGCAGCTGTCGGCATCGGTACAGGCCAGCCATCGGGCGCCACGCTGCAGCATCAGCTCGGCGCCGGCACGGCGCGCCTGGCCGACATTGCGCACCTCCACCTCCAGGGTGTCCACGCCGAAGCAGCGGGCGATTTCGGCACTGGCGTCGGTGCAGCAGTCCAGCACGACCATGACTTCGACCCGATGGCCCAACGCTTCGGCTGCATCGGCGGCGGTACGTACGGCAGCCAGGCACAGGGGCAGGGTATCGGCTTCGTTGTGGGCGGGGATGATCACGGCAATCATGGGCAGGTCTCGTCGAGGTCGATCACGCTGGGCTGGCAACTCCAGTACTCCAGCAAAAAATCCGCTTCTTCATGACGCAGCACGCGGTACAGCGGCAGGCGCTCTTCCAGCAGGGCGTGCACCTGGCGACCGTTCTGCGGGCAGCCATCGATGGGGTGCAGCCAGTGACAGGCGAGCAGCCCGCCGTCCTCGCCCAGGCTGGCCACTGCCTGCTCGATCACTTGCAACCACTGCTCCGGGTCGAGGTAGTAGCCGATCTCGCCAAGCACGATCAGGTCGAAACTGCCGCCGGGCCAGTCCCCGGGCAGGCGTCCTTGCCCCACCTGCACGTTGCGCAGGCCGCCCAGGCGCTGGCGGGCAAGGGCTACGGCGGTACCGTCGAGGTCATGACAGACCAGCTCGGTGCAGCGTTCGGCCAGCGCCGCGCTCAGCTCCCCGTTGGCACAGGCCGGCTCGAAGATCCGCTCGTAGAACTGCCTGGGCAGGCTGGCCATGACCAGTTCGCGCTTGCGCTTTTCGTACCAGCGGGTGCGGAAGGCCCAAGGGTCGTCGCTGGAGGCGAACAGGTCGGCGAAATAGCGCGCATCCACACTCATCGGAACACCAGTTCGAAAGGTTGCATCAGGCACTCCAGGGTTTCCGCCGGGAGCACCGGCGGGCGCTCGCCATCGGATTCGATCTGGCTGAGATGGGCGGCAATCGCCCGTTGCTTGCGTTGCACGGCATCGGCGTCCAGTTGCACCTTGCAAGCCCGTTCCCAGGGCAGCCGCGGATCCTCGGGCTGCGCCCAGTACCAGGCCCACACCGGCACTTCAAGCAGGGTTGCGCCCTTGGCCTGCGCCGCCTGGGCACAGGCGCGGCCAACCGCCTCGTGGTCGCAATGGCCGTCGCCACGCCAGGTGCAGAGCAGCAGGTCGTCGGGCCGCAGCAATTGGCCCAGGTGGCCGACCAGGTAGGCTTCGTCGCGGGCTACCGCGGTGTCCTTGAGCGACAGGCGCTGCCAGTCCAGGGCCTGCAGGTCCAGGCCGAGCCGGTGCAGGGCGTTGCGGCTTTCCTGGGGGCGCTGGCGACGCAGGCGATGCTCCGTCCACTGTTGCGAGCCGGGATGGCTGGCCTCGCCATCGGTGGCCGAGATCAGCAGCAGGTCCTGCTCGCGCCCGCGCAGGCTGGCGAGCAGGCCGCCGCAGGCGAGGATCTCGTCGTCAGGGTGAGGCGCCACCACGATCAGGCGGCGCCCCGGTGGGCACAGCTGCTCGGGGGTGATCCAGGTGGCCCTGGCCAGATGGGCCGACTGCTGCCATTGCGCGGGTGTGGTCGCCGGCCCACGGAACAGGTCTTCGCTCATAGCTGCCAGGCTCCCGCCGGCACCTGGGCCAGTTGTTGACCGAGGACGGCGAGATCGCGTTCGGCATGGCTCTGGCGCAGGAAGACCGGCAGGTCGGCGGAGAGCCGGGCGAAGTGGCTGTTGTGGCAGAACGGCGTGGCACCCAGGGCGCGGCCGACATGCTGGATAACCTGGCTCACCGCCTGTTCGACCTGGGCACGGGTGCGCCGTACCAGCAGCTCGGCGTTGGCGCCGGGGTTGGCGTCGATCCACGCGGCGCATTCGCGCAGGGTCGCCCGGGCACCGCCCAGTGCGGCATCGACCGCGCCCAGGTGGGCCTCGGCATGTGGGTCGGGACGCGGCTTGCGGCAGTGCTCGCGCAGGTAGTCGGCCAGCGCCTCGGCGGCCCCGTACCAGCACGCAGCGATCCCGCCGCCGCCGTGCCAGAAGCCAGGTCGCGACAGGTATTGCCCGGGGGCGCCAATGGCCACGGCAGGGGTACCCTCGAACTCCATGACCACGCTGGTGGTGGTGGCCATGCCCACCGCTTGCCAGTCCTCGGCGAGGATGCGCTGGCTCGGATGGGACAGCTCGATGGCTACCAGTTGCGGCTGCTCATTACTGTCCCAGGCGGTCAGCAGGGCGTTGTCGATCTGCAGGGCGCCGGAGCACCAGGCCTTGCGTCCTTCCAGCAGCACCGTGTCGCCTTCGCGTCCGACGATGCGCGTGCGGGCCTCTGCCGACTCGGCGGCCCATACCCCCCAGATGCCCTGGCCGACCCGGTGGCTGGCGCTGCACTCGGAGAGGATCGCCAGGGCATCGGTGTGCCCCTCGTACAGCTTGGCCAGGCTCAGGTCGCAGCCGGCGATGCGCGCCAGGGTCTGCCAGCGTTGCAGGGTATGGCCCTGGCCGGGCAGTGGCAGCAGGTCGAGATGGTCCTGTTGCAGCGACTGCATGACCAGCGGCAACTGGGTGTCCAGATGTAGCGCCTGGGGTCGCTGGGTAAAGCTGCGCAGCAGGGTGTCCAGGCTGCCCAGGTCGAAATCCTGGATGATGCTCATGGCGGTGGCTCCTTCACAGGCCGAGTTTCTTGCGCATGCCGGCGGTGATCGACTGGCGGGTGCTGGCGTAGTCCTGCCATGGGTCGTTGCCGTCGGCCAGGCGCTCGTCGATATTGGCCAGGGTCCATTGGTTGGCCCCCTTGAGCCCGGCCAGTTCCTCGGGCCAGATCGGCACCGACACCGGCATGCCTTCCCGGGCCCGCAGCGACCAGGCGCAGACGGTGGTCGCCCCCTTGCCGTTGCGCAGGTAGTCGATGAAGATCCGCCCGACCCGGTTCTTCGGCCCGGAGACCGCCGACAGCCGTTCGGGAAACAGCCCGGCCATGTGGCTGACGATGGCGTGGCTGAAGTCCTTGACCTCGTCCCAGCCGGCCTTGCGCTGCAACGGCACTACCACGTGGATGCCCTTGCCGCCGCTGGTCTTGAGGAAACAGCGCAGGCCCAGCTCTTCCAGAAGGGTGAGGGTCAGGGTGGTGGCTTCGATCATCGCCTTCCAGGGCAGTTTCGGGTCCGGGTCGAGGTCGAGCACGAAGCGGTCGGGGCGCTCGAATTGCTTGTCGGTGGCATTCCAGGTGTGCAATTCGAGCGTGTTCATCTGCACCGCACCGAGCAGGGTGTCTTCGCGGTTGATGATCATCGCGGCCTGGCCGGCCTGGTCCTTGTCGTAGGTTTTCACGTGGGGCAGGTCCAGCTGTGCGGCGTTCTTCTGGAAGAACAGTTCGCCGTCCAGCCCGTCCGGGGCGCGGACCAGCGCCACGGGACGGTTCTCCAGGTGCGGCAGGATCAGCCCGGCAACCTTGGCGTAGTACTCGGCGATATCCAGCTTGGTGGTGTTGCTGCTGGCATCGATGATGCGGTCGGGATGGGTCAGGCGCATTGCCTTTGCGCTGCTGTTCTTTACGGGCATGGCACGCTCCAGGTTGATGGCGCTGGCCGGCTTGTCGTTGCGCAGGCCATGGAAGACCGCGTGGCGAACGATGCCGTCGCGGGTCATCTGGGCGAAGCTGACTTCTGCCAGCAACTGCGGCTTGAGCCAGTGAACGCCCCGGGCTTCGGCGCCGGTCGGCGGGTTATCCAGTGGCGGGCGCGGCGCCTCCAGCGGCTGCAGCCGGCGATGCAGGCTTTGCAGGGTCTCGGTGCTGAAACCCGTGCCGACCTTGCCCGCATAACGCAACCGGCCATCGTCATGCAGGGCCAGCAACAGGGCGCCGAACGCTGCCCGGCTGCCCTTGGGCTCGGTGTAGCCGACCACCACGAACTCCTGGCGTTTCTGGCACTTGAGCTTGATCCAGTCGCTGCTGCGGCGCTCCACGTAGACGCTGTCCTGGCGCTTGCCGATCAGGCCTTCCAGGTTCATCTGGCAGGCGCTGGCGAGCAGCGAGGCGACCGGCTCGGCGAAGCTCGCCGAGTAACGCAGCTCCGGTGGCGGGTCGGCGAGGATCGCTTCAAGGGCGGCGCGCCGCTCCTGCAGCGGCAACTGGCGCAGATCGCGACCTTCGAGCCAGGGCACATCGAACAGGTAGTAGAGAATGCGTTCGTCGTGCTCGGTATCGAAGGCGTTCTGCAGGGCCTGGAAGTCGGCCACGCCGTTGTCGTCGGCGACCACCATCTCACCGTCGAGCCAGGCGGATTTCAGCTTGAGCGTTTTCAGCGCCGCCACCTGGCGCGGCATCTTCGCTGTCCAGTCATGGCCATTGCGGGTGAACAGGCGCACCTCGCCATCGTCGATACGGGCAAGGATGCGGTAGCCGTCGAACTTGATCTCGTAGCTCCAGTCGCCTTGCGGCGGCGAGTCCACCAGGGTGGCCAACTGCGGCTTGAGGCTTTCGGGCAGGGCGGCCTTGGGGGCCTTTTTCGTGCTGCTGGCGGATGCGGCTTTCTTCCTTGCCGCGGGTGCCTTTGCCGCAGGCGCCGCGACCGGCCTGGCCGAAGGCAGGCTGCGGTCGCTGAGCACGCTGTCCGGGGCGGCTTCGAGGATGTCGTAGTCCTTCTCTTCGCGGGCCTGGGCATCCGAGGACTTGACCAGCATCCACTGTTCCTTCTTGCCGCCGAGGCGGGTGCGGAACAGGTTCCAGCGCCCGCCGAGCTTTTCCCCTTGCAGTTCGAAGCGCAGGTGGCCCTTGGCGTAGCCCTGGTGCGGGTCGCCTTCGGGAATCCAGATGCCGCGGTCCCACACGATCACGTCGCCGGCGCCGTAGTGGCCCTCGGGGATATGACCTTCGAAGCTGGCGTAGTCCAGCGGGTGGTCCTCGACGTGCACCGCCAGGCGCTTGACCTTGGGATCCAGCGACGGGCCCTTGGGCACCGCCCAGCTTTTCAGGGTGCCATCGAGCTCCAGGCGGAAATCGTAGTGCAGGTGGCTGGCGTCGTGTTTCTGGATGCAGAACTGCAGCGCCCGGGCCTTGCCACGGGCTCGCTTGCCGCTGGGTTCGGGGGTGGCGGCGAAGTTGCGCTTGCGTTGGTACTCCTCGAGGGGCTTGGCCATGGCGAATGCTCTGTGTCCGGCGTCTTACCAAGTGGGAGAGGGCGTGCGCGACGGGAGTTCAATCGGCGTGGCGACCGGGCGGCAGAAAGACTGAATCATTTTCCACGCAGGTGAGTCGACTTCAGGAGAGCTCATCCGCAAGCGAGGTTGCCATGAACGAGAAAAGCCAAAGGCCGGCCACCCATGTGCCAGCCGAAATCGATGACATCCAGGACCGCATGGGCGAAGTCCGCGAGCTGGATTTCAGTGACCGCCATGACGAACGTCAGGGCCGCGCCGGCGATGCGCGGCCGGCAGAGGAATTCAACCGCGAGTTCCCGGCCGAGCGTGTCGAGCGGGGTGGCATGAGTGGCGGTGAAGCGCTCAGCGAAAGCCTGCACGAGGACAACGTCACCCTGGACGACCTCAGCCCCGACACCCTGTTCGACCAGACCGGCGCCCGCGATCCGTCCGAGCGAGGCGGCCCGGGGCCGGCGGACCAGCAATTGCGCCGGGTCGACGAGGACGAGATCGGCGGCGGCATCGGCCTGGACGAAGCCGAGCTGGCCCGCTCGGCGCCACTGGACGGCAAACCCTGGACCGATCGTGTATCGCCGCCCGAAGGCGATGAAGACGTTTGAGAGGAGGACACGACCATGAGCGAACAACATTGCGCCTGTCCCGGATGCACCTGCGAGGTGGACGCCAACGCCGTGCAACTGGCCGGCGAGGCCTATTGCTGCAAGGCCTGCGCCAGTGGCCACGCCAATGGCGAACCGTGCCGCATGAGCGAATGCCATTGCGGCGACGACAAGGCCAGGCAGCCGGATGAAGAGCAGGTGGATAACGCCCTTGAAGAAACGTTCCCGGCCAGCGATCCGATTTCGCCGTGAGCTTGAGGGCCCGCTTCGTGCGGTTTGACGCCGAAGCGGGCCTTCCGGCTACTTGCCCAGCGCCTTGACCAACTCCGCCTTGTTCATGGTCGAACGCCCCGCGATGTTCTGCTTGCGCGCCCGGTCCATGAGTTCAGCCTTGGTCATATCCCCCAGCGGCTGATCCGGTCGCGGTTCCCCGTGCCTGGTCTTCACCGCCCGTTGTGCCGAAGACTGTCGCGCCTTGTGCTTGGCGCTTGCACTCTTCTTCTGCCCGGACCCGCCGGCTTTTTCACCGCCGCCGGACTGCTTGTTTACCGTGGCCCAGGCTCGGGCTTCGGCCTCGTCCCTGGACACGCCCTTGGCCTCGTAGCTGTCCTCGATATGCTCGGCCTTGCGTTTCTGTTCTTCGGTGTACTTCGCTTTGCTTCCGCGTGGCATGGGTATGCACTCCTGTGTGGGTTGCAAGGGAAATCTGCGGGCGTCACGGCATGCGCCAGGTCCCGCCTGCCTTCTCGCAGTCGATCCTGGCCTGCCCCTGGTTGCGGGTGTCGTAGTAATAGGTCACCACCCGCGCATCGTTCGGAACCTGTGGCCTGGCCGCCTGCGAGTCATTGCTGGTGGCCTTGGGGTTGGCCAGGCTTTCCTGGGTCAAGGGTGCAGTGCATTGACCGATTTCCTGGTCCGGGCAGCGTGGGACCCGCTGTTTCAGGGTATTGAGCATTTCCTTGTTCTCGCTGCTGCAGGACCAATCGATGGCCTCGTCGGGCATGCCTTCGAGCCTGTAGCAGGTACGCGTCTCCACCTCCGGCACCGCGGCGCTGGACGAGCGCGTGGTGACCTGGCAGGCATCGGCCAGGACCGTGCCGCTGGCAAGGCTGGCAAGGATCAACAGCAGGGCAGGGGTATGCATGGTCGTCTCCCGTCACAAAGGTGGCTGCGCCGGTTGGCCCGGTTCGGTTTGCAGCCCGGCATCGAGTTTCAAGCGGTGCAGCAGCTCCCGGGCATCGAAGGGCGCGCGGACTTTCAGGTCGTTGTCGAAATAGCAGTACACCGCCTTTGCCCCCTTGGTCGCGGCTTCCCGGGGCCCGGCCAGTTGTGCATCGCCCGGTTGTTGCCCGCGGCTCCAGGTGCGGATGCGTTGGGCCCAGCGCTGCAGGGCTTCATCGGTGTAGCCGCTGGCGTAAAGCTCGGCATCGCCATGCAGGCGCAGGTAGACGAAGTCGGCGGTGAGGTCTTCCAGGTAGGGCCATTTCCCGGCGGTATCGGCGACCACCAAGGCCACCTGGTGTGCGCGCAGCAGTTCGATGAAGGCCGGGTCACGGAAGCTGTCGTGGCGGATCTCCACGGCATGGCGCAGCGTGCCGTTGCCCTGGGTTTCGAAGGCGCCGTCTTTCTTCAAGCGCTCGGCGCAATGGCGTGCGCATCGGCTGGCCGCGGCATGATCATGGGGCAGGCGCTGAAGAAAATCGGCGAAGCGCTGCGGGTCGAATTTCAGGCTCGGCGGGAACTGCCACAGGATCGGCCCCAGCTTGGCGCCCAGTTGCAGCGGCCCGGAAGCGAAGAAGTTGGCCAGCGGCTCGTCGATCTCCTTGAGCCGTCGCACATGGGTGATGTAGCGCGGCGCCTTGACCGCGAAGACGAAGCCCTCGGGCGTCGCGTCGCGCCATTCGGCATAGCGCTGCGGGGTCTGCAGGGCATAGAACGATCCGTTGATCTCGATGCTGCTCACCGCCCGCGAGGCGAATGCCAGCTCCTTGGCCTGGACCAGGCCCTGGGGATAGAACACTTTGCGCCACGGGGCATAGCGCCAGCCGGAAATACCGATGCGAATCTCGCTCACGCCGTCGTTCCTTGTCCTGCTCGTTACAGGTTGCGACCGGGGCCTGGCAAGGCGGGTTCAGCAAGATTGACGAGTGGCGGGCAGTGGCCGGACTGAACTTTGCCAGCCCCAGCTTTTCCACCGAATGTCGGGTTCGACACGCAGGACCGCAAGAGGAGGCCCTCCCATGAAGTTCTCCCGTTTCGCCCAGAAGCTGGCCAACTGGACGGGCCGTCCGCTGACCTTCGCCATCGCCTTCGGCCTGATCCTGGCCTGGGGCATCAGCGGGCCGCTGTTCCACTTCAGCGACACGTGGCAACTGGTGATCAATACTTCCACCACCATCGTGACCTTCCTCATGGTGTTCCTGATCCAGAACACCCAGAACCGCGACACCGATCAGTTGCATATCAAGGTCGACGAGCTGCTGCGCGCCACGCGCCGGGCCCACAACGCCTTGCTCGGGCTCGACGACCTGGATGAAAAGCAGCTGCATGCGCTACGCGAGCGCTACCAGCACCTGGGCGAACTCGCCGAGGACAAGGGGGCCGACAAGCAACCGCGTGACAACGACCCCTGACCCAAGGACCTACAGCACGAGGTGACCATGGCCAGTCATATCATCCATTTCACCGGACCGATCAATGCGTCCACCTGCGGCAACCTCATCACCACCTGCTCGCGGGCCCTGCAGCAGGGCGCCGAGTGTATCCAGCTGAATATCGCCACCATGGGCGGGGAATGCAGCTACGGCTTCAGCCTGTACAACTTCCTCCGGGCGCTGCCGGTACCGGTGCATACTCACAATCTCGGCACGGTGGAGTCGATGGGCAACATCCTGTTCCTGGCCGGCGAGCGGCGTACGGCCTGTGCCCTGAGCAAATTCCTGTTCCACCCCTTCCACTGGACCCTGCACGGTTCGGTGGACCATGCGCGGATGGCTGAATACGCGATGAGCCTGGATTACGACCTGCAGCTGTACGCGCAGATCGTCGAGGAACGCACCCGGGGCGCGGAAGAGGTGCTGGATATTCCGCGCTACCTGATGGCCCATCCGCGGATCGTCACGCCCGAAGAGGCGATGCGCTGCGGCTTGATCCAGGCGGTGGACGATTCGGTGATCGGCGTGGATGTGGTGCAGTGGAGTGTGCATGCCTGAGCCGGTTCCCATAGAGCAAAACATGACTCTTTGATTTGCAGGGACCTTGTGGGAGCGGGTTCACCCGCGATTGCTATGGTGACTTCACTACCGCAATCGCGGGTGAATCCGCTCCCACAGGGTACGCGTCGTGCTTTGGAACTGTTCTCTGCGCGACAGAACAGCCTGGAAGGCTGGGCGGACTCCCACACAATCAACCGCGCCGCAGACCTTGCAGTGTCACCCGCCAGCGTAATGACGATATGATGTTTCAAATTATTACGCGTGCGATGGGGGAAGAATGCCGCTCAAGGATTTGTTGCTGGCGCTGGTGGTGATCGTTGCCTGGGGCCTGAATTTCGTGGTGATCAAGGTCGGTCTGGACGGGCTGCCGCCGATGTTGCTGGGCGCGCTGCGGTTTATCCTGGTGGCGTTCCCGGCGGTGTTTTTCATCCGTCGTCCGCAGTTGCCCTGGCGCTGGTTGATCGCCTATGGCTCGACCATTTCCCTGGGCCAGTTCGCCTTTCTCTTCGAGGCCATGCACAACGGCATGCCGCCGGGGCTGGCGTCGTTGGTGCTGCAGTCCCAGGCCTTCTTCACCATGATCTTCGCTGCGCTGTTCCTCGGTGAGCGCCTGCGCGCCGCGAGTGTGTGCGGCCTGCTGGTCGCGGCGGGTGGCCTGGCGCTGATCGGCAGCGAGAACGACAGCCACGTGCCCTTGCTGGCGTTGCTCCTGACCCTGTGCGGCGGTGCGTGCTGGGCCATGGGCAATATCATTACCCGGCGTTTCGGCAACATCGACCTGATGGCCCTGGTGATCTGGGGCGGCCTGGTTCCGCCGCTGCCGTTCCTGGGCCTGTCGTGGTACCTGGAAGGCCCTGAACTGATCGAATCGTCGCTGCGCAATATCGGCTTGAGTTCGATTTTGTCGCTGGTGTACCTGGCGGTTATTGCCACCATGCTCGGCTACGGCCTGTGGAGTCGCCTGCTGTCGCGCTACCCGGCGGGGAAAGTGGCACCCTTTTCGCTTCTGGTTCCGGTGGTAGGGCTGACTTCGTCGGCCTTGCTGCTGGACGAGCGCCTCAGTGCGATCCAGTGCTGGGGCGGCCTGCTGGTGATGCTGGGGTTGTTGATCAACGTATTCGGCCCGCGTCTGCGGGAAGCATTGAGGACCGCCCAGGCCTGAGGCGCCATTGGTCGGGGATCGGCATGCTGACCGGTTGGTCGCTAAATGTCCGGCTAGTCTTTTGAAGGTTGAGATCGATACTTTCAGGTTCTCCGCTGGAGGATCGGTATCGGTCGCTTTCAGAGGGGAGCAAGAACATGAAGGATCAATTTCTCGAAGACCTCGGCGACGAATTCCCGATCAATGCCGTGGTGCGTTGTGGCCAGTCAGCGTTTCGCCTGGGCTTTGCCCATATGACCCTGGACGATGCCCAGGCCACCTTCAAGTCGAGGATGCCGGCGCGCATGGAAAGTCGCCGCTTCCTTCCCGCAGCATTGCCCAAGCGCTGACGCTGCGGCCGGAGTATTGCCCGATTGGTGAAAGTACCGACGGGTACGCGATTCCGGCCAATTCATGCAGCTTTGTTTGACTTCGCTCATTGCGCCGCCCTGCGGCGCTGGAGAGTGATGGCGATCTATGCCTTACTATGTGCCGTCAATGCGCTATTCCAGTGGAGGAAAGCAATGCGTATCAGGGAAGAAAAATACTGGGAATGGGCGGATGCGATGCTGCATAGCCGCAGCCATGATGAAGTGCTCAACGACGGGATCAGCATCGACGTCCAGGTCCGGCTCTCGCGCACCGGCGCGACCCAGCTGTTCCTCGGCGTGTACGCCCGCCACGGCAAGGCGCTGCTGGAGGAATATCATCCGTCCAGGCCGGGGGAGAGCATGAGCCGGGCGCTGGTCTGGGGTGTGGATCGGGCCCGGGCGATGGTCGCCGGGTTGCAGCCTGAAGAACCGCTGGCGCTGTTGCGCCGCGCATGACCAAAACCTTGGGTAAAAGGCCGGTGTGACCCACCGGCCTTTTCTTCGCGCATTAAAAAGCCCGGCCTTGCGGGCCGGGCTCAAGCGAACGGAAGACTCAGCTAAGGCGGTCGATGACCCGCACGCCCTGGCCTTCACGCAGCGCTGGCCACTCCTGTTGCAGGGTTTCCAGCACGCGACCGACGAACTGGGTATCAGCGGCCGCTTTCTTGCCGACGTAGCCCTGGCCACGGCGGTACATCTTCATCCGCGCTCGCATGCCGGGCTTGCGCTGTTCGAATTCATCTTCGGTGGTGCAGGGCGACAGGCTGTCGATATGCACTTCACCGGCTTCGCAGATCCACAGGATATGGCTGTCGAGCGTGTCTTTGCGCGCAGCGAACAGCTTGGCCAGTTCCTGGATGGTCGGTTGTTCGTTCAGATTCATCATTAAAGCCCCCATAACCCTTCAGTGGTTGATTCGTTCAGACTCGCGCTTCATGTAGCGCATCTACCAAGGCTGCTACAGCAGCATCGCAACAGGGGCTTTCTTCACTCTGCCTTTTGGACAGTCCCACTCCACGGACAACCCGGATACCGCTCGGATCGTCTGGAACACCCTTGCCAGCGCTCCCGATCGGGGAGACGGGCCCATCATGCAAGAGCCCGATAAACGGCGTCAACGGGTTTGTAGTGATTTTTTCTTATCACTACAAAATTGATTTCCTGCTTATGTAGTTATTGCCGGGTTGTCCTACAAAATCCGCGATGGGCTAATCCGGCAGGGGTTGATCGATGTCATTTTCCCCGCGCAACGGCGCGGGGATGATTGATGGAAGGGTGCAGGCCTCGCGGTAGAGCGCTTGCCAACATTTTCCAAGCCAGCGAGGCAGGCCATGAATACGTCGTCCACAACCGCTACCCCCAGGCTGGGATTACCCATCGGCCTGTGGGTGGGCATCGCCGCGTTGATCGGCGTCCTGCTGCTGCCGTTGCCGAGCGATCTGCCGGTGGCCGGGCACAGGGTGCTGGCGATCCTCGCCTTCGCGGTGGTCATCTGGATCACCGAGGCGGTGTCCTACGAAGCCAGTGCGATCATGATTACCTCGCTGCTGGCGTTTCTCCTGGGAACCGCGCCTACCCTGGCTGACCCGAGCGTCAGCTATGGCTCGTCCGCCGCAGTGGGCATGGCCCTCACCGGTTTTTCCAATACCGCCCTGGCACTGGTGGTCGGCGCGCTGTTCCTCGCCGCCGCCATGACCCACACCGGCCTGGACCGGCGTATCGCGCTGGTCACCCTGGACCGCGTCGGCGTCAGCACCCGGCGCATCCTCCTGGGCGCGGTGGTGGTCACCCTACTCCTGAGCCTGGTAGTGCCCAGCGCCACGGCGCGCAGTGCGTGCGTGGTGCCGATCATGATGGGGGTGATCGCCGCATTCGGCGTGGACAAGCGTTCGAACATCGCCGCCGGCATCATGATCATCGTCGCCCAGGGCACCAGCATCTGGAACATCGGTATCCAGACCGCCGCCGCGCAGAACCTGCTGACCGTGGGTTTCATGGACAAGATGCTCGGTGCCCGGGTGTCGTGGATCGACTGGCTGATCGCTGGCGCGCCGTGGGCGGTGCTGATGTCGGCGCTGCTGATCGTCGTGGTGCTGAAGATGCTGCCGCCGGAGACCGACAGCATTCCCGGGGGCAAGGCCGCGGTGTCTGCGCAACTGGCGGCGCTGGGGCCGATGAGCACCGCGCAGAAACGTCTGCTCGGCGTGTCCCTGGCCCTGCTGCTGGCCTGGGCCACCGAAGGCAAGCTGCACGGGTTCGACACCACCTCGACCACCTATGCCGGGCTGGTCCTGCTGTTGCTGCCGCGAGTCGGCGTGATGACCTGGAAGGACGTGCAGGCACGTATTCCCTGGGGCACGGTAATCGTCTTCGGGGTTGGCATCAGCCTCGGCACCACCCTGCTCACCACCCAGGCCGGGCAGTGGCTGGGCGCGCAGGTGGTCGCCCATACCGGGCTGGACCAGTTGGGTACGCTGGGGGTATTCGCGATCCTCGGCGCCTTCCTGATCCTGATCCACCTGGGCTTTGCCAGCGCTACCGCGCTGACCTCGGCGCTGTTGCCGATCCTGATTGCGGTCTTGCAGACGCTGCCGGGCGACTTCAACCGCCTGGGCATGACCATGGTCCTCGGCTTCGTGGTCAGTTACGGCTTCATCCTGCCCATCAATGCGCCGCAGAACATGGTCTGCCTGGGCACCGAAACCTTCAACGCACGCCAGTTCGCCAAGGTCGGGATTGTCGTGACCCTGGTCGGTTACCTGCTGATGCTGGTGTTCGCCGCTACCTGGTGGCACTGGCTCGGGTGGATGTGAACGAGAACGGCGGCCTCCAGGGCCGCCGTTTCATCAGAAGTTCGCCGGGGTGTTGGCGCTGATGATCTCGGCCTCGTCCTGGCCGATGTTCTTGAAGCTGTGGGGCAGGGTGGTGGGGAAGTAATAGCCGTCACCGGAGTTGAGGATACTCACCTGGCCATCGACCCGCAGTTCGATGGTGCCACGGGTCACCAGGCCGCATTCCTCGCCTTCGGCATGGACGATCGGCTCTTCGCCGGAATCCGCGCCGGGGGCGTACAGCTCGCGCAGCATGCGCATCTGCCGGCCTTCGACGCTGGCGCCGACCAGCAGCATGCGCATGCCGCTGCGGCCCAGGTCGGGCTGTTCGGCGGCGCGGAAGACGAAGCGTTCTTCCCGCGGTGGCTCGTCGAAGCTGAAGAACTCCGCCAGGGACATGGGAATCCCTTCGAGCAGTTTCTTCAGGGAACTGACCGAGGGGCTGACGCGGTTCTGCTCGATCTGCGAGATCGTCGAGTTGGTCAGGCCACTGCGTCGGGCCAGTTCCCGTTGGGAGAGCTTGTTGCGTTCACGCACCAGTCTGAGTCGTGTCCCCGTGTCCATAGCCGCCTTGGTGTTCAGAAGAAAAAATGGGCGACGCATTAAAACACACTCGCGGGGGGTGTGTCGGGGCCGGATTTCCATGGGCTTCTTTCGCGCCTCGTAGCTGGCCGGCCCGCTTCGGCGGACATGGGTCATCGTTACATTGTTAACATGTTATCTTTTAGCCCGCGAAGCCAGGAACCTCGCTGTTTACCTGGATCCATTAACGCCATGACTTGCATGCGGAGCCCCAATGATTCGTAACTCCAATCCGGCACGGCTGATCGTCCTGCTCGCTGCCCTGGTGGCCTTTGCGCCGCTGTCCATCGATACCTACCTGCCCAGCCTGCCGCTGATCGCCAGGGACCTGCAGGCCAGCGCTGGCAGCGTACAACTGACCATCAGCCTGTTCCTGGTCGGCCTGTGCCTGGGCATGCTGGTCTACGGCCCGCTGTCCGACCGCTATGGCCGGCGTCCTCTGTTGCTCGGTGGCATCGGCCTGTACCTGGTGGCGACCCTGGGTTGCCTGTTCGCCGGCTCGGTGGAGCAGCTTGTCGCCTGGCGCTTCTTCCAGGCCCTGGGCGGGGCCGCGGCCTCGGTGCTGGCGCGGGCCATCGTGCGCGACCTGTTCGCCCTGGCCGAAGCGGCGAAGGTGCTGTCGCTGATGCACCTGGTGACCATGCTTGCCACCCTGGTCGCACCGCTGCTGGGTAGCGTGCTGATGGATCTGGGTAGCTGGCGCACGGTATTCCTCGGGCTGCTGCTGTTCGGCGCGACCTGCCTGGTTGCCGCCACCTGGAAGCTTGCCGAAACCCACGCGCCCGATCAGCGCGGCGAAAGCCTGGGCACGGTATTCCTGGCCTATTGGCACATCGCCACGCAACCGTTGGCGCTGGGCTACATCCTGTGCATGGGCCTGGCCTTCGCCGGCATGTTCGCTTTCATCACCGCGTCGCCCTTTGTCTACATGGAGTACTTCGGCGTGTCGCCGCGCAGCTACGCCTGGCTGTTCGGCCTGAACATCGCCGGGATCATCCTCATGACCCTGGTCAACGCCCGCCTGGTGAGCCGTCGGGGGCCGTTGCGCATGCTGGCGGTGGGCGCGGGCCTTGCCGGGGCGTCAGCCCTCGGATTACTGGCGGCAGGCCTGACCGGCTGGGGCGGGCTGGCGCTGGTGGTGGCCCTGGTGGTGGTCTATGTCAGCGTCACCGGGTTGCTCGGTGCCAATTGCGTAGCCAGCCTGCTGGCCTTGTACCCGCGCCAGGCCGGGGCTGCGGCCGGGCTGGCGGTGGCCTGCCAGTTCGCCCTGGGCGCGTTGTTTTCCGCGCTGGTGAGCGCCCTGGCGGACGGCACGCCGCGGCCGATGTGCCTGACCCTGGCGCTGGCGGGGCTGGGCTGCCTGGCCTGCTACGGGATGATTGTCCGAGGTGTCAGGCACAAGGCCTGAGGAGGGAACGACAAGTCCGCGCAAGCGTCCATACTCAGTGAACCCCGGCGGCGTTTGCCTCATGCCGGGGCACCTGTTACAAACAGGTGCGAGACCCGCGCGTGCGGTGTTCACAACAGCGGTGCCACAGTCGTTCGCAGGCACCGAACAGCATGGAATCCAGAATGACCCAAAGACAGGTAATCAATGCTTCGGTCGCCCCAAAAGGTAGCCTGGAGACGCTTTCCCAACGTGAAGTCCAGCAATTGAGCCAGGCCGGCTCGGGCAGCATGTATACCCTTTTCCGCCAGTGCGCCCTGGCCATCCTCAACACCGGCGCCCATGTCGACAATGCCAAGACCATCCTCGATGCCTACAAGGACTTCGAGGTCCGTTTCCATCAGCAGGACCGTGGCGTGCGCCTGGAACTGCTCAATGCCCCGGCCGACGCCTTCGTCGATGGCGAAATGATCGCCAGTACCCGGGAAATGCTCTTCAGCGCCCTGCGCGACATCGTCTACACCGAAAGCGAGCTCGATCGCCTGAAAATCGACCTGGACAGCTCCCAGGGCATCACCGACTACGTGTTCCAGCTCCTGCGCAACGCGCGGACCCTGCGTTCGGGCGTCGATCCCAAGCTGGTGGTGTGCTGGGGCGGCCACTCCATCAGCAGCGAGGAATACCAGTACACCAAGAAGGTCGGCCACGAACTGGGCCTGCGCAAGCTGGACATCTGCACCGGCTGCGGCCCGGGCGTGATGAAGGGGCCGATGAAGGGCGCCACCATCGCCCATGCCAAGCAGCGCATGAGCAGCGGGCGCTACCTGGGGCTCACCGAACCGGGAATCATCGCCGCCGAGGCGCCGAACCCGATCGTCAACGAACTGGTGATCCTGCCGGACATCGAGAAGCGCCTGGAAGCCTTCGTCCGTGTCGGCCACGGCATCATCATCTTCCCCGGCGGCGCCGGCACCGCCGAGGAATTCCTCTACCTGCTGGGCATCCTGATGCACCCGGAGAACCGCGAGCTGCGCTTCCCGGTAATCCTCAGCGGCCCGCGCAGTGCGGCGCCGTACCTGCAGCAACTGCATGCCTTCATCGGGGCCACCCTCGGCGAGGCGGCGCAGGGCCTGTATCAGATCATCATCGATGATCCGGTAGAGGTGGCGCGGGTGATGACCGAGGCGCTGAAGGAGGTCAAGCAGTTCCGTCGCGAGCGCAACGACGCCTTCCATTTCAACTGGTTGCTGAAGATCGAGGAGAGCTTCCAGCGGCCGTTCGATCCCACCCACGCCAACATGGCGGCACTGCAGCTGAGCCGGTCGCTGCCGCCCCATGAACTGGCGGCCAACCTGCGCCGCGCGTTTTCCGGGATCGTGGCGGGGAACGTCAAGGACAAGGGCATCCGGCTGATCGAGGAACACGGGCCGTACGAGATCCATGGCGATCCCGAGATCATGGGGCCGCTGGACAAGCTGCTGCAGGCGTTCGTCGAACAGCACCGGATGAAATTGCCGGGTGGGGCGGCCTATGTGCCGTGTTATCGGGTAGTGGCGTAGCCCGCAATCGCCGGCAACGCCGGCTCCCACAATGTGGGAGCCGGCGTTGCCGGCGATGAGGCCCTCAAGGCTTACACAAAATCCCCGTCAGCCATCAATTGCAGGCCCCCGTCGGCCTGCTCCTTCACCAGCCCACTGGCCAGCAACAGTGGCTTCACCCGCACATGCAGGCTCGGCTCGACAAAGGCCTTGACCGCTTCCAGGTCCAGGCTTCCGGTCATCGGCATCTCTTCCTTGTTGTAGGACAGCCACGCCTTCTTCAGACCGCCCAGCACGTCCGCCGCCGTTGTCACGGCGAAGCGCCGATGCAAGGGAATCCCGTTGAATTCGAAACTGTGGGCGAAGGCATAGGCGCTTTCGTCGTTGGCGCTGTCCTTGCAGCGCGCGCAGGCACAACGGCCGTCGCCGAAGGCATTGCTCAGGTAGGTGTTGAAGTCCACCACGGGCTTCAGGCTCAGGCGCTTGTCGACTTCGAACAGGTCACCGGTCATTTTCGCTTCGGCACTCAAGGTCATCTCCTTTGCGGTCGTGCGGATTCAGCCGGGCACGATACCAGCGCGCGGCCCCGGGTGCTCGTTTTCATGATGGCCGGGCGGGCTTTTAGCGGCGGCCTGGCTTATCCTGTGCGACTTTTCCCGTCCGTCCATTCCGGAGCCGCCGAGCATGCAGAAATACACCTCCACCGTCACCATCAGCGCCGAGCAGCGCGATGACGTCGAAGCCACCGAAAATACCGGTGTGCAGGTTTCCCTGGAGGCGGTGTCGGAAAAACTGAAGAAAGTCCACTTCAACGGCACCCTGGCCGCCCCGGAAAACCCTACCCATATCTGCGTCACCCTGGACAACGGCCTGACCTACTACGGCGAGATCCTCAACGGCCACGCCGAGCTGGAATACGGCTGGATCGCCTTCGAATCGGACATGCTGACCCCGGAAGAACTGGGGCTGTAAGCGCTCCCCCGGGCTGCTGCGGATTTATTTTCAGCGGCCTGCATCCATTTCCGCTCCAGCCAGGTAGTCCAGACAGCAGCCAGCGCGCTGCGAACCGATCCCCTGACTGGAGTCATGCCCATGAACGTCAAATACCGCTTCGAACTGGTCGTTGCCGCCCTGTTGTCCAGCGCCCTGGCCCACGCCAGCAGTACGCTGCCCGACAGCATCAAGGTGCCCGACGGACACAAGGTCGCCCTGGAGACCACGGGCGTCGGTGAAATCACCTACGAGTGCCGCGACAAGGCGAATATGCCGGGGCAGACCGAATGGGTCTTCGTCGGGCCGAAAGCGGTGCTCAACGACCGTAGCGGCAAGGCCATAGGCGATTACTTCGGTCCACCCGCGACCTGGCAGGCCAAGGACGGTTCCAGGGTCACGGGCACGCAACTGGCGGTAGCGCCTTCGAGCCCTGGCAACCTGCCGTACCAACTGGTCAAGGCCAATCCGGCCGAAGGCAAGGGCGCCATGAGCGGCGTGACCTACATCCAGCGCACGGCGCTCAAGGGCGGGGTCGCGCCGGGCAGCGCCTGCACCACGGCCGACAAGGGCAAGCGCGAGGTGGTGAGCTACCAGGCGGATTATATTTTCTGGACCGCCCGCTAAATCGCCACTGCCAGCCCGGGGGCTGGTCTACGCTGCTTTCAGCCAGTCCCCAGCCACGGCGAGATCCTGTGACCTTATCCGCACCTGCGTTCGACTACGAAGACCACCTGGCGGCCTGCGCCCGCGGCGACCGCCAGGCCCTGCGACGCCTGTACGACGTCGAGGGCCCGCGCCTGCTCGGCGTGGCCCGGCGATTGGTCAAGGACACCGCACTGGCAGAGGATGTGGTGCACGACGCCTTCATCCGTATCTGGACCCGCGCCGCCACCTTCGATCCGGCGCGGGGCAGCGGGCGTGGCTGGATGTTCAGCATCACCCGGCACCTGGCGCTGGATTTCCTGCGCAGCCAGGAACGGGACGTGGAGCTGGACGAACGGAGCGAGCCCGCACTCACCACTACCGGCGAGCTCGACGGGCTGTTACACGGTGCTCGCCTGAACCAGTGCCTGGACCAACTGGAGCCACTACGCCGGGCATGCCTGGTTCACGCCTATGTCGATGGCTACTCCCACGCCGAGATCGCGCACAAGCTCGATAGTCCGCTGGGGACGGTGAAAGCCTGGGTCAAACGCAGCCTGGCTGCCTTGCGCGAGTGCATGGGATGACAAGCGGCGACGGTAAGGACCACGATCTGGATGCCCAGGCCGCCGAATACGTGCTGGGTACGCTGCCGTCCGAACAGCGCCAGGCGCTGGCCCGGCGTCTGCAACACGATCCGGCGTTGCGCGCGGCGGTGGATGCCTGGGAGCGCCGCCTGCAGCCGCTGCAGGAATTGGCACCGGCGCAAATGCCTTCGGATTATCTATGGCAAAGGATCGAGCGCAGCCTTGATGGCCTCTCGCCTGCGGCGGCCATAGCGACCCCTTCGCGCTGGTGGCAGCGTGCTACGCCCTGCCGCTGGACCACCGCAGCAGGGCTGGCGGCCAGCCTGTTCATGGCGGTTGTACTGTGGCGTGAAGCGCCTGCACCGGTACCGACCTACCTGGTGGTGCTGGTCGCCCCGCAGGACCAGGCCCCTGGCTGGGTCGTGCAGGCAAGCAGCCCGCGCAGCGCCCAGCTGATCCCGCTGGGCATGGCCGAGGTACCGGCGGGCAAGACCCTGCAATTCTGGACCAAGGCCGACGGCTGGAGCGGTCCGGTTTCGCTGGGCCTGATCAAGCCGGGCGAGCGCGTCGAGGTGCCGCTGGAGAGCCTGCCGCCGCTGGAAAACAACCAGCTCTTCGAATTGACCCTGGAGGGCCCGGCGGGCTCGCCGACGGGCAAGCCAAGCGGTCCGATCCAGTTCATCGGGCGGGCGGTCAAGGTGCTCTGAGCTAGCACCAAAATGCGACACTGCAAAATAATTGCACTAAAACAGCACTTTTTTGAATTGGAGCAACGGGCCGGTTTTCTTCAGACTGCCAGGCAATCTTTCCATCTCCACGGAAGGAGCCCATTGCGTATTGCCCCTCGCGATACAAGTCCGCCCAGGTTGGGCGGGCTTCTTTTCTTCAAGAAGGTGCCTGGTCGTCACATGTCTAGTCGTGGTCTTGGTCACTGGTTCGATCGCTTCATTCCGGCTGCTTTGCATATCCCCCCCCAAGAATGGTTCCGTGCCGCGATCGGTGCCTTGCTGGCATTGGTAGCAGCGGGGAGTGCGTGCAGCTACCTGTTCGGTTCGGCTGCGGCGCTGCACCTGATGGCGCCGCTGGCGGCGTCCACCGTGCTGCTGTTCGCCGTGCATTCCGGCGCGCTGTCACAGCCCTGGCCGCTGCTCGCCAGCTACGTCTGTGCGGCAGCGGTGGGCATCAGCCTGCACCACTGGTTCGGCCCGGGCCTGTTCGTCGCCAGTGCCGCCCTGTTGCTGGTGATCCTGTTGATGTGCCTGCTGCGCTGCCTGCACCCGCCGGGGGCGGCGCTGGCGGTGAGCCTGGCCCTGGCCGATCCGTCGCTGGCGGCCATGGGTGTGCGGGTGATCGAGCCGGTGATGCTCAACGCTCTGATCGTGCTGGCCGTGGCCATCGGCTACAACCGCCTCACTGGCGTGCTTTACCCGAAGATCGGCGCGCCACGCAAAGCCGCCCATGCCACCGCCGACCAGCCGGCCAGCGAGCGCGTCGGGATCAGCAGCCGCGACCTGGACGATGCCCTGGAGGAACTGGGCGGGTTCGTCGATGTGACTCGCCCCGAGCTGGAGCGGATCATCCTCGCTACCGAACGTCACGCCGTGCAGCGCAGCCTCGGTGGCCTCACGGCGGCCAGGGTGATGTCCCGCGACGTGCAGTTCGCCAGCCCGCGGACCACCTTGCAGCAGGCGTGGAAGCAGTTGTCCGGCCATCACTTGAAGAACCTTCCGGTGCTGGACGAGTCCGGCAAGCTGGTGGGCATCGTCAGCCTCAGTGACCTGGTCGGCCCGGCCATGGCCCAGGCCAGGTTCAGCTGGCGCGGGCTGTTCGGTCGCGGCAAGGCGGTGACGCTGGAGCAGATCATGAGCGAGCCGGTGATCACCGTGGACAGCGATCATCAGGCGGTGGAGCTGATCCCGCTGCTGTGCGACCGCGGCTTGCACTGCCTGCCGGTGCTGGAAGGCGGGAAAGTGGTCGGTGTGGTGACCCAGACCGACCTGATCGCCGCCCTCAGCCAACATCTGCTGGCTCAGGACCGGCTGGCCAAGGCCGCCTAGATCAGCGGGTCCCAGCGTTGCGACCAGTCGCTGTCGCGCGCCACCACCTCGCGCAGCAGGTCGAAGGCCTGCTGCAGCACCTGCGAATCCCGTTCCCGCGGGTACACCAGCCAGGTCGGATAGGGGAATTCCGGCGCCTGCGGCACGCGTTCCAGCACCCCGCGGTCCAGATAGCTCTGCACCACCCGCGTGCGGAAATAACCGCTGCCGCCGTGTTCGAGGATGAACTGCAAGGCCAGCGGCCCGAGGTTGAAGCTGATGTCCGGGCGCGTGCAGTTGGGCAGGGCCTCGTCGTGCAGGCGGCGGAAGGCGTCGCCCCAGTCGATGTAGACGTAAGGCTCGGGTTTGCGCTTGAGCTGGATGCGGATCAGTTTTTCCTCCAGCAGTTGTTCCACCTGCAGGCCGGGGCTGTAGATCGGCTGGTAGACCAACGCAGCGTCGAGGGTGCCGGCTTCCAGTTTGTCCAGCAGGCTGTCGCTGGCGCCGACTTCGCTGCGGATCGCGTGGTGCGGCATCCGTTCATGAAGCACGCTGACCCAGTCGAGCATCAGCGGGTTGCACAGGCTGACTTCGCCGCCGATGCGCAGCACCTGAAGGGAGTTGTCGGTCAGCGGCAGATCGCGCCGAGCCGCTTCCCAGGTGTGCAGCAACTGCTTGGCGTAGGGCACGAAGGCCTCGCCGTTGGGCGTCAGGCTGGCGCCGGTGCGGCTGCGAATGAACAACTGGCTGTCGAGTTGCTGTTCGAGCTTCTGCACCCGGGCGCTGATGGCCGTCTGGGTGACATGCAGGCGCTCGGCGGCAGCGACCAGGCTGCCGCTGCGCACGATTTCAAGGAAGGTCCGGGCCAGCTCGATGTCCATGGGGCAACCTGGAGGGGAGGGGAGCTGGGGATTCTAAGGCTTTATTACGGATTTTGCGTTGGAACGGGATTTCGCGGGCCCTGCAAAACCCTGTGGGAGCGGGTCTACCCGCGATTGCGATGGTGAATTCACTACCGAATCGCGGGTGAACCCGCTCCCACAGGGTTAGCGGTGCACTGACGAAATCAGTAGCGGATCATCACCGATTTCAGCTCGGTGTAATCCTCGATGAACGCCCCGCCGAATTCCCGGCCCACACCCGAGGCCTTGATCCCGCCGAACGGTACCGCCGGATCGAGCAGGGTATGCATGTTCACCCACAGCGTCCCCGCCTGGATCTGCGGAATCAGGCGCATGGCCTTGCCCAGGTCGTTGGTCCACAGGCTGGCGCTCAGGCCATAAGGGCTGTCGTTCATCAGTTCGACCAGCTCTTCCTCGGTGTCATAGGGCAGGAAGGTCGCCACCGGCCCGAAGGTTTCCTCGGTCATCAGGCTGTCCTTGGCCGAGTTGGCCAGGATCACGGTCGGCTCGACGTAGCAGCCCGGGCCGTCGATCAACTGGCCGCCATGCAGGATGCTGCAGTTTTCCGCCCGTGCCTTGGCGAACAACTGGCCCAGCTTGGCCTGATGCTGCTTGTTGGTGACCGGGCCGAACTCGGCGCTTTCATCCAGCGGCGAGCCGATCTTCAATTGGCTCAGGCGCTCGCACAGGCGTTGGGTGATGGCGTGGATCTGCGAGCGGTGCACATAGAAGCGCTCGGCCGCCGCGCAGATCTGCCCGGAGTGCAGGAAGCCCGCCTCGATGATGCCATTGACCGCTTTTTCCACGTCCACGTCCGGCAGGAAGCCGGCGGCGTTCTTGCCGCCCAGTTCCAGGGTTGCGCGGGTCAGGTTGGCGGCCATGGCCGTCTGGCCCACGGCCAGGCCGGTGGGCACCGAGCCGGTGAAGGAAACCTTGTCGGTGTGCGGATGCTCGATCAGCGCCTTGCCCACGCCGCCGGCGCCGGTGACCACGTTCAGCGCGCCGGCCGGCAGCCCGGCTTCGATCGCCAGCTCGGCGATGCGCAGGATGGTCAGCGGGGTGAACTCGCTGGGCTTGATCACCACGCTGCAACCGGTGACCAGCGCCGAGGCCAGTTTCCAGATGGCGATCATGGTCGAGAAGTTCCACGGCACGATGCCTACCACCACGCCGACCGGCTCGCGCAGGGTGAAGGCGGTGTATTTCTCGCCGTTGAACGAGGGCAGCGACGGGGTGATGGTTTCGCCGCTGATCTTGGTTGCCCAGCCGGCGTAGTAGCGCAGGAAGTGCGCGGCTTGGTCGACCTCGAAATTGCGCGAGATCTGGATGAGCTTGCCTGATTGCAGGGTTTCGATCTGCGCCAGTTCCTCGCGGTTGCGTTCCAGCAGGTCGGCCAGTTTCAGCAGCACTGCGCCGCGTACCGCGGGCGCCGCTGCGGACCACTGGGCGAAGCCTTTGCGCGCCGAGGCCACCGCGGCATCGATATCCGCCGTGCTGGCCTCGCCAACGCGGCTGATGACTTCGCCGCTGGCCGGATCGATGACGTCCAGTTTGCGCCCGCCGGCGGCGGGCTGGGCGCGGCCGTCGATGAACAGGCCGTGATCACGCTGGAGGAACGCCTGGACGGAGGGCAGAAGGGAAATGCTCATGTCGGATGTACCTGTGCAAAGAGGCAAAACCGCACCCTAGCGCAGCCTCGGGGATGGGACTTGACTGTGCCTGCCACGACGACATGACCGGGTCTGCCACGGGCGTGGCAGTCAGGAGGGCTGCGCCATGAAAAGTACAATCTTGTCCGTGGAAGGTGCATTTCCAGCGGGTTGTCCGGCTCCCATACTGGCTCCGAATCCGCCGCAACCGCCGCCGCTGGCAGGTGGGCCGGACATCCAATAATAAGCAGGACCTCCCATGAAAAAGCCAAACACGCTGCTCGAAGACCTCAGGTCGGTACTGCCGGCCATCGCCGCCAACGCCTCCCGCGCCGAAAAGGAACGCATGGTTCCCGCCGAGAACATCGCCCTGCTCAAGGGCATCGGCCTGCATCGTGCTTTCCAGCCCAAGGCCTGGGGCGGCATGGAAATCTCCCTGCCCGAGTTCACCGATTGCATCGCCCTGCTGGCCGGCGCCTGCGCCAGCACCGCCTGGGCCATGAGCCTGCTGTGCACCCATAACCATCAGTTGGCGATGTTCCCCGCCAGGCTTCAGGAAGAGATCTGGGGCGTGGATCCGGACCACACCGCGTCCAGCAGCATTGCGCCGTTCGGTCGGGTCGAAGAGGTCGAGGGAGGTCTGCTGTTCAGTGGTGAAATGGGCTGGAGCAGTGGCTGCGACCATGCCGAATGGGCCATCGTCGGTTGCCGCCGGACCAACGCCGAAGGCACCCAGGACTACTGCTTCGCCGTGCTGCCGCGCAGCGACTACGAGATCCGCGATGACTGGTTCGCCGCCGGCATGAAGGGCAGCGGCACCAAGACCCTGGTCATCGACAAGGCCTTCGTCCCCGAGCACCGTATCCAGAAAGCCAAGGACATGATGGAAGGCAAGTCCGCCGGCTTCGGTCTGTACCCGGACAGCAAGATCTTCTACACCCCGTACCGCCCGTACTTCGCCGTCGGTTTCGCCACCGTCAGCCTGGGGATCGCCGAGCGCATGCTCGAGGTGTTCCGCGAGAAGACCAAAAACCGCGTGCGTGCCTACACCGGCGCCAGCGTCGGTGCCGCGACGCCTGCGTTGATGCGCCTGGCCGAGTCGACCCACCAGGTCGCCGCCGCCCGCGCCTTCCTCGAGAAGACCTGGCAGGATCACGCCGAGCATGGTGCGCGCAAGGAATACCCGAGCCGCGAGACCCTGGCCTTCTGGCGTACCAACCAGGCCTACGCGGTGAAAATGTGCATCCAGGCCGTGGATCGCCTGTACGAGGCCGCCGGCGGTACCGCCTGGTTCGAAAGCAACGAGCTGCAGCGCCTGTGGCGCGACTCGCACATGACCGGCGCCCATGCCTACACCGACTACGACGTCTGCGCGCAGATCCTCGGTCGTGAACTGATGGGCCTGGAACCTGACCCGAGCATGGTCTGAGTCCGGACTTTTTTCTCTCTCGCATAACAACAATCACGGCTGCCCTGTGCGGCAGCCGGGGAGTCTTGCATGTCTGCAGAAACTGCCGCGGCCTTCGACAGCCGCGCCTTCCGCCGCGCCCTGGGCAACTTCGCCACTGGCGTTACCGTAGTCACCGCCGACGATGGCCGGGGCAACAAGGTGGGCGTTACCGCCAACAGCTTCAACTCGGTGTCCCTCGATCCGCCGCTGATCCTCTGGAGCCTGGACAAGCGCTCCAGCAGCCTGGCGACCTTCGATGCGGCCAGCCATTTCGCGGTGAACATCCTCGCGGCGGACCAGATCGACCTGTCCAACAACTTCGCCAAGCCGCGTGATGACCGTTTCGCCGGGATCGCGCACCAGCCGGGGGCCGGCGGGGCGCCGATCCTCATGGACTGCTCGGCCAATTTCCAGTGCGAGAAGTACCAGATGGTCGACGGTGGCGATCACTGGATCATGATCGGCAAGGTCGTGGCCTTCGAGGATTGCGGACGTTCACCGTTGCTGTACCACCAGGGTGCTTACTCGATGGTGCTGCCGCATACGCGAATGACCCGTCGCGAGGAAGGGCAGCCGCCGAGCAGCCACTTCCAGGGGCGCTTGAGCCATAACCTGTACTACCTGATGACCCAGGCGCTGCGCGCCTATCAGGCCGGGTACCAGCCGCGCCAGCTGTCCAGTGGCCTGCGTACCAGCGAAGCGCGGATGCTCATGGTGCTGGAGAACGATGCCGGCCTGAGCCTTGCCGAACTGCAACGCGAAGTGGCGATGCCGGCGCGGGAGATCGACGAGGCGGTGGCCAACCTGACCCGCAAGGGCTTGGTCAGCGGTAGCGAGGAGGGCGGCAATGTGCGCCTGACTTCCAATGGCGTGGAGCAGACCGAGGCGCTGTGGAGCATTGCCAAGGAACAGCAGGACAAGGTGTTCGGGCAGTTCAGTGAAGAGCAGATCGAGAACTTCAAGACGGTGCTCAAGGCTGTGATTCGCGGGTGAATCCACTGGCCTCATCGCCGGCAACGCCGGCTCCCACAGGGTGGCGGTGCTCGCGGCCTTGTGGGAGCCGGCGTTGCCGGCGATTGGCTGCGCCAGCGGCCCCAAATCCCCACAAACCCAAAGGTGTCTTTTTGTATCTGAATTGTTATGTTATTACGTCAACAATTCAGGTGCCCCCATGAACACCCCGCTCACCACACTTTCCCTCGGCCTTTCCGCCAGCCTGTTCGGCCTGCCCGCCCTTGCCCAGGAACCGGTTCTGCTCGACGCCCTGACCATCAGCGAACGCCAGATCGAAGAACGCGCCGACGGCCCTGTCCAGGGCTATCGCGCCACCCGCTCGGCCACGGCGACGAAAACCGACACCGATATCCGCGACACGCCGCAGGCCATCAGCGTGGTTCCCGCCCAGGTGCTGCAAGACCTCAACACCACCCGCATCGACCGTGCCCTCGATTTTGCCGGTGGCGTCTCCCGGCAGAACAACTTCGGTGGCCTGACCTTCCTCAACTACAGCGTGCGCGGTTTCACCACGGGCGAGCTGTACAAGAACGGCTTCGCCATCAACCGCGGCAGCTACAGTGCGCCGGATACCTCCACCATC
This sequence comes from Pseudomonas bharatica, assembly GCF_048586865.1. NCBI lineage: Bacteria > Pseudomonadati > Pseudomonadota > Gammaproteobacteria > Pseudomonadales > Pseudomonadaceae > Pseudomonas > Pseudomonas bharatica. Next base: position 28,692 of record NZ_JBMAWR010000002.1, on the reverse strand, counting down.
GAGCGCATCGAAGTGCTCAAGGGCCCGGCCGCCAGCCTGTACGGGCGCGGCGACCCGGGCGGCCTGGTGAATATCGTCGGCAAGAAGCCCCAGGCCGAGGCCTTCAGCACCTTCAAGGCCAGCGCCGGCAGTTGGGACCGCTATCGCAGCAGCCTCGACGTCAACACGCCGCTCGACGAGGAGGGACGGGTGCTGTCCCGGGTGAACCTGGCGCTGGAGGACAACGGCAGCTTCCGCGACCATGTCGACAGCCGCCGCGCCATCGTCAGTCCGTCCCTGAGCTGGCAACTGACCCCAGACACGCTGTTGTCCCTCGACAGCGAATTCTCCCGCACCGAATCGGTATTCGACCGGGGTATCCCGGCGGTGAACAACGAACTGGGCCCGGTCTCCCGTTCGACCTTCCTTGGCGAGCCCAACGACGGCCATATCCGCAATGACAACCAGACCCTGGACCTGGCGCTGGAGCATTACCTCGACGACAACTGGAAACTGCGCCTGGCCAACCACTACACCCAGGGCACCCTGCGCGGAAACAGTTCGGAAACCTCGCGGGTGGTGGGTGATCGCATCAGCCGCTTCTACCGCGAGCGGAACTTCGAGTGGAACGACAACATCACCCAGGCCGAGCTGCACGGGCAGTTCGAATTCCTCGGCTGGCAGCACCAGAGTCTCGTCGGCCTGGAGTACGAGAACTACCACAACAGCCAGAAGTATCCGCAAAGCGTGACCGGCTTCGGCTACGGGCTCGACATCTACAACCCGGTGTACGGCCAGGCCAAGCCACCCTTGGTGAATGCCAATGACTTCTTCGAGCACACCGAAAGCTATGCGTTGAACCTGCAAGACCAGATCGCCTTTACCGACCGCCTGCGCGGGTTGGTCGGGGTGCGCCTGGAGCGGGTCGAGCAGACGGCGCTGAACCGCACGACCCGGGTCAGCAACAGTCAGGAGAAGGATGTCGCCACGCCACGTGTTGGCCTGCTGTATCAGGTGACCCCGCAAATAGGCGTGTTCGCCAATGCCTCCACCTCGTTCAAGCCCAACGCCATTGGCACGCGCGGGCAGGTGTACAAGCCGGAGAAGGGTATCGGCTATGAAACCGGGTTGAAGCTGGACCTGTTCGACAGCCGCGTCGGTGCGACCCTGGCACTGTTCCACATCGACAAGGAAAACGTCATCACCACCGATGCCTTCGGCGACAGCATCGCGGCGGGCAAGGCGCGTAGCCAGGGTGTGGACCTGCAGTTCAGCGGGCAGGTAACGGATGCAGTGCGGGTGATCGGCGCCTATGCCTACATCGACGCCGAAGTGACCAAGGGCGATGCAAGCCTGCCCAAGGGCAGCGATCTGCTGGGCATTCCGCGGCACAGTGGCAGCGTGATGGCGGTATACGAGTTCCAGGACGGGGCGTTGCGCGGCTCCGACTTCGGCGCCTCGGCGAACTATGTCGGCGACCGCTCGGGGCAGGCGGGAAGCAGCTTCAGGCTGCCGTCGTACAGCACGGTCGATCTGCTGGCTCACTACAAGGCCAGTGAACAACTGACCCTCGGGCTGAACCTGAACAACCTGTTCGACCGCAAGTACTACGAGCGCGGGTACAACCTGGCGTGGAACATGCCGGGCGAGCCGCGCAACCTGAGCCTGAGCCTGGCTTATTCGATGTAGTGGTCCTTGAGGGCCTCATCGCAAGCGCCGCAGACCCTGTGGGAGCTGGCTTGCCAGCGATGAGGCCCTCAAGACCAACCCGTCAACCCACGGCAGTGCACAACTCGACCAGAATCCCCGCCGGACACCTGACCCACGACACCGTCTGCCCCCAGGGTTTCACCTGCGGCGCCTTCAGCTCCACCGCCCCGGCCGCCACCGCCCGGGCATGGGCCGCCGGTACATCCTCGGTCACCAATCCGATCTCCATCCCCAGTGGCCGCTGGCTTTCACTCGCCGCCAGCACGCCACCCTCGAAATTCATCTCACCCAGTTCCAGCGAAGCGAAGGCGAGGGTGGTTGCGCCGGTTTCCAGCTCGCCATAATCCCCCGACTCATGCAGGAAGCGTTGCTGCAACCCGAAGGCCTGCTGGAAAAAGCGCAACGACGCCGCTACATCGGCGACGTAAGCAATGGTGTAACCCAGTTTCATGCCGTTCCTCCTTGATGATGAAGCCGACGTCATACCGCACTGCGGCATCCAGCACATTGCCACTGTCGAACGAGCGCACTATCTTGGCGCACGGACCTGGACCAAAGGAGCTGACCATGGCCGATTCACTGGCGCTCAACAAAGCCAGCTGGGATGAGCGCGCGCCGCTGCATGCGGCGTCCGGCGACTACGAGGTGGCGGCATTCGTCGCCGACCCCGCGCACCTCTCGGAAGTGGTGCGCTTCGATTTGCCGCTGCTGGGGGATATCGACGGCCTGCGCGGCCTGCACCTGCAATGCCATATCGGTACCGACACCCTGTCCCTGGCCCGCCTTGGCGCGCAAATGACCGGGCTGGATTTTTCCGCGCGTTCGCTGGAACAGGCGCGGGCCCTGGCCGGGCGTTGCGCCACGCACATCGAGTACGTCGAAGCCGAGGTCTACGCGGCCTGCTCGGTGCTGCCGGCTGCCTCGTTCGACCTGCTCTATACCGGCATCGGCGCCCTGTGCTGGCTGCCGGACATCCAGCGCTGGGCCGGGACCGTGGCGACCCTGCTCAAGCCGGGCGGGCGACTGTTCCTGCGCGAGGGCCATCCGATGCTGCTGGCCCTGAATGAGGATCATCAGGACCGGCTGGTGGTGGAATACCCGTACTTCGAACGGCCCGAGCCGACGGTATGGATCAGTGACCAGACCTACGTCAGCACCGACGCCAGCCTGGTCAATACCGAAACCCATGAATGGAACCACGGGCTGGGCGAGGTGGTGAGTGCCTTGATCAGCCAGGGGCTTCGGGTCACCGGGCTCGTGGAGCACGACAGCATCCCCTGGGAAGCGCTGCCGGGGCAGATGAGCCGGCGGGACAATGGGGAATGGCAGCTGGACAAGCAGCCCTGGCGGTTGCCCTTGAGTTATACCTTGCAGGCAGTGAAGGAGTAGGGGTTGCTGGCCTCATCGCTGCGGTTCGGCGGCCCGACAAGCCAGCTCCCACAGGTATGGCATACACCGGACCTGTGGGAGCTGGCTTGCCAGCGATGAGGCCCTCGAGAACACCCCATCAACTCCCTGCCTTTTTCACCCTCGGCTTGCGCACCCGCTTCACCCCATCCTTCGCCGCAGTACCCGCCTTGCACTTCTTCTTCCAAGGCGATCCACCCCGGCCGGCCGGGGTTGCCGGCCCGGAAATCCGCAACTGCATGCCTGCACAGCGCTCCACCTGCTTGCTCATCCAGGCCGACTGTTTCTCGACGAAGGTCTCCAGGCTCATTTCCCCGCTTTGCACCATATCCAGCGCCTGCTCCCAGATCGCCGTGGTACCCGGGTCGGCGATCGCCCGCGGCACCGCGTCGATCAGGCTGAAGGCCGCCGGCGTGGCGTTCAGGGCCTTGCCGTTCTTCACCAGGTAACCACGATCGAGCAGCCCCTGGATAATCCCGGCCCGGGTCGCCTCGGTGCCGATGCCCGTGGTTTCCTTGAGCTTCTGTTTGAGGCGCGGGTCTTCCACCAGCTTGGCGACGTTCTTCATCGCCTTGATCAGGTCGCCTTCGGTGAAGGGCTTGGGCGGCTGGGTCCAGAGGTCTTTCAATTGCAGATCGCGCACCTCGCACCATTGACCCTTGCTCAGCGCCGGCAGCACTTGCGCTGCTGGCGCCTCCCGGCCTTTGGGCGGCGTCAGCGCTTCCGGCAAGGCCCGTCGCCAGCCCGGCTCGACGATCTGCTTGCCCACGGCCCGCAACGCCTGGCCGGCACAGTCGAAATCCGCCTGGGTACGGTCGTATTCATGGTTGGGCAGGAATTGCGCCAGGTAGCGCGCGCGGATCAAGGTGTAGACCGCCTTGGCCTTGCCCGGCAGGCGGTTGGGATCGACCGCCGCCGCGGTGGGGATGATGCCGTGGTGGGCGCTGACCTTGGCGTCGTTCCACGCCCGCGAGCGGCGCTGGGCCTGAAGGTGTGGCTGCAAGCGCGCCAGTGATGGATCGGCCCGACCGAGCGCGGCGAGAATCGCCGGCGCCTCGCTGTGCTGGCTCACTGGCAGGTAGCCGCAATCACTGCGCGGGTAGGTGATGACCTTATGGGTTTCGTACAGCGACTGGGCGATGTCGAGGGTTTCCTGGGCGCCGAGCCCCAGCTTCTTCGAGCAGACCTCCTGCAGGGTACCGAGGTCGAAGGGCAGGGGCGCTGCTTCGCGGACCCGCTCGGTCTTCACCTCGATAACCTGCGCCGTGCCCGCCGCCTGCATCGCTGCGGCGGCCTGTTGCGCCAGTTCCTGCTTCAGGCAGCGGCCCTGGTCGTCGCACACATCATCCGGCGCCCGCCATTGCGCGGTAAACAGCGTGCCGGCGCTGTCCAGTTGCACATCGATGGCCCAGAACGGCACCGGGACGAAATCGGCGATGCTGCGGTCGCGGTCCACCACCAGGCGCAGGGTCGGGGTCTGCACCCGGCCCACCGGCAGTACGCCCTGGTAGCCGGACTGGCGGCCGAGCAGGGTGAACAGGCGGCTCATGTTCATGCCGATCAGCCAGTCGGCGCGGGAGCGGCCCAGGGCCGAATGGTACAGGCTGAAGGTTTCGGCACCGGGCTTGAGCGCAGCCAGGGCCTTGCGGATCGAGGCATCGTCCAGCGCCGATAGCCACAGGCGGCGGATCGGCCCGCGATAACGGCAATGTTCCACCAGCTCGCGGGCGATCATCTCGCCCTCGCGGTCGGCATCGGTGGCGATCACCAGCTCGGCGGCTTCGCCCAGCAGGCGCTTGACGGCCTTGTACTGGCTGGCGGTCTTGGGCTTGACCTGCATCTTCCACTGCTGCGGCACGATCGGCAGGTCGGCCAGCACCCAGCGCTTGTAGCGCGCGTCGTAGGCGTCGGGCGGCGCGGTTTCCAGCAGGTGGCCGATGCACCAGGTCACCGTCACCCCGCTGCCCACCCAGCAGCCATCCCCGCGCCGGCTGGCGCCGAGGACCTTGGCGATATCCTTGGCCTGGGAGGGCTTTTCGCAGAGGAACAGGCGCATGGGGAAGGGAGGCATCCTGGGGAACGAGGTTCCCTAGGATGCGCAGGAAATGAATGGGTAGCAAGGATTATCTGTATGGATATACAGCAAGGTTGACATGGGCTGCGTTGGACAGGCCTGGGGGATCAGTACAGGATTTTCATTGCTGGATAAAAGCATCTTGGTTTGCCACCAGAGGTGCATTGGCTGCAGGCCTGAACTGCGGCCTTGAGGAAGGCCTCCCTTTTCGCATTTGCCCCAGTAGCCACCTCTTTTTGGTAGCCGCCAGGGGTGTCGCTATCTGCACCATATTCGATTCTTGTTTCCGGCTCATCCTTGAGCTTCGCGAATTCATACAGGTTATCGTATACCCCAGGGCAACTTACAGTGTCATAGCAGGTGTTTTGGTAGAGTGAGGCTTTAGCTCCGGAACTCATTCCATTTTCTATCAGTTTATTCTTGCACTGCTGAAGGTCGCCGCCGATTTTGTCGCTTGGGTATTGACAGGTAGCGTTGCTGCATTCCAGCCCAGCAGCACAGACCAATCCCTTGTTGGCATCGCATGCGCCTCCAACGGATACGCCTGCGTAGGTTGACGGGGTATGAAGGGCGAAGCAGGTGCCCAAGGCAATGAAGAGTGAGGTAACGACACGTTTGTTCATAGCTGATCTCCTATACCGGGAATGGCGCCCCGGTGAGTGGGAAATACGCGTCTACAAACAAACTTCAAACCGCGTAGGGTTTGGTTGAAGCCGGAAATGACGTTTGAATACCGCCAGGAATGCTTACGACACCCTGGCAGATACTTGAAAAGTTAGTACAGGCGGTTCTCATGTCAAATTGCTAATCGGGGGGCCGCCAGGCGGCTCCCCGGTTAGCTTCTAAGGCCTCGCACTCACCGTCGCATTGCGCCACGCAGTCGCCAGCTTCTGCTCCAGCTCCGCACTCACCGGTTTCTGCTGTGCCTCAAGGCTCAGCTTCAACCCGTTCAACGATCTGCCGCTCAAGCGGTTTTCGCTCAGGTCCTCGGTAAACACCCGCTCCGCGTCCCGCGCCTTGCCCTGGGCCAGGTACGCATAGCCGAGCGACTCGCGCACCGTGTAGTACCAGTCCGGCGGTTCGTTGTACCAGAGCCCGTCCTGTACTTCGACGGCCTTGCGCCATGCCGCGAGGATCTGCGCGTTGTTGTCGCCCTTCAGTTGCGCGAGGTCATCGGCCAGGACCTTGGCGAGGTTACCGACGGCGCCGGCACTGGTTTTCTGCACGTCAGCCAACGACAGCGTGTTGCCGGTCGCCGCCTGCGCCTGGTTGAACAGGATCAGGTTGGCCAGGCGCAGCAGGTCCACGGCCTTGTTGTTGCCGTAGTTGAGCCCGGTATTTTCGGTTTCCTGGAGCACGTCGCGGGTGGTGGTCCAGAAACCGTTCAGCGCCTGCACCGCGTGGCCGCTGTCCTGCGTGCCGTCCAGCGCCTGGTAGGCCCGGGCGTAGCGCTGCATGATCCGCGTGTAGGGCATGGTCAGCGTCTCCCAGCCCCCTGGGCTGGCCTTGCAGGTGTCATTGATCTTTGCCAGCCCGTCCTTGACCTGCTGGTCGAAGCCATCGAGCTTGTCCCACGCCTGGAAGCGCACGGCGTAGTAGTAGGGCACGGCATAGAAGTAGTCGGACTTGGTCTTGAGCTCGGCCGGATACTTCTCGCAGAGGAACTTCACCGAAGCGTTTTCGGTGGTGTTGTCCACCAGTTCGCTGGCCATGTTCAGCGCTTCGTTCTTGCGCCCTTCGATGGACAGGGTCCAGGTCAGGAAGTGGATGTTGTGCCCCAGGTAGTGCAGCAGGTACGGGCTCTCCGGCTGGATTTCGCGCCCATAGGCGCGGTCCACCGAGATCGCCGCGTAGTTGGTGGCACTGGACAGCGCATTGTTGCCGGTGCGCTGGTAGATGTGCGAGGCCATGTGGATCAGATGGCCCACCGCCGGGTTGAGGGTGCGGAAGCGCTCGGCCATGGGCATGCCGCTGTCGGGGAAGGGCGATTCCTCGATGGCGTGGATGAAGAAGTGGTTGGCGCCGGAGTGGTTCTGGTCCTGCACCAGCACACGGTTGAGCACTTCAAGGGCGTCGGCGGCTTCATCGGTGGGCTTGACCGCATCGGACGTGGCTTCGCTGCCTTTCCACCATTTCCACGGGTCGATGTTGAGCAGGGCGTCGGCGTACAGGGCGGCGGCGTCGAGGTCGTCGAAGTACTCGTTGGAGAGCCCTTTCATCTCTGCCACGTAGCGTTTCTTGCCGTCCGCCGACAGGGTGATGCGGTCGCCGTCGACGTCGTACTGGCTGAGGAATGCCTTGGCGTATCGCGCTTCGCGCTTGACCTGCGCCTCGGTGAATCCGGCCGGAATGCTTTGCACGCGCCGATCGGCATGCTGTTGCGCCAGGTTCACCGCCAGGTACGCCAGTTGATCGCAGCCCTCGGTGGCGTCGGTATTGATGTTCGAGCTGGCCGACAGGGCGATGCCCCACAGCGGCATCGCCGACTTCTCGTCGAGTACGTAAGCCTGGTAGAAGGCGCGGATCGCCTCGCTGAAGTTGAAGCCGTATTGCAAGGCCATGCCCTGGCTGTAGAAGGCCTGGATCTTCTCGTTGTCGCCCACTGACACCAGGTCGTAGTGGGTGCCGCCCAGGCCGGAGAGCAGATGGTCCTGCCGGGTGTCCTTCGAGCTGACGCACAGTTCCAGTGCCTTTGGCAGCGGGGTGTTGTCGGGCAGTTTGGTGAAGGTCTTGCCTTGCGGGCCTGCGTCGCCGTGTCCACCGTGAGCGATGGCGTTGAGCGGCAACGAGGCCAGCAGTGCGCAGGCTACCGCCATGCGCACGCTGGTGATTCTTTCCATGAACGGGTTCCTGTGTCCTTGTCAGTCTTCGGCCAGACGCTTGATCTGTGCCGCCAGGTCTTTCTCGGGGATCTTCACTTCCACCAGCGCCGGCCGGTCGCCGATCGCCAGCAGTTTCGGCAGCAGCGCCTGCAGCTCGCCAACCGTCGTCACCTGGTAGCCAAGCGCGCCGTAGCCCTGGGCCAGGGCCCGGTAGTCGAGGCTCGGCAGGGTATCGAACGGGGCGAACTGGCCATCCGGGTCGAACGCCTTGATATCGACGAACGCTTGCTCGATGGCATACACCTGGTTGCTCATGACGAAGACGATGGCATTGACCTTGTTGCGCGCCAGCGCCGCCAGGGACTGGCTGACCATCATGAAGCCGCCGTCGCCGGCGACTACGACCGGCCGCCGCCCGCTGCCCAGCGCCACGCCCAGGGCGCAGCCGGTTTCGTGGCCGAGCGAGCCCCAGATGGCATCGGAGAGAAAGCCGTTGCGCGGCATGTCCTGGATATTGCTGGCCACGTACAGCGACGAGCTTTCACCGAGGATCAGCGTGCTGCTATCCCACAGCCGATGCTCCCTGGCGAAGTCCACCAGGCTGGCGAAGAAGCTCTGGTAACCGAGCGCGTCGCCGGGGCCGCCGGCGGCGAGCAGGGCCGGGTGGCGGGGCAGGAACACATCCTTGCGCGGGAAGCGCGGGTCCAGGTCGAAGGCCTTGAGCAGGCTGTCGACGTAGTCCGGCAGGCGCACGTTGGGGTAATACTCGGCGCCGGTGCGGGCCAGGTCGCAGTTGACCTGGATGATCTGCTCGAAGCGCTTGCCCAGCAGGTCCAGGTAGTCGTCGGTGAAAATCACCCCGATGGCCAGGATGCAGTCGGCATCCAGCACCTGGGGCGAGGTTTCCAGGCGCGAGGCCGGGCCGGCATAGGTGCCGATGAACGGCGCCTGGCTTTCGTCGAGAACGGTCTTGGCGTCGAGGGTGGTGCTGAACGGCAATTGGCAGCCATCGATCAGCCGTTGCACGGCGTCCTGCAGGCCATAGCGCATGACTTCCACGCCCAGCAGCACCAGCGGTTTCTTCGCTTCGGCCAGGCGCTCGACGCTGTTGTCCACCAGCAGCTTGAGCGCGTCCGGGTTGGAGGGCCGTGGCGCAGGGCTCAGGGTGCCTTGCGGCAGCGAGCACTCCAGGCCCCAGACATCTTTCCATGCCTCCAGGTACACCGGCTGGCGATGGGTGATGGCGGCGATCAGCGCGCTGTCGATTTGCCAGGGTGCCTGGCGCGCGTCGGAAATGATCTCGCAGGCCACGGTGACCTGTTCCAGCACGTTGCGGTCGGCCTCGAAGTTGCCGGTCGAATGGTGGAACAGCACATGCTGCTGGCGGGCCCGCTCGCGGTTCTGGGTGGACGGGCTGGCGGAAATCACCACCACCGGGGCGCGCTCGACGAAGGAACCGGCGATGGCGTTGACCGCGCTGAAGGTGCCCACGCCATATTGCAGGGAGACGGCGCCGATACCATGCACCCGGGCATAGCCGTCGGCGGCGTAGGCGGCGCCCATTTCATAGACTTCGCCCACCGCGTCGATGCCGTCGAAGGCTTCCAGGGCGTTCATGAAGTTGGACACGTAGTCCCCTGGCACCTGGAAGACCTTGGTCAGGCCCAGTTCCTTCAGGCGGGTCAGCAGGTAGTCGGCAACGGTGAAAGGTGCGCTGCTCATGCTTTGATCCCCGTGTAGGCGAACTCGGTAACTTCGGTCAGGGTCTTCTTGCAGTCGGTGCAGGCCAGGGCCGGCGGATTGTCGATATCCACCGGTGCCGGGGTGGGCAGCAACTGGTAGGCCTCGGGCAGCCAGGCCGGACGGGGCAGGCCGAAGAAGTCCTGCAGGGTGGATTCGGCGGTGGTCAGCGCGCCTTCGACCCAACCCTGGCCGTAGGAATAGGCTTCACCGACGATGTATACCTCCTGCTCCTGCACCGGATGGCGCATGCGCTGGATGATCAGGTCGAGACGGTAGTTGGCCTTCCATTCGTGCCAGCCGCCGCCGAACGGGTCGGCATCCCAGGCGTGGTAGACCGCCGAATAGGGCGCCGGCAGTTCGATCTGGTCGTGCAGCGAGGTGACCTGGCGCTGGGCGATGCGCACCATCTCTTCGCTGATCTGGTACTGCATCTTCGGCACCACTTCATTGGCATCGATGCGGCCCTGCAGGCTTTTCGGCTGGTAGCCCTCGAACGGCGCGCCGTCCTCCAGGCCCTTCCAGAACGGCACGGTGCCGATGTCGTTGTAGGAGGCCATCAGCAAGGAGTTGAGGGTTTTCTCGCCGCCGTCCTGCTCGCACTCGGTGCCCATGTAGTAGCACTGGCGGATCGGCAGGTCGGTGACCGAGCGCCCGGCCACCAGGCCCTGGCTGCGCCACCAGGGTTGCTCGTAGGCGAGGAACAGCTTGAAGGCCGACTGCACCAGTACCGAGTCGATGTTCTCCTTCAGCCACGGGTCGTCGAACAGTGGTGACTGGATCAGTTCCAGGGAGCGGCGCGGCAAGGCCAGGATCACCTGGCGGGCGTGGACGATTTCCTCGGCGCCGGGCACGTCGCTGGTCTTGCCGTCGACGGTGCGGGTGGCCTGGAAGTGCAGGCGGTAGGGGTACTCGGTGTCGTCGCTGAACTGCACCGAGGCCAGGCGGCGGTTCATGCGGATGCGCTGTTCGCCCGCGATCAACCCGCCCGGCACCTCGGCGAAGCGCTGGGCCAGGGTCAGGGGCAAGGCCTGGAAGCCTTTCTTGAGGGTCAGGAAGACGGTCTTGTCGCTGTATTCGGTGGCGGGCAACTGGGTTACCGCGCTGGCGTTGGCGACGTTGGCCTCGTAGCCGCCGGCGTCCTTCATGAACTGGTAGCCTTCGTTGCTCAGCACGCGGTAGAGCAGGTCCCAGAAGCCATAGCGCCAGATCTCCTTGCCGAACACCTTGACTTGCATCTGCTCGGCCAGGCTGAGCTTGTCGAAGCCCGGATAGATGTTGTGCATCACCTTGACCTGCAGGTCCTCGGGGCCGAAACCGCGTTCGGACCAGGCCAGCTTGTAGGGGATCTTCTCCGGGGCTTCGGTGAAGTCACGCAGGCGGAAGCGTTCGCCGCGCAGATAGAACAGGTTGTCCTTGGCACCGACCGGATCCTCTTCCGGCAGGTTGCTGCCCATGGGGAAGTTCTTGCTCTCCAGCTTGAGCTCGCCGACCAGCTTGTCGACCATCACGTGGCCGCCGGTATTGTCTTTGGTGGCCGGCATCCAGCGCATGCCGCCGACTTCGGCGACGACGTTGGGCAGGCCGGGCAGGTTGATACTGAAGAGACGCCCGCCGATGCGGTCGCTGTATTCGAACAACTGGATGCGTTGATGATCGCCTTGTGCTTCTTGCAGGCGCCAAGCGCTGTAGGTCCCTGATACGCCGCCGCCGATGATGGCGACATCCAATGGCTGGGTCTGGCTCATCGCAAATATCCCTATGTTGTTGTGGGCAAGGAATTCCGTGCGGGAGCCAGTATCGACGAGGTTTTCGTTAATGCCAATCTGCCATTACGGAAAATGTTGTCGGCATTGGCTGAAACGGTGAACCCCAATGAATCCGGGGGTTTCCCAGGCGTCGAAGGTATGTGCGCAAGGCAATTTGAAAGGCACCGCTCAAGCCCGCGCCCTCCCTCGTTATCGGGTCGGGCGAGGCTGGCGGTTGCGGCGGTTATCCGCGGCTGGCGGCGAGGGCCTGTTCAAGGTCGGCGATGATGTCGTCGCTGTGCTCGATGCCGATCGACAGGCGCACCATGTCGCGGGGCACTCCGGCTTTCTCCAGCTCTTCGTCGTTGAGCTGGCGGTGGGTGGTGGAGGCGGGGTGGCAGGCCAGGGACTTGGCGTCGCCGATGTTGACCAGGCGTACCACCAGCTTCAGGGCATCGATGAACCGCGCCCCGGCTTGCTGGCCGCCCTTGATGCCGAACGAGAGGATCGACGCCGGCTTGCCCTGGGTGTAGCGCCGGGCCAGTTCGTGCTCGGGGTGATCCGGCAGGCCGGCGTATTTGACCCAGGCCACCTGCTCGTGGGTTTGCAGGTAGCGGGCGACCTTGAGGGCATTCTCGGTATGCCGTTCCATGCGCAGCGCCAGGGTTTCCAGGCCTTGCAGGATCAGGAAGGCGTTGAACGGCGACAGCGCCGCGCCGGTGTTGCGCAGCGGCACCACCCGGCAACGGCCGATGAACGCGGCCGGGCCGAAGGCTTCGGTGTAGGTCACGCCGTGGTAGGACGGATCGGGGGTGTTGAGCAGGGCGAAGCGTTCCTTGTTCTCGGCCCAGGGGAACGTGCCCGAGTCGATGACGATGCCGCCGATGCTGGTGCCATGGCCGCCGATGTATTTGGTCAGCGAATGCACGACGATATCGGCGCCGTGTTCGAACGGCCGACAGAGGATCGGCGTGGCCACGGTGTTGTCGACGATCAGCGGCACGCCATGGCGGTGCGCGGCGTCGGCCAGGGCCTGCAGGTCGACGATATTGCCCGCCGGGTTGCCGATGGACTCGCAGAACACCGCCTTGGTGCGCTCGTCGATCAGGGCTTCGAGGGCGGCGATATCGTCGTGCGGGGCAAAGCGGGTCTGGATGCCGATGCGTGGCAGGGTATGGGCCAGCAGGTTATAGGTACCGCCATACAGCTTGGCGACGGAAACGATATTGTCGCCGACTTCGGCGATGGTCTGGATCGCATAGGTGATCGCCGCCATGCCCGAGGCCACCGCCAGCGCCCCGACCCCGCCCTCGAGCGCGGCCATGCGTCGTTCCAGCACATCGTTGGTGGGGTTCATGATCCGCGAATAGATATTGCCGGCAACCTTCAGGTCGAACAGGTCGGCGCCATGCTGGGTATCGTCGAAGGCGAAGGAGGTGGTCTGGTAGATCGGCACGGCCACCGCCCTGGTGGTCGGGTCCGGGCTGAAGCCCGCGTGGATGGCCAGGGTTTCCAGCTTCATGCAGTCGTTCCTTGAAAGGGTTGGAGAGGCGGAGCATGGGGCGGGGGCGAGCGGGTGGTCAATAGCCATAGTGGTTATAAGGAAATAGCCGGAGCACCGCGGAACCCCTGTGGGAGCTGGCTTGCCAGCGATGAGGCCGGCTGAGCAATGATGTTGTCAGGTCGAGCGCTATCGCTGGCAAGCCAGCTCCCACAGGGTCAGTGCCGAACACAAATCCTGCGGATGACTCAGCAACTTGTGGGAGCCGGCGTTGCCGGCGATGAGGCCGGCATGAGCAATGATGCTGTCAGGTCAGGCCCTATCGCTGGCAAGCCCCACAGGATTTTGTGTCGGCCATGGCGAATCCGGTAAGCTTGCTAACGATTTTTCCCCGCCTGGCTTGCCCTCACGGAATTCCCCGATGTCCCATACCCACACCCGAAATCGGGCCCTGCGCGTGCGCAGCGATGTCCTCGCCGGTCTGACCACGTCGTTCGCCCTGGTGCCGGAGTGCATCGCCTTCGCCCTGGTCGCGCACCTCAACCCGCTGATGGGCCTGTACGGCGCCTTCATCATCTGCACCCTGACGGCCTTGTTCGGCGGCCGCCCGGGAATGATTTCCGGCGCGGCCGGCTCCATGGCCGTGGTGATCGTCGCCCTGGTGGTGCAGCAGGGCGTGCAGTACCTGCTGGCCACGGTGCTGCTGGGCGGGCTGCTGATGATCCTGTTCGGCCTGCTGCGCCTGGGCAAGCTAGTGCGCCTGGTGCCGTATCCAGTGATGCTCGGCTTCGTCAACGGCCTGGCCATCGTGATCGCCATGGCCCAGCTGGAGCATTTCAAGAATGGCGAGCACTGGCTGCAGGGCCCGGCGTTGTGGCTGATGCTTGGCCTGGTGGGCCTGACCATGCTGGTGGTCCATGTCCTGCCGAAACTGACCCGCGCGGTGCCGCCGGCGCTGGTGGCGATCCTCGGTGTCGGCATGCTGGTCTGGCTGCTCGACCTGCCAACCCGCACCCTCGGCGACATGGCCCATATCGCCGGCGGCCTGCCGTCCCTGGCCCTGCCACAGGTGCCGTGGAACCTGGACACCCTGCGCATCATCGCCCCCTACGCGGTGCTGATGGCCCTGGTCGGCCTCCTGGAAACCCTGCTGACCCTCAACCTCACCGACGAAATCACCGAGAGCCGCGGCCACCCCGATCGCGAATGCGTGGCCCTCGGCGCGGCCAACATGGTGTCCGGGCTGTGTGGCGGCATGGGCGGCTGCGCGATGATCGGGCAGACCGTGATCAACCTCGGCTCCAACGGGCGCGGGCGCCTGTCCGGAGTCGTGGCGGGGGTGATGATCCTGCTGTTCGTGCTGTTCCTCTCGCCGTTGATCGAGGAGATCCCGCTGGCGGCGCTGGTCGGGGTGATGTTCGTGGTCGCCCAGCAGACCTTCGCCTGGGCCTCGCTGCGGGTGCTGCGCAAGGTGCCGGCCAGCGATGTCCTGGCCATCGTCGCGGTGACCGTGGTCACGGTGTTCACCGACCTGGCCACGGCGGTGCTGTTCGGCATCGTCATCGCCGCGATCAACTTCGCCTGGCAGCACGCCCGCGAGCTGTATGCCGACATCCATGACGAAGCGGACGGCAGCCGGCTGTACCGGGTGCATGGAACGTTGTTCTTCGCCTCGTCGACGCCGTTTCTCGACCAGTTCGACCCGGCCAACGATCCGGCGCAGGTAACGCTGGACTGCCGGCACCTGAGCTTCGTCGATTACTCGGCGATCGCGGCGCTGAAGACCTTGCGCGAGCGCTATGAGAAGGCGGGGAAGCACCTGCGGGTGGTGCATCTGTCGGAGCGTTGCAAGCAGTTGCTGAAGCGGGCGGGGGCGGAGCACTGATCATGTGTCGTTGCTGATGGCCTCATCGCTGGCAAGCCAGCTCCCACAGGGGGCGCGCCTGGCTCGCCAGCGATGAGGCCATCAGCCCGACGAAGCTATCCCTGCTTCTTGATGATCACATCGGCAATGCTCGCCGGCGCTTCCGCATACCGGGTGAATTCCATCGAATAGCTGGCCCGGCCCTGGGTCATCGAGCGCATTTCGGTGGAGTAGCCGAACATTTCGCCCAGCGGCACTTCGGCCCGTACCACCTTGCCCGCCGGGGTGTCCTCGCTGCCCTGGATCAGGCCGCGACGGCGGCTCAGGTCGCCCATGATGTCGCCCATGAATTCCTCGGGCGTCACCACTTCCACCTTCATCACCGGCTCCAGCAGCACCGCGCCGCCTTTTTGCGCCAGTTGCTTGGTGGCCATGGACGCGGCGATCTTGAACGCCATCTCGTTGGAGTCGACGTCGTGGTACGAACCGTCGAACACCGCGGCCTTGAGGCTGATCAGCGGATAGCCGGCCACCACGCCGTTCTGCATCTGTTCCTCGATGCCTTTCTGGATTGCCGGGATGTACTCGCGCGGCACCACGCCGCCGACGATCTCGTTGAGGAATTCCAGGCCTTCCTTGCCTTCGTCACCCGGCGCGAAGCGGATCCAGCAGTGGCCGTACTGGCCGCGCCCGCCGGATTGGCGGACGAACCTGCCTTCGATCTCGCAGGTGTTGCGGATCTTCTCGCGGTACGCCACCTGGGGTTTGCCGATATTGGCCTCGACCCCGAACTCGCGGCGCATGCGGTCGACGATGATGTCCAGGTGCAGTTCGCCCATGCCGGAGATGATGGTCTGCCCGGTTTCCTCGTCGGTCTTGACCCGGAACGACGGGTCTTCCTGGGCCAGCTTGCCGAGGGCGATGCCCATTTTTTCCTGGTCGGCCTTGGTCTTGGGCTCTACCGCCACCGAGATCACCGGGTCGGGGAAGTCCATGCGTTCGAGGATGATCGGCTTGTTGATATCGCACAGGGTGTCGCCGGTGGTCACGTCCTTCATGCCGATCAGCGCGGCAATGTCCCCGGCGCACACCGCCTTGATCTCGGCGCGCTGGTTGGCGTGCATCTGCACCATGCGGCCGACCCGTTCCTTCTTGCCCTTGACCGAATTGAGCACGGCATCGCCGGAACTGAGCACGCCGGAATAGACCCGGGCGAAAGTTAGGGTCCCGACAAAGGGATCGGTGGCGATCTTGAAGGCCAGGGCCGAGAACGGCTCATTGTCGTCGGCGTGGCGCTCCAGGTGCCGGTCCTCGTGGTCCGGGTCGGTGCCGTTGATCGCAGGGATTTCCGAGGGGGCGGGGAGGTAGTCGATCACGGCATCGAGCATCAGCGGCACGCCCTTGTTCTTGAACGACGAGCCGAGGATCGCCGGAACGATCTCGTTGGCCAGGGTGCGCTGGCGCAGGCCGGCCTTGATCTGCTCGTTGCTCAGTTCGATGCCGTCCAGATAGAGGGTCATGAATTCATCGTTGGCCTCGGCGGCGGCTTCGATCATATGCGCCCGCCATTCCCGGGCCTGCTCCAGCAGTTCGGCGGGGATGTCTTCCTCGCGGTAGCTGGTGCCCTGGTCGTCCTCGTTCCAGTAGATGGCCTTCATCTTTACCAGGTCGATCTGCCCGGCGAAGTGTTCCTCGGCGCCGATGGCCAGCTGGATCGGCACCGGGTGATGGCCGAGGCGCTGGTCGATCTGCTTGACCACGCGCAGGAAGTCGGCGCCCTGACGGTCCATCTTGTTCACGTAGGCCAGGCGCGGCACATGGTACTTGTTGGCCTGGCGCCATACCGTTTCGGACTGCGGCTCGACGCCATCGGCGCCGCTGAACACCACCACTGCGCCGTCGAGCACGCGCAGGGAGCGTTCCACTTCGATGGTGAAGTCCACGTGGCCGGGCGTGTCGATGATATTGAAGCGGTACTTGTCGGCGAACTGCTTGGTCGAGCCCTGCCAGAAGGCCGTGGTCGCCGCCGAGGTGATGGTGATGCCGCGTTCCTGTTCCTGGGCCATCCAGTCCATGGTCGCGGCGCCGTCGTGGACCTCGCCCATCTTGTGGTTGACCCCGGTGTAGAACAGGATGCGCTCGGTGGTGGTGGTCTTGCCGGCATCGACATGGGCGACGATGCCGATATTGCGGTACAGCTCGATGGGAGTGGTGCGCGCCATGAGGGGTCACCTGTGCTGCGTGGGGGTGGAGTGGTATTTCCACGGTAGCAGAGGCTAGGGGGATTGCCGGATCGCCGGACAGATGAACGGAGCGAGACGGATGTGGGGGTAGCTTGATCGCGAATGGGGGCGAAGAGGCCGCAAAACCTATATCCGCGTTATTCCTCAGGAACCGCGGACATGGGCTCCAGGAAGGCAGCTTTACGCTCCTCGTCAGCGGATCTATCAAAGTCTACAGCCGCGCTGGGCTTGGCGCGAGCTGCGCTTGTTCTGGGTGTTGACACAGTGCAGTACAGACACCTGGCGGTCAGCGCCGGGTCCAGGGTTGTATCTACCTGGATCGCCGGCCTGCTTGTCGAAGTGGTTTTCTCTCGTTGATTTCCTTGGGCAGTGGTGGCCAGTCCGCAGCCGTCGAGAGCGGCGGGACAGGCTTTCCAGGCAGTCCCGCTTCGCGGATGATGCGTGGCCAACGGGGCTCCCAGCATAGCAACAGCGATATCCAATGGCCTAAAGCGTGTACTGCCAACGCGGGAGAAGCCAGCGCTACAATGCAGCCGACCTGCCAACGCAACCTAGCGCGCCACAGCGGCTTGAAAAAGCTCAGCGATGCCATCACTGACAACCACGGCCATGGCGTCTTACCTAGCAATTCCCGAGGTGCAGGCACTGATTGGGGGCCTTCTTCCATGTAGCGGCGGATGAATTCCCACAGGTTGGTGATATCGCTGGTACCGTCAGCGCGCTTGCCTACGAAGACTACATGTAGGTGAGGAAGCTCGGGCATGGTAGGCCCCCAACTCAAAATGAGTTTTCGACCGATGTTGGCGTATTCCTCCTCACCTATGACGGCTTCGGCAGATACCTGATCCCAGTCGAAAATTGTAATGCCGCCAGCGAATCTAGGCCGGTGAAGATAGACTTGGCGCGTCATCCTGTTGAAGCGGATCAGCATGCGGCGTTGAACGAAATTCTCGAGCCTTATAAGAATTCTTGCATAACGAAGCACCACCCAGAACAGGCAGGAAACGAATGTGATTAGAAGCAGTCCGGTAATATAATCACCTATATTGGCGGGTCTTTTCGTGGAGTAGTACGCCCCAGTGATCCAAACCTCATTAAACGTCAAGGTGAAACTGGCGAAGCTGAAAAGAAAATATGCAATGGCCAATGTTGAATATGTAATAACACCGCGCCGCTCCTGTGACTCCCCGGCACTCAACTCAATATAGCAGTCATTGAATTCATATATCGAACCGTCGGCGCTTGGGGTTTCGCTTGCTTTACTCTGAGTTATGGATTTTTTGCTTTTTTGTAAACGGTCAGACGCCAGAATCTTTTCCAGTTTCTTTTGCCAGTTTTCACTTTCGCGATATGAGGTCTGGATATACCAGAGCATCCATTCGATCCAATACATTCAGTTTTTTACCTTGCTATCAGTGCTCGAGTGGACGCTGGAAGCGGATTCAGGAACAGATTGTTGCTCCGAGAGCTGTGCATCAGATTTCAATGTCTTTCGTGCACGCGGCTTTTTTATGTTCAGCTTTGCCTCGGGCAATGGTGGCCAGTCCGCGGCCGTCGAGAGCGGTGGAACAGGCTTTTCAGGTAAGCCAGCTTCACGAATGATGCGCGGCCAACGGGGCTCCCAGCACAGCAGCAGTGATATCCAGTGACCTAGGGCATGTAATGCCAATGCGGGAGAAGCAAGCGCCACAATGCAGGCGACCTGCCAACGAAGGCCTGTACGCCACAACGGCCTGAAAAAGCTCAAGGACGCCATTACCGACAGCCAAGGCCATGGAGCCTTGCCCAGAAGCTTCTTGGGTGCAGGTACTAACTGTGGGCCTTCCTCCATGTAACGACGAATGAATTCCCACAGATTGGTGATATCGCTGGTACCGTCGGCGCGCTTACCTACAAACACTACATGAAGGTGGGGAAGGTCGGGCATTGAAGGTCCCCAACTCAGAATGAGCTTTCGGCCAATGTTGGCCGATTCTTCCTCACCTACGACAGCCTCGGCAGATATCTGCTCCCAGTTGAAAACGGTAACCCCTCCAGCGAATTTTGGTCGATGCAAATAGACTTGGCGCGTAATTCGGTTGAAGCGAATCAGCATGCGGCGTTGAGAAAAATTTTCCAGGCGTATGAAAAAACCTACATACCTAACTAAAAAATAAAATAGCAAAGCTGTCAGAAGGGCAACAAAAACCGCTGAAGCATAGTAACCCCCACTTGCAGGAATGGTTAAAGAATGATGAGTGCCAGTGAACCAGACCATATTTAGCATTGGCGCTATGCTCGCAGCCTTGTAGCCACAGCAAATAATCGCAATCGAGATATATGTAATTAGTCCGCGACGCTCTTGTGACTCTCCTGCCTGAAGCTCAATATATTTTTCATTGAATTCATATATTGATCCTTCTGCAGTCGGGGTTTCACTAACTCGGCCTAGGGTTTCGGAAGTCCTACCTTTGTTTTTATCTATTTTTTTGGCAGCGAGAATCTTCTTCAGTTTTTCTTGCCACTGCTCGATTTCACGTGGTGAGGTCTGGATATACCAGAGCATCCATTCTATCCAATACATTCAGACCACCGCCTCCAGCGCTTCATACAGTTTTTGCAGTTCTGTTTCTTGGTCTTGGAAGGGTTTAAAAAAACCGTCCGATGTCCGCTCCTTGAGGCAGCTGTGCCAGCACCACTGCTCCATATCATCTGGTGAGAGGTAGATAATTGCCAGGCTGATGCCTAGGGTAACTAAGCTACCAATGCCTATTAAACGTAGCATAATGCCCCTGAGTCCGGCCCCGGCGAGTCCTTCTACTGCCGAGATCATTTGCAATTGACTTTTCTGCCCAAATATCAAACGCAACAAAGGGGCGGTATAAGAAATTGACACCAATCCACCAAGAACTGATACGCCCAGCGACAAGGCACTTCTTAAAAAGTAAGCACCACCCAATACCCGGAAGTCATTTTCAAATGATTTCTTTCCGTCGATGAAATCAACATAAGCAAGCATGCCCCCACCCACGGTTGCCAAGCTCCCTCCCACCAACCGCAACCCGCCCAGCGCAACAGCAGTTCCCCGCGCCACAACTCCCCTAGATCCAAACCGGTCAGCAACCGACTGTACACCGAGCGCAGCCAGTTCGATCCCGGCTGCCGAAGTAATCAGAAATGCCGCCTGATATTCCAGATACTCCTTTTCCCCTCCTTCCCTGTTCGAAGCTTTGACGCCGAGAATCACGCCTTCGATGATTGCCAGCAGAAGGCCGCCCCTCAGGCGGCGAAAGTCTCCACCCGCTCCGTTCTGAAACTCGCGCATGATGGAGTCACGCACCCGGTTGATTTGGGAGTTCACCTGACCTGCCACCCGATTGACATTGGCCACCTGGCCAGCAGCCGCTAATTCACTCATCCGCAAACGGGTCGTCACCTCGCCCAGCCCGGCATGAACGAAGGCCAGCATTGGGCCCAACAGACGACGGTCCAGTGCGTTGGCCGGCAGGAGGGACAGCAGGTGCTGATGAAGGAAGGCAAAAGGCGTCAGCGACATGGCGAGCCGCTGCGGATCGAACCAGCGATGGCTACCAACGTCCACTGCCAGCTGTGTCACCGCGTCCGCCTTGATCATTAGATCGACGACCTTCTGGAACCAGCCACTGGCATTTCCTAGTTCAGCACCGAGGTTGTCGACGGTCAGTTCGCTGGCTTCGACCTTCGCCGTGGCAAACGCCTCCTTCACTCTCTCTTCGATTTCGACCTGGTTACGAGTCAAGGCCCGCCAGGCCAGATTTCGCTTGGCAATGTTGGTGTCCCTCCACCAGGAACCCAGCTTTGCCGAACCACTGCTGCAGCCGTTCATGCCGATCAGGCAAAGGGTCATCTGACTCGAGAACGCGTGTCCCCAGATGGGTTGTTGGCGATCATAGAGATCCAGAGCCTGTTCCAGCATCTCGCTGTCCAGCCAGGCAAGGTGGTCTGCTTCGCGCTTGCCCATTTCTTGCTGAGCGCGAAGATCGCGCCTCGCGAATTCGACCTGGATGTCGTCCTTGGCCTTCCAGTCGAGCATGGCTTCGTACTTGTCGAAGACCCTGAACTTCTCCAGCTCGGCCTGGTGCGTCACGAGTTCAGGATCATGGTGGTCCCCCCTTTCGGCTGGCCCGCCAAAGCGAGTACCGAAGCGGGTCGCGTTCATCATTTCGTACCTCTTTTCGTCCCTGATCTTGCGCTCTGCCGCTTCGACAGCATTCTGGACGTACCCCAACTGCATGGCGGTTTTAACGTCATCCAAAGCCTCGGCCACCATGTACTTGCGCTCATTGCTGATGCCATCCGCATCTACTGCTTTGAGCCAGGGCAAGTTCATTTCGATGGCGTCATTGCGCCACGCGTTCAGTTCCTGAACGATGCCAATGGGATCATCGAGAACTACGGCAACACCTCTTCCATCCATCAACTTTTCGAGGGCATTGCGGTAGATAGAGTCCATGTCCCTGGGCAGCTCGCCTGGGGCGAGTGCGCTACGGAAAGGAGGAAATGCCTGTTTTTCCAACAGGGCCCGGGAAGCAGCATTGTTGGAGGCCAGAAACTCCGCAACGGTGCTATCCACCAGCGAAGGCGTGATGACGTCGTCGAAAACGCCACAGCTGTTGGCCAATATCCGAAGGTCAAACCTCTGCAGGCGATCACGGTAGCGGCTGGTTTTCAAATAGCGCTCCAGCATGTCGGGGCTGAGCGGGTCCGGCGTGAACAGCAGGCGTGCTTCATCCACGTCTTCTGGGTCCCCCACGGTCAGGGTCCAAGTTCCCAACGCAGAAATACCGCCGACCGGTGTTCCGGGTTCGTACGTCAAAACGGGTTGCAGAAGGCCAGTGTCATGTGCGCGGTAAGTACCTTCGCAGACGTAGTTCCGGCCTATGCGCTTGACGAATACATAGACGTAGCCTTCACGAATACTGCGCACGGCATAGCGACTGTGACTGAGGGGAGTTACCAGGCGCCGACCCAGGTGAGCGGGAAGTGCTGGAGCCAGCTGCTCGACGGCGACCTGCTCCAATCCGGAGACCACGCCATAACGCAACGGAAGAATGGTGAACGTGCGCTTGCAACTGACGCACGGGCTGGGGAGCTCATCGCTTAGCGTTTCATTCGAGGCCCGACGACTGATAGCGAGTAGCTCGCTGAGGGAACGGGTGGGTTTCGACATGGGAGCTCTCTTCTGTGGGACTTTTCGATACAGGGTGGGCAGTACTTGGGGCGCAAAAGATTGGCCGACCAATTCGGACCATGAGCAACCATGGCTCTAGCCCGATGTTCGGCTTAGCGTTCAGAGGCAATGAGGTAGAAGGTCTCGGAAAGGCCTTCGGTCAGGCGGAACTCGACGACCTCGAACTCATCGGGGCCGGCGGAGAAGGTGAAGCGCAGATCGGATTGGGCGGACATGCGGAATCGCCATGGAAAGAATTTCCAGGCGATCCTGCATGTCATTCAGTAGCCGATATATAGGAAAACTCCCAAGCAGCCGCTTGAAATGTCTGAACTTCCAAGCACCGGAAAGCAGCTCAAGTACGAAGTGTGTCAAGAGCCGATGGACGACTCCAGACCACCGCCGACGAAGCCCAGGCGCACGCGCCCGTGCGGATCGGCGAGGGTTTTCACATTAGGCTCCCCGCAGTTGCCGGGCGAAGTGATCGACCGCCAGCACATAGCCGTGGGTGCCGAAACCGGCCAGCACCGATTGCGCCACCAGCGATACATAGGAGTGATGGCGGAAGGCTTCGCGGCGATGCACGTTGGAGATATGCACCTCGATCACCGGCACTTCGGCGGCGATCAGGGCATCGTGGATGGCCACCGAGGTGTGGGTCCAGGCACCCGGGTTGATGACGATGCCGTCGACCCGGCCACGGGCCTGGTGGATCCAGTCGATCATCTGGCCTTCATGGTTGGTCTGCTGGAATTCGATGGCCAGGTCGTGCCGGGCACCGGCGGCGCGGCACAGGGCTTCGACATCGGCGAGGGTCTCGCGGCCATACACTTCGGGCTGGCGCAGGCCGAGCATGTTGAGGTTGGGGCCGTTGAGGACGAGTACGGTTTTCATGGGCAAAAGGTTCCTTGGTCAGGCGTTGCTGCGCAGGGACTGGGCCCGTTGCGCGTCGTAGGTGGTCTTGTCGAGGGCCACGGCGTCGGGCTTGCCGAGCTGGTCCAGCGGGGTGCGGTAGGTTTCCGGGGCGCTCCAGGCGGCGATCGCCGAAATGGCGGTGACCACGCAGGTGATCGCGCCGATCAGCAGTGGCACGTTGTCCGAACCCGGCGGGGCCACGGCGGTGAACAGCGCCGGCAGCAGGGCGGTGATCATGTAGCCGATGTTCTGGGACACGGCCATCGCCGAGACCCGGTAGTGGGTCTGGAACTGCTCGGGGAAGAAGCTCGGGAAGATCGCGTTGTAGCCCTGGTAGATCGTGCCCCACATCAGCAGCGAGGCGGCGAAGGCCAACGGTACGCTATGGATGCTGATGGCGTACAGGTAGAGGAACGACATCAGGCCGCAGCCGATCGCCGCGCCGATGACCAGCGGGCGCCGGCCGATAAGGTCGGACAGGTTGCCGACGAAGGGGATGACCAGCACCGCGACGATGTTGCCCACCACCGGGATCCACAGGTACACGCTCTTGTCGAAACCGATGCCATAGGCCGGTTGTACCGCGTACGCGGCGCCGAAGATGGTGGTGACCACCGGGATCACGTTCATCAGCGACACGCCGAATACCACCAGCATGCCGTGCCAGCTGTACTTGAAGGCTTCGCCGATCGGCGAGCGGGTGCGGGCGACCTTTTCGACCTTGTGCACGAAGGCCTCCGGTTCCTTGACCTCGCGACGGATGATGAAGGCGGCGATCAGTACCACGGCGCTGAGCAGGAAGGGAATGCGCCAGCCCCAACTGTTGAAGGCGTCTTCCGGCATGAAGTAGGCCAGGGGCAGGAAGATCGCTGCCGCCAGCACCTGGCCGGCCTGCACGCCTTGCAGGGTGAAGCTGGCGAAGAAGCCGCGGCGTCCCGGTGGCGCGTGTTCGAGGATCATCGAGCTGGCCCCGGCGATTTCGCCGGCCACGGCGAAGCCCTGGATCAGGCGCAGCACCACCAGCAGGGCCGGGGCCCAGTAGCCGATCTGGTTGAAGGTTGGCAGCAGGCCGACGGCGAAGGTGGCGATGCCCATCAGGAACATGCACAGCAGCAGCACGTTCTTGCGCCCGCGGGTGTCGCCCCAGTGGCCGAGCACGAAGGCGCCGACCGGGCGGGCCAGGTAGCCGACGCCGTAGGTGGCCAGGGAGGCGATGATCGCCAGTTTCGGGTCGCCGGCGGGGAAGAAGATCTGCGGGAAGATCAGCGCAGCGGCCTGGGCGTAGATGAAGAAATCGTAGTATTCGAGGGCGGAACCGACCCAGCCGCTGGCGGTAGCCTTGCGGGTCTGCCGGTTGTTGTCGTGTGTGGCCATGGTGTTCACTCTTGTTGTTTTTATGGTGTTCTTGGGGGCCTCATCGCTGGCAAGCCAGCTCCCACAGGTCCAGACCCTGTGGGAGCTGGCTTGCCAGCGATGAGGCCCGAAAGGTCTCTACAACTGTTCGGTCGAAACGATCTGCCCGGTCCGCGCCGCCTCGCTGATCGCATCGACGATCTGCAGGTTGCGCAGGCCGTCGCGCACACTTACCAGCGGCTCGGCCTCACCGCGGATCACCTGGCAGAAATGCGCCAGTTGACGCGCTAGCGGATCGGCTTCCTGCAACTGCGCCACCGCCGTCTCGAACGGCTTCCACCACGAGCGATCCTCGCGTTTAGCGTAATACTTCAGGCGCATGGTCGGGATCGACAGCGAACCCTGGGTGCCGGCCAGCACGTAGCAGTCTTCGTCGGCATAACTCGGGTAGTCATGGTTTTCCCGCGCGGTCTGCTCCCAACTGCGGGAACAGGCGGCGGTATCGGAAAGCATGAAGGTGCCCAGCGCGCCACTGGCGAAGCGCAGGCTGATGGACACCGTGTCCTCCACGGCGAAACCACGGGTGGCGCTGGACGCCTGGGCCTGTACCGCGACGATCTCGCCGCACAGCGAACGCAGGTTGCCGATTTCATGGATCATGTTGATCAGCACCGGTCCGCCACCGGCCTCGCGGCGCCAGGGGGCGGCGTCGAAGTAGTCGTCGGGCTTGTAGAACAGCGCGCTGCCCATCACCGCCACCAGGTTGCCCAGCACGCCCTCGGCGATCACCTCCCGGGCCTTTTCCAGGATCGCGCTATGGGCACGGTGATGGCCGACCAGCAACCTGGCCCCGGCCTGTTCGGCAATGGCCAGCAGGCGCTTGCCTTCGTCCAGGGTGTGGGCGACCGGTTTCTCGATCAGCGCCGGCACGCCACGGGCGACGCAGGCGAGGGCGCCTTCGACATGCAGCTGGTTGGGCGTGGCGAGAATCACGCCATCGGGTCGTTCGCTGGCGAGCAGGCTGTCGAGATCGGCGAACAGCGGCACGCCGAGACATTCGGCATAGGCGGCGGTAGCCGGCAGCGGATCGACGATGGCGGCCAGTTCGCACTCGCTGCTGGCCTGGATCAGTTCGATATGGCGGCGGCCGATCAGCCCGGCGCCGGCCACGGCAATGCGGATCTTCTTCATGGGTCTCTCTTGTTCTTTTTAAATCCTGCTTCAAGGCAAGGCAGGTTATGTGAGAGCCTAAATAAAAAGTCCCAGGAGATAATCGGGCGCAATGAAGAATCAGAATGTGCTCACAGCGAATAATGAACCCTTGCTGCGTGACCTTCAGCTGTTCTGCGAAGTGGCCCGGCGCTCGAGCTTCATCGCCGCCGCCAGCGAGACCGGCCTGTCGCCGGCGCATGTGAGCAAGCGCATCGCCACGCTCGAGGAACAGCTCGGGGTCAAGCTGTTCAACCGCACCACGCGGCGGGTGAACATCACCAGCGATGGCGAGGCCGCCTTCGTCTGGGCGCAGAAGATCCTCGAAGACGTGGGGGCGATGGTGGATGCGCTGTCCGGCGGCCAGCGCGAGCCGCAGGGGACATTGCGGCTGTGCACCAGCCTGCGCCTGGGCCGGGAACACATTGCGCCGATTCTCTCGCTACTGCGCCGCCAGTATCCGGCGCTGGAGGTGTGGGTCGAACTGCTGGACCGCCGGGTCGACCTGATCGCCGACAATTTCGACATCGATATTCGCGTCGGCGAGGTTCAGGAAAAGCACCTGATTGCCCACCGCATCGCCGAAAGCACCCGGGTGCTGGCGGCGGCCCCGGAGTATCTGGAGCAGCGCGGGATGCCCAAGGTGGCGGCGGACCTGGCCCAGCACGACTGCCTGCTGTTTCGCAGCCGCGACGACCGTTTCGGGGTGTGGCGCCTGGTCGGCCCCAACGGCGCGGAAACGGTCAAGGTCACCGGGCCCATGGCGTCCAATCACAGCGATATCGTGCGCCAGTGGGCCCACGACGGGCACGGCATCATCATGGCCTCGCGCTGGGATATCGCCGGCAGCCTGGAGAGTGGCGCGCTGGTCCAGGTGCTGCCGGCCTGGTACCAGCCGGCCGATATCTGGGCGGTGACGGCGGTACGCTCGTCCAGCTCGGCCAAGGTACGGGCCTGCGTGGCGTTCCTGCGTGAACAGCTGGCCAGCGGGCCCTATGCCTTGACGAAAGAGGATTAAGCCCAGCCGCTGTTGCGCTTGCGGCTGCGGGTCAGCGCCGGGAGGATCAGCCCGGCGAGCAGGCCCGCCCCGGCGATGCCGCCGCCGTAGACCATATAGCGCATCATCACCTGCTTGTTCTCGTCGCCAAGACGGGCCTGGGTATCACGCAGCTGCGACTGGGCCTGGGTGAGCTCCTCGCTGAGGGACTGGTTGCGTGCCTGGAGCTCGTCCACCAGTTGCTTGCGCGAGTCCATGGTTTCCTGCATGCCCTGGACGCGGTTCTTCCAGCTGTCATCGATGATTTTCAGTTCCTGCTCGAGCTGGGCGACCCGCTCGGTCAGTTGCGGCAGGCGCTCGGCCTGGCCTGGCACGCTTTGCAGATCGCTGCTGGCAATCCACACGGTATCGCCGGACTCGCCACGGACCTGGCTGTAGTTGCCCTGGCTGCCGAGCAGCTTGACCTTCTGCCCGGACTTGAGAGTGCCGACCAGCCGGTGGCCGTCGGTGGGGCCGCTGCGTACGTAGGTGCTGAGGCTGTCGCTGACCCAGCGGTCGTCGCTGGCAGGTTCTTCGGCATGGGCGAGGGTGTTAAGCAGCAGGCCGGCGAACACTGCGGGAAGCACGGCGGAGCGTGCGCGGAGAGGGCGAAGCAGGCGCATGGTTATCTTCCCCGAGAAGAAAAAATGAAAACCGCCGACCGGCATGCCTGCCGCCAGCGCAACGAAAAAAGGGGATAACCGATGGACGTCCCCGGGGCTTGTCAGTCAGGGAGTGCCGCGACAAGCCACCGCGAGAAGACAGTTTTTATCGCGTCAGGTTCACTGGTCGGCCTGCCATTGGGCGAACCGTTGGTCGAGGCGCGGCGCGAGCAGGTCGTAGTGTTCCCAACTGGCACCGGGCTCGTCGATGCCGACGATGCCGAGCAACTGGGTCAGGTCGTCGGGCAGGGACGGGGCCTTGCGGCCAAGGTAGTGGGCAGCGAAGGCATTGCCCTGGCGGTTGAGGTCTTCGTCCACCAGCAGGCTGTCGCAGCACAACTGGAAGAAGCGGGCGGGGGTCAGCAGGCGTTCGGCGAGGGCCTGGATCTCGGCGTCGTAGTCGGCCTTGAAGTCGCGGCTGAGCAGGTCGCGGTTGGCGCTCCAGGCCAGGAACAGCCCGGTGTAGGGGGCGTGGCGTGGGGAACCGTCATCGGCATAATGCCAGCTGGCATCTTGAGCAATCATCGCAGCAGTCCTTGTTCTGATGTGGGGCCTTGCTGGGCGCCTAGCTTACTCCTTCCTGGCATGGCGGGTAGCCATATGAGACTTAATGACGCATCGGCGTTTGCAGCGTTAACATCTGAACTTTCCAACAAAAACAAATCTGGAAACAAATGAACAACCCAGCACCCTCCCTCCAGGACCTGGCAGCGCCGGACGGCGTCTGCTATGGCTGCGGCTCGGCCCACCCGAGCGGCCTGCATCTGAAAAGCCATTGGGCCGATGATGGCGTCCATGTGGTCTGCACCCATTCTCCCGACAGCACCTTCTGCGGCTGGCCCGGCCTGGTCTATGGCGGGCTGCTGGCCATGCTGGTGGACTGCCACTCGAACTGGACGGCGATGGCGTATAACTACCGCGCCCAAGGGCGTGAGCCGGGGTCGTTGCCGCGCATCGACTGCGTCACCGGGCACCTGGGGCTGACCTACCTGAAGCCGACGCCGATGGGCGTGGAGCTGACCTTGAAGGCCCGGGTCGAAGGCGAGCCGGGACGCAAGACCCGGGTGATCTGCGAGGTGTGGGCGGGGGATGTACTGACGGTGACGGCGGACTCAGTGTTCGTGCAGGTGGATACGGAGCGGTTGAAGCAGAAGGCGCATGGACACGATTGATGGTCGAGCTTGAGGGCCCTATCGCCGGCAACGCCGGCTCCCACAAGGTTCTGCGGAGCATGCGATACC